>NZ_JBIMRD010000001.1:1483321-1764389 GCF_044069275.1 Aeromicrobium sp. JJY06
CCCCCCTCCGCCTCGTCACAGGACCAGCAGGACGCCCGCGACGACGCCGCGGCCGCGGCCACCGACGCCATCCCGCGGATGCTCGGCTACCGCCACGCGTCGATCGCCGACGACCTCGACGAGGCCACCGAGGTGATGACCGAGTCGTTCGCCGACCAGTACTCCGAGCTGACGCCGCAACTGGTCTCCACCGCCCAGCAGCGCCAGATCGACGTCACCGCGACGGTCCGGACGATCGCGGCGCTCGAGTGCGGGCAGGAGTGCTCGACCTCGAAGGTGCGCCTGCTCGCGTTCGTCGACCAGAACCGCACGATCGCCGGCAAGCCCGGCTCGCCCGCGGCCCTCTCGGTCGTGATCTCCATGAAGAAGGTCGACGGCGACTGGCTCGTCGACGACCTCACCACCAGCTGACCGCCTGCCCCGAGATGTGCTCCTTCTTCTACGTCTCAGCCCACCTGAGACGTGGAAAATGGAGCACATCTCGGGACGCGCGCGGGTCAGACGTGCTCGGTCCTGACCAGCTCGCCGAAGACCACCGAGCGGTCGTCGGTGTGGAAGATCTCCGAGCACGTCGTGAGGGTCAGCAGTGACTCGGTGGGGCGAGCCCGGGACTTCTGGGTCCTCGACTCCCTGGCCTCCTCGGGCACGGGCTGGACGACCCAGATGTCGGTGAAGTCGACGATCGTGTCCGTGCCGGAGTTGCGCAGCTCGTAGGTGTAGACGTGCGTGCGGGTCTCGACCTCGACCAGGTCGCCGGCGCGCAGGTCGGGGAAGTCCTTGAACGGCTGGCCGTTCGTCACGCGGTGGCCGGCCACGGCGAAGTTGCCCGGCTGGCCGGGCCGCTGCGTGTCGGTGAACCAGCCCACGCCCGAGGTCAGCGCGGTGTCGTCGATGCCGGCGACCACGGGGACCTCGAAGTCCTCGCCCAGACGCGGCACGCGCAGCACCGCGAACACCTGCCCCATGCGGATCTCGTCGCGGGTGGCGTCGCCCTTGCGGTTGCCCTTCCAGTCGTCGGCCAGTGCCACGGCCATGTCGCCCTGGCGCTGCTTCGCGACGACGTTGGTGCCGATGTAGGTCCAGGCGGCCCAGCCCAGGCCCACGACGAGGACGACCGTCAGCACGCTCGCCACGAGTCGCAGCGGCCGCAGCTGCGGGGTCGGCCGCAGTTCGGGGCGCTCGCGGCGCGGCGGGCCGGCGGGGGCGTTCATGCAACTGAGTGTCACACCTGGGCGGCCGCCGGACAATCGAATCGCCGGAACCCGGACGCGCGAGGTCGCCGGTCCCATTGCCCGTGACCGAGGACGCACGATACGGTGCTGACTAAGCAAGCGCTTAGTGATCCAGGAGACCCCGATGACCCGTGAGTTCGAGACCCTCGCCGACTTCAAGGCCGCCGCCGGCCAGGAGCTGGGCACCAGCGAGTGGGTCACCGTGACCCAGGACAAGATCAACCTCTTCGCCGACGCCACCGGCGACCACCAGTGGATCCACGTCGATCCCGACGCCGCCGCGAAGGGCCCGTTCGGCAAGCCGATCGCCCACGGCTACCTCACCCTGAGCCTGCTGCCGGTGTTCACCGAGCAGATCTACTCGGTCAAGAGCGTCGTCATGGGCGTCAACTACGGCGCGAACAAGGTGCGCTTCCCGCACCCCGTGCCGGTCGACTCCAAGGTGCGCGCCACGGCCACCCTCAAGGAGACGCAGGACATCAAGATCGGCACGCAGGCGATCGTCAGCGTCGTCGTCGAGATCGAGGGTGTCGAGAAGCCGGCGTGCATCGCCGAGGTCGTCTACGTGATGGCCGAGGCCTGAGTCATGCACTTCGCCTTCGACGAGAGGACCCAGGACCTCATCGCGCAGATGCAGTCCTTCATGGACGAGGTCGTCCACCCGGCCGAGCCGCTCGCGCACGAGCAGATCGAGGCCAACTACCGGAACGACGACTGGTCGATCCCGCCGGTCGTCGAGGACCTCAAGACGGAGGCGAAGAAGCGGGGCCTGTGGAACCTGTTCCTGCCCGGTGAGGGCGGCGCAGGCCTGAGCAACCTGCAGTACGCCCCGCTGGCCGAGATCCAGGGCCGCAGCATCCAGCTGGCCCCGCCGGCGACGAACTGCGCCGCGCCGGACACCGGCAACATGGAGGTGCTGAACGAGTTCGGCACCGAGGAGCAGAAGAAGCAGTGGCTCGAGCCGCTGCTGGCCGGCGAGATCCGCTCGGCGTTCGCGATGACCGAGCCCGACGTGGCCTCGAGTGACGCGACGAACATCGAGACCTCGATCGTGCGCGACGGTGACGAGTACGTCATCAACGGCCGCAAGTGGTGGATCACCGGGGCGATGAACCCGAACGCCAAGGTCTTCATCGTCATGGGCAAGACCGATCCCACGGCGGCACGGCACCGCCAGCAGTCGCAGATCCTCGTGCCGCGGGACACCCCCGGCCTCGAGATCGTCCGCGGCATGCACGTGTTCGGCTACCACGACCGCGACCACGGCGGCCACGCCGAGCTGCGGTTCACCGACGTGCGCGTCCCGGTCTCGAACCTCATCGCGGGCGAGGGCGACGGCTTCGCGATCGCCCAGGCGCGCCTCGGGCCCGGCCGCATCCACCACTGCATGCGGTCGATCGGCATCGCCGAGCGCGCGATCGAGCTCATGTGCCAGCGCGCGCAGGACCGCACCGCGTTCGGCAAGCCGCTGGCCGACCAGGGCGTCATCCGCGACTGGATCGCCGAGTCGCGCGTGCGCCTCGAGCAGCTGCGCCTGCTGGTGCTCAAGACCGCCTGGCTGATGGACACGGTGGGCAACAAGGGAGCCCACACCGAGATCCAGGCGATCAAGATCGCCACGCCCCGCACGGTGCAGTGGATCCTCGACAAGGCGATCCAGACGCACGGTGGCGGCGGTCTGAGCCAGGACTTCCCGCTGGCCGAGATGTACGCCGGCATCCGCACGCTGCGGTTCGCCGACGGTCCGGACGAGGTCCACAAGAACTCGCTCGCCAAGGCCGAGCTCAAGCGTCAGGGTGTCCGATGAGCGCGCGCAGGTGTGTCGTCACCGGTGCTGCGGGCGGCATCGGCCTGGCGATCGCGGAGGCGCTCGTCGAACGCGGCGACCGCGTGCTGCTGGCCGACCTCGACGAGCAGCGCGTCTCCGAGGCCGGGGAGCGCCTCGGGCAGCCGTGGTTCGCCGGTGACGTCGCCTCCGAGGCGGGCGTCGCGGCCCTCATCGAGCAGGCCGACGCCGAGCTCGGCGGGGTCGACGTCTTCGTCGCCAACGCGGGCATCTTCCGAGGCTTCGGCCTCGACGCCGACGAGTTCGACTGGTCGCTGTCGCTCGACGTCAACGTCATGGCACACGTGCGCGCCGCTCGGGCTCTCGTGCCGCGGTGGAGCGTGGAGTCGCCCGGCGTCTTCGCGGTCACCGCGTCCGCCGCGGGCCTGCTGACCCAGCTGGGCTCGCCGACCTACTCGGTGTCCAAGCGCGCCGCGGTCGGCTTCGCCGAGTGGCTCGCCGCGACGTACGGCGACCGAGGCGTCCAGGTGGCCGCGCTGTGCCCCATGGGGGTCGCGACGCCGATGGCCGAGGCGGGCGAGACCGCCACCGAGCCCGACGCGCGACTGGCCCACGGGTCGGTCGCGGCCGCCGGCGAGACGCTCGCGCCGCAGGAGGCCGCGCGGGTGCTGCTCGAGGCGATCGACGAGGGCCGCTTCCTCGCGCTGCCGCACGAGTCGGTCGGCACGATGTACGCCCGCAAGGCGCAGGACACCGATCACTGGCTGTCGGGGATGCAGCGATTCCGGACGTCGCTCGGAGGCTGATTCTCGTATCACCCCCGGGAGTCGGCTCTCACCCGATACGATCCGGTGACTCATGTCCGACTCTCGGGGGTACTCGATGAACCGTCCCATCCTGCGCTGGCTGTCCGCCGCCGCACTCAGCGGCGTGGCCGCGACCGCGCTGGTCGCCCCCGCCACGCCCGCCGTCGCGGCGCCCGCGGCCTTCTGCTCCGACGGCAGCCAGCCGATGGTCACGCAGGACGAGGCCACCGCGTTCGCCGAGGGCGAGCCGGTGACCGGCCTCACGGTCGTCAAGGGCACGCAGCCCGTCGAGTTCACCGGCGAGTACGTCGGTCACCTCGAGGACGCGCTCGGCCAGGGCGTCGACATGCTGCTGTTCGAGCTCTCGGGCGCCGGCATCGACACCGGCAATCCCGCGGCGGGCATCTGGTCGGGCATGTCGGGCTCGCCCGTCTACGCGCAGGACGGGCGCCTGATCGGCGCCGTCGCGTACGGCCTCAACGCCGACAACCTCCCGATCGCGGGCGTCACCCCCGCCGACTTCATGAAGAAGTCGGGCGTCGACCGCCTCGCCCCGTCGCGCGTGTCCATCACGCGGTCCTCGCTCGCGGGCGCCTCGCGGGCCACCGAGAAGCGCCTCGCCGGAGAGACCCTCCCGCTGCTGAAGACCCGCAAGGTCGTCGCGGGCGGCACCAAGACCAACGCCCTGGCCAACCGCACCCTGGCGCGCGTTCCGGGCTCGTCGGCCGCCGCTCGCTCGGCCCGAGCCGGCGGATTCGCCTCGGTCGCGTCGCCCTCGCGCATCGCCGAGCCGCTCGTGCCCGGCGGCAACATCGCCGTGGGCTACTCCACCGGCGACCTGTTCTCCGGCGGCGTCGGCACCGTGACCGCGATCTGCGGCAACACCGTGTGGGCGTTCGGTCACCCGATGGACTTCGCCGGCGAGACCTCGCTGTCGATCCACAACGCCGACACGGCGCTCATCGTCCCCTCCTCGACCGGCCTGGTCGGCTCGTACAAGCAGGTCTCGCGGGTCGGCCAGCAGATCGGCACGATCACGCACGACGGCTACGCGGCCATCCGCGGCGAGCTCGGCGTCATCAAGGGCTTCCCAGTCACGACCCACGTCTACAACCCCTCCGGCCAGCGCATCGGCACGTACGGCGGCACGGTCGTCAACCCCGACCTCGCGGCCTTCGCCGCCGGCTACGCGCCCGCGTACGCCGCCGTCGACACGCTCGACAACCTCGGGATCGGCACCGCGCGTCACGTGTGGCGCATCGACTACCGCCTGCGCGGCGGCCGCACGGGCAGCGTCGCCAACGTGCAGGTCTACGCCGACCGCGGCGAGCTCGGCGACCAGCTGGCCGGCAGCGTCGGCAGCGACGTCGCGACCCTGCTGGGCACCGACCTCGCCGACGTCACGATCACCCGCATCACCTCGCACCTCACGCTGCGCAGCGCGAAGGCCGTGGACTACCGCTTCGCCGGCGCGCAGCGCTGGGTCGGCGGGAAGTGGGTCAAGGCGCACGGCAGCAGCGTCAAGGCCGGCCGCGGCGTCACCGTGCGCCCCGTCTACCGCGAGTACGTGAACGGCCGCCCCCAGGGCACGCGCACCGGCCCCGCGAAGAAGTTCGTGATCGGCAAGAACGCCAAGGGTCGCGCCAAGATCGCCTACTCCGCGCTCGCGCAGCCGTCGATGGACGACTGCGAGATCGACGAGGACGGCGAGATCTGGTGCCCCGGCTTCGACGACGAGGAGGACGGCCCCTCGAGCTTCTCCGAGCTCGTGGCGCAGCTCGACGCGCTGATCCCGGCCGACCGCGGTGTGGTCACCGCCGGCTGGGCCTGGAAGGTCGGCAAGTCCAAGGGCGCGTCCGAGCGTCGCGGCGGCCTCGTCGGCCCGGGCGTCCTCTCGGGCACGTACACGGCCACCTTGAAGGTCCGCCGCTGACGCGACTCCGTAGGCTGGCCGCATGGCGATCGAGCTCCTGAGCCCCACTCAACTCGACGACATGCGGCCCGCCGGCCGCTTCGTCGCCGAGGTCCTGACGACCCTGGCCGAGACGGCCGACGTCGGCGTCGACCTGATCGAGCTCGACGCCCTCGCGCACCGGATGATCAAGGACCGCGGCGCCGAGTCCTGCTACATCGACTACGCGCCCTCGTTCGGGCGCGGCCCGTTCGGCAAGGTGCTGTGCACGAGCGTCAACGACGCGGTGCTGCACGGCCTGCCGCACAAGTACAGGCTGCGCGACGGCGACCTGGTCAGCTTCGACTTCGCGGTGAGCGTCGACGGCTGGGTGTGCGACTCGGCGCTCAGCGTCGTGGTGGGCACGCCGCGCGACGAGGACCTGCGCCTGATCGAGGCCACCGAGGTCGCCCTCGCCCGCGCCATCGAGGTCGCCCGTCCCGGCAACAAGATCGGTGACATCAGCGCGACCATCGGCGAGACCGCGCGCGAGTACGGCTACTCGGTCAACACCCAGTTCGGCGGGCACGGCGTCGGCCGCACGATGCACGGCGACCCCCACATCTCGAACGACGGCACCGCCGGTCGAGGCTTCCCGCTCAAGCCGGGCCTCGTCATCGCGATCGAGCCGTGGCTGCTGGCGGCCACCGACGAGATCCGCATGGACGACGACGGCTGGACCATCCGCAGCGCCGACGGCTCCCGCGGCGCCCACAGCGAGCACACCATCGCGATCACCGACGGCGACCCGATCGTCATGACCGCCCGCGACTGACCGCCCTTCGCGAGATCTGCTCCAATTCCTACCCTTCAAGCGGGTTGAGACGTCGATTCTGGAGCAAATCTCGGGACGCGCGGAGGACGAGCGCGTCGGCGCCGACGTGCCCGGCGAGCATCACGCCCACCGGGAGGCCCTCGTGCTCGAAGCCGGGCACGCTCGCGGCGGGCTGGCCGCTCATGTTCATCAGCGCCGTGTAGGGCGTGAAGAGCAGCTCGCGCCGGTGGTCCTCGGCCGGGTCGCCCGACTCGGTGAACCACGCGTGCGGCTGCGGCGGCAGGGCCAGCGTGGGCGTGAGGAACAGGTCGAACGAGGCCAGTGAGGCGTTGACCCGCGCGGTCGTCAGCTCGAGGAAGCCCATCGCGGCGGCCAGCGCGGGCGCTGAGGCCTGGCCGCCCCGCTCGTACCAGTACCGCGTCGTCGGACGCAGGCTGCCGATCGCCTCGGGCGGCAGCGGCACGGACGCCATCCCGGCGGACCAGACCACGTTGAACTGCGGCTCCAGCTCGGCGGGCCAGGGGTTCGTGATCTCCACGACCTCGTGCCCGAGCGAGGCGAGTGCCTCGCGCGCCGCGGCGACGGCGGCGACCGAGCCGGGGGAGGGCTCGGCGAAGTCGAGGTAGGGGTCGGTCCAGGTCGCGATGCGCAGCCGGCCGGTCTCGCGTCGGACCTCCTCCGCGAACGGCACGGCCGGTGCGGGCCACACCCGGGACGAGCCGGGCATCGGCCGGGCGAGGAGGTCGAGCACAGCGGCCACGTCGCGCACCGAGCGGGCCAGGACGCCGTCGGTGGCCAGCCCGTTCCACGTGGGGGAGTCGGGGCCGGCGCCCACACGGCCGCGCGACGGCTTGAAGCCGAGGATCCCGCAGCACGACGCGGGGATCCGGATCGAGCCGCCGCCGTCGCTGCCGGGCGCGAGCGGGAGCAGCCGCGCACCGACCGCCGCGGCCGCGCCACCGCTCGAGCCGCCCGCGTTCCGCGACGGGTCCGCGGGCGTGCCGGTCGGACCGACGACGTCGTTGTCGGTGTACGAGCTCAGGCCGAACTCCGGGGTGTTCGTCTTGCCCAGGCTGACGAAGCCGGCGTCCTCGACGAGGCCGACGAGGTCGGCGGAGTGGTCGGGCACCTGGTCGGCCATGAGCCGCGACCCCATCGTCGTGCGGACGCCCTCGGTCGCCGTCAGGTCCTTGAAGGCCGTCGGCACGCCCGCGAACGGCGGGCGCTCCTCGAGGGCGTCGAGCGCGGCCGCGCGGGCCAGCGCGCGCTCGGGGGTGAGGGTCACGAAGGCGCCGAGGTGGTCGTCCTGGGCCCGTTCGAGGAAGTGGCGGGTGACCTCGACGCACGAGACCTCGCCCGAGGCGATGGTCGCGGCGAGGTCGTGGGCGTCGAGGTCGTGCAGTGCGGTCACCGTGCCACCGTCTCGTGTTCGCCGGCGATCGACAAGCGGCGCCCACCCTTGACGCCGCCGGGGTTCGGCCGGTCGACTGGAGCCCCGTGCCGCCCACCGCAGGAGGACCCGTGTCCGCACCCTCGCAGCCCCTCGCCGAGCGTCATGCGCGCATCGTGGAGGGCTTCACCGCCGTCGTCGAGCAGGTGGACGACTGGGACGCGCCGACGCCCGTGCCCGAGTGGCGCGCACGCGACGTCGTCGAGCACCTCGTGACGTGGTCGCAGGGCTTCCTCGCCTCCGGCGGCGTCGACCTGAGCCGTCCGGTCGACGGGGACGACCCCGCCGGCACCTGGCGAGCGCACGCGGCCGAGATCCAGCAGCTGCTCGCGTCGGACGCCGCGGAGGCGGACTTCACGCACCCGCACCTGGGCACCGAGCCGCTCGGCGGCGTCGTCGACCGGCTCTACACGACCGACGTGCTCATGCACACGTGGGACCTGGCCGAGTCGGCCGGCGTCCCGTCGGGCCTCGACGCGCAGGAGTGCGAGCACCTGCTGCAGGGGATGAGCCTGCACGAGCAGATCCTGCGCGACTCGGGCCAGTACGGACCGGCGGTTCCCGTGCCGCCCGACAGCGACGGGGTGACGCGACTGATGGGCTTCCTCGGCCGCGATCCCCAGTGGCGGTCGGCCCGGTGACCGCCAACGCGATCAGCCTCGAGTACCTGCGGCGCGGCCACCGTGCGGTGCTGCGGGCCGTGCACGGGGTGGACGAGTACGACGCCCGCCGGCCGCTGACGCCCACGGGCACGAACCTGCTGGGCCTGGTCAAGCACCTGGCGATCGTCGAGCTGGAGTACGTCGCGTCGTGCGCCGGCTTCCCCAGCGACCTCGGCACGCCGTGGGAGACCACGACGGGGGAGGAGGACAACTCCGACCTCTGGCTGACCGCGGACGAGTCGGCGCAGGACGTCATCGACCTCTACGTGGCCGTGGGCGAGCACACCGAGCGGGCCGCGGCCGCGCTCGCGCCCGACGCTCCGGTCACCGTGCCGTGGTGGTCCGAGCCGTCGACGACCTTCGAGCGGCTGCTCGTGCACCTCGTCTCGGAGACCGCACAGCACGCCGGCCACCTCGAGATCCTGCGCGAGGGGATCGACGGGCAGGGCGACACGTGGGACGAGGCCCGCACCGAGCGGGACGAGGCGTGGTGGTCGGCCCTGCTGGAGCGGATCGGCGCCGCGGCGGAGGTCCACCGCGACGCCGGTCGCACGGTCATCGCGCCCGAGGGCACGTTCTGACGGTCAGGAGTCGATCGAGACGATCTCGACGACGAACAGCAGCGTCTTGCCGCCGAGCTCGTTGCCCTCGGAGGCCTCGGTGCCGTAGCCGTACTCGGCCGGGATGGTGATCAGCACGGTGTCGCCGACCTTGCGGCCCACGACGCCGGCCTTGAAGCCCTGGACGACCTGGTCGGTGGACAGCTGCGCGGGCTGGCCGTCCTTGCCGAACGTCTGCTGGAAGATCTTGCCGTCGTCCTCCCAGGTGCGGCCCTGGTAGTTGACGGTGATGGAGTCGCCCGCCTTGACGGTGTCGCCGTCGCCCTTCTCGAGGACCTTGTAGAGCACGTCCTTCGGCGGATCGGTCTTCGGCAGCGTGACGGTGGGCTCGTCGCCCTTCAGGGAGACCTCGGGGACGTCCTTCTCCCACGCCTTGGCCTTGACCTCCTCGCGGACGTCGACGACGTCGGTGACGATGATCAGCGAGTCGGTGGCCTTGATGTCGAGGTCGGCGTAGCCCTCGGCGCCGTAGACGTCGGACGCCAGCACCGACGTGACGACGCGCGAGCCGGTGGGGACGCACTCGATGCCGGCACGGAACGCCTCGAAGGTGTTCTCGTCGCCGACCGTCAGCGTGGCGGCCTCGCTGAGGGCCTGCTTGCCGGTGCGGCCGTTGAAGACGCTGATGATCGCCTCGACCTGGTCGCCCTCGGCGGTGTCGTCGCCCTTGCCGTCGTCGACCACGGTGCGCTGCAGCTCGTCGGCCTTCGCGGTGAGCGGGGCGGTGAACGTCGCCTTCGGGCCCGTCTCGCCGAACTCGCCCGAGACCTTCACGGCGTCGCTCGTGGCGCCGGAGGAGTAGTCGGTGCAGTTCTCCTGGCTCGACTTCTCGTCGTCGTCGCCGGAGCCGCAGGCCGCGAGGGTCACCGCGGACAGCAGCAGGACGGCGGGCAGGGTCTTCAGGTTCCGCATGGTTCTCATTTCGTCGGAGAGGCTCGCCGGGCCAGTCTGCCGAGCGTACCTGTCCGTTTCCTGAGAGCCCGCGAAGAGCCCGCCGTGCCCAGCCCTACGGACGCTTGGCAGAATGGCGGTCCGTGGTGACTTCCATCGACCGCTTCTTCAAGGTCTCTCAGCGTGGCTCATCGATCGGCCAGGAGGTTCGCGGCGGTGTCGTGACCTTCTTGACGATGGCCTACATCATCGTCCTCAACCCCATCATCCTCAGCGGCGTCGCCGACGTGGACGGGAACTTCCTCGGCGGCGGGTCCGAGCCGGGCTCGGGCTTCGCGACCATCGCGGCCTGCACCGCGCTCGTCGCCGGCGTCCTCACGATCCTCATGGGCGTCGTGGCCAACTTCCCGATCGCGCTGGCGACCGGACTGGGCCTCAACGCGTTCGTCGCGTTCTCGGTGGCGTCGCAGATGACGTGGGCCGATGCCATGGGCCTGGTCGTGCTCGAGGGCATCGTGATCCTGGTCCTCGTGCTCACCGGCTTCCGCAAGGCCGTGTTCGACGCCGTCCCGGGCCAGCTCAAGACCGCCATCGCGGTGGGCATCGGCCTGTTCCTGACGCTGATCGGCCTCATCGACGCGGGCTTCGTGCGCGCCACCGGCAACGCCGCGCCGCCCATCGGCATGGGCATCGGCGGCGAGCTCTCGGGCTGGCCCGTGCTGGTGTTCTGCATCGGCCTGCTGCTGATGATCAGCCTGCACACGCGCCGCGTGCCCGGCGCGATCCTCATCGGCATCGCCGCCACCACGGTGCTCGCGATCATCGTGCAGGCCATCACCGACACCCCGGGCTCGAACGGCGACCCGACGTCGAAGGGCTGGAACCTCAACGTCCCGGCCTTCCCGAAGGACATCGTCGAGAAGCCCGACCTGTCGCTGCTCGGCTCGTTCAACCTGCTCGGCTCGTTCGAGCGCGTGGGCGTCGTCGCGGCCGTGCTGCTGGTGTTCACGCTCATGCTCGCCGACTTCTTCGACACGATGGGCACCATGACGGCCGTCGGCGCCGAGGCCGGCCTGAACGACGAGGACGGCGCGCCCGAGGGCTCGCAGCGCATCCTCATCGTCGACTCGGTCGCAGCCGCGGTCGGCGGCGCCGCGGGCATCTCGAGCAACACGTCCTACGTGGAGTCCACGGCCGGCGTGGCCGACGGCGCCCGCACGGGCCTGGCCAGCGTGATCACCGGTCTGTGCTTCCTGCTCGCGACGATCTTCACGCCGATCGTGCAGGTCATCCCGAACGAGGCCGCCGTGGCCGCGCTCGTGCTGGTGGGCTTCCTGATGATGACCCAGGTGACCGAGATCGACTGGAAGGATCCCGAGATCGCGATCCCGGCCTTCCTGACGATCGCGTTCATGCCGTTCACGTACTCGATCACCGCCGGCATCGGCGCGGGCTTCCTGGCCTACGTCGTGCTGAAGGTCGTGATGGGCAAGATCCGCGAGGTCCACGTCCTGCTGTGGATCATCGCCGTGCTGTTCGTCATCTACTTCGCGATCGACCCGATCACGCGCGCGCTCACCTGAGCCGGAACGACGAAGGATGATGCATTCGGCCCCCTCGGCGGGGCCCGAATGCATCATCCTTCGTCGTTTCCGGGGACGTCAGCTGGTGGGCGGGCCGACCAGGAGGGCGGCGCCGGTGAGGGCGGCCACGGCGACGACGCCGACGGCCAGGCCCTGGAGGGGCTTGCGCACGAGCCACGCGACGAGGCGGTCGAGCGCGCCCGTGGGCTCGGAGGTGGCGAGGCGCCAGCGCTCGGGCAGCGCGCCCTGACGCTCGCTGGCGAGGTCGAACCAGATCGTGAAGAACGGCGGGATCGCGGCCAGCAGGCCCAGCGCCGTGCGCTTCAGGCTCCACTGCGCGTCGATCGCGACGACGACGGCGGTGACCACGTACGCCACGAACACGACGCCGTGCACCATGCCGCCGATCCGCACCCCCAGCTCGGTCGTCTCGGTGACGTACTTGAGGAACATGCCCGTCAGCAGCAGGGCCCAGGTGACGGCCTCGGCGACGGCGACGGTGCGGAACAGGCGGCGGGGGGACATGGCCCCATTGTCCCCGGCCGGATCAAGGAGATCTCCGCCGGGTGAGGGCCCTCACGCCCAGGCGAAGTCGTCGTCGCGGACGTGCTCCACGACCCGCTCGTAGGCGTGCGTGCCGCCGGGCCAGTTCGAGGTGATCCGGCCGGTCTCGGGGTGCCGGTACCAGCTCGTGCAGGACGCCCACGCCGAGTGGGCGAGCTCGTGCTGCACGCGGTCGTCCCAGCGCTGCTCGGCCTCGGGCCGCGCCTCCACCCGGCTCGCGCCGCGGTCACGCGCCCGGTCGAGGACCGCGCGGACGTGACGGGCCTGCGCCTCGAGCATCGTGATGATCGAGCCGCCGCCGAGGTTCGTGTTCGGTCCGTAGGCCAGGAAGAGGTTCGGGAAGCCCGGCACGTGGATGCCGAGGTGGGCGCGGGCGCCGCCCGACCAGACCTCGTGCAGGTCGCCGCCCGGGCCGGTGACCTCGATGCCGCGCAGGAACTCCTGCGTGTCGAAGCCGGTGGCGAAGCAGATCGCGTCGACCGCGTGCCACGTGCCGTCGGCGGTGCGGACGGCGTCGGGGCGGACCTCGGTCATCTCGTGCGGGACGAGGCGGACGTGCTCGCGCGTGAGCGCCGGGTAGTAGTCGTTGGAGAACAGGATCCGCTTGCAGCCGACCTGGTGCCGCGGCGTGAGGTCGCGGCGCAGCCCGGGGTCGCGCACCTGCACGCGCCGGTGGGTGGAGGCGATCCGGTCGATCAGCCGCGCCACCGCCGAGGACGGGTCGAGCCCGCGCGAGAACTGCTGGGTGATCCAGTCGATCGGACGACGCTCCCGCGCGGCGAGGTCGCGGTACCAGGCCGGGTACGCGCCGTCGAGCTTCGGCAGCACGTGCTGGGCGGACCTCTGCAGCACGACGAGCTCGCTCGCGACCTCGGCCAGTCGGGGCACCAGCTGGATCGCCGAGGCGCCGGTGCCGACGACGGCGACGCGCCGGCCTGCGAGGTCGACGGAGGCATCCCACGAGCCCGCGTGCAGCACGGGGCCGGCGAACGACTCCCAGCCCGCGACGTCGGGCGCGCTCGGCTCGGACAGCTGACCGACGGCGCTGACGAGGACGTCGACCGACTCGGTCGTGCCGTCGCCGAACGTGACCTCCCATCGGTCGTCGTGCCACCGCGCGGCCACGACGCGGACGCCGAACCGGCACCGCGGCGTGATGCCGTAGCGGCCGGCGACCCGGTGCAGGTACGCCAGGATCTCCGTCTGCGTGGGATAGCGGCGGGTCCAGCGGTCGCTCGGTGCGAAGGAGAAGGAGTAGAGCGGGGCGGGCACGTCGCAGCCCGAGCCGGGGTAGGTGTTGTCGCGCCACACGCCGCCCAGGTCGTCGGCTCGCTCCCACAGCCGCACGTCGTCGTAGCCGTGGGTGAGCAGCTCGACGGCGGTCGCGATGCCGCCGAAGCCGGTGCCGATGATCCCGATCGACGTCATGGAGCGACGACCTTCAGCACCGCGGCGCACACGTCGGCGTGGACGTCCTCGCGGGAGAGGGTGCCGTGCTCGAGCCACTCCCGGCACAGCGCCTTGACGTAGGCGGCGACGGGACGCAGTCGCGCGCGCAGGACCGGGTCGTCGGCCAGTGCGAGGGCGTCGAGGACGAGCCGGGCGGCCCGGTCGTCGGCCTCGTCGACGATCGCCTGGACGTCGGAGGGGCCGTGCAGGTTCGCCGCCCCCGATGCCGCGACCCACGCCTGTCCGTAGGTGCCCGCGGCGTCGAGGATCCAGTCGATCGTGCGGCTCACCCGCTCGGCCAGTGGCAGGTCGGAGAGGTCGGGCAGCGCGGCCTCCGGCATCATCACCGACTCGCGCATGACGGCCAGGAACACGGCGCGCCTGCTGCCGAAGTAGTGGTGCACGAGGCCGCGGGTCACGCCGGCCGAGCGCGCCAGCTCGGTGGTCGAGACCTGGTCGTAGGGACGCTCGGCGTAGAGGATCGCGGCGGCGTCGAGGATCGATCGGCGCCGGGAGTCGGGGGCGAGCCGGGTGCGGGCCGTGGGGGTCGGCATGGGATCAGTGTCCACGCTATTGACGGCCCGTCAATACCCTCCGCGTGACCGCGAGTGGCGCAGGAACGCCCGCCACTCGGCGAGTGGCGGGCCGTTCCGCGCCACTCGCCGAAGGGCGGGAGTGGCGGACGTGGTCAGTCGAGGGTGAGGCCCTCGGCCGGGGTGACCCGGGCGCCGCGGCGGGCCGGCAGCGTGGAGGCCGCCAGACCGGCCAGCGCCGCCACGACCAGCACGACACCGAGCTGGATCCACGGGATGACGAGGCCGCCCGACCCCAACACCGGCACCACGATGGTCTCGACCCCGAACCACGCGTAGGTCACGCCCAGCACGGTGCCCAGCAGCGCCGCCACGACCGACAGCAGCATGCCCTCGGCGGCCAGCATCCGGCGCAGGCCGCGGCGGGTGAGGCCGAGCGCACGCATCAGGGCGTGCTCGCGCGAGCGCTCGAGGATCGACAGGCCCACGGTGTTCGCGATGCCGACGAGCGCGATGAGGATGCCCACGCCGAGCAGGCCCAGCACCGCCCACACCAGCACGTCGAGCTGCTGCGCGACCCACTGCTGGTCCTCCAGGTTGTTGTCGACCTGCACGTCGCCTCCGCGGGTGAGGGCGCCGAGGGTGCCACCGAGCTCCTCGGCGTCGGCGCCGTCGTCCGCCAGGACCCACAGCACGCGAGGCTCCGCGTCCGTCGTCAGCTGCGCCAGGACCGCGGGGGGCACGATCGCGGCGCGACCCCACTTCGACCCGACGAGCTGCGTCGCCAGGGTGACCTCGCCCTCGCGGGTGCGCAGGGTGAGCTCGTCGGGGATGCCCTCGGCGAAGTCCTGCGCCACCACGGTCGGCAGGAGGATCTCGTCGTCGGCCACGCGGGTGGCCTCGCGGTCGCGGGTGACCTCTCGGTCGTCGGCCGAGGGGGCGATGATCGTGAGCCGGCCGGCGCTCGAGGCGACCTCGGCCCCGTCCACGGCACGGACCTCGTCGACGCCGTCGACCTGGCCCACCGAGCGCACCGCGTCGACCGGGAGGGTCCCGCTCAGCGCGATGTCCACCGGGTACTCGCCGTCCATCTCGGCCGTGACCGCCTGGCGGGCGCTCGCCATGCCCGAGAGGATCGCCGTCGCGAGGGTGACGCCGACGAGCAGCGACGCCGTGGTGGCGGCGCTGCGTCGTGGGTTCCGCACGGCGTTCGCCGACGCGACGCGCAGCGGGCCGCCCGTGCGGCCGACCCGGCCGAGCAGGCGCAGCAGCGCGGGCACGATCAGCGGTCCGAGCAGCAGCACGCCGACGAAGGAGGTCATGCCGCCGAGGATGAGCGGCACCATGTTGCCCGACGCGATCGCCAGGGCCAGGGCGGCGCAGCCGGCCGCCACGGCGACGAGGCCCAGCGCGATCCGGACGCGCCCCGCAGCGGTGCGCGCGGTGACCTCACCCGAGGGCCGCAGGGCCGCAAGCGGGCTGACGCGCACGACCGAGCGGGTGGGCCACCAGGCGGCGACGACCGTGGCCAGCACGCCGCCGATGAAGGCGGCGCCCAGCCAGACGGGGGAGTGCGAGACCGGACCGAACGCCGCCTCACCGGCCCACGCGCGGATCACCCAGCCCAGCCCGCGGCCCAGGACGACACCGGTCACCACGCCGGCGACACCGCCGGCGAGGGCCAGGACGAAGGCCTCCACCCGCACCGACCGCAGCACCTGCCGGCCGGTCGCGCCGACGCAGCGCAGCAGGGCGAAGTCGCGACTGCGCTGGGCGAACAGGATCGTGAAGGTGTTCGCGATGACGAGCACGGCGACGAAGCCGGCGACCGCCGCGAAGAGCAGCAGCAGGTACGACAGCACGTCGACGCCCTGGTTGAGCATGACGATGCGGGCGGCCACGTACTCGTCGCGGGTCTGCACGGTCGAGTCGACCGCGGCGGTCAGCGCCTCGGTCGCGCCCGCCACGTCGCCGTCGCGCACGTCGTACGCGACCGCATCGGGGATGGCCATGCCGAGACCCGCCATCGCGGGCCACGTGATGTCGACGTCCGCGTCGAGGTAGGAGGAGGCCCGCGTGAGGCCGACGATGGCGACGTCGGTCGCGTCGTTCCCGACACCGACCGTGAGGAGGTCGCCGATCTTCAGGTCGTGCGTCTTCGCGGTGTCCTCGGCGACGAGCGCCTCGCCGTCGCCGGTCGGGGCGCGACCCCGGGCGACGTCCTGCGAGCGCAGGTCGGGCTCGGTGGACACGGTGCCGACCTGGACGTCGTCGCCCAGCGAGCCGTCCGGCCCGGCGACGGTGGTCCAGAGGGAGGCGATCACGGTCGCGCGGTCGCCGCGCCGCTCCGCGACCTCGAGCGCCTTCGCGGGGTCGGCCTCGGCGACGCCGTACTCCTCGCCGACGACGAGGTCGGCCGCCGGGTAGGCGGCCTCGACGCTGGCGGCGACGCCGCTGCGCGCGCCCGAGCCGATCGCGTCGATGACCACGACGAACGCCACCGCGATCGACACGGCCACGAGCGCCGAGACGTAGCGGCGCGTGTGGGTGCGCAGCGAGGCGAGCAGGACCGTCCTCATCGGGCACCGCCCTCGAGGGCGCGCGCGATGGCGTCGCGCGTCGGCGTGACCAGGTGGGCGCGGACGCGTCCGTCGGCCAGCACGACCACGTCGTCGGCGTACGCCGCGGCGTCGAGCTCGTGCGTGACCATGACGACCGTGTGGCCGAGCTCGATCACGCTGCGGCGCAGGTAGGCCAGCACCTCGGACGACGCCGTGCTGTCGAGGTTGCCGGTGGGCTCGTCGGCGAACACGACGTCGGCGTCCGCGGCGAGGGCCCGGGCGATCGCGACGCGCTGCTGCTGACCGCCGGACAGCTCTCCGGGACGGTGGTCCAGCCGGTCGCGCAGCCCGAGCACGTCGATGACCTGATCGATGCGCTCGGCCGTGCCGGGCTCGAGGCGGCGGCCGGCCAGCTCGAACGGCAGCATGATGTTCTGCCGCGCGGTCAGCATCGGCAGCAGGTTGAACGCCTGGAACACGAAGCCGAGGTGGTCGCGGCGGAAGTGGGTGAGCCGGTCGTCGTCGAGGGTCGTCAGCTCGGTGCCCGCGATCGAGACGGTGCCCTCGGTGGGGCGGTCGAGGCCGGCGAGGCAGTGCATCAGCGTCGACTTGCCCGAGCCGGACGGGCCCATGATCGCGGTGAAGCGGCCGGGCGGGAGGTCGAGGTCGACCGAGCGCAGCGCGTGCACGGTGGTGTCGCCGTGGCCGTAGGTCTTGGTGAGGCCGCGAACGGAGGCGGCGGGCAGGACGCCGCGCTGCGACGCGGTGCCGGAGAAGGAGGTCGAAGTCATGCCCCGACGCTATTTTTCGCAGGCCCTCCCGGTCGTCGCCTCAGGGGCGGATCTTCGGCGTCCGCCCACGGTATGACGGGAGACCCCGCACGGTCAGTCGACGAGGCCGGCCTCGAAGGCCAGCAGCACGAGGTGCACGCGGTCGCGCGAGCCCGTCTTGGCCAGCAGCCGGCTCACGTGCGTCTTCACGGTGGCCTCCGAGACGACGAGCTCGGCCGCGATCTCGGGGTTGCTGAGGCCGCGCGCGATGAGGCCGAGGACCTCACGCTCGCGCTCGGTGACCGACTCCAGGCGCCGGTCGGCGGCGGCACCGGACGCACGAGGCGCGGTGGGTGCGGCGAGGAAGTGGTCGAGCAGGCGGCGGGTGGTGGAGGGTGCCACCACGGCGTCGCCGGCGTGCACGGCGCGGATCGCGGCCAGCAGGTCGGGTGGCGCGGCGTCCTTCAGCAGGAACGCCGAGGCGCCCGCCCGGAGCGCCGCGAACGCGTACTCGTCGAGGTCGAACGTGGTGAGCACGATGACGCGTGGACCCTCGTCGCCGGGCGCGAGCCGCCGCGTGGCCTCGACGCCGTCGAGCCGCGGCATGCGCACGTCCATGAGCACGACGTCGGCCTCGACCTCGGCCAGCAGCCGCAGCGCCTCCTCGCCGTCGCCGGCCTCGCCCACGACCGTGAGGTCGTCCTGGCTGTCCACGAGCATCCGGAAGCCCGCGCGCACCATCTGCTGGTCGTCCACGAGGGCGACGCGGATCGGGGCGGTCACGTGGGGATCCTCGCACGCACGGCCCATCCGCCACCGGGCGCGGGCCCGACCTCGAGGGTGCCGTCGTGGACCTCCACGCGCTCGCGCATGCCGAGCAGGCCGAGACCGCCGGTGCCGTCGTTCGCCCCGCCGCGGCCGTCGTCGACCACCTCGACGTCGAGGCCGTCCGCGCCGGCCGCGAGCCGCACCGTGGCCCGCGCCTGTGGGCCCGCGTGCTTGCGGACGTTGGTGAGCGACTCCTGCACGAGCCGGTAGGCCGTGAGGGCGACGCCGTCGGGCACCTGCGGCATCGGATCGGGCACGTGGAGGTCGACCCGGTCGTCGGCGGTGACGAGCGACGGGATGTCCTCCAGGCGCGGCTGCGGGGCGAGCGCGGGGTCCTCGGTGCCGCGCAGCAGGCCGAGCAGGCGACGCATCTCGGTGAGGGCGTCGCGACCCACCGACGCCACCGTGCCCAGCGTCTGCACCGCCACCTGCGGGTCCTTCTGCGCCGCGTACCGCGCACCGTCGGCCTGCACGATCACCACGGAGAGTCCGTGCGCGACGACGTCGTGCATCTCGCGCGCGATCCGCGTGCGCTCCTCGGCGGCGGCCAGCACGGCGCGCTGCTCGGCCTCCGCGGCGAGCTGGCGGCCCTGCGCCACGAGGTTGGCCTCGTAGGCCCGGCGGATGCGCGCCTGGCTGCCGAGCGCCCACGCGGCCAGCACGATCGCGGTGATGAGGAAGAAGTACGGCGACAGGTCGCGCAGACCCATGTCGTAGTCGATGTAGTCCAGGCCCGGGGGATAGGCGGCGAACTGGGCGGAGGTCCACACCCACGAGGCCACCGCGGCGCCGCAGAGCCCCACGAGCAGGCCGATGCGTCCCGCCGTCGCCGACCCGAACCGGGCGAGCGAGTACAGCGCGACCGGGAAGGCCACCTGACCCCAGACGGGCAGGTCGTAGGTCCCCGCCTGCAGCACGCTCGCACCGGCGACCGCGACGAACACGGTCACGGGACGGCTGCGCCGCCAGTACAGCGGGATCGTCTGGAGCAGGGACAGACCGAGCGCCCATGCGTTCTGGCCGGTCGCGAGCACGCTCATCGGGAAGGACGCCAGGACGAGCGCCGAGGCCAGCGCGACGTCGAACAGGCGGGTCGCGCGCGGACCCAGGCGCCACGGTCGCCCGGGCGCGGGCGCGATCTCGTCCATGAGGCAGAGCCTAGGCGCGTGGTGTGATCCATTCGTCAGACCAGGGTCTGGTCTTGCGGGCCCCGGGGGGAATGCCGGGGCCTTGAACGAAGTTGATAACGTATGACTCAAGTCTTTTGACCCACAGTCTTCAAGGCAGAGCTCACCAGACAGATCATCTGCGAATCCAGGAGGAACCATGGCCCGTGCAGTCGGCATCGACCTCGGCACGACGAACTCCGTCGTGGCCGTGCTCGAAGGTGGAGAGCCCACCGTCATCGCGAACGCCGAAGGCGCTCGCACCACCCCGTCCGTCGTCGCGTTCGCGAAGGACGGTGAGGTCCTGACCGGCGAGGTCGCCAAGCGTCAGGGCGTCACGAACGTCGACCGCACCATCCGCTCGGTCAAGCGCCACATGGGCACGGACTGGTCGGTGGAGATCGACGGCAAGACGTTCAACCCCCAGCAGATCAGCGCGTTCGTGCTGCAGAAGCTCAAGCGCGACGCCGAGGCCTACCTGGGCGAGCCGGTCACCGACGCGGTCATCACCGTGCCGGCGTACTTCAACGACCACCAGCGCCAGGCCACGAAGGAGGCCGGCGAGATCGCGGGCCTCAACGTCAGCCGCATCATCAACGAGCCCACCGCGGCCGCGCTCGCGTACGGCCTCGACAAGGGCGACGACCAGACGATCCTCGTCTTCGACCTCGGCGGCGGCACGTTCGACGTGTCCCTGCTGGAGATCGGCGACGGCGTCATCGAGGTGAAGGCGACCAGCGGTGACAACCACCTCGGCGGCGACGACTGGGACAACGCGGTCGTCGACTGGCTCGTCAACAAGTTCAAGGCGTCCACCGGCGTCGACCTGACCAAGGACAAGATGGCGATGCCGCGCATCCGCGAGGCCGCCGAGCGCGCGAAGATCGAGCTCTCCAGCTCGTCCTCGACGTCGATCAACCTGCCCTACATCACGGTCGTCGACGGCAACCCCGTCTTCCTCGACGAGACGCTGACCCGCGCCGAGTTCGAGAAGATCACCGCCGACCTGCTCGAGCGCACCAAGAAGCCGTTCCAGAACGTGATCAAGGACGCCGGCGTCACGGTGAACGACATCGACCACGTCGTGCTCGTGGGTGGCTCCACCCGCATGCCGGCCGTGTCCGAGCTCGTGAAGACCCTCACCGGTGGCAAGGAGCCCAACAAGGGCGTCAACCCCGACGAGGTCGTCGCGATCGGCGCGAGCCTCCAGGCCGGCGTGCTCAAGGGCGAGGTCAAGGACGTCCTGCTGCTCGACGTGACCCCGCTGTCGCTGGGCATCGAGACCAAGGGCGGCGTGATGACCAAGCTCATCGAGCGCAACACCACGATCCCGACCAAGCGGTCCGAGGTCTTCACCACGGCCGACGACAACCAGCCGTCCGTGGCGATCCAGGTCTACCAGGGCGAGCGCGAGATGGCCGCCGGCAACCAGCTGCTGGCCACGTTCGAGCTCACCGGCCTGCCGCCGGCGCCGCGTGGCGTGCCGCAGATCGAGGTCACCTTCGACATCGACGCCAACGGCATCGTGAACGTCTCGGCGAAGGACCGCGGCACCGGCAAGGAGCAGTCGATGACGATCACCGGCGGCTCCGCGCTGTCGAAGGACGACATCGACAAGATGGTCAAGGACGCCGAGCAGTACGCCGAGGAGGACCGCAAGCGCCGCGAGTCGGTCGAGGTCCGCAACCAGGCCGAGACGCTGGTCCACTCGACCGAGAAGTTCCTGGCCGAGAACGGCGACAAGGTCGGCGACGACGTGAAGACCGAGGTCCAGGCCGACGTCGACGCGCTGAAGTCCGCCCTCGAGGGCGACGACACCGACGCCATCCAGGCCGCCGTCACGAAGCTGGGCACCTCCAGCTCGAAGATGGGCGAGGCCATGTACGCCGCCGCGGCGGCCGAGGCGGGCGCCGAGGGTGCCCCCGCGGGCGATGCGCCGGCCGACGACGAGGACGTCGTCGAGGCCGAGATCGTCGACGACGAGGGTGAGCAGAAGTGACCGAGCAGCCGTTCGACGAGGCGACCTCCCCTGAAGGGGAGGCGCCCGTCGGCGGCGCCGAGACGGAGCCGGCCGCCGAGACGCAGCCCGCTCCCGACGCCGTCGCCGACCTCGAGGCGAAGGTCGCCGAGCTCACGAACGACCTCCAGCGCAAGCAGGCAGAGTTCATCAACTACAAGCGCCGTGTCGAGGACGACCGCGTCCGCGCGGTCGAGACCGGCAAGCAGAAGGTCCTGGCCGAGCTGCTGACCGTGCTCGACGACCTCGGTCGCGCCGAGGAGCACGGCGAGCTGACGGGCGGCTTCAAGGCCGTCGCCGACCAGCTGCGTGGTGCCCTGGGCAAGTTCGACCTCGAGTCGTTCGGGGCGGTCGGCGAGCCGTTCGACCCGAACCTGCACGAGGCCGTCTTCCACGCGGGCGAGGACCCCGAGGTCGAGGTGCAGAGCATCGCGCAGGTCATGCGCACCGGCTACCGCGTCGGCGACCGCGTCCTGCGGCCCGCCGTGGTGGGGGTCGTCGACCCGGGTGCCGCCGCGGCGGCCACCGAGCAGCCGACCACCGAGGACTGAACGAGAGCACGACGAGGGAGGAGGGGTGAATGAGCGCACCGACTGACTGGGCGTCGAAGGACTTCTACGCGGTCCTGGGCGTCAAGAAGGATGCCTCGGCCGACGAGATCAAGAAGGCGTACCGCAAGCTGGCGCGGGACCACCACCCCGACTCCAACCCCGGCAACGCCCAGGCCGAGGAGCGCTTCAAGGCGATCTCGGAGGCGTACGGGGTCGTCGGGAACGCCGAGAAGCGCAAGCAGTACGACGAGCAGCGCTCGCTGTTCGGGCAGTTCAAGGGTGGCTTCCCGCCGCCCGGGGGCGGCTCGTACGGCGGGGGCGTCGACTTCGACCTCGGCGACATCCTGGGCGGCATCTTCGGCGGCGGCGGGGCTCGCGGCGGACGGCGCCGTCAGGCGCAGCCGCGCCGGGGCGACGACCTCGAGACCGAGGCCACGATCACCTTCCGCCAGGCGGTGGAGGGCGCCACGATCCCGCTGCGGCTCACCAGCGACGAGCCCTGCTCGATGTGCCACGGCACCGGGGCCAAGCCCGGAACCGTGCCGAAGGTGTGCGGCAACTGCCAGGGCAGCGGCATGCAGACCAGCGCCTCGGGTGGCGTGTTCGCGATGACCGAGCCGTGCCGCCAGTGCCGCGGTCGCGGGCTCATCGTGGAGCACCCGTGCGAGGTGTGCGCGGGCTCGGGCCGCGCGCCGTCGAGCCGCACGATCAACGTCAAGGTGCCCGCGGGCGTCAAGGACGGCCAGCGGATCAAGATCCGCGGCAAGGGCGCGAAGGGCGACACCGGCGCACCCGCCGGCGACCTCTTCCTCGTGGTCCACGTCGAGGGTGACGAGCGCTTCGGGCGCAAGGGCGACGACCTCACGGTCACGGTGCCGCTGTCGTTCGACGACGCGGTGCTCGGCGGCGAGGTCAGCGCTCCCACGATCGACGGTCCACCGGTCAAGCTCAAGGTGCCCGCCGGCACCCCCAACGGCCGCACGTTCCGGGCGCGCGGCAAGGGCGGCACCCGCCGCGACGGCACCCGCGGCGACCTGCTCGTCACCGTCGAGGTGCAGGTGCCGCACGAGCCGTCGGCCGACGAGCTGGCCGCGATCGAGGCCTACCGTGCCGCAAGGATCGGGAGTACCTCATGAATGAATTCGTCCCGCCGGGACCGGAGGCCAAGGTCTTCGTCATCAGCATCGCCGCGGAGCTGTCGGGCCTGCACCCGCAGACCCTGCGCACGTACGACCGGATCGGCCTCGTCGAGGCCGGTCGCACGTCCGGCGGCGGCCGTCGCTACTCGCTGCGCGACATCGAGCTGCTACGGATGGTGGCCCAGCTGACCGCCGAGGGCCTCGGGCTCGAGGGCGTGAAGCGCGTCATCGCGCTGGAGAACCAGGTGACCGCGCTGCAGGCGAAGGTCGCCGAGCTGCAGGCCGAGCTGGCCCAGGCGCGCGCCCCACAGAACCTCCCCGCGCTCTACGGCGACCGCCAGGTCACCGTCTGGCGCCGCCAGCGCTGACCCCGCCACCTCCGCCCTGCCCCGCCGACCCGCGACCCCGGTGTGCGCCACTCGCCGAGGCGGGGCCGCCACGCCGCCCCTAGGCTCGAGCGCATGCGCGCGAAGAGCCCGTGGCGGCGGATCCTGTTCACCCCGGTCCCGTGGCTGCTCGTGGTCGCCGTGGCCGTCGTGCAGTGGATCGTCATCGATGACGTGGCCGCCGACGTCGACGGCGACAGTCCGCTGGGCTACCTGCTGATGTTCGGCTCGGTCATCCCCGTGTCGTGGGCCGTGCTGGAGACGATGTGGGTGCGGTTCGACGGGCCGCGTCCCCTCGTCGCGCTCGGCCGGACGCTCGTCCTGCCGCTCATCATGGGCCCGGTGGTGGGTCTGACCGCCGTCCTCGTCCGGTACCGGCCCGGCGTCGAGGACACGATCGAGGCGGTTCGCCGCCCCGACGGCTGGCACTACTGGTTCGATGCATCGCGCGGTGGTGGCGGCATCTGGTCGGACGCCGCGCTGGTCGTCCTGGCCAACACCTTCATGCCGATGCTGGCGGGCCTCGGACTCGTCGTGTTCGTGGTCCTGCCGTGGTTCGCGTTCTTCCGCCCGGCGGAGTTCGTCGAGGCGAACATGATGGACACGAGCCCCGCGCACGCGGCCGCGAACGCCGCCGGCGCCCGGGTGCTGTCGGTGATCCTCATGCTGACGTTCGCCGTGCCCACCGCGATCGTGTGGCTGTCGAACGAGGGGCGCACCGGCCTGGGCTGGGTGCTCGGCATCACGATGGTCGTGGTGGGCATCGCGCTCACGCGGTTCGTGCTCAGCCGCCAGGTGCCCGACCACGTGCGCCGCGCCGACCTGCCGCAGTGGGCCAAGGGGATCCAGACCGTCCGGCACGAGGCCGAGCAGGAGCGACGGGCCGAGGGCCGCGACCCGTCCTGAGACGCCTCAGTCGTCGGTGCGCTCCTCGCGCTCCTTGCGGTCCTGCTGCTTGCGGTACTCGCCCCACGCGAGGCTGCACGCCACGAGCAGGGAGATGATCACGCCCCACGGCAGGTCGGCCAGCCAGTCGGGCGTGACGCGGCCGAGCCAGAAGAACGGGTTGAGGTACCGCAGCCAGCTCGGGAACGAGAACTCGAAGCCGACCTCGGGCAGGTTCACGTCCGGCGCGTCGGGCAGCCACGACCAGTCGATCGCCGGAACGAGGCGGCCGAGCAGGGCCGACACGAGGGCGCCGATGCCGAGCAGTCCGACGACGCTGAACACGACGTGCCGGGCCGCCCAGGCCTTCGGGTGGGCCTCGCGCAGGTCGTGCAGGCGGCGGGCGCGGGTGCCCTCCGGTGGCACGAACGGCACGGTGACGGGCAGGTCGCCGTGGCCGGACTCCACCAGCACGACCTTCGACAGCGTCGCGCCGACCCCTCGCTCGGCCTTGACCTTCTGGTGGCGGCCGGCGATCCGGTCGAGCTCGAACTCGTGGTCGCCGAGCCGTCCGACCGTGGCCTCGTCGACCTCGACGCCGTCGAGCGACAGGACGAGGCCGCCGTCCCCGTCGTCGCGCACGGCGAGGTCGCGTCCGCGGTCGCGCAGGGTCCAGGTGGCCATGACGGCACGCTAACCGGGCGACGAAGACGGCCGCCTCGGCCGATCGGCCAGTCCGGGCAGCCGGTCGGCCATGCCGGTCTCACGTGGCAGTCGTCGGCGCGCGCGATGTCGGTGCCGACGTCTACGGTCGGGACATGGACACGATTCGGGGGATCGTCCCGCCCTACCTTCTTCGCCACATCGCCGGCCTCGAGGACGACCGCTACGCCACGGCGGCCCAGGCGGCCCAGGCGGCACTCGCCGAGCGTCCCGAGCACGGCGGGCACGCACACCCGTCGGCCCGGCCGCCGGCCACCACCGTGCCGCTGCGCCGCACGGTGCACGACGCGCGGAACGGCACCGAGCTGCCGGGCGAGGTCGTGCGCGACGAGGGCGACCCGCCGACGGGCGACGTCGCGGCCGACGAGGCCTACGACGGCTTCGGCGCCACCGACGACCTGCTCCGCGCGGTCTACGCACGGCAGTCGATCGACGACGCCGGACTGCCGATGCTGGGCACCGTGCACTACGGCAGGGCGTACGACAACGCCTTCTGGGACGGCTCGCAGATGGTGTTCGGCGACGGCGACGGCGAGATCTTCGGCCGCTTCACCGCGTCGCTCTCGGTGATCGGCCACGAGCTCGCGCACGGTCTCGTCGAGTACACCGTCGGTCTGGTCTACCGCGACCAGTCCGGCGCCCTCAACGAGTCCGTCGCCGACGTCTTCGGCGCGCTCGTCGAGCAGCGCGCCGCGGGCCAGACCGCCGACGAGGCCTCGTGGCTCATCGGCGAGGGCCTGTTCACCGACGCCGTCGAGGGTCGCGCGCTGCGCTCGATGAGCGCGCCGGGCACGGCCTACGACGACGACGTCCTCGGCAAGGACCCGCAGCCCGCCCACATGGACGACTTCGTCGAGACCCGGCAGGACAACGGCGGCGTCCACCTGAACTCGGGCATCCCCAACAAGGCGTTCCACCTCGTGGCCACCGGGCTCGGCGGCCACGCCTGGGAGGTGGCCGGCCGGATCTGGTACGAGACGCTGCTGGGTGACCTCTCGCCGCGCGCCACGTTCGAGGAGTTCGCGCGTGCCACGGTCGCGGTCGCCGAGAACCACGACGCGGCTGACGTGGTGCGCGGCGCGTGGCAGTCTGTGGGGGTATGGACGGAATCGACCAGCCCCTCCTCGTCGTCCGGGTGACCCGCACCGGCGGCCTCGCCGGCCTGCGCCGGCAGTGGGAGGTCGAGGCCACCAGCGAGGACGAGGCCCAGGTCTGGTGGCCGCTGGTCGAGGCGTGCCCGTGGGACGCCACTCCGGACGACGGCCACCCCGACGGATTCGTCTACGAGGTCCGGGCCAACGATCGCGAGGCGACCCTGCCCGAGCGGCAGGTCGACGGCCCGTGGCGCGACCTCGTCGACGCGGTCGTCCACCACACGCGCTGAGCGCCGCGCACCACCACCGGACTGGCTAGGCTGGACGCGGGCAACGGCGCCCCACGACATCCGTCAGCCGAGGGGAGCCCCGTGACCGACTCCGAGTTCGACGCCATCGCCCGTTCCAAGGACGACTCACTGCGCCACGACGTGCGCCGCGTGGGCGACCTGCTGGGCCAGACCCTGCGCCGCCTCGAGGGCGAGCACCTCTTCGAGCAGGTCGAGCTGGTCCGCGCGCAGGGCAAGATCATCGAGGACTCCGACGACGCCGACGAGCGGCACGAGGCCGCCACCCGGATCCGCGCCCTGCTGTCCGACCTCGACGCCGCCACGGTGGGCAAGCTCGTGCGGGCGTTCAGCGTCTACTTCAATCTCGCCAACGTGGCCGAGCAGGTCGCGCGCGTGCGCGGGATCGAGTCGCGGCCCGACGACGGCGGCTGGCTCGCCCGCGCGATCGAGGACATCGTCGCCGAGCAGGGCGTCGACGCGCTGCGCGAGGGCATCGAGCGGATCGACGTGCGCGCGATCTTCACCGCGCACCCCACCGAGGTCAGCCGCCGCACGGTGCTGACCAAGCTGCGTCGCATCGCCGACATCCTGCTCGACTCCGCCGAGCCGGGCACGCGTCGACGCACCGCGCAGGACCGCGACCTGGCGCAGCTGATCGACCTCATCTGGCAGACCGACGCCGTCCGCCGCACGCGGCCCACGCCCGTGGACGAGGCGCGGCACCTCGTGTTCTTCCTCCAGCAGATCCTCGAGGAGGCGCTGCCCGACATCGGCACCGACCTCGCCGACCGGCTGGCTGAGCACGACATCGTCCTCGATCCCGCGCACCGTCCTCTGTCGTTCGGCACGTGGATCGGTGGCGACCGCGACGGCAACCCCAACGTGACCCCGCAGGTCACGCTCGACATCCTGCGGCTGCAGAACCGCATCGCCACGCGCATCGTCGACACCAACCTCGACCTGCTGATCCGCGAGCTGTCGTCGTCCGACGAGCTCGTCGAGGTCAGCGCCGAGCTGACGAAGTCGCTGCAGGCCGACCTCACGGCCCTGCCCGACCTCGACCCGCGACTGCTGCTCGTGAACGCCCACGAGCCCTACCGGCTCAAGCTGTCGTGCGTGAAGCTCAAGGTCGCGAACTCGGCGGCGCGCGTCGCCGACGGCACGCCCCACGTGCCCGGACGCGACTATGCCAACCGCGACGAGCTGCTGGCCGACCTGCGCGTCGTCGACGCGTCGCTGCGCGCGAACGGCGGCGAGCTCATCGCCGACCGCATGCTGGCGCGCGCGATCCGCGCGATCTCCTCGGTGGGGCTGCACCTGGCCACGATGGACATCCGTGAGCACGCCGAGGCCCACCACCACGCGCTCGGCATCCTGTACGACCGCCTCGACGAGTCGGAGACGCCCTACGCCGAGCTCGACCGCGACGAGCGTTTCGCGCTGCTGTCGCGCGAGCTGGGCCGACTACGGCCGCTGTCGGCCGATCCGCCCGCCCTCGACGAGTGGGGCGCGCGCACGTACGGGGTCTTCACCGCGGTGCGCGAGCTGAAGGAGACCTTCGGCGAGGACGTCATCGAGTCCTACATCGTGTCGATGACGCTCGGCGGGGATGACCTCCTCGCGCCGGTCGTGCTGGCCCGCCAGGCCGGCCTGGTCGACCTCGTCGGCAGCGACGAGACGCCGCCCTTCGCGCGGCTCGGCTTCGTCCCGCTGCTGGAGACGGTCGACGAGATCCGTCGCGCCGGCGACGTCCTCGACGAGCTGCTGTCCGACGACCACTACCGCTCGCTCGTGCGGTTGCGCGACGACACGCAGGAGGTCATGCTCGGCTACTCGGACTCGAACAAGGCCGGTGGCATCACCACCTCGCAGTGGGAGCTGCACCGCGCCCAGCGCGCGCTGCGCGACGTGGCGCAGAAGCACGGTGTCACGCTGCGGCTGTTCCACGGCCGTGGCGGCACCGTCGGCCGTGGCGGCGGACCCACCTACGACGCGATCCTCGCCCAGCCGTACGGCGTGCTCACCGGCGACATCAAGTTCACCGAGCAGGGCGAGGTCATCAGCGACAAGTACTCGCTGCCGCGCCTCGGCCACGAGAACCTCGAGCTGTCGTTCGCGGCCGTGCTCGAGGCGTCCACCCTGCACCTGCAGGCCCGCACGCCCGCCGAGTCGATGCAGCAGTGGGACGACACGATGACGCAGGTCAGCGACGCGGCCTACGAGTCCTACCGCAAGCTGATCGACGCGCCGGGGCTGTTCGAGTACTTCCTGGCCTCGACCCCGGTCGACCAGCTCGGCGACCTCAACATCGGCTCGCGCCCGTCGCGCCGGCCCGAGACGGGCGGCGGCATCGACGGCCTCCGGGCGATCCCGTGGGTGTTCGGCTGGACCCAGAGCCGCCAGATCGTGCCGGGCTGGTTCGGCGTCGGCAGCGGCCTGCGCGCCGCGCGGCTCGCCGGCCAGGCCGACGTGCTCGGCGAGATGCTCGAGAAGTGGCACTTCTTCCGCACGTTCATCTCGAACGTGGAGATGACGCTGGCCAAGACCGACCTCGACGTCGCGGGGCACTACGTGGACACCCTCGTCCCGGCGGACCTGCGACCGATCTTCGACCGCATCCGCGCCGAGCACGCGGTCACCGTGGAGGAGGTGCTGCGCGTCACCGGCGAGCGGCACGTGCTCGACGACCAGCCCGCGCTGCGCCGCACGCTGGAGGTGCGCGACGCGTACCTCCAGCCGATCTCGTTCGCCCAGGTCGACCTGCTGGCCCGCTACCGCGAGGACCCCGACGCCGTCGACGAGGACATGCGCGCCGCGCTGCTGCAGACCGTGAACGGCATCGCCAACGGCCTGCGCAACACCGGCTGACCCGGGGATCGAGATCGGTCAGTTGACGAGGCGGTCGCGGCCCTCCCAGTACTGGGCGCGGAGCTTGAACTTCTGCAGCTTGCCGGTGGCGGTGCGGGCGAGCTCCTCGCGGAACTCGACGCGCTTGGGCACCTTGTAGCCGGCGAGGCGCTCGCGGGCGTGGGCGCGCAGGTCCTCCTCCGTGACGTCGCCCTCGACCACGACGAGGGCCAGCACGAGCTCGCCCCACTTGTCGTCGGGGACGCCGATGACGGCGACCTCGCGCACGGCCGGGTGCGACGCGAGCACGTCCTCGACCTCGATCGAGGAGACGTTCTCACCGCCGGACACGATGACGTCCTTCTTGCGGTCGGCGATCGTGACGTAGCCGTCCTCGTAGACGCCGCCGTCGCCGGTGTGGAACCAGCCGTCGGCCAGCGCGTCCTGGGTGGCGTCCGGGTTCTCCCAGTACGACTCGAGCACCGTGTTGCTGCGGGCGAGGATCTCGCCCTTGTCGTCGACCATGATCCGGGTGCCGAGCGTGGGCGCCCCGGCACGGGCGAGCAGGCGCGCCTGCTCCTCGCCCTCGAGGTCGTCCCACTCCTCGCGCATGCGGCTCATCGTCAGCAGCGGCGAGGTCTCGGTGAGCCCGTAGATCTGGATGAACTCCCAGCCCAGCTCCTCGCGGACGCGCTGGATCGTGCGGGTCGGCGGGGGAGCGCCGGCCACGATGCAGCGCACCCGGTCGCGGCCGGTCTCGCCGGTCCAGTCGGGCAGCGCGTCGAGGACCGCGTTCAGCACCGCCGGCGCGCAGGCCAGCACGGTGACGCCGTGCTCCTCGATCCGTCGGAGGATCTCGGTGCCGTCGATCTGGCGGATCACGACCTGCTTCGCGCCCACGCCGGTGGCGGAGTAGAGCAGGCCCCAGCCGTCGCAGTGGAACATCGGCAGCGTGTGCAGGTAGACGTCGCGGTCGGTCAGCGTGGCGTGCCAGCCGAACGTGGTGGCGTTGACCCAGCGCGCGCGGTGCGTCTGCTGCACGCCCTTCGGCCGGGCCGTCGTGCCCGAGGTGTAGTTGATCGTGGCGGTCGCGTTCTCGTCCGGCTCCCACTCGGCCGGCTCGGCCTTCGACGCCCAGATCCGGTCGTCGTCGCGGCCCAGCACGAACACGTGCTTGGCCGACGCGCACGCGTCGGCGAGGTGCTCCAGCTCGGGATCGAGCATGACGACCTCGGCGCCGGAGTGCTCGACGATGTACTGCACCTCGGCCGGTGCGAGCCGGAAGTTCACGGGCACGAAGATGCGACCCCAGTTGGCCACGCCGTAGAAGGAGGCGAGCAGGCGCGCCGCGTTGTGCGACACCATCGCCACGCGCGCGCCCTGCGCGATCCCGAGCTCGTCGAGCGTGGCCGCCTGGCTGCGCGCCTTCGCGTAGAGCTGCGCGTAGGTCAGCTCGCCCCACGAGTCCGCCACCTGGCTCGGCTCGTCGACCACGGCGACGCGGTCGGGGTAGACGGTGCGGGCGCGGTCGAGGAAGTCGCGCAGGGTCAGCGGGACGATCATGAGGCCTCCGGCGGGTCGAACGGTGCGTGTGGGTCACGTCACGCTGCCATTGTGGCGACTCCCGCTCGCCTCGTGCACCTCGGGCACGGACCGATCGACCAGCGGTCGGGCCCTCCCGGCGAACGGCATACTGGCCGGATGCACGTGCTCGACGGTGGACTGTCCAACGCCCTGGAGGACCGGGGGAACGACCTGTCCGGGGGCGAGTGGACCGCGCGGGTGCTGCGCACGTCGCCCGACGAGATCGTCGCGGTGCACCGCGCCTACTTCGAGGCCGGGGCCGACGTGGCGACCTCCGCCAGCTACCAGGCGAGCGACCCCGGCCTCATCCGGCTGAGCGTCGAGCTGGCCCGTGAGGCCGCCGGCGACGTCGAGGGCCGCCTGGTCGCCGGTTCGCTGGGTCCGTTCGGGGCGCTGCGCGCCGACGGGTCGGAGTACCGCGGTCGCTACGGACTCACCGCGCGGGAGTTGGAGGAGGTGCACCGGCCGCGCCTCGAGGCCCTCCTGGCCGCCGGACCAGATGTGATCGCCGTCGAGACGATCCCCGACACCGACGAGGCCGAAGTGCTGGCACGGCTGCTCGCGGAGTACGACCACGCGGCGTGGTTCTCCTACTCGATCGTCGGTGATCGCACGTGCGCCGGCCAGCGGCTCGACGCCGCGTTCGCGATCCCGGCAGCCGTGGACAGCGTGGTGGCCGTCGGCGTGAACTGCTGTGCACCCGCCGACGTCGGCCCTGCGCTGCGGGCCGCCGCGGCCACGGGCAAGCCGGGCGTCGTCTACCCCAACGCGGGCGAGGTCTGGGACGCCGAGGCGCAGCAGTGGGTCGGCACCAGCACGTACGACGTCGGTCTGGTGCCCGCGTGGGTCGAGGCCGGAGCCGCGTGGGTCGGCGGCTGCTGCCGGGTGGGTCCCGAGGCGGTCTCGCGCGTCGCCGGGATCATGGGTGCCCTCGGCTGACGCGACGAGCGCTTGGATAGCCTCGCTCGGGTGAGCTGGGAAGAGATGTTCAAGGGCGACTTCGCCGCCGACGACGTGCGGGCCTACGGCGAGCTGGTCGAGCACCTGCACGCCGTCCAGAACGCGCTCGCCTCCATGCCGATGGACCGCGAGGCGATCGACGGTCTCGCCGCCGACCTCGCCGGCTGGCGCGAGCGGCTCGAACCGCTCACCACCGACGAGCAGCACCAGGTCAACGGGCGCGTCGCCGAGCTGCCCGTGCGCGGGCACGCGATGCTGCCCGAGCTCCTCGTCACCTCGCGCACGCGCGACCGCGTGGAGGGCACGGTGCGGTTCGGCCGCTGGTTCATGGGCGGCGGCATGGCCGTGCACGGCGGTGCCGTGACGCTGCTGTTCGACGAGGTGCTCGGCATCCTCGCGTCGCTGGCCGCCGGTGGCATCACCCGCACGGCCTACCTCAACACCAGCTACCGCGCCCTGACGCCGATCGACACCGAGCTCGAGGCGATCGCGTGGATCGACCGCGTCGAGGGCCGCAAGTGGTTCGTGCGCGGCGAGCTGCGCCACGGCGACGTCGTGTGCGCCGAGGCCGAGGGCCTCTTCCTGCGCCTGCTTCCCGAGCAGGGGCTCGGGAAGCGCACGACGGACTGACCGCGGCTCAGGGGTAGGGGTAGAAGCCCTGGCCCGACTTCTTGCCGAGCAGGCCCGCGTCGACCATGCGGTCGAGCAGCGGCGGCGGCGAGTAGAGGGGCTCCTTGAACTCCTCGTACATCGACTCGCCGATCGCCTTGATGGTGTCCAGTCCGATGAGGTCGCTCAACGCGAGCGGCCCCATCGGGTGGCCGCAGCCCAGCACCATGCCGTTGTCGATGTCCTTCGCCGAGGCGTACCCGGCCTCGTACATCCGGATCGCCGACAGCAGGTACGGCACGAGCAGCGAGTTCACGATGAAGCCCGCGCGGTCGGTCGCGTCGATCGGCTGCTTGCCGAGCGTCTCGGAGACGTAGCCGCGCATGCGGTCGAGGGTCTGCTCCGAGGTGGTGAGCGACGGGATGAGCTCGACGAGCTTCATGACGGGCGCGGGGTTGAAGAAGTGCACGCCCATGACCCGGTCGGCGCGACCCGAGGCGGCGCCGAGCTTCACGATCGGGATCGACGACGTGTTGGACGCCAGGATCGCGTCCGGGTCCTGCAGGATCTGGCCGATCCGCGTGAACAGGTCGAGCTTGACCGACTCCTTCTCGCTCGCCGCCTCGACCACGAGCTGGCGGTCGGCCAGCGCGTCCAGGTCGGTGGTGACGTGGATGGCGTCGAGCGCGGCGTCACGGTCGGTCTCCGAGAGCTTGCCGCGGTCGACGGCGCGCTGCAGGGACGACTCGATGCGACCGTGCGCGGCGGTGGCCGCGTCCTCGGTCACCTCGACGACGACGACCGACAGGCCGGCGCGGGCGTTGACCTCCGCGATGCCGGACCCCATGAGGCCGCCTCCGACGACTCCGATGCGTTCGATGGACACTCGACCTCCTGAAAGATGATGGATTCCTCAGCTTCGATCGTACCGGCCGCCGGGGTGCGCCTCCGCGGGCGCATGGGGCCCGCGTGATGGGATGGACCCATGCGTGCGTGGGTCTCGGTGGTGCTCCTCCTGGCGGTGGCCGGCTGCGGTGCGAGCGACGGCTCCGCCGCCCCGAAGACCGACGCCACGTCGACCGCTCCGGGCCAGGTCGGGACCGAGGCCACGGGCACGGTCGACCCGCTCGCGATCACCACGTTCACGTGCCGCCAGAACGCCAAGGGGCGCTGGAAGGTGCAGGGCACGCTCAAGAACACCGGCAAGCAGGTGCGCGACTACCGCGTCACCGCGTTCATCGGCCAGCAGACCGGACCGGCGCGCGTGGTGGAGCTCGACCGGGTCAAGGCCGGCGCCACGGTGCCGTTCGCGATCGACCCGATCGTGGCCGCGCCCGACGGCCCGTGCCGCCTCCAGGCGACGATCGCGCTCTAGCCCGCGCGGAGCCCCCCGACCTTTTGCCGGGTCTTAACCAAAAAGACATGCTTCGGCAGGTCTCTTGGGTGATTCTCAGGGTTACGGTGTGGCGACCCGTGTTCCCTGCGACAAAGGACCAAGATCTTGAAGTCCCGACGTTCCCTCTCGGTCGTCGCGATCGGAGCGCTGCTCAGTGCGCCGATCGTGGTGGCCCCGTCGGCGAGTGCCGCCGACCCGGTCGACATCACCTTTATCGACATCAACGACTTCCACGGCCGCATCGACGCGAACACCGCCAAGTTCGCCACGACCGTGGAGAGCATCCGAGACACGGAGGGCGCCGCCAACACGCTCTTCCTGTCCGTCGGTGACAACATCGGTGCCTCACCGTTCGCCTCGGCCACCCAGCAGGACGCGCCCACGATCGACGTGCTGAACGCGCTCGACCTCGACGTGTCCGCGGTGGGCAACCACGAGTTCGACCGCGGCTTCGCCGATCTCGCGGGTCGGGTCACCGATCGGGCCGACTTCCCGTACCTCGGCGCGAACGTCAGGCTCAAGTCCGACGGCTCGGCCGCGCTGCCCGCCTCCGAGACGTTCGAGCGCGCCGGCCTGAAGGTCGCCGTCATCGGCGCTGTCACGCAGGAGACCCCCACGCTGGTGACCCCCTCGGGCATCTCGGACCTCGAGTTCACCGACCCCGTCGCAGCGGTCAACACCGAGGTCGACCGTCTCGAGGCGCTGCCCGAGGCCGATCGTCCCGACGTCATCGTCGCGGCGTACCACGAGGGAGCCGGCGCGGGCACGCCCGACGGCTCGTCGCTGGCCGAGGAGGTCGCCCACGGCGGCGCCTTCGCCGACATCGTGAACGGCACCGACGCCTCGGTGGACGCGATCTTCACCGGCCACACGCACAAGGTCTACGCCTGGGACGCCCCGGTGCCCGGCGCGGCCGGCAAGACGCGCCCGGTCCTGCAGACCGGCAGCTACGGCGACAACATCGGCAAGGTCACCCTGTCGGTCGATCCCGACACCGGCGACGTCGCCGCGCACACCGTGGAGAACGTCGCGCGGGCCGCGACCGCCAACCTGGCGTCGCCGCGCGTCGCCCAGGTCCAGCAGATCGTCGACAGCGCGCTCGCGTACGCCGCCACGATCGGCAACGAGAAGGTCGCCGACATCTCGGCCGACATCACCACGGCCTACACCGGCGGCAGCTACGTCAACGGCGTCTACACGCCGTCGAACCCGGCCGCCCCGAAGACGGGCCGCGACGACCGCGCCAGCGAGTCGACGATCGGCAACCTGGTCCCCGACGCGATGCTCGAGCAGTCCAAGAGCACGCCGGCGCCCGCCGACCTGGCCCTCAACAACCCCGGTGGCCTGCGCGACGAGCTGTTCTACGCCGGCAACACCACCACCGGCGGCCCGAACAACACCGACGGCTCGGTGACGTTCGCCGAGGCCAACGCGGTCCTGCCGTTCACCAACAACCTCTACACGGTCACCCTCACGGGCGCCTCGCTGAAGAAGGTCTTCGAGCAGCAGTGGCAGCGTGACGCGAACGGCAACGTGCCGAGCCGTCCTTACCAGCAGCTGGGCGTGTCGGACAACGTCCGCTACACGTACGACGCCACCCGCGACGAGGGCGATCGCGTCACCAGCATCTGGATCGACGACCAGCTGATCGACCCGGCGAAGTCCTACAAGGTCATCGTCCCGTCCTTCCTGGGCACCGGTGGCGACAACTTCCGCGCCTTCAAGGAGGGCACGTGGGTCGACACCGGCGTCGTCGACTACGAGGGCTGGATCGACTACCTCGGCGACAACTCCCCGGTCGCGCCCGACTTCGGTCGCCGCTCGGTCGCCGTCACGGGTCTCGCGGACTCCTACGAGGTCGGCGACAGCGCCTCGTTCTCGCTGCCGAAGCTGAACCTCACGTCGCTGGGCAGCCCGGCGAACACCTCGGTCAGCGCGGTCCTCGAGTACGGCGACGACCAGTCGCTCGACCTCGGCACCCAGGCGGTCACGAACGGCGCCTCCGGCACGTTCACGTTCACGGTCCCGGCCGGCGCGATCGAGGGCGGCACGATCCGCGCGACGGCGGCGCCCAGCGGCACCGTCGCCACGATCCCGCTGTCGGTCGAGAAGGCCGCGTCCACGACGACCGCCACGGCCCCGGCCCAGGTCACCAAGGGCGACGTCTTCGACGTCTCGGTCGAGGTCGCCGCGGCGGCCGGTGTCGACGTCGACGGTCCGGTCCGGATCCTCGAGGGCGACCACATCGTCGGTGCCGGCACCGTCACCGACGGCGAGGGCACCGTGGACGTCCACGCCGCCGACCTGCGACTCGGCCAGCGCACGCTGACCGTCTCGTTCGACGGCTCCTCCACCGTGGCCCCGTCCGAGGGCACCGTCTCGGTCGAGGTCATCAAGGGCGAGACGCCGTTCACCGCGAAGGGCTCGACCACGCCGTACGGCACCGGCGCGACCATCACGATGTCGGCCGCCCCCGGCACCACCGGCATCGTCTACGTCGCCAACCAGCTGGGCATGCAGGTCGGCACCGCCTTCCTCTCCGACGGCAAGGGCACGTTCCGCTTCGGCGGCACCGCGCTCAAGCCGGGCTCGCACACCTACGGCCTGTTCTTCAACGGCAGCGCCTCGTACGAGCCGGCCGACGCCACGGTGACGGTCAAGGTCACGAAGGCGAACACCTCGGTGCGCGCCGTCGTCGCGAAGAAGGTCTCGGCCAAGAACGCGGTCCTGAAGGCGCGCGTCTCGGGCCAGGGCTTCACCCCGACCGGCACGGTCGTGGTCAAGCGCGGCACGAAGGTCGTGGGCAAGGCGCAGGTGAAGAACGGCGTGGCCCGCGTGAAGCTGTCGAAGCTCCCGCGCGGCAAGGCCACGCTGCGGGTCTTCTACAAGGGCAGCTCCGTCGCGAACGCGTCCAAGACCTCCGTGAAGACCACGGTCGTCAAGTAGTGAACCGAGCCGGGGCGGCCTGTGTGCAGGCCGCCCCGGCCCACTCCCACCTGCACCCATCTCGAGGGGAATCCTGATGTCTCGTCCTGTCCTGCGCGGACTCACCGCGCTCGCCGTCGCGGCCGGTGCGGCCGTGGCGGTGCCGTCGGCGGCCACCGCCGCGCCCGACGGCTCCGGCCTCGTGATCAACGAGGTCTACGTCGACGGAGGCTCGGCCGGCGCGCCCTACAAGCTCAAGTTCATCGAGCTGCGCAACCCGACCGCGGCCGCGATCGACGTCTCCGGCTGGTCGGTCCAGTACCGGTCCTCCGGCGGAACGACCGCGTTCACCGGAGTGACGCCGCTGGGCTCTCACGAGGTGCAGCCCGGTGGCTCGTTCCTGGTGGCAGGACAGGGCAACAGCACCGCCGCCGGCTCCGACCTCCCGGCCCCCGACGTCACCGGGTCGATCAACCCCGCGGGCGCGTCGGGCACCATCGCGCTGGTCAGGTCGGAGACCGCCCTGACGGGCCAGCCGAGCGCCGTCCTCGCCGACGCGACCCTGGTGGACCTGGTGGGCTACGGCAGCACCAACACCTTCGAGGGCACGGCCCCGGCACCGCTCGACCCCGCCGTCGGCGAGTCCCTGGCGCGCACGGGCGGGGTCGACACCGATCAGAACGGTGCCGACTTCACGAAGCAGACGCCTCCGAGCCCCGTGGCATGCGGCACGGCGTGCGACGTGGCGCCTCCGCCGGTGCTGGACGCGACCATCGCCGAGATCCAGGGCACCGGCGCGGCCAGCCCCCTGGTCGGCAGGACGGTCCGCACGACCGGAGTCGTCACCGGCCACTACGCCTCGGGCGGCTTCAACGGCGCCTACATCCAGACACCCGGCACCGGCGGCACGGCGGGCCCGGCCTCGCACGGCCTCTTCGTCTTCGGCGCGTCCACCACGTTCGCGCAGTCGGTCGAGCTCGGCGACACGATCGACGTCACCGGCACCGTCTCGGAGTTCAACGGCCTGACCCAGGTCACCGCGGTGTCGTGGCAGGACGCGACGACGCCCGGCACGGTCACCCCGACCCCGGTCACGTTCCCGATGAGCCCGGCCCAGCGGGAGGCGCTCGAGGGCATGCTCGTCGACGCCACCTCGGGCACCTACACGCTGACGAACAACTACGGCACGAACACGTTCGGCGAGATCGGCCTGGCGGCCGGTGACACCGTGCTGCCGCAGCCGACCAACGAGGTCCGCCCGCGCACCTCGGCGTACGACGCGCTCGTCGCGCAGAACGCCGCGCGCGCGATCAGCATCGACGACGGCAAGAGCATCAACTTCACGTCGGGCGCCAACCGCGCGATCCCGGGTCCGTGGCTCACGCCCGGCAACGAGGTCCGCACGGGCGCGAAGGTGACGATCGACGATCCGATGATCATGGACTGGCGCAACAGCACCTGGAAGCTCCAGCCCACGCAGCCGTTCGCCGCCGGTGACGAGCCGGCCACGATCTCGTCGGAGAGCACGCGCGAGCCGGCGCCGAAGGACGTCGGCGGCGCGGTCAAGCTCGCCTCGTTCAACGTGCTGAACTACTTCACCACCACGGGCGAGGACTGGGTGGCCTCGGGCCGCGGCACGTGCACCTGGTACACCGACCGCGACGGCAACCGCATCACGGTCAACGAGTGCACGAACAACGGCCCCCGCGGTGCGGCCAACGACGCCAGCCTGGCGCGTCAGCAGGCCAAGATCGTGAAGGCGATCAACACGCTCGACGCCGACGTGCTGTCGCTCGAGGAGATCGAGGACACCGGCTCGCTCGGTGGCGCCGACCGTGACGAGGCCCTCAAGACCCTCGTCGCCGCGCTCAACGCCGACGCCGGCACCGAGCGCTGGGCACCCGTGCTGTCGCCGGCCGCGATCCCGACCTCGGGCCGCGACGTCATCCGCACCGCGTTCATCTACCAGCGCGACGTGGTCGAGCCGGTCGGTCCGTCGGTCATCCTCGACTCGCCCGCGTTCTCCAACGCCCGCGCCCCGCTGGCGCAGGAGTTCCGTCCGGTCGACGGCGACGCCGGCCAGGACTTCCTGGCGATCGTCAACCACTTCAAGTCCAAGGGCTCGGGCGAGGGCGTGAACGCCGACCAGGGCGACGGCCAGGGCGCGTCCAACCGCGCTCGCGTGGGTCAGGCCGAGGCGCTCGTCGACTTCGTGGCCTCGCTGGAGGAGCAGACCGACACCGACCGCGTCTTCCTGCTCGGCGACTTCAACTCCTACGCCAAGGAGGACCCGCTCGCCATCATCGAGGACGCCGGGTTCGTCAACGTCGACCAGCGCCTGACGAACGAGGAGACCTACCAGTTCGAGGGCATGCACGGCTCGCTCGACCACGTGTTCGCGTCCTCGGCCGCGTTCGCGCGGGTCACCGGCGCCGACGTGTGGACGATCAACGCGCCCGAGTCGATCGGCCGTGAGTACAGCCGCTTCAACAACAACGTGACGAGCCTGTTCGACGCGTCGACCCCGTACCGCGCCAGCGACCACGACCCCGTGATCGTCGGCTTCGACCCGGGTGCGGCGGCCGAGGTCGCCACCACGACCTCGGCGGACGTGCCCAAGGTCGTGTGGGCCGACGAGCCGTTCGACGTCGCCGTCACGGTCGGCTCGGCCGTCGGCTCGCCGCGCGGCACGGTCACGGTCTCGCTCGGCGACGAGGTGCTGGGCACGGCCGAGGTCTCCGGTGGTGCCGCCACGGTGACCGTCCCGGCCGACACGCTGCGCGCCGGCCGTCACGTGCTCGACGTCGACTTCGCCGGCGAGGGCCGCTACGCCGACTCGACCGCGAAGGTCGCCGTCGACGTGCGCGCCGTGTCCACGCTGACCGCCAAGGCGGCGCGCGGCACCTACGGCAAGCCGACGGCGATCGGGGTCACGGGCGCCCCGGGTGCCAGCGGCCTGACGTACGCGACGGTCGACGGCCGCATCATCGCCTCGGCGATCATGCGCGACGGCACGGCCACGATCCGCGTGCCCGGCACCGCACTGCGTCCGGGCACCACGACGGTGCGGGTCTTCTACGGCGGCAGCCGCGACGTCGACCCGAGCGAGACCAGCGTCCGGGTCACGATCGCGAAGGCCAAGGCCACGGTTGCCGCGAAGGTGCTGAACGGCAAGGTCACCGACCGCACGCGCGCGAAGGTGCGCGTCACGGTCAGGACCCCGGGCTTCACCGAGAAGTCGGGCACGGTGCGGATCTACCGCGGCTCGAAGGTGATCGGCTCCGCGAAGGTCAAGGGCGGCAAGGCCACGGTCACGCTGCCGCGTCAGAGGTCCTCGGTGCGCCTGGTGGCGAAGTACGGCGGCTCGTCGCTGACGTCGCCCGCCAGCCGCGCGTTCGTGCTGCGGGTGCGCTGAGGCCAGGGGGACAGGCCGGACGGCCCCAGGATCGAGGGAGATCCTGGGGCCGTCCTCTGTCCTGGCGCCGTCCGGGGGTCAGCGCACCCGCCCGGTGACGAGCAGGTACTCCCACTGCATCGTGAAGCCGGCCTCGTCGCGCGTCCCCTCGCGCTCGCCGAGGGCCGCGAGGTCGCGGTCGAGCTCGGCGGTGCGGTCGGGGTCGCCGGCGTGGGCCGCGTAGGCCGCGATCGTCGGACCGTAGTGCTTCGCGAAGTAGTCGCGGAACTGCTCGCCGCCCTCGAAGAGGGTGACGGGGAGCGTCATCCGCCGCAGCTCGAGGTCCTCGACGCGGTCGCCGAGCAGCTCGCGGACGTGATCCTCCTGGCCCCACAGCGGGGGCGGGGAGACGCCCGGGGGCGGCGGCGGGACGTACTGCTTCATCGTCGCGAACAGCTGGCCGATCGTGCCCTCGGGCGTCCAGCAGACGAGGCCGATCCGGCCGCCGGGGCGGGCCGTGCGGACCAGCTCGTCGGCCGCTCGCTGGTGGTGCGGCGCGAACATCACGCCGATGCACGACATGACGACGTCGAACGCGTCGTCCTCGTACGGCAGCGCCTCGGCGTCCGCGACGTCCCACGCGAGGGTGTCGTCGGGGTGGGACTCGCGGCCCACGTCGAGGAGCTCGGGCGTGAGGTCGGACGCGACGGCGTCGGCCCCGCGGCGCGCGGCGCGGACGGCCGCGCTGCCGGTGCCGGCCGCGACGTCGAGGACGCGCTCGCCGCTCTGGACGTCGAGGGCGTCGACGAGGACGCCGCCCAGCGGGGAGACGATCTCGCGGCAGACGCGGTCGTAGTCGCCGAGTGCCCACATCCTGCGGTGACGAGCCTTCAGCTCGAGGTCCTGCTGTGCTGCGGTGTCGGTGGTCTCAGTGGTGCTCATGGGACTTCCTTCTGTGCTTCGTTGCCTTCCGACAGAGTCCGTCCAGCGGCCGCGGTGATACCAGTTCTGTTTCTGTACCGCCCGATCGGACGGTGGCGCGGCGGCGTGGCGCAGGCGCACGATGGGCGGGACGAAGGGGTGACCCATGGCGACGTCCTACGGCCAGTTCTGTCCACTCGCGAAGGCGATGGAGATCCTCGACGAGCGGTGGACGGTCCTGATCGTCCGCGAGCTCCTGCTCGGCAGCACGCGGTTCAACGAGCTCCGGCGCGGCGTGCCGCGGATGTCGCCGGCGCTGCTGTCCAAGCGGCTCCAGGCTCTCGAGCGGCACGGGATCGTCGACCACGAGGACGGCCACTACCGGCTGACCGAGTGCGGTCGCGACCTGCACACCGCCGTGATGAGCCTGGGCGTCTGGGGACTGCGCTGGATCGAGGACTTCGGCGACGAGGACCTCGACCCGCACCTGCTGATGTGGGACGTGCGGCGCACCGTGCCGACCGCGTCGTGGCCGCCGGGACGCACGTGCGTGGCGGTGGAGTTCACCGACCTGCAGCGGGCGCGCCGGTGGTGGCTCGTGGTCGCGGGCGGCCAAGTCGACGCGTGCGACTACGACCCGGGCTTCGAGGTGACGGCCACGGTGCGCGCCACCTTGCGCACGCTCACGCACGTGTGGCGCGGCGACGTCTCGTGGGAGCGGGCGATGCGCGCACGGCAGGTCGAGATCGAGGCGCCGCGCGACGTGCGCCGGGACGTGCCCGACTGGTTCGGCCGGTCGATGCTGGCCGACGCGCTGGCGGCACAGGCCGCGGTCAGCGCGGGATGACGACCTCGAGCAGCGTGGCGGTGCCGACGTCCAGCTGGGCCCACGGGCGGGCGACGTCGAGGACGGCGATGGCCGAGGTCGGGAAGCCCGCGCGGACCTCGTTCACGACGGTGGGGTCGGACTCCTCGCTCGCGAGCCGGGCGGCCAGGCCGGGGGTGCCCGGGGCGTGGCCGACGAGCAGCACGATGTCGGCCGACGCCTCGACCGACTGGACCGCCTCCAGCAGGCTCCCGGTCCAGCCCTCGTAGATCGAGTCGAGGAAGGTCGTCGGCGCCTCGAGGCCCGTGGCGGCGAGGGTCTCGCGCGTGCGGATGGCGGTCGAGCAGATCACGGCGTCGACCGAGCCCACGTGCTCGCGGATCCAGTCACCGGCGAGCGCGGCCTCGCGCCGTCCGCGATCGGCGAGCGGCCGCTCGAAGTCCTCGACCCCGTCCGGGAACGCGGCCTTGCCGTGGCGCATCAGCAGCAGTCGGCTCATGGCTCGAGTCTAGGCAGCCTCGGGCCGTCCGGTCCCGGACGCGAGATGTGTAGCGGTGTCCACCGTTTTTCGGCCGATTCGACCGAGAAAGGGTGGATACCGCTACACATCTGGCGCGCCGGAGGCGCGGAGTCAGGCGCGGGCGATGCCGACCATCTCGTCGCGCGGGACGACCTTCTTGCGCTCGCGCGGGTGGGTGTCGGAGGCGCCGAGGCTCTCCTCGTGGGCGTCCAGCTTCTCCCAGCCCTCCCACGTCGTGTACTCGATGCCGCGGCTGTCGAGGTGACGGTCGAAGGCCTCGCGCTCGGCGAACTCCGGGGCCGGCAGGCTCGGCAGGTCCTCGACGAGCATCTTGATCGTCTGGGCCGCGTCGGACTTGGTGTGGCCGATCAGGCCGACCGGGCCGCGCTTGATCCAGCCGGTGGCGTAGACGCCCTCGATCGGCGAGCCGTCGATGTCGAGCACGTGGCCGCCGTCGTTGGGCAGGACGCCCGCGTTGGCGTCGAACGGCAGGCCCGGCAGGTTGTCGGAGTAGTAGCCGATCGCGCGGTAGACGGCCTGGACGGGCCAGTCCTTGAACTCGCCGGTGCCGCGGACGTTGCCGGTGCCGTCGAGCTCGGTGATCTCGGTGCGCAGGCCCACCACGCGCCCGTCCTCGCCGAGGATCTCGACGGGGTTCTGGCAGAAGTGGATGTGGATCCGGTGGGGCGCGCCCGACGGCTCCTTGGCCAGGTAGTCGCCGAGCACCTTGACGACGAGCTTCTGGCTCTTGGCGGCGGCGAGCGCCTCCATGGAGCCGTGGTCGAACTCGTAGCCCTCGGGGTGCACGATGACGTCGATCGTGGGGGAGTGCGACAGCTCGCGCAGCTCCATCGGGGTGAACTTCACCTGGGCCGGGCCGCGGCGCGCGAACACGTGCACGTCGGTGGTGGCGTTGTTCTTGAGGCCCTCGTAGACGTTGTCGGGAATCTCGGTGACGAGCAGCTCGTCGGCGGTCTTGGCCAGGATGCGGGCGACGTCGAGGCCCACGTTGCCGACGCCGAGGACGGCGACCTCCTTGGCGTGGGGCTGGAAGTCCCACTCGCGGGGCGCGTCGGGGTGGCCGTCGTACCAGTAGACGAAGTCGGCCGCGCCGTACGAGCCGTCGAGGTCGATGCCCGGCAGGTTCAGCTCGCGGTCGCGGCGCGCGCCGGTCGCGAACACGACGGCGTCGTAGAAGCCCTTGAGGTCCTCGAGCTTGATGTCGGTGCCGAAGTTGACGTTGCCGAAGAAGCGGATGTCCTCGTTGGCCATCACGCGCTTGAGCGCCTTGATGATCTCCTTGATCCGCGGGTGATCGGGGGCGACGCCGTAGCGGATCAGGCCGAACGGGGTGGGGTCGCGGTCGAGGATGTCGACGGTGACGTCGAGGTCCTCGGTCTTGGTGAGGATGTCGGCCGCGTACACGCCAGCGGGGCCGGCGCCGACGACGGCGACGCGCACCTTCCTGTCCACAGTCATGAGGCAAGCCTAAGACTCGCGCCCCAACGCCTCGGCACCCGACCGCCATCTGGACCGGCGCACGACCCAGGACCTCGGGATCGGCCCGTGATAGTGGGGGAAGTCCTCGGTGCCGCGCGGTCCCTCGGCGGCCTCCCAGCGCAGCAGCGGGTCGCCGGCCGGGACCTCGATCCGCAGCACCAGGAGGTCCTCGACCCCGGCGAAGAACAGCGCCGCGGTCCCGGCGACCTGCTCGGCGGTGGAGAGGTGCACGAAGCCCTCGGTCCCCAGCGAGGCCGGGGCGTACGCGTCACCGACCTCGCGCCACACGGACTCGGACACGAGGTGGAACAGGCGATCGCTCGTCACCCGTCGATTCTCGTCGGTCGGCGGGTGCATGATGGCGGTGCGGTCCCACGAGAACGGAGCGATCCCATGAGCCTCGACGTCCAGGTCACGTTCGACGCGCACGATCCACCGGCCCTGGCCGACTTCTGGGCGGCCGTCCTCGGCTACGAGGTGCCGGGCCCGCCCGACGCCCAGCTCGGCCCCGGCGACGACCCGTGGGCGGCGTGGGACGACTTCCTCGAGCGGGTCGGCGTGCCGCCAGCGCTGCGCCGCTCCAAGGCCGCGATCGAGGACCCGCAGGGCAGGGGCCCGCGCGTCTTCTTCCAGCAGGTGCCCGAGGACAAGGTGGCCAAGAACCGCGTCCACCTCGACGTCCGCGCCGCACCGGGTCTCGAGGGCGACGAGCGGATGGCCGCGCTCGAGCAGGCCTGCGAGCGGCTCGTCGCGCTCGGGGCCGAGCGCGTGCGGCGGTTCGAGCCGGCGCCGCCGATGGAGTCGGGCTTCATCGTGATGCGCGATCCCGAGGGCAACGAGTTCTGCCTCGACTGAGCTCCGCCTCGCCCACCTGAGAACCTCCTGTGCGTCTGTCCGGGAGGCGGTCCCGAGGTCGATTCTCACGCGGCGTTCGCCTAGGTTGTTGGCACGACGGTTGAACGAGAAACCACATCGTGCCCCGACCCCAGGAGCCTCATGACCCCGACGAAGCGCCGCGCCTACGCCGCCCTCGCCGCCTCGACCGCCCTCCTCACGCTCGCCGCGTGCGGTGACAGCGACGCCGCCGAGAACGACGCGTCCTCCAGCAAGACGCCCTCCGCCACGTCCGCGGCGCCGTCCGAGCCCGCCGCCTCCGACTCCGGCGCCACCGGCGCCTTCACCGCCGGCGAGTACGAGGCCACCGGCAGCTACACCACCCCCGACGGCCAGACCCAGAAGATCGAGGTCGAGGTCGAGCTCGCGGCCGACGGCACGATCACCTCGCTCGACGCCGACGGCCAGGCCGAGGGCGGCAACTCCGAGCAGTTCCAGAAGAAGTTCGAGAGCGGCATCGACGCCCAGGTCGAGGGCCGCAAGATCACCGAGCTCGACGTCGACAAGGTGTCCGGCTCCTCCCTGACCAGCGGCGGCTTCAACGACGCCATCGACCAGATCATCAGCCAGGCCCAGGCCTGACCCATGAGCTCCGACTGGCGTCTCGACGCCATCGGAACCGCGTGGTCGATCGGGACCCCCGACCCGATCGCCCCCGGGCTGCGAACCGCGATCACGGACCGCATCGATTCGTTCGATCGGACGTGGTCGCGGTTCCGCGCCGACTCCGCCGTGAGTGCGCTGCGCACTGAGCGTGAGGTCGACCTCGGGCCCGACGCCCCCGCGATCCTGGCCCTCTACGACCGCCTCTTCGCGCTGACCGACGGTGCCGTGAGCCCGCTCGTCGGCGGCGCCCTCGAGCAGCTGGGCTACGGCCCCGGCTACACCCTGACCCCCTCCGGCGACCCCGTGCGCGTGCCGTCGTGGGCGGACTGCGAGCTGAGCGGCAGCGTGCTGCGCGTGCCCGGCCCGGTGGTCCTCGACATCGGCGCGGTCGGCAAGGGCTGGCTCGCCGGCGAGGTCGCCGCGATGATCGACCAGCCCTGCGTCGTCGACGCCAGCGGCGACCTCGTGAACCGCTCGGGTGACGTCCTGCGCGTCGCGCTCGAGGATCCCGACGACCCCACGCTGGCCGTCGCCGTCGTCGAGGTCCCCGACGGCGAGGCGATCTGCGGCTCGGCCAGCAACCGGCGCCGCTGGTCGACCGACCTGCACCACGTCCTCGACGCGCGCTCGGGGCGCCCGACGCGCGACGTCGTGGCCGCGTGGGCCGGCGGACCCGACGCCGGTTGGGCCGACGGTCTCGCGACCGCGGCGTTCTTCAGCTCGACCCTTCCCGAGACGGGCCATTGGTGGGCATCCTTGGACCGGAATCGGCGGCTGGTGGCCCGTGAGCTGCCCGGAGAGGTGTTCACATGACGTTCCTGGATCGCCAGCTCGGCCGGTTCACGATGTACCGACTCGTCACCCTGGTGCTGCTGGCGCTGGTCGTCGTGGCGGTGGTCCAGTCCGCCCTCGGCGTGCTCGACTCCGACATCTTCCCGGTGGACGCGCTGCTGCTGACGCTCGCCGTGATGGTCGCGACGTCGGTGGTGGTCAACTACGTGGTGGGTCGTGCCATCGGCGCGCGCCCGCACCTCGAGTCCTCGATCGTCACCGCGCTGATCCTGTGGTTCCTCTACTGGCCCACCACGCACGGCGAGCAGCTGGCGTGGCTGGCACTCGTCGCGGCGCTCGCGCAGATCTCCAAGTACCTCATCGCGTGGCGAGGCAGGCACCTCGTCAACCCGGCCGCGGCCGGCGTGGTGCTCTCGGTGCTGATCGGCTGGGTCACCGACTGGCCGATCCCGTTCACGGGCTGGTGGGTCGCGAGCGAGTCGCTGTTCTGGTTCGTCCTCGTCGGCGCGCTGCTGGTGCTGTACCGCACCCGCCGGCTGGCCCTCGGAGCCGTGTTCGCGCTGGTCGCGATCGCCGTCACGGTCTGGTGGCAGCTGGGCGTCGGCGCCGAGCTCACCGAGGCCCTGCGCTTCACCCTCTACTCCACGCCCATCGTGTTCTTCGGCGGCTTCATGCTGAGCGAGCCGCTGACCCTGCCCCCGCGGCGGACCCAGATGCTCGGCGTCGCGGCGCTCGCGGGCATCGCCTTCACGTGGCCGCTGCTGACGTCGCGCCTGTTCGGCGATCCGTGGACCACCGAGCCGTTCACCAGCACCTACGAGCTCGCGCTCGTCGTCACCGGACTCGTGGCGTTCGCGCTGCGCCAGGGCTCGCGCACCCTCGTCCTGCGCGAGCAGCGCCGGCTGGGCGACGACGTCGTCGAGTACGTCTTCGACGCCGATCGCCCGCTGACGTTCGTGCCCGGCCAGTACGTCGAGCTCGACGTGCCGCACGCGCGCATCGACACCCGCGGCCGCCGGCGCATGTTCAGCGTCGTCTCGGCGCCCGGCCGCGAGGTCGTTCTCGCGACGCGGCATCCCGAGCCCGGCTCCTCCTACAAGCGCGCCCTCGCCGCGTCCGAGCCCGGCGACCACTTCCGCGTCACGGCCGTCCACGGCGACTTCGTCTGGCCGGCGAAGGGGCCCGTGCTGCTGGTCGGCGCGGGGATCGGCGTCACTCCGTTCCTCAGCCAGCTGGCCGCGCACCGCGGACGCGACGTCGTGGTCGTGGTGGGCGAGCGCGCCGCGCAGCCCTACGCCACCGAGCTCGAGGCGTCGGACGCGAAGGTCCTCCGCCTCCCCGTGGAGGAGGTCGACGGCGACACGATCGCGCGACTCGTCCCCGACCTCGACCAGCGCACGGCGCTCGTCTCGGGCCGCCCGGACTTCGTCGACGAGGTCTCGCGCGGCCTGCGCCGCCGCGTCCGCCGGCTGCGCCGCGACCACTTCCTGGGGTACTGAGTCGGGGGTTGCGATCGCGCCGGAGCCGGGCGCACGATCGAGGGATGAGGATCTACGCCACCGTGCACCACGAGCCGGGGCGCCACGAGGTGACGGTCCGGACCGACGACCGCACCACGACGCTCGACCTGCCCGCCCGCGAGGACGGGCCCGGCTCGGCCGTCAACGGCGGTGAGCTGCTGGCCGCCGCGCTCGCGACCTGCTTCCTCAACGACCTCCACCGCGAGGCCGTCCGCCGGGGCGTCGACATCGGCGCGGTCCAGGTGGTCGTCGAGTCCGAGTTCGGCGATCGCGGGGAGCCCGCCTCCGACCTCACCTACCGCGTGCACGTGCAGTCCGCCGCCGACGCGGGCCTCGTGGCCGACCTCGTGCGCGAGACCGACCTGCTCGCCGAGGTGCACGGCACGCTCCGCGCCGGTCGCGACGTCGAGCTGAGCAGCGTGCAGATCAGCGCCCCCTGAGCCGACTCGCGTGTGACCCGGCACAATGGGTTACCGACGAGTACCCGAGGAGGCCGCGTGCGGATTGCACTGTTGTCGTACCGCAGCAAGCAGCACAGCGGTGGGCAGGGCGTCTACGTCCGCAACCTCAGCGCCGGACTGGCCGAGCTCGGGCACGAGGTCACGATCTTCTCGGGCCAGCCGTACCCCGAGGACCTGCACCCGGACGTCCGCCTCGAGAAGGTGCCGAGTCTCGACCTCTACCGCGACGACGACCCGTTCCGCACGCCGCGGCTGCGCGAGTTCCGCGACTGGATCGACGTGCTGGAGTACCTGCAGATGGTCACCGCCGCGTTCCCCGAGCCGCTGACGTTCAGCCTCCGCGCGCGCCGCCTCGACCTCTCGGGCTTCGACGTCGTGCACGACAACCAGTCGCTCGGCTACGGGCTGCTCTCGATCAACAGGCGCCAGCCGTTCCTGGCCACGATCCACCACCCGATCAGCCGCGACCGCGCGCTCGACATCGCGGCCGCGCCGCTGCGCAAGCAGGTGACGACGCGGCGCTGGTACGCCTTCGTGCGCATGCAGGCCTTCGTGGCGCGGCGGATCCGCACGATTCTCGGCGTCTCCACGGCCTCGGCGGGCGACACCGTCACCGACTTCCGCCTCGACCCCGACCAGATGACCGTGGTCCCGCTCGGCGTCGACACCGACCTCTTCAGCCCGCCGGAGTCCCGCGTGCCCGGCCGCATCGTCGTGGTCGCCAGCGCCGACTCGCCGCTCAAGGGCCTCGCGCACTTCATGGACGCCGCCGCGAAGCTGGCCACCGATCGTGAGATCGACGTGCAGCTGGTCTCGAACCTCGACCCGGAGGGCGCCGCGCACCAGCGCATCCACCACGGCGACCTCGCCGGCATCGTCACGGTGCACAGCGGCATCTCCGACGAGGAGCTCGCCGCGCTGATCTCGTCCGCCGAGGTCATGGTCGTCCCGTCGCTGTACGAGGGCTTCAGCCTGCCCGCCGTCGAGGCGATGTCGTGCGGCACGCCGCTCGTGGCCAGTGCCGCGGGCGCGCTGCCAGAGGTCGTCGGCGACGCCGGCGTCCTCGTGCCGCCCGGCGACGTCGACGCGCTCGTCACCGAGGTGGGTCGCCTGCTCGACGACCCCGTCGAGCGCGCCCGGCTGTCCGGCGTCGCCCGCAGCCGAGCGATCGAGCGCTTCAGCTGGCTCGCCGTCGCCCGCGCCACCACGCAGGCCTATGAGAAGGTGATCGCCGATCACCGCGCTGCACCCCGGGACGGAAGGAATCCCCATGCTGACCGTTGACTTCGACCGCCTCCGGGTGGGCCGCGGCACGCGCTTCATCGACGTGGGCGCCGGCGCCGGCCGCCACTCCTACGAGGCCCTGCGCCGGGGTGCGCACGTCACCGCGTTCGACCTCGACGAGGTCGAGCTCAAGGGCGTCGAGGACATGTTCGGCGCGATGGCGCTCGAGGGCGAGGTCCCGCCGGGCGGCAGCGGCGAGGTGCAGGTCGGCACGATCCTCGACATGCCCTACGAGGACGGCACGTTCGACGTCGTGCTCGCCTCGGAGATCCTCGAGCACGTGCCCGAGGACGTGCAGGCGATCAGCGAGCTCGAGCGCATCCTCGCGCCCGGCGGCGTCCTGGCCGTCACGGTGCCGCGATGGATGCCCGAGGCGGTCTGCTGGAGGCTCTCGGACGAGTACCACGCGAACGAGGGCGGCCACATCCGTATCTACAAGGCCGACGAGCTGCGCGCGAAGCTGGAGGCCACGGGCCTGCGGTTCACGCACCAGCACCACGCCCACGCGTTGCACTCGCCGTACTGGTGGATCAAGTGCGCCGTCGGCGTCGAGCGCGACCAGCACCCCCTCGTGCGCGGCTACCACCAGCTGCTGGTGTGGGACATGATGAAGGCCCCCCGCACCACCCGCTGGGCCGAGAAGGCCCTCAACCCCGTGCTCGGCAAGAGCGTGGCCCTGTACTTCCAGAAGCCCTTCTGATGCAGCCCGCGTCCTCGCCCCCTCCCCACTTGTGGAACGGGTTGAACGCCTTCGCGCCTCAGAACGGTGCACCCCGTTCCAGAAGTGGAGCGAGGCGCGCGCGGTGACGCCCACCGAGGCCCACCAGACGGGCAAGTGGATCGCGTCGGTCCAGCTGAGCACCGGGGCGATCCCGTGGTTCGACGGCGGCCACCTCGACCCCTGGGACCACGTGCAGGCCGCGATGGGACTGGCCACGGCCGGCTTCGTCGACGAGGCCGTCGCGGCCTACGACTGGCTCCGCCATGCGCAGCGGCCCGACGGCTCGTGGGGCCGCAAGTACTGGCCGGGCGCCGACGACGACGGCGTCGAGGAGCCCGAGACCGACGCCAACTACTGCGCCTACGTCGCCACCGGCCTGTTCCACCTCGAACTGCTGGGCGTCGACGCGAGCCGCTTCCTGCCGATGCTGGAGCGCGCGGTCGACGTCGTGCTCGAGCTCCAGGTGGGGAACGGTCCCGTCGCGTGGGCCCGCGGCGTCGACGGCAAGGTCGCCGGCGAGTGCCTCGTCACCGGCAACTCGAGCATCGTGTTCAGCCTGCGGTGCGCCGCCCGTCTCGCCGAGACGTGGGGCCACCCGCGCCCGCACTGGCGGCACGCGGCTGACGGGATCGCGGCGGCTCTCGTCGATCGTCCCGAGCTGTTCACGCCCAAGCCTCGGTTCTCGATGGACTGGTACTACCCGGTGATGACGGGCGTGCTCGACGGCGAGGCCGCTGCCGCTCGCCTCGACGAGCGGTGGGACGAGTTCGTCGTCCCCGGCTTCGGCACGCGCTGCGTCACCGTGAACCCGTGGGTCACCGGCGGCGAGACTCTCGAGCTCGTGCTCGCCCTCGTGCGTGCCGGCCGCACCGCCGCTGCCGAGAGTCTCTACGCCGACATCGGCCACTTGCGCGATCCCGACGGCGCCTGGTGGACCGGCCTGGTCTACAACGACGGCAAGCGCTGGCCCGTCGAGCAGTCCACGTGGACTGCCGGCACCGCCCTGCTCGCCCACGACGCCCTGACCGGCGCCACGCCCGCCGCCGGGTTCATGGGCCGCTGACGCCAGTCCGTCGAACGGCCTGACAGCGGACGATCGCGCTGCGATCCTTCGTGGATGGTGGAGATCAGCGCGAGCGTCCGAACGGCCGCGCTTCCGTGGGCTCTCACCGTGGCGCAAGTCGTCCTCTGTGTCGTGGCCATGGTCCTGGCGGCGCGCGGCCATCCCGTGTGGGCCATCGCGGTGATGGCCGTGGTCCTCGGGTCGTGCCTGCTGCCCGGCCCCGACGACGACGCGCTCACTCGGTGGTTCCACGTCGTGAGAGCCGCGGTGGCTCTGGGCGTCGTCAGCGCGGGCTTCCTCGACGCTTCCCGCCTCCTCGAGATCCTGCTGGTCTGCCTGCTCGCGGTGTGCCTCCTCGAGGGGTCGGTGCTGGAGTGGCTACGGCGCCGGCGAGCGTGACAGTTTCCCCGGTTAAGCGGGGAAACCGTCACTTCACGGGGTTTGCAAACCTCGTTAAGTGACAGAAAACCCACTTAACCGGGGAAACTGTCACTGACCGGGGATTGCGATCCCCGGTCAGTGAGGGCAGACCCAGGTCACCGGGGGAACCGTCAGCGCCGCGGGTCGATGAGGATCTTCGCGTGGTGCTCGGCGCCGGCGAGGTCGTCGAAGGCCTGGGCCACGCCGTCGAGGCCGACGGTGCCGGTGTGCAGGGGACTGGGGTCGACGCGGCCGTCGGCGATCATCGCGAGCGTCTCGTGGAACTCGTGCGGCTGGTAGCAGAACACGAATCGCAGGTCGAGCTCCTTGTTGACCGCCATCGTCGGGCGGAACGTGTCGGGCTCCATGCACACGCCCACGACGATGATCCGCGACCGGATCGGCGCATGCGTGACGAGGTCCTCGATGATCCCCGGGACGCCGACGCACTCGAACACCACCGGCCCTCGCGGCGTCTGGCCCGCCCGCTCGGCGAGTCGAATGACGCGCTTCCACGGCACCCAGCGCACGCGCCGCAGCATCCGCATCGCGTCGATGCCCTGCCCGAAGTAGTCGGGCGCGGAGGTCAGGTGCGTGGCCGGGCGCTTGTACGCGTCCCACGGCGACCGGACCGCCGGGTCGACCACGACGTCGGCGCCGCACCGCTCGGCGAGCGCGCGCCGGCCCGCCGAGTAGTCGCTCGCGACCACCGTGCGCACGCCGGCCGCCTTCAGCATGAGGATCACGGCGAGCCCGATCGGACCGCAGCCCACGACCAGCGCGACCTCCTTGCGACCGATCTCGCTGCGGTTCACCGCGTGGTGCGCCACCGCGAGCGGCTCGGTCATCGCGACGTGGTCGGGGTCGGCGTGCGACGGCACCTCGAACGTCATCGCCTCCTGGGTCAGCACGTACTCGGCGTAGCCGCCGGGCGCGCGCTCGGACAGGCCCGTCATGTCGACCTGCCCCTCGCTCTGCAGGACCGGCAGGGCCACGACAGGCGTCCCCACGGGCCATCGCCTGCGGCACTTCGGCCCGTACGCGGCGACCGTGCCGGTGAACTCGTGCCCCATCACCACGTGGTCGGCGCGTCGCATGAAGCGGTCGTAGTCGACCTCGGCCGCGACGTCGGCGCTCGCGTCGGCGTGCATGCGGGCGTGCAGGTCCGAGCCGCAGATGCCCGAGCGCGTGACCGCGACGAGGACCTGGCCAGGTCCGGGCTCGGGGGTCGGCAGGTCGACGACGGACAGCTCGCCCTCGTGGACGCTGACTGCCTTCACGCCCCGACCTCCGCCCGGTCGGCCGCGGTCGTCCACACGAGGCCGTCGTCGAGGTCGGCCCGGTTCGTCGACCACGAGTCGACGAGGAAGTTCTGCTTGAACGACCACGGGTACGAGGCGGCCGCGCGCGGCATGAGGTGGGCGCCACGCTGCAGGTAGCCGGACTGCATGTCCATGAGCGGCGTGGACGCGCCCGTGCCCGCGAACTCCGGCACGACCGACGTGGACCCGGAGTCGACCAGCCGGCGCAGCACCTTCGCCACGAGTCGCGACGTCATGTCAGAGCGCATCGTCCACGACAGGTTGATGTAGCCGACGCAGAAGGCCAGGTTGGGCAGTCCCGTCAGCATCGCGCCGTAGTAGGCGAAGGAGTCCGAGGGGTCGCGGAGCTCACCGTCGACCGTGATCCGCGCGCCGCCGAGGATCTTGATCGACAGGCCCGTCGCGGTGACGACGATGTCGGCCGGCAGCACGGTGCCGTCCTCGAGCCGGACGCCCTCGGGCACGAAGCGGTCGATGCGTGCCGTGGCGACCGAGGCCTTGCCGGCCTTGATCGCCGCGAAGATGTCGCCCTGCGGCGTGACGCACAGGCGCTGGTCCCACGGATCGTACGGCGGGTTGAAGTGCTGCTGCGCGATCTCCTCCGAGCCGGTGCCGTGCGCGACGCCCTTGAGCAGCAGCGACCGCATCGCCTTCGGTGCGCGCTGACAGGCCTGGAAGAGCGCCCACTGGAGCAGCATGTTCTTCGTGCGGACCACGTGGTGGGCCACGGTCGGCGGCGCCACCTTGCGGACGACGTCGGCGATCGGGTCGCCCTTCGGCTGGGCCAGCAGGTAGCTCGGCGTGCGCTGGAGCATCGTCACGTGCTCGGCGGTCTCGGCCATGGCGGGCACGATCGTCACGGCGGTGGCGCCGCTGCCGATCACGACGACCCGCCGGCCGGTGTGGTCGAGGTCCTCGGGCCAGAACTGCGGGTGCACGAGGGTGCCCTCGAAGTCGTCGACGCCGGCGAACCCGGGGTCGTACGGCTGGTCGTAGTCGTAGTAGCCGGTGCACGCGACGAGGAACCGCGCCGACCACTCCTCGGCGCCGTCGGGGCCCTCGGCCTGCACGGTCCAGCGCGCGTCGGCGGACGACCAGTCGGCCGCCTCGACGCGCCGGCCGAACGAGATGTGGCGGTCGATCCCGGCCTCGCGGGCCGTGTCCTCGAGGTACTCCAGGATCTGGTCGCCGTCGACGATCGCGTCCTTGCCGCGCCACGGCCGGAACGGGAACGCGAGGGTGAAGAAGTCCGAGTCGGAGCGCACGCCCGGGTAGCGGAACAGGTCCCACGTGCCGCCGATCCGCTCGCGTCGCTCGACGATCGCGTAGGTCAGGTCGGGACACGCCTGCTGGATCCGGTAGGCCATGTTGATGCCGGAGAGGCCGGCTCCGACGATGAGGACGTCGACGTCGCGTTGCGTGGTCATGGACCGATTGTGGCCTGCGTCACGCCGTTGCGGGAGCACCTCCGGCAGACCCGTCCGCGCGCCCCCTCCGCGAGGGGCGCAGAAACGCCGCCACTCGCCGAGTGGCGGGCGCCATCGCGCCACTCGCGACCCTGCTTGGCGCCGCTCGGCGCGCCAGCCTCGGCGGCGGCGTCAGCGCACGGTGAGGCGGGCGGTGCGCAGCGTGCGGTCGGAGCCGCGGGTGCCGGGGGCGTCGAGCGCCCGCACCTTGACCGTCGCGGTGCCGCGCTTGAGCCCCGGCAGCGAGAAGCGGTGGTAGAAGCCGAGCCTCGTGCGGGTGGCGGTGCGGGTCCAGGAGCGGCTGCCCTGGGTGACGTGCACCCGGATCCGCACACCCTTGGTCTCCGCGTCGGTGTCCACCGCGCGACCGCGCACGGCCAGCAGGCCCTTCTTCGCGCTCAGGCCGGTGACGAGGCCGCGCGGGCCGCCGTCGGTGCGCGTGAACCGCAGGAACGCGCGCGGGTAGGAGGTGCCGGCGTACCGGACCGAGCGGAACGTGCCCCGGCTCGTCAGCTCGGTGACGACGACCCAGGAGTTGTTGTGCGCGACGCTCTCGACGACGGCGAGGTGCCCCCGCGAGGTGGCTCCGACGCCGGCAGGTGCGCTGAGCCACCACGCGATGTCGCCCCGCTGCGGCTGCGCGACCTGGGCGGCGGCGCGCTCCTTCAGGGCGGCGGTGCGCCACGTGCGCGGCGTGGTCGAGGTCAGCACGGGCGCCGAGCGGACGCCCTGGCTCAGCCGGAACGCGGCGTAGTGCGTGGAGGTGCGGGGGGCCGCGCCCCAGATCCGGCGCGTCACCCTTTCGTGGCCGCGGGTGGACGTCTTCGCGGCGCGGCAGGCGCTGACGCCCGTGCACAGCACCTTCGCGTGCGAGGGGACCGGGGCGTGCTGCGCGGCGCGTGAGCCGATCATCGTGGCGAGGTCGGACGAGCGCACCACCCACGCACCGAGCGTGGTGGCGCCGGCGGCGTTCGGGTGGATCGCGTCGATGGTCTCGCGACGGACGAGCGAGGGCAGCGTGATCCAGGTGAAGCCGCGCGCCTTCGCAAGCGCCTCGTAGAGCGTGGAGGTGGCCACCTTGCCGGCGCCGTCGGACGAGCCCCACGGCGTCATGACGAAGACCCGCGAGCGGGCGATGCCCTGCCGGTCGGCCGCACGGGCCAGAGCGACGAAGTATCGCTCGGCGGCGGCCCGGCGCTCGGCGGCGGTGGCGACGACGCGCGCGCCCCCGCGGCAGCGACGCACGTCGTTGCGGCCGACCTCGACGATGACGACGTCGGGATCGGTGGCGGCGAGGTCGCCCAGCCGGTCGCCGAACGTGGTGCCCGAGCACGGCACGAGCGTGGAGCCGAAGCCGCGGGCCAGCAGGCCGCTGCCACCCTCGGCGCTGACCATGACCTCGCTGGCGGGGATGCCGGCGGCCTCGGCGACGTGCGCCCACCAGGCCTTGGGCCGGCTCTTCGTGCCCTTGACGCTGTAGCGCCGCGTGCTGGAGAAGGAGTCGCCGAACACGAGGACGCGGGCGTGGCGCGCGGAGGGGGCACCGGGGTTCGGCAGCGTGACCTCGCCGCCGTCGTCGACCGCTCCGCCGTCGCCCTGCGGCACGGTCGGCGTGCTCGTCGGGACCGCGGTCGTGGGTGCCGTGGTCGGCTCGGGTGCGGGAGCCGTGGTGACGACGGGGTCGGGGACGGGGGCGTCGTCGGCCGTGGCGGGGGATGCTGCGAGCATCGACACCGCGACGGCGACGGCAGCCGTCAGGCTCCAGGGGCGTCGAGTCACCGGATGATGGTACGCGAGATCTGGAGCCCCTCCTGCCACTGTGGTCACACTCCCGCGCGAGGGTCGTAGAGTGCGGCGGGTGAACGCGCTCCCCGAGGAACTGTCCCGCATCGCCGACGAGGTCCGCGGCTTCCTCCCCGAGGTCGAGGCGCAGGCGCTGCGGGACGCGGCGGCACGCTTCGCGACGCCGGGCGGCGTGATCGTCGAGATCGGCACGTACTGCGGCAAGTCCACGGTCCACCTGGGCCACGTCGCGCGCGAGGCCGGCGCCACGCTCGTCACGATCGACCACCACCGCGGCTCCGAGGAGCACCAGGTCGGCTGGGAGTACCACGACGCCTCGCTCGTCGACCCCGAGACGGGCGCCTTCGACACCCTCCCCGTGCTGCGCCGCACGCTCTGGGCGGCGCAGCTCGAGGACGTCGTCGTCCCGATGGTGGGTCGCTCGGCCACGATCTCGGCCTGGTGGCGCACGCCCGCCGACCTCGTCTTCATCGACGGTGGCCACACCGAGGAGGCCGCGCAGGCCGACTACGCGGGCTGGTCGCCGTGGGTCCGTCCCGGCGGCGCGCTGGCCATCCACGACGTCTTCCCGGACCCGGCCGACGGCGGCCAGGCCCCCTTCCACATCTACGAGCGGGCGCTGGCCGACGGCTTCGTCGAGGTGGGCCACACCGACAGCCTGCGCGTGCTGCAACGCCCGGCCTGATCCGCCGTCCGGGGTCGACCGCGGCGACACTCCGACATATGCCTAGGGTTAGGCAAAACAGACCCGGGGCGCGCTACGCTCCACTCAGCCGTCCCGCCGTGGGACGAAAGGGGCCGCCCCGTGACACTCAACGACGAGCTCACCGAAGACGCGATCGCCGTGCGCGCCGAGGCGTCCGACTGGCGTGACGCCGTCCGCCAGGCCGGCGCACTGCTCACCGCCGTCGGCGTGACCACCGACGAGTACACCGACGAGATGGTCCAGACGGTCGAGAAGCTCGGCCCCTACATCGTGCTCGCGCCCGGCATCGCCCTGGCGCACTCGCGCCCCTCGCCGGCCGTCAACCGCGCGGGCATCGCGTGGCTGCAGCTGGCCGAGCCCGTCGAGTTCGGCCACCAGACGAACGACCCCGTGTGGCTCGTCGTCGCCCTGGCTGCGCTCGACCACGACGGACACCTCGGGTTGATGTCCGCCCTCGCCGCCGTCCTGGGCGACACCGACCTGCTCGCCAGGCTCCGCGAGGCCGATTCGCCGGCCCGCGTCCTGGAGCTGCTCACCCCCCACCACCCCCTGAACGAAGGACCATCGTCATGAAGATCGTCGCCGTGTGCGGTATGGGCATCGGAACCTCGGTGCTGCTCAAGATGAACGCCGAGAAGGTCCTGCGGACCCTCGGCAAGGACCAGGACGTCGACGTCGAGGCCGCCGACATCGGCACGGCCAAGGGTGCCGCACGCACCGCCGACATCGTCCTGACGTCGGCCGACCTGGCCGACGAGATCGGTGACGTGCCGGCCAAGGTCGTCATCGTCAACAACTTCACCGACGTCGGCGAGATCGCCGAGAAGCTGACTCCGCTCGTCTGACGAGCCTGAAAGAACGGAACCAAGGGAGAACGACATGGACTGGTTCGTCGACGTACTCGACTTCATCGGACAACAGATCCTCAACGTGCCGGCGTACCTCATCGGCATCATCACGGCGATCGGCCTCATCGCGCTCAAGCGCTCCAGCGGACAGGTGATCGGCGGTGGCCTCAAGGCCGCGCTCGGCTTCCTGATCCTCGGTGCCGGCGCGAACGTGGTCATCGCCTCGCTCGGCCCGCTGGGCGAGATCATCCTCGACGTCACCGGCGCCCAGGGCGTCATCCCGACGAACGAGGTCATCACCGCGATGGCGGCCGAGCAGTACGGCGCGCAGAGCGCGTACGTGCTGACGCTGGGCTTCCTGGTGATGCTGGCGCTCGCGCGGTTCACGCCGCTGAGCTACATCTTCCTCACCGGCCACCACATGGTCTTCATGTCGCTCATGCTGACCGTCGTGCTGTCGGTGGGCCTCGACGACAAGAACGACTGGCTCGTCGTCCTCGTGGGCGCGTTCCTGCTCGGCGTCATCATGGTCGTCATGCCGGCGCTCGCGCAGCCGTGGACCCGCAAGATCACCGGCGACGACTCGCTGGCGATCGGCCACTTCGGCACGCTGGGCTACATCGCGGCCGGCGCCACCGGCCAGGCCGTGGGCAAGCGCAGCCGCTCCACCGAGGAGATCAACTTCCCGCAGGGCCTGAAGTTCCTGCGCGACTCGATGGTCGCCACCGCGCTGTCGATGGTCCTGATCTACGAGGTCTTCGTGGTCTGGGGCCTCATCGCGAGCCCGGACAACACCAAGGAGCTCCTCGGCGCCGCCGATGCGGGCGCCGCCGTGATGGCCGGCTTCGGCCAGGCGCTGCAGTTCGGCGTCGGCGTCGCGATCATCCTCTACGGTGTCCGCACCGTGCTGGGCGAGCTCGTCCCCGCCTTCCAGGGCATCGCCGAGAAGGTCGTCCCCGGTGCCAAGCCGGCGCTCGACATCCCGATCGTGTTCCCGTTCGGCGCCAACGCCGTGCTGATCGGCTTCCTGGCCTCGTTCGCCGGTGGCCTCGCGACGCTGGCGCTGCTGGCCGTGTGGCTGGAGCCGGCGTTCGGCCTGGCCCTGATCCTGCCGGGCATGGTGCCGCACTTCTTCACCGGTGGTGGTGCCGGCGTGTACGGCAACGCCACGGGTGGTCGCAAGGGCGCGGTCGTCGGCGGCTTCGTCAACGGCGTGCTCATCACGATCCTGCCGGCGCTGCTGCTGGAGGTCTTCGGGGAGCTCGGCTTCGCGAACTCCACCTTCGGCGACGCGGACTTCGGCTGGTTCGGCACGCTGCTCGGCTCGAGCCTGCTGGCCGGCCCGGGCATCGGCATCGTCCTGTGCATCCTGATCGGCATCGCGCTGGTCGTCGCGGCCTCGGTCTACCAGGTCAAGGTCGTCGACGCGGGCTGGACGCCGGGCGCGAAGCGCGACGAGATCCTCGCGGAGGAGGACGCCGCGGCGCGTGCCGCCGCGGAGAAGCAGACTCCCGCGAAGGAGTAGCTGCACGCGGTTCCACGACGGCCCGTCCCGGCTCCGGGGCGGGCCGTCGTGCGTCGTGGGACGGGATGTGACGCAGATCCAAGGTTGAGTGGAATGGACTCAACTTTGTTATGGTTGACCTTGACATGGACCTGAACCACCTCACCACGCGTAGTCAGCAGGCCCTCGCTGCCTCGATGCAGCAGGCCGCTGCCGCCGGCAACCCCACCGTGGAGCCGGCGCACCTGCTCCGAGCCCTGCTCACCCAGCAGGGCGGTACCGCGGCACCGCTGCTCACCGCAGCGGGCGCCGACGTCGATGCCGTGCTGACCGAGACCGATGCGGTGATCAGCCGGCTCCCCAGTGCCAGCGGCTCCACCGTGGGCAACCCCCAGCTCGCGCGCGCCACCCACGAGGCGCTGCAGCGCGCGATCGACCTCGCCGGCGAACTGGGCGACGAGTTCGTCTCCAGCGAGCACCTCGTCGTCGGCATCGCCACGGTCGGCGGTCCGGCGCAGCAGCTGCTGGCCGCCCGCGGCGCCACCCCCGAGACGCTCACCGCGGCGTTCGAGTCGGTGCGCGGCGGCGCCCGCGTCACCAGCCAGGACGCCGAGGACCAGTACCAGTCGCTGGAGAAGTACGGCATCGACCTGACCGCACTCGCCCGCGAGGGCAAGCTCGACCCCGTGATCGGCCGCGACGCCGAGATCCGGCGCGTCGTCCAGGTGCTCAGCCGCCGCACGAAGAACAACCCCGTGCTGATCGGCGAGCCCGGCGTCGGCAAGACCGCCGTCGTCGAGGGCCTCGCCCAGCGCATCATCGACGGCGACGTGCCCGAGTCGTTGCGCGGCCGCCGCCTGGTCAGCCTCGACCTCGGCGCGATGGTCGCGGGCGCGAAGTACCGCGGCGAGTTCGAGGAGCGCCTCAAGGCCGTGCTCGCCGAGATCAAGGAGAGCAACGGCCAGGTCGTCACCTTCATCGACGAGCTGCACACCGTCGTCGGCGCCGGTGCCACCGGCGACTCGGCGATGGACGCCGGCAACATGCTCAAGCCGATGCTGGCACGCGGCGAGCTGCGGATGATCGGCGCAACCACCCTCGACGAGTACCGCGAGTCGATCGAGAAGGACCCCGCGCTGGAGCGCCGCTTCCAGCAGGTCTACGTCGGCGAGCCCAGCGTCGAGGACACGATCGCGATCCTGCGCGGCCTCAAGGAGAAGTACGAGGCCCACCACAAGGTCGAGATCGCCGACGCCGCCCTCGTGGCCGCGGCCACGCTGTCGCACCGGTACATCCCGGGCCGTCAGCTGCCCGACAAGGCGATCGACCTCATCGACGAGGCGTCCAGCCGGCTGCGCATGGAGATCGACTCCAGCCCCGTCGAGATCGACGAGCTCCGCCGCGGCGTGGACCGCCTCAAGATGGAGGAGCTGCACCTGCAGAACGAGAAGGACGAGGCCAGTCAGGAGCGCCTGGCGAAGCTGCGTCAGGAGCTCGCGGACAAGCAGGAGACGCTGCGCTCGCTCGAGCAGCGGTGGGAGGCCGAGAAGCAGGGCCTCAACGCCGTCGGCGAGATCAAGGAGCTCATCGACGAGGCGCGCATCGCCGCCGAGCGGGCCCAGCGCGAGGGCGACATGGCCACCGCGAGCCGCCTGCTCTACGGCGAGATCCCGCAGATGGAGCAGCAGCTCGCCGACGCGCAGGCCGCGGAGGCCTCGGCCGCCGACGACCGCATGGTGCACGAGGAGGTCGGCTCCGACGACATCGCCGAGGTGGTGGCGTCGTGGACCGGCATTCCCACCGGGCGCCTGCTCGAGGGCGAGACCGAGAAGCTGCTGCACATGGAGGACGAGCTCGGCAAGCGGCTCGTCGGCCAGCGCGACGCGGTGCGTGCCGTGTCCGACGCGGTGCGCCGGGCGCGCGCCGGGGTCTCCGATCCCGACCGTCCCACCGGGTCGTTCCTGTTCCTGGGCCCCACGGGCGTGGGCAAGACCGAGCTGGCGAAGTCGCTCGCGGACTTCCTGTTCGACGACGAGCGCGCGATCGTGCGCATCGACATGAGCGAGTACGGCGAGAAGCACTCCGTCGCGCGGCTCGTCGGTGCCCCTCCGGGCTACGTCGGCTACGACGAGGGCGGCCAGCTGACCGAGGCCGTGCGGCGCCGTCCGTACTCGGTGGTGCTGCTCGACGAGGTCGAGAAGGCCCACCCCGAGGTCTTCGACATCCTGCTGCAGGTGCTCGACGACGGTCGGCTCACCGACGGCCAGGGCCGCACGGTGGACTTCCGCAACGTCATCCTGATCCTGACGTCGAACCTCGGCTCCTCGTTCCTCGTCGATCCGGCGCTGGACGACCAGCAGAAGCGCGACCAGGTCATGGACGTCGTCAAGATGGCCTTCAAGCCCGAGTTCCTCAACCGGCTCGACGAGGTCGTCATGTTCGACGCCCTCGGCGTGGAGGACCTGACGCACATCGTCGACCTGCAGCTGGCCTCGCTCGAGCAGCGGCTCGCCGCCCGGCGGATCTCGCTCGACGTGACCGACGCGGCCAAGGAGTGGCTGGCGCTCACCGGCTGGGACCCGGCCTACGGCGCCCGTCCGCTGCGCCGCCTCGTGCAGCAGGCGATCGGCGACCGGCTCGCCCGCGAGCTGCTGGCGGGCGAGGTCCGCGACGGCGACACGGTCTTGGTCGACCGCGTCCCCGACGCCGACGAGCTCGTCGTGCGGCGGGCCTGACACCCGCCGCCACCCACCGGCGCCTCCTCGGAATCTCCCCGGGGAGGCGCCGGACTCGGTGGTGGGGGTGTCAGGCGGGATCTGAAAGGATCGGAGGCATGTCAACCCCCAGGCCCCGGTCGGTGACGCTCGCCTGCGTGTACGGCGGGCTCGGTGGCGTGCTGGCGACCGTCGCGCTCTACGAGACGCTCGCGAACTGGGGATCGATCGAGGTCCAGGAGGCGCTCCGCTCCGGCCTCGAGCCGCTGGGGGCCGACCCGTCGGCGGTCCTGCCGACGCTGCGCTGGATCGTGATGGGCCTGCTCGTGTGCTCGATCGCGGCCACCGTCTTCTCGTTCTACGCCGCGCGCGGCCACCAGCAGTCGCGCATCGGCCTGAGCGTCATCGCGGGCCTCGGCGCGGTCACGTTCCTGGCCACGGGTGCCGCCGGCATCCTGCCCGCCGTCCTGGGCTCCCTCATCGTCTACCTGTTGTGGTCGGCACCGGCCCGCCAGTGGTTCGCCGTCGTGAACGGCCGCACGCCGCTGTCGCTGGGAACCGAGCCGTCCGTCTCGGGCGCCCCGGCCGAGTTCCGTCCCCCACCTCAGTCGTCCGCCGGCCAGTCCGCGGTGCAGCCGCCGCCCTACGACCCGGCGCAGCACGCGGGCCTCCCGCAGCAGCCGGTCGCGCCCGCCGGGCGCCCCCGTCCCGTGGGACTCGCCCTGATCATCGCGGGCCTCGGCTCGCTGTTCGGCGCGCTGGGCTCCGGCCTCGTCCTGCTGGCCCTCGTCGCCATGCGCGACCAGGTGATCGCGCAGTACGACGACAACGACCTGCTCCGCGGCCAGCTCGACAGCGCCGGCATCTCGGCCGAGCAGATGGTCACGATCGGCACGTGGCTGTTCGGCAGCTGGCTGGTCGTCTCGGTGCTCGGTCTCGTCGCCACCGCGTGGGCCGCCAGTGGCGGTCCGATGGGCTGGTGGGCGCTCATCGTCATCAGCGTCCTGACCGCCGGGATCGCCGCGCTGGGGCTGCCGGTGGGCCTGCTCTGGATCCTCGGCGCGGTCGTCGTGATCGTGCAGCTCTCGCGTCCTGAGGCGAAGGAATGGTTCCGGAGGGCATGATCGTCCTCACACCGCGCTCCCGGACGTGAACTGATCAAAAAGCCTCGTTAGGCTGGAGGTCATGTCCATGGTCCGCGCGTCCTATCGTCCACACGTCGTCGTCGTGGGAGGTGGGTTCGGAGGACTGGCCCTGGTGCGCAAGCTCGCCCGTGCCGACGTCGACATCACCCTCATCGACCGCCACACGTACAACACGTTCCAGCCGCTGCTCTACCAGGTCGCGACGGCCAGCCTGAATCCCGGCGACATCACGTGGTTCCTGCGCGCCGTCCGCGCCAAGCAGGACAACGTCCGCTTCCTCAAGGGCACCGTCGTGGAGATGGACCACCAGGCGAAGTCCGTCCTGCTCGACGGCAACATCACGGTCACCTACGACTACCTCGTGCTGGCGAACGGCGTCACCGCCAACTACTTCGGCATCCCCGGTGCCGAGGAGTTCGCGATGCCGCTCTACCGCCGCTCGCAGGCCCTCGCGCTGCGCGACCTGCTCTTCGCCAACCTCGAGGACGCGGCCGTCAACGGCCAGGACCGCGACCTGCGCGTCGTCGTGGTCGGCGGTGGCGCCACCGGCGTCGAGACCGCCGGTGCGCTGGCCGAGATGCGCAACCTCGACATGCCCACCACGTACCCCGAGCTGGACTCCAAGCGGATCCACATCTCGCTCGTGGAGATGGGCGAGCACGTCCTCGCGCCCTTCAACCCGAAGCTGCGCGAGTACGCCAAGAAGGAGCTCGTCAAGCGCGGGATCGACCTGCGCCTGCAGACCGCCGTGAAGGAGGTCCGCCGCGACGGCGTGCTCATCGAGCACGACGGCCAGCAGGAGTTCCTCCCCGCCGGCATCGTCGTGTGGGCCTCGGGGGTCGCCGCGCACGGCGTCGTCAAGGACTGGGGCGTCCCGCAGGGCCGCGGCGGCCGCATCGAGGTCGACGAGCACCAGCAGGTGCGCGGCATGCCCGGCGTCTTCGCGATCGGCGACATCTCGGTCAACCCCGACTCCCCGCTGCCGCAGCTGGGCCAGCCCGCGATCCAGGGCGGCAAGCACGTCGCCAAGGTCATCAAGGCCAAGCTCGGCGACGGCAAGATGCCCAAGCCGTTCAAGTACTTCGACAAGGGCACGATGGCCACGATCGGTCGCAACGCCGCCATCGCCGAGGTCCGCGGACTGCCGCGCCTCAAGGGCTTCCCGGCCTGGTTCATCTGGGTCACCGTCCACGTCGCGCTGCTGCTGGGCAACCGCAACCGCTTCGCCACGATGACGAACCTGTCGATCAAGTACCTGCTGTGGCGCAGCCACAACGCGATCGTCGGCGAGACGCCCTACGTCATCGCGCACGAGCCGAAGGTGGTCTCGGGCAGCGAGATCGAGGTCGTGCCGACGAAGAAGGCCGCGCGCTCGGCCCGCAAGGCGATCTCGAAGAAGGCGCAGGTCCGCAAGGCCGCCGCGCAGCAGACGATCGACGAGATCGGCGCCGACCGCTCCTGATCAGGCCAGCGCGCCGGCCAGGTCCCGGTGCGCGGTCAGCAGCGACGGCCCGTACCAGGTGAGCGCCCGGCCGCTGCACAGCGCCGTCGGCACCCGGGCGAACGCCTCGGGGCCGTCGTCCGCGGTGAACACGTAGGGCTCGTCGGGCAGCAGCACGAGGTCGAGGTCGGCCGCGTCGAGGTCCTCGACCGCGACGGGCGGGTAGCGCTCCGGCGCGTCCGCGAACGCGTGCACGAGCCCCAGCCGCTGCAGCAGGTCGCCCGTGAAGGTGTCGCGGCCGACCACCATCCACGGGTCGCGCCAGATCGCCACGGCCACCCGGCGGCCGTCGGGGACGACGGGCTCGGCCCAGCGGCGCTCGGCCTCGTCGAGCCACGACGGCACGCCCCACGCCAGTGCGGTGTCGAACAGCCGCCGCATCGACGTGAACGCCTCGGCCACCGTCCGGATGTCGGTGACCCACACGCGCACGCCCGCCTCGCGCAGGCGGGTGACGTCGAGCTCGCGGTTCTCCTCGCGGTTGGCGATCACCAGGTCGGGGGAGAGGTCGAGGATCGCGGCGCGGTCGGGGTTCTTCGTGCCGCGCACGCGGGCGACCTCGAGCCCGGCGGGCTGGGTGCACCAGTCGGTGGCGCCGACGAGCGCGTCGGGCCGGGTGTGGGCGACCGCCTCGGTCAGTGACGGGACGAGGCTGACCACGCGGCGCGCGGGGCCCGCGGGTGCGAGGTCGAAGCCGAGGTCGTCGTGCATCGGAGTCCACCCTAGGGTGGATTCCATGACTGAGTGGAGCGCCGCGGGCGAGTGGACGGACATCCGGTACGAGACGACGCAGGACGGGATCGCGAAGATCACGATCTGTCGCCCCGAGGTCCACAACGCGTTCCGCCCGCAGACGATCCAGGAGATCTCTCGCGCTCTCTCCATGGCGCGCGACGACGAGTCCGTCGGCGTCATCGTCCTGACCGGCGAGGGCGAGAAGGCCTTCTGCTCCGGTGGCGACCAGCGCGTGCGCGGCGACTCGGGCTACAAGTCCGACGAGGGCGCCACCGGCCGCTTCGACGTCACCGACCTGCACGTGCAGATGCGTCGCTGCCCCAAGCCGATCGTCGCGTCCGTGGCCGGCTGGGCCATCGGCGGCGGCCACGTCCTGCACCTCGTGTGCGACCTGACCATCGCGGCCGACAACGCCCGCTTCGGTCAGGTGGGCCCGCGCGTCGGCTCGTTCGACGGCGGCTACGGCGCGAGCATCCTGTCCGACCTCGTCGGCCCCAAGAAGGCCAAGGAGATCTGGTTCCTGTGCCGTCAGTACGACGCGCAGGAGGCCCTCTCGATGGGCCTGGTCAACACCGTCGTGCCGCTAGCCGACCTCGAGGCCGAGACCCTGAAGTGGTGCCGCGAGATGCTGGCGCTGTCGCCGTGGGCCCTGCGCCTGTCGAAGCTCAGCTTCCACGCCCACGAGGACGGCTACGCGGGCATCCAGCAGCTGGCCCACGACGCCAACCTGCTGTTCTACGGGCAGGCCGAGGCGCAGGAGGGCCGCGACGCCTACAAGCAGAAGCGGACGCCGGACTTCACCCAGTTCCCGCGTCGTTCCTGAGCTTTCGAAAGTGAGTGTGACGGGACGGTTTCACGCGTCAATTTCGCGTGACAATCGGCCCTGAAGCACAACTTACGCTTCCCCCATCAGGGTGACTGACGCAACAATGCGGTCACCCCCCTGTGCCGGCGAGTACGCCCGAGGCCCGCCGGACTGTCCGAAGGGAAGTCTGTCCGTGCGCACCACACGAATGCTCGCCACGGCCGCGAGCGTCACGCTCCTGGCCACGCTGCTGGGCTCACCCCCGGCGTCAGCCGCCGATCCGGCACCGCCCGGCATCACCGTCCGCTCCGCCCCCGAGTCCCCGAACGCCGGGTCGCTCACGGCGAAGGCCGCGCGTGCCGCGGCCGAGGACGACGACCCCGAGGGCGCGCTGCCGATGCCCTCGTCCTACCCGTTCCAGCCCAAGCTGAAGGTCTATCCGGACTCCACCCCGGACGCGGCCGACACCGGCAACCTCATCGGGTACGACGACATCGCGCCGCGGCTGCAGTCGCTGATGCGCGCGTCCGACCGCATCTCCACCCAGATCGTCGGCGAGTCCACGCAGGGCCGTCAGCTCTACCTGGTCACCGTGACGGCTCCGGAGGACGAGGACCAGACGGCGCAGCAGACCGCGTGGCGCAAGAAGATCCGCACGAACCCCGAGGCCGCGGCCACGGACACGGCGCTCAAGTCGGGCTACAAGACCCCCATCTGGATCAGCTCGAACATCCACGGCAACGAGTGGGAGGGCACCGACGCGTCGCTGGACTACATCGAGGAGCTCGCCACCGCCCCGTGGAACGACGTCAAGGCGCTGCTGCGCGGACACCGTCTCTACTTCAGCGTGGTGCTGAACCCCGACGGCCGCACGATCGGCCAGCGGCCCACGGCGCTCAACCTCGACGCCAACCGCGACATGATCACCAACACGACGCCCGAGTCGGCGTCGTTCGTCCGCACGGCCCACGCCGTGCAGGCGCTCTACGCCGCCGACTTCCACGGCTACACGAGCGTCCTGCAGATCGAGCCCTGCGGCCCGCCGCACGGTGACGACTACGAGTACGACCTGTTCATCCCGCACGCGTACGCCGCGGCGCTGAAGGTCGAGCGCGACGTCGTCGACGCGGAGATCCCCGGCAACACGTACTACAACGTGGTGACCGGCCAGGTCGTCCCGGAGAACACCAGCGACGACACCGACCACATCAAGATCCCGTACCGCGACACCCCGACCGGCTGGGACGACTTCCCGCCGATCTTCACGGCGCAGTACGCCGCCTTCACCGGCTCGGTCAGCAACACGGTCGAGCTGCCGAAGACGCGCCCCAACGGCAGCTCGCAGACCCCGGCGAGCGCCACGATCAACGTGGCCGTCGCGGAGCAGACGATGAAGAGCATCGTCGACTACGTGAAGTCCAACGACGACGCGATGCTGGCCGACCAGATGGAGTTCTTCCGTCGCGCCAACGTCGGCGCCGAGCGCGTCGCGCTCACGCAGGCGAACATCGCCGACGTGCCCGGTCCGGACCAGTGGAAGCCCCTCTGGAACGACTCGGACGACCAGACGACCGTGCAGTACCCGCGGGCGTTCGTCATCCCGGTGGGTGAGGGTCAGCGCTCGCTGTCCGACGCCCGCACGCTGGTCGCGAGCCTGATCAAGCACAACATCGCCGTCCGTCGTCTCGACGCCGCCGCGACGCTGGACGGGACCTCGTACCCGGCCGGCTCGTACGTCGTCGACATGTCGCAGCCGAACCGCAACCTGGCGCACGCGCTGCTGGCGCCCGGGTCGGACATCTCGAACAAGCCCGGGATCCTGAGCATGTACGACGTGTCCGCGTGGAGCTGGGGCCACCTGTGGGGCGTGGACGTCGACTCCGTCGGCACCACCGGCCAGGGCACGCTGCCCGCCAGCACCAAGGTCACCACGGGCAACGCCGACGGCAAGGTCGCCTCCGGGAAGTACCTCACGTTCGAGCTCGCGGGCGTCAACGACTTCCGCACGCTCAACGCGCTGCTCGAGGACGAGATCCCCGTCTCGGTCCTGGCGGACGGCTCGGCGATCGTCGCCGCGGCCGACGCCCAGGAGGCCCTGGAGGACGCCGCGCAGGAGTTCGACGTCGACGTCGACAAGGCGACGTCGGCCGAGATCGCGCAGCTGTCCGACGAGGCCACGCGCGGGCTGAAGGACCTGAAGATCGGCTACACCGGCAACCAGGACGACCTGCTCTCGCTCACGCAGCTCGGCTTCGACGACCTCCAGGTCCTCACGGCCGCGACGATCACCGCCAACCCGGCGCTGCTCGACGGCGTGGACGTCCTGTGGCTCGGCTCGGCGCTGACGTTCAACGACTCGCAGACCGCGGGTCGCGACGCCGTGCAGGCGTTCGTGAACGCCGGCGGCAGCATCGTCGGCCGCGCGGCCGGTGCCTTCAACACGGCGCGGACGTTCGGCATCTTCGAGAGCGGCACCGCCGTGGCCGGCAACAACTCCGGCAACGGCATCGTCACGATCGACACGGCCGGCGACGGCGTGCTCGCGCCGTACGCGCAGAAGTACGCGTTCGTGTACCCGGCCACGTGGTTCACGGGCCTGCCGGAGTCGGTGAAGGTCGAGCAGCGCTACGCCGAGGGCAACCCGCTGCTGGCGGGTCACTGGCGTGCGACGAACGCGAACAACGGTCCGCTGAACGCCGGCGGCCAGCCGGCGGCGGTGTCGGCCGCGCTGCCGTCGGGTGCGAAGGCGTTCGTCTTCGGCACCTCGCCGGTCTACCGCACGCACACCAAGGGCGGTCAGAGCCAGGCGGCTCGCGCGCTGTTCTGGGCCGCGCCCGAGGGTGAGGGCGTCCCGGCGCCGGCGCCCGACGTGGCGACGACCACGACCCTGAAGGTCCCGGCGACGGCGACCTACGGCAAGGCGATCAACGCCTCGGTGTCGGTCACGGCGCCCGGCGCGACCAAGCCGAGCGGCACGGTCGAGGTGCGCGAGGGCTCCAAGGTCCTCGCGACCCGCGCCCTGTCCGGTGGCACCGCGACGCTGCGGATCTCGGGTCTCAAGCCCGGCACCCGTCGCCTGACGGCCCGCTTCGTCCCCGCGGCGGACTCGGGCTTCGCGGCCTCCACCTCGGCGGTGGCCACGGTCAAGGTCGCCAAGGCGGCGACCCGGGCCGGGATCAAGGCCAAGGCGCTCGGCAAGGGTCGCGTCCAGGTCACGGTCACGGTGAAGTCCTCGGCGGGCACGCCCACGGGCACCGTTCGGGTCAAGGTCGGCTCGTCGACCAAGACGGTCACGCTGAAGAACGGCAAGGCCACGGTCACGCTGAAGTCCGCCCAGGGCAAGCGCGCCGTGGCGGTCCGCTACAACGGCTCGTCCCTGTTCGCCCCGGTCTACCGGGCGACCACGGTGCGCGTCCGCTGACCGGCTGACAGTTTCCCCGGTTAAGTGGGTTTCCTGTCACTTCGCGAGGTTTGCAAACCTCGCGAAGTGACGGTTTCCCCGCTTAACCGGGGAAACTGCGCTTCCGCTCAGGCGCGCACGTGGTGGCGGCCCAGCGGCAGGATCATCGGCCGGCCGCTGGTGGGGTCCTCGACGACGCGGGCGTCGAGACCGAAGACGATCTTCACCGTCTCCTGCGTGAGGACCTCCTCGGCAGTGCCCTGGGCGTGGATCAGCCCGCGGTCCACGGCGACGAGGTGGTCGGCGTAGCGCGCCGCGAGGTTGAGGTCGTGCAGCACCATCGCGATCGTCGTGCCGCGCGAGCGGTTGAGGTCGGTGAGCAGGTCGAGGACCTCCACCTGGTGGCACACGTCGAGGAACGTCGTGGGCTCGTCGAGCAGCAGCACCTCGGTCTGCTGGGCGAGCGCCAGGGCGATCCACACGCGCTGGCGCTGGCCGCCCGAGAGCTCGTCGACGACGCGGTCGGCCAGCTCGAGCACGCCGGTGGCCTCGAGCGCGTCGGCGACGATCGCGTCCTCGGCCGGTGTCCAGCGCGCGAACGAGCGCCGGTGCGGGTGGCGGCCCTGTGCCACGAGGTCGGCCACGGTGATGCCCTCGGGCGCGATGGGCGACTGGGGCAGCAGGCCGAGGCGGCGGGCCACCTGCTTGGTCGGCATCGAGTGGATGTCGCTGCCGTCGAGCAGGACGCGACCGGACTGCGCCGGCAGCAGACGCGCCATGCCGCGCAGCAGGGTGGACTTGCCGCACGCGTTCGCGCCGACGATCGTCGTGATCCTCCCGGCGGGCAGCGACAGGCTCAGGTCGGAGACGATCGGCCGGTCGCCGTACGCGAGGGTCAGGGACTCGGTGGTCAGGCTGGTGGTCACAGGGAGCCTCCCGTGCGCTGGGTGCGGATGAGCAGGTAGATCAGGAACGGGGCGCCGAGCGCGCCGGTGATGACGCCGACGGGGTAGCGCGTGTCGAACGCGTACTGCCCGATGAGGTCGGCCGCCAGCACGAGGGTGGCGCCGACGAGCGCCGACGGCACCATGAGCGAGCCGCGGTGGCCGACCAGGCGCGTGGCGATCGGCCCGGACATGAACGCCACGAACAGGATCGGTCCGGTGGCGGCGGTGGCGAACGAGGCCAGCGCCACGGCCACCAGCACGAGCATCCGCCGGGTGGCCTCGACCGGCACGCCGAGCCCGGCCGCGAGGTCCTCGCCGAGGCGCAGCAGCGACAGGCGCGGACCCAGCAGCAGCAGGATCGGCGTGAGCAGCACGAACGGGACGGCCGCGATCAGGACGGTGTCCCACGAGGCCAGGTTCAGGCTGCCGTTGAGCCAGCGCATGGCGCGCTGCAGGTCGAGCTCGTTGGCGTAGACCAGCAGGTACGACGTGACGCTGTGCAGCATCGCCGCGATGCCGATGCCCACGAGGATCAGCCGGGTGCCCACGGCCTTGCCGCTGGCGGCGAGGCCGTAGATCAGGGCGGCGGTGGCGATGCCCGCGACCACGGCGCCCATCGAGACGGCGAGGGTGCCGGCGCCCAGCACGACGATGCCGAACAGCGCGGCCGCGTTCGCGCCGTTGGTGATGCCGATGATGTCGGGGCTGGCCAGCGGGTTGCGCAGCATCGTCTGGAAGGTGATGCCCGCGAGCCCGAACGAGGCGCCGGCGGTGATCGCCAGCACCGCGCGCGGCAGTCGCAGTTCGCCGACGATGAAGGACGCGCCCGGGACCTGCTCGCCGATCAGCACGCGCCACACGTCGCCGAGCGAGTACACGGGGTCGCCGGCGGCGAGGGACACGACGAACAGCACGACGAGGATGACGGCCAGCGCGACGATGGCGGAGGTGGCGCGGCGGGCGCCGCGCGTGCGTGCGGCGTGGACCCGCTCGGGTGCGGTCAGGAGGGTCATGACGCACCTCCGGTGCGACGCAGGACGACCCATAGGAACACGGGGCCGCCGATGAGGGCGGTGATGACGCCGACGTCGATCTCGCCGGGGCGGCCGAGCACGCGGCCGACGACGTCGGCGACGGTCAGCAGCATGGCGCCCACGGTGGCGCAGATGGGCAGCAGCCAGCGGTGGTCGGCGCCCACGACGAGGCGGCACAGGTGCGGCACGATGAGGCCCACGAAGCCGATCGGCCCGGCGAGCGCCGTGGCGGCGCCGCACAGGACGATCGCGCCGGCCGCGGCCAGCAGGCGGGTGCGCACCACCGAGACGCCGAGACCGGCGGCGGCCTCGTCGCCGAGGGCGAGGATGTTCAGGGAGCGGGCCGACAGGAAGCAGATCGCGGCGCCGACCACGAGGATCGGCAGCACGAGCAGCGTGTCGGAGTTCTCGGCGCGGCCGACGCTGCCGACCTGCCAGTACCGGAACACGCGCATGACGTCGATCCGCGGCAGCAGGATGGCGCTCGACAGCGAGGTGAAGGCCGCGGTGCTGATGGCGCCCGCCAAGGCGAGCTTCAGCGGGGTGGGACCGCCGGGTCCGAGCGAGCCCACGACGTAGACGAACACGGCCGCCAGGGCGGCGCCCGCCAGCGCGAACGCGATGTACTCGGGCATCGTGGCGGCGCCGGCGAAGGCGATGCCGATGACCACGAGCAGCGAGGCACCGGAGTTGATGCCCAGGATGAACGGGTCGGCGAGCGGGTTGCGGGTGACCGCCTGCAGCACCGCGCCGGCCATCGCGAGGGCGGCGCCGACGAGCACGGCCAGGATCGTGCGCGGCACGCGCGACCGGATCGCGGCCGAGGTGACGTCGTCCCCGCCGCCCGTGGTGAGGGCGTCCCAGACCTCGCCGAGGCTGACGACGCGGGCGCCGAACGCGACGGAGAGGAGCACCGCGGCCACGAGGGCCACGAGGCTGACCAGGAACCACCACGGGGGGCGCCGCGTCTGCGCGGCACCCCCCACGGCGGAGTCGGTCGTCGTCGTCACTTCACCTTCGCAGCCGCGTCGGCGAGCAGGGTGACGTAGTCGTCCAGCATCCACGGGATCGACAGGGCCGAGGGCGACACGGCCGCGGCGAGCGGCGTGTTGTCCTCGAGCAGCGCGGCGCTGCCGCGCTCGAAGGCCGGGACCTTGCCGAGCAGCGGGTCGGCCTGGACCTTCTTGAGTGCGGCGTCGTCGCCGTAGCCCACGAAGATGTCGGCGCCCGCGAGCTCGTCGGCCTTCTCGGCGCTGATCTCGAGGAAGAACTGGTCGGTGTCGGCCGAGGCCTTCTCGACGAACTCGGGCGTCTCGAGGCCGAGGTCGTTCAGGAACGTGGCGCGGGTGTCGAACGCCGTGTAGTAGCCGATCTTGCTCAGGTCGCTCGGGTCGATCCAGCTCATGACGGCGCTCTTGCCCTGGATCTCGGGGCGCTTCGCGACGGCGTCGGAGATCTGCTGCTCGAGGTCGCCGATCAGCTGGTCGGCCTCGTCGGTCTTGCCCAGGGCCTGGCCCGTGAGCTCGATGGCGTCGCGCCACGGCGTGCCCCACGCCTTGTCGGGGTAGGCGACGGTGGGCGCGATCTTGCTGAGGGTCTCGTACTCCTCCTTCGTCAGGCCCGAGTGGACCGCGAGGATGAGGTCGGGCTCGGCCTTCGCGACGGCGGCGGCGTCGATGCCGTCGGTCTCGTCGAAGAGGGCGGGCGTCTCGCCGCCGAGCTCGTCGATCTTGTCCTTGACCCACGGGTGCAGGCCGTCGGTGTCGTCGTCGCCGTAGGTGACCTTGGGCATCGCGACCGGCACGACGCCCAGCGCGAGCGCGGTGTCCTGGTTCGACCAGGCGACGGCGACGACGCGCTGCGGCTCGGACTCGATCTCGGTCGTGCCGAACGTGTGCTTGACGCTGACGGGGAAGCCCTCGCCCGACGCACCCGAGGCGTCGTTCGAATCGTCGTCGGAGGAGCCGCAGGCGGCGAGGCTCAGAGCGAGTGCCGCAGCAGCGAGCAGGGGTGCGAGACGCAAGGGAGTGCCTTTCGTGACGTGTAGGTAAGCCAAGCCTAACCGTACGCCCACCTGGGACGCCACCGGCATCCGCCCTGCGAACACGGGGTGCTCCGGGTGGCTACGGTGGGTCCATGCCAGGACTGGACTTCGACCCGCTCGAGCGCGCCGGGGAGCTGTGGGAGGAGCGCATCGGGGACGCCACCTCGATGCGCCTCGCGACCTCGATCATGCGGGTCCACCAGATCGTGCTGGCCCGGCTCGACGGCGCCCTCAAGCCGTTCGGCATCACGTTCGCGCGCTACGAGGTGCTGCGGCTGCTGTCGTTCAGCTCCTCGGGCTCACTGCCGCTGTCGAAGATCGGCGAACGGCTCATGGTGCACCCGACCTCGGTCACCAACGTCATCGACCGGCTCGTCGCGGACGGCCTCGTCGACCGCAACATCGACCCCGCCGACCGGCGCCGCGTGTTGGCCTCGCTGACCCCCGCGGGCCTCAAGGTGCTCGACGCGGCCACCGAGGCGCTCACCGCGCTCGACTTCGGCGTCGGCGGCGTCAGTGCGCAGGACCAGCGCACGATCCACGAGCTGCTCACGCCGCTGCGCCGCGACGACTGGAGCTGACCGGCCCCGGGAACGGCGAACGCCGGCCCACCCGAGGGTGGACCGGCGTCCGGTGCGAGGCGACTGCCTCAGATCTTGCGGGGCCAGTACAGGAACGTGCCCTGGACCGTGGAGGTCGTCTTCAGGTAGACGCGGTACTTGTACTTCTTCTTCGACTTCCAGCTGACCTTGCCGTGGCCGTTGCGGTTCAGCTTGATGTGCTTCACGTTGCGCCACTTGCCCTTGTAGTAGCGCTTGACCGTGATCTTGGGAACGCGGACCGTGCTGCCGTTGGGCTGGTAGACGCGCCAGTTCTTGGCCTTCATCGTCAGCTTCGAGCCGCGCTTCACGATGGTCGCGGAGGGCAGGTAGCCCGTGCTGCGACGGATCGCGATGACGTTGCTGTCGGGCAGGCGCGTGACCGTGGAGTTGTAGTTCGCGTCGTACGACGTGACGCGGACGTTGCGCATCTGGGCCTTGCCGTAGCCGGAGGCGCGGGGCCACCAGGCGCTCAGGTTCGGCGAGCTGTTCGTGCCGACGAGCTCGTCGCGCACGCGGACGACGCCGTTGACGTAGATGTCGGCGCGGACGGACCAGCTGACGGAGCCGGGGACCGCGACACCGGCGCGGGTCTTGGCGTAGGTCTGCTTGCTGCTGGTCAGGACCGCCGAGGTCGTGAAGCGCACGGAGCCGGTGGCGGCGGAGGCCGCGCGGGGGGCGTCGACGGCGGTGGAGACGCTGCCGCGCTTGGCGGTGGCCGACTCGTCGGCGTGGGCCGAGATCGGCGCTGCCAGCGACAGCGTCATGGCGGTCGCAGCGGCCAGCGCGACCTTCGTGAAGGTTCGGTTCATTTTTCTCCCCGAGACGAAAATGTGTGAATTGGCAGGCTCAGTCTGCCACGGCCCCGCCGGATGGTCCTGCTCAACCGGCAAGTCGATGCCGAGTGTTCATCCGCGCACGGGCGAAGAAGTCACATCAGTCCCACTGGTCACATCAGTCGAGCATGGCGGCGCCGAGGGTCTCCTCGGGCACGCCGAGTCCCTCGACCAGCGCGAGCGCGTGCGGCCGCAGCTTCTCCAGCAGGGCGTTGATCTCGGTGGTGACGGCCTTCGCGCGGGTGTCGCTGATGCGGTTGTGCTCCATGAACCACGCCTTGTCCCGCTCGATCACGGTGAGGGCGTAGAGGGAGCACAGGTCGCGCAGCACGTCGGCGGCCTCCTCGTCCTCGCACCGCGCGATGCCGGCGGTGAACGCCTCGAGCACGACGCGGTCGATGTGGACCTGGCCGATCTTGACCACGTGGTCCTGTGCGGCGTTGAACATCTCGAACGCGGCGCCCCGGTCGTCGCCGGCGCGGCGCAGGCGACGCGCCGCGGTCTCGATGACGTGCTGCTCGCGGTCCTCGAACAGGTCGAGCTGGGTGCCGCGGTCGAGCAGGTTGTGGTCGTCGTCGCGCGAGCGCGCGTCGATGAGGCGCTGGATCAGCTGGGCCGCGGCGGTGCGCTCCTTGACCGTCTCGGCGACGGTGCCGGCGGCGAACCTCACCATGCCGACGGGGTCGAGTCCGGTGACCTCCTTGGCGTACGAGGTCAGCAGCTCCTTGGCCACCAGCTGGAGCAGCACCACGTTGTCGCCCTCGAACGTGGTGAACACGTCGCTGTCGGCCTTGAGGGTGGTGAGGCGGTTCTCCGAGAGGTAGCCCGCGCCTCCGCAGGCCTCGCGGCACTCCTGGATCGCGCGGGTGGCGAACGAGGTGAGCGCGGCCTTCAGGCCGGCGGCGCGGCCCTCGAGCTCGCGCTGGGCGTGCGCGTCGGGATCGGCCTCGGTCTGGAGGCGGTGCATGCGCGCGACGAGCTGGTTGTGGGCGAACCGGAAGGCGTAGGCCTCGGCGAGCAGCGGCAGCAGGCGCCTCTGGTGCATCCGGTAGTCGAGCAGCACCGTCTCCTCGCCCGGCACGCCCTCGAACTGACGGCGCTGGAGCGCGTACCGGGTGGCGATGCTCAGCGCGACCTCCGCCGCGGCGCGGGCCGAGCCGCCCACGCTGACACGGCCGCGGATGAGCGTGCCGATCATCGTGAAGAAGCGCGCGTTGAGGCTGTCGATCGGGGAGGAGTAGGTGCCGCCCTCGTCCACGTTGCCGTAGCGGTTGAGCAGGTTCTCGCGCGGGATCCGCACCTGGTCGAACATGATGCGGCCGTTGTCGACGCCGCCCAGGCCGCCCTTGTGGCCGCAGTCGCTGGTGGTGACGCCGGGCAGGTCGTCGCCGGCCTCGTCGCGGATCGGCACGACGAAGCAGTGCACGCCGTGGTCCTCGCCGAGCGTGACGAGTCGGGCGAAGACGGCGGCCACGCGCGCGTGCTTCGCGGCCCCGCCGATGTAGTCCTTGCGCGCCGACGGCGTGGGGGAGTGCACGACGAACTCCTGCGTCGCGGGGTCGTACGTCGCCGTGGTCTCGAGGCTCTGCACGTCGCTGCCGTGACCCGTCTCGGTCATCGCGAAGCAGCCGAGCAGGTCGAGGTTGATCAGCGCGGGGATGTACTTCTCGTGGTGGCGCTCGGTGCCGAGGTTCTCGATCGCGCCGCCGAACAGGCCCCACTGCACGCCGGCCTTCACCATGAGCGAGAGGTCGAACTGCGCGAGCATCTCGATGCCCGTGACGGCCATGCCCGGATCCCCCGTGCCGCCGTTCTCCGTGCGGAAGCCCGCGGCGGGGATCCCGGTGGGCACGAGCTGCTTCATCTGGTCGAGCACGCGCTCGCGGGCCTCGTCGAGGGTGAGCGAGTGGTCGTAGGCCAGGTCGAGCCTCGCGAGCTCGATGCGGCTCTGCTCGCGCACGTGACGCCACTTGCCGTCGATGGACCGTCGAAGTTCCTCACCGAGACTCATGCGCACAGGCTAGTGGCGCCCGCCCACGACGACACGGTGAAGGACTGGTACTCCTGAGGGCATGGGGTTCCTGTCCTCGGTGCTGCTGGCGCTGGTCGCCGCGATCACGCCCGTCACGCCCCCGCCGGCGGGCGGCGTGGCCGACTACCAGCTCGGCGGCGCCTACCGTCCGGCCGCCAAGGTCGAGATCGTGGTGCGCGACCGCACCGAGCAGCCCGCCCCCGGCGTCTACTCGGTCTGCTACGTCAACGCGTTCCAGACCCAGCCGGGCTCGCTGCGGTGGTGGAAGAAGCACCACCCGGGACTGCTGCTGCGCGACCGGAAGGGCCGCGTCGTGCGCGACCCGGGCTGGCCCGACGAGGTGCTGCTGGACCTGCGCTCGGCGCGCAAGCGCACGGTCGCGGCGGGGGTGGCGCGGCGCTGGTTCGCCGACTGCGCCGACCGGGGCTTTCGCGCGGTCGAGCCCGACAACCTCGACTCGTGGACCCGCTCGAAGGGGCTGCTGAAAGGCTCGCAGGCGAAGGCGTTCGCCAAGCGGCTGGTCCTCGCGGCGCACGCCGAGGGGCTCGCGATCGCGCAGAAGAACACGCCCCAGCTGAACGGCCGGCGGCTCGGCTTCGACTTCGCGATCGCCGAGGAGTGCGAGGTCTACCGCGAGTGTGGCCGCTACACGCGCCTGTACGGCCGCCGCGTGATCGAGGTCGAGTACACCGACAACGGCCGGCGTGCGTTCCTGCGCGCCTGCAAGGCCCGCGGCTCGCGGATCTCGGTACTCCTGCGCGACCGCGACGTCGTCCCCCGCGGCGCCCCCGGCCACCGCTACCGCACCTGCTGACCACGGCTCCGCCGCGCGAGATCTGTAGCGGTCTTCACCATTTCGGCGGCGGATCGGCCGGAAAGCGGTGGACACCGCTGCACATCTGGTCCGCGGGACGCGGAAAAGGGGAGGGCCGGAGCCTGTTAGCCTGCTCCCCACAACCACACACCTTCCGCAGTGCCAGGGGAAGCCGGTGCGAATCCGGCGCTGACCCGCAACCGTGAGACCGCCCGAGACGGGTCGGCGAGCCGGAGCACCTGCCTGTCGGAACCGACCACACGCTGTCGAGGAACGCAGCGGGCGGAGCCGAGGTCGCACGACGATCAGGCCCCTTCCCGTCCGATGCAGCGGGAAGGACCCCTGATGAGAACACCCCTGCGTCGACGCGCCCTCGCGGTGCTCGCAGGCGGCGCGGTCGCGCTGTCCACCGCCGTCGCCCCCACCGCCTCGGCGGCCCCCACGCCCTCCACCTCCGCGGCCGGCACGTGGCTCGCCGCCCAGCTGACCGGCGGCGTCGTCCACAACGACCAGTGGGACTACGACGACTTCGGGCTGACGCTCGACGTGCTGGCCGCGCTGCGTGCCCTCGACGTCCAGCCGGCGGCCCAGCAGCAGATCCTGACCGCGGTGACGTCGCGCGTGGACGAGTACGTCGAGTCCACGTGGGAGGGCGTCACGACGTTCTACCCCGGCTCGGCCGGCAAGCTCGCCCTCGCGGTCGACGCCGCGGGCGGCGACGTGACCTCGGTCGGCGGCCGTGACCTGGTGGCCGACATCGAGGCCGCCACGAACGACGAGACCGGCGAGTCCGCCGACACCTACGGGCTGTTCGGCCAGACCTTCGCGACCCGCGGCCTGATCGCGGGCGACAGCGACGAGGCCGCCGCGTCGGTCGGCTACGTGGCCGCGCAGCAGTGCGAGAACGGCACCTTCCGCCAGGTGCTCACCGCGCCGTGCCCCGAGGTGCCGGAGATCGACACCACGACCGCCGCGCTGCACACGCTCCTCGAGGCGCGCGCCGCGGGCATCACCGTCGACGCGGCGGTCGTCGACCGCACCGTCGCCGCGATCGTCGCGGCGCAGGCCGCCGACGGCTCGTTCGTCGGCAACGGCGTGGCCAACACGAACTCCACGGGCCTCGCCGCGACGGCGCTCGCCCGTGCGGGCCGCACCACCGAGGCCGCGAAGGCCGCCGCGTATGTCGCGCGCCACCAGGTCACTGAGGCCACGGGCGGCAAGCTCGCGTCCGAGCGCGGCGCGGTCGCCTACGACGGAGCCGCGCTGGCCGCCGGCCGCGAGGACGGCATCGACGAGTTCGCGATCGACCAGTGGATCCGCGCCTCGGCGCAGGCCGCCCCGGCGCTCGCGCTGCTCTCCGCGCCGAAGGTCACGGTGTCGGTGCCCAAGTACGTGCGCTCGGGCAGCACCCTGAAGGTCACCGCCAGCGGTCTGGCCGCCGGCTGGAGCAGCACGGCTCGCGTCTCGGGTGGCACCTCCGCCCGCGCCGTCGTCCCGTCCGCCGGTCGCGCCACGTTCACGGTGCGCGCCCCGAAGGGCACCGCGAAGCGTGCGGTCGTCGTCGGCGACGCCACCGGCCGCGCCGTCGCGACCTCCTCGGTGCAGGTGCTGGCCGCCAAGAAGCTGCGTGTCTCGTCGAAGTCGACGGTGCGCCGCGCCAAGGTGCAGAAGGTCGTCGTCCGCGGCCTCGTCGCCGGCGAGCCGGTGCGCGTCTACTACCGCGGCAAGCTCGTCAAGCGCGGCGTCGCGTCGAAGGCCGGCAGCTACACGTATCGCCTCAAGGTCGGCAAGAAGGTCGGCCGGACGAAGGTCATCGTCCGCGGCGCCTATGCCGAGCGCAACGGCGTGCGGGTCTTCCGGATCGTGAAGTGACCCGTCTCGTCCATCGCCTCCTGGCGGCGACCCTCCTCGGGGTCGCCGCCGGGCCGGCGGCGCTCAGCGCCCCCGCGCACGCGGCCGCGTGCACCAGCGGGACGGGCGTCACGGTCGTCGTCGGGTCGAGCGTCGGCTGCGACGCCGACGGCGGTGGACGCGCCGCGAACAACTTCGTCGACGCGGGGCACCAGCTGAGGTACGCGTCGCGCGCGCCCGGCTTCGTCTGCCAGGTGAACGGCGCGCCCGCGTCGGACCCGTGCGTCGAGGCCTCGCCCGTGGACGCCTACTGGGGCCTGTTCTGGTCGGACGGCAAGACCGGAAGCTGGACCTACTCGAGTCTGGGCGTCACCGCGCTGAAGGTGCCGCAGGGCGGCTCCGTCGCGTTCGTGTTCCAGGACTCCTCGTCGCGGACGTGGCCCTCGGTCAAGCCCCCGGTGGCGGCCCCCGCCCCCACGCCTCCGCCCTCGCGTCCCACCTCCGCCAGCCCGAAGCCCGGTTCGAAGGAGCAGGGGTCGAAGGCGTCGACTCCGAAGCGGTCGACGCCTTCGACGCGGGCCGCGAGCCCGGCCTCCTCGGCTCCCTCGGCCACGGCGAGCGCGTCGGCGGGGGCGACCCCGTCCCCCTCGACGGCGACGCCGTCCGCGAGCGCCTCGACCGCCACCCCGAGTGCGTCGGCTCCCGCGGCCTCGGCCGGGACGGACGACGACGTTGCTGGCGCGCCCGCCGTGCAGCCGACCGCGGCCGAGGGGTCGGATGCGACCTCGGGCGCCGCGCTCGCGACCGCGGCCGCCGTGGTGGTCGTGCTGGCCGCCGCGGGGGGAGTGGTCTGGTACCGCCGCCGGGCGGGCTGAGGGCGCGGTGCGAGTAGACTCCTGACGTTGGACCAACGTCCGGCGCAGGGGAAACCGGTGCGATTCCGGTGCTGTGCCGCAACCGTCAGCCCTGCCCGCCCGGGCGGTGCGAGCCGGGAACCCGCGCCGGGACGCCGCCACCAGATGTTGTCGAGCAGCGACGGGTGGGCGAACCGCCCTCGTGGACCTCGCCCCCGTCCCGTGGGGAAGGGGACCGGATGACCGCCGTCGTCGACCCCACCCCCACCCGGCCGCCAGCGGCCACCGGACGGCCGCGGCGCGAGCTGCATCCCGGCGCCTGGTGGCTGTGGGCGCTGGGGCTCGCGGCCGGTGCCTCGTTCACGCTCAACCCGTTCCTGCTGCTGGTCACGGTCGCGATCGCGGCGCTCGTCGTGGCCGCCTGCCGCGGCGATGCGCCGTGGGCGCTGTCGTTCCGGTACTACCTGTACTTCGGCCTCGTCATCGTGGTCATGCGGGTCGTGTTCCGGATCCTGCTCGGTGGCGGCTCCGCCCCCGGCGACCCCGTGCTGTTCTCGCTGCCCGAGATCCCGCTGCCGGAGGTGGCCCGCGGGATCCAGCTGCTCGGCGACGTCACGGTCAACGAGGTCCTCGTGGGCCTGTACGACGGCATGCGGCTGGCCACGCTGGTGATCTGCGTCGGCGCGGCGAACTCCCTGGCCAACCCGAAGCGGCTGCTCGCCTCGGCCCCGCCGGCGCTCTACGAGGTCGGGGCGGCGCTCGTCGTCGCGGTCTCGGTCTTCCCCCAGCTGGCCGAGAGCGTGCGCCGGGTCAACCGCGCCCGCAAGCTGCGCGGTGACGCCAGCCGCGGCACCGGCGCCATGCACCGCATCGTCATCCCCGTGCTGGAGGACGCGCTCGACCGGTCGATGACGCTGGCCGCGGGGATGGACGCGCGCGGCTACGGCCGCAGCGGCACCGCCACGCAGCGCGACCGGTTCGCCACCGGCGTGCTCATGCTGGTCGGCCTGTTCGGGCTGAGCGTCGGCACCTACGGCTACCTCGACGGCACCGCGCCACGGATCCTGTCCTACCCGATGCTGGCGCTGGGCCTCGTGTTCGCCGTGCTGGCGCTGCGGTCGGCGGGCCGACGCGTGCAGCGCACCCGCTACCGCCCGCAGCGCTGGCACCTGGCCGAGTACCTCACCGCGGGCTCGGGCCTCGCCGTCGCCGTGGGGCTCAAGCTGCTGTCCTCCGAGCAGATCGCCGTGATCTACCCGAGCGTGCCGGGCTGGCCACCCGTGAGCGTCCTGTCGCTGGCCGTCGTGGCGATCGGGATCCTGCCGGTGTTCGTCGCGCCGCAGGCCCCCTCCGCCCACGACCACGTCGGAGGTGACGACGCATGATCCGCTTCGACGACGTCTCGTTCTGGTACGAGGGCGCCAGGCGTCCCACCTTGCGCGACGTCGGCCTCGAGGTCGAGGAGGGCGAGCTCGTCCTCGTCTCGGGCCGCACCGGCTCGGGCAAGTCCACGCTGCTCGGCATGCTCAACGGACTCGTGCCGCACTTCACCGGCGGCACGCTCGCCGGCGACATCCACGTCGACGGCGCCTCGATCCTGGGCCGACCGCCGCGCGAGCTGGCGCACCTGGTCGGCTACGTCGCCCAGGACCCGGTCTCGGGCTTCGTCGCCGACGTGGTCGAGGAGGAGCTCGCCTACGGGATGGAGCACCTCGGCCTCGACCCGCAGACGATGCGCCGCCGCGTGGAGGAGACGCTCGACCTGCTCGGCATCGCCGACCTGCGCCGCCGCTCGGTGCGGTCGCTGTCCGGAGGCCAGCAGCAGCGGGTCGCGATCGGCTCGGTGCTGACGATGCACCCGCGGGTCCTCGTGCTCGACGAGCCGACCTCGGCCCTCGACCCCACCGCGGCCGAGGACGTGCTCGCCACGATCGCGCGCCTCGTCGACGACCTGGCGCTCACCGTCGTCGTGGCCGAGCACCGCATGGAGCGGGTCGTCCCGTTCGCCGACCGCCTGGCCGTGGTCGAGGACGGTCGGGTCCGCATCGGCGAGACCGCCGACCTGCTGGTCGACGCGCCCGTCGCGCCGCCGCTGGTCCATCTCGGCCGGCTCGCCGACTGGAGCCCGCTGCCGCTGTCGGTGCGCGAGGCCCGCCGCCGGGTCAAGCCGCTCGCCGCGCGCCTCGGGCCGCCGCCGGTGCACGTGCCGTTCGAGCGCCCGCCGGCGCTGCGGGCGCGCGGCGTCACCGTGCAGTACGGCCGCTTCACCGCGGTCGACGACGTCGACCTGCAGGTCGGCCACGGCGAGGTCGTCGCGCTGATGGGCCGCAACGGCTCGGGCAAGAGCTCGCTGCTGTGGGCCGTGCAGGGCACGGGCGACCGGGTGGACGGCGCGGTCGACGTCGACGGCGTCGACCCGGGTGACGTCCGCCCGTCCGAGGCGCGCATGCTCGTCGGCCTCGTCCCGCAGACCGCCGCCGACCTGCTCTACCTGGAGACCGTCGACCGCGAGTGCGCCGCAGCCGACGACCAGTCCGGCGTGGCGCCGGGCTCGTGCCGTGCGCTGCTCGACCGCCTCGCCCCGGGCATCCCCGGCGACCGCCACCCGCGCGACCTGTCCGAGGGGCAGAAGCTCGCGCTGGTGCTGGCGATCGTCCTGACGGCGCAGCCCGCGGTGGTCGCGCTCGACGAGCCCACGCGCGGTCTCGACTACCCCGGCAAGGCCGCGCTGGCGGCGATCCTGCACGACCTCGCCGCCGAGGGACGCGGCGTGGTCGTGTCGAGCCACGACGTCGAGTTCGTCGCCTCGGTCGCGGACACCGTGGTCGTGATGGCCGAGGGCGAGGTCGTCTCCACCGGACCGGTCCGCACCGTGCTGGCCGAGTCGCCCGCGTTCGCCCCGCAGGTCTCCAAGGTGCTCGGCCGCGACTGGCTCACCGTGGACGAGGTCGCCGCCGCGCTGCCGTCGGAGGTCGTCCGATGACCTCGCCGCGGCACACCGCCGTCCCCGTCACGCCGCGCTCCGCGCTCGTGCTGGCGGCCGCCAGCGTCGCCGGCCTGCTCATGCTGCTGTGGCCGCTGATCTTCACGCCGGCCGAGGGCCAGACGCGCGTCGACCAGCCCTTCATCTTCATGGCGCTGATGCCCGTGGTCGTCCTGGTGGTCGTCGCCGAGCTGTCGGAGGGCGGCCTGGACTCCAAGGCGCTCGCGATGCTGGGCGTCCTCAGCGCGATCAACGCGGCCGTCCGTCCGCTGGGCGCGGGCGTCGCCGGGGTCGAGCCGATCTTCTTCCTGCTGATCCTCGGCGGGCGCGTGTTCGGTCCGGGCTTCGGCTTCGTGCTGGGCTGCACGAGCCTGTTCGCGTCCGCGCTCCTGACGTCCGGAGTGGGCCCGTGGCTGCCGTTCCAGATGCTCTGCGCCGCGTGGGTGGGGATGGGCGCGGGCCTGCTGCCGCGCCGCGCCACGGGCCGGGCCGAGATCGCGGTGCTGGCCGCCTACACGGTGGTCGCGGCGTTCGCGTACGGGCTGCTGATGAACCTGTCGTCGTGGCCGTTCACGCTGGGCATCGCGATCCCCGGCGCCGAGGACTCCCTCGCGATGGTGCCCGGCGACCCCGTGCTGGAGAACCTTCAGCGCTTCCTCGTCTTCACCCTGCTCACCTCGTTCTGGGGCTGGGACCTCGGCCGCGCGATCACCAACGCGCTGCTGGTCGTGTTCCTGGGCCCCGCCGTCCTGGCCACGCTGCGGCGCGCCGCCCGGCGTGCCCGCTACCTCTCCAAGGAGTCCACATGAAGAGCCTGCTCGCCCGCCTCGCCGCGGCCACCCTGCTGTCGACCGGCGCGATCGCGCTGCCGACGGCGGCGTCGGCCGAGGACCACGGGTCCTGCGACGCGGCCTCGGACGTGCCGGTGGTGCTGGAGTTCGGCACGCTCGACGGCGAGGACCGCGTGCTGTGCGCGAAGGACGCGGCGGGCGACACCGGCCTAGAGGTCCTCGATGCCGTGGACCTGGAGACCGAGGAGACCACCGCCGCGATGCCGATGGTGTGCCGCATCGAGGGTCAGCCGACGCCGGAGCAGGAGAAGTGCGGCAACGCCCTCAACGGCCCCGGCTACTGGGCGTTCCTCGTGGCGAAGGAGGACCAGGACTGGGGCTACGCGTCGGTGGGCCTGCAGGAGTACGAGGTCGCCGAGGGCGACTTCATCGCGCTGAAGTACCACCTGATGGCCGACGGCGAGACCGTCGAGGTCGCCGCCCCGGCGAGCGCCGAGACCCGCGCCGCGGCCGAGGTCACCCATGACTCCGCGTACCAGAGCGATCTCACGGTCATCGAGGACGACGACACCCCGCTGGCCGCCATCGCGCTGCCGATCGCCATCGCCGCCGCGCTGCTCGTCGCCGTCGCCGCCTTCGTCGTCGGCCGCCGGCGCCGCGGCTGACCCCGCCCCGTCCCGAGATGTGCTCCGATCTCGACCTTTCAGACCGGTTGAAACGTCGACATGGGAGCAAGTCTCGGGGATGCGGAGGACTCAGTCGGCGGCGGCCAGCAGCTCGGCGCTGGCCTGCTCGATCGCCTCGGGGGAGAGGGCGTGGCCGATGGCCATCGCCGCGGCGCCCAGGACGCCGGACTGCTCGCCGCTGACCGACGGCACGATCCGCAGGTGCTCGGTGGCCAGCGGCAGCGACCGGCGGTAGACCTCCTCGCGGATGCCGGCGATGAGGTGCTCACCCGCCTCGGCGAGCGCGCCGCCGATCACCACGACCGACGGGTTGATGAAGTTCACGATCATCGCCAGGACGTCACCGATGTCGCGGCCCGCCTGGCGCACCGCCTGGATCGCCTCGAGGTCGCCCGCGCGGACGAGCTCGACCACGTCGGTGGCCTCGGTGACCCCGGTCCGCCCCAGCTCGCGTGCGATCGCCGGGCCGGCCGCGAGCGCCTCGAGGCAGCCGACGTTGCCGCAGCGGCAGACCACGTCGCTGCTGCGCGACACCCGGATGTGGCCGATGTCGCCCGCGGTGCCCTGCCCGCCGCGCTGGAGCTCGCCGCCGGCGATGATGCCCGCGCCGATGCCGGTGGCCACCTTGATGAGGATGAGGTCGTCGATCTCGGGGAACTGGGTGTCCTGCTCTCCCAGCGCCATGATGTTCACGTCGTTGTCGATCAGCACGGGCACGTCGAACGAGCCGCGCACGAACTGCGGCACGTCGAACCGGTCCCAGCCGGGCATGATCGGCGGGTTGATGGCGCGCCCGGTGGAGTGCTCGACGGGTCCCGGCAGGCCGATCCCGATCCCGGCGAGGTCGCCCAGCGGGCGCTCGGTCTGCAGCAGCAGCCGCTCGATCGTGGCGGTGACCCAGTTCAGGACGGGCACGGGGCCGTCGGCGATGTCGAGGTCCTGGCGCTCCTGGGCCAGCACGGCGCCCGACAGGTCGACGATCGCCGCGCGGGCATGACGCGCGCCGAGGTCGATCGCGGCCACCACGCGGGCGGCGGTGTTGACCGCGAGCAGTGACGGGGGACGCCCGCCGGTGGAGCTCCGCCCGCCGTAGGGGGTGATGAGGCCGAGGCGCAGCAGCAGGTCCACGCGGGACGCGACGGTGGAGCGGGCCAGGCCCGTCGACTCCGCCAGCTCCGCGCGGGTCATGGGCCGACCCTCGCGCTGGAGCAGGGCGAACACGTCGCTGGTCTTCACGGGGGTGATTCAACCACTCGGGCTTTTGAACGTCTAGCGCACAACTTCTGCCGACTTCTCGACAGAAGTGGAGATCTGTGTCACAGTGCAACCGTGAACGACGCTGTCTTGAACGAGCGGGGGACCCCGCCGGTGCTGCGCGTGCGCGGCGTGACGAAGTCCTTCGTCGGCAACCCGGTGCTGCACGGCGTGGACCTCGACCTGGTCCCCGGCGAGGTCCACGGACTCGTGGGCGAGAACGGCGCCGGCAAGTCGACCCTCATGAAGATCCTCGCGGGCGTGCATCCCGCGGACTCGGGGTCGGTCGAGCTCGGTGGCGAGCCCGTCGCGTTCACCCACCCCGTCCAGGCGCAGCGCGCCGGGCTCGCCACCGTCTTCCAGGAGTTCAACCTGCTGCCCGAGCGGACGATCGCCGAGAACATCTATCTCGGTCGCGAGCCGCGCCGCCGCGGACTCGTGGACACCCGCGGGATGGAGCGTCAGGCCGGTGAGCTGCTGCGCGGCCTCGGCATCGAGGGCCTGCGCCCGTCGCGCCGCGTGCGCTCGCTCTCGGTCGCCGAGCAGCAGATCGTCGAGATCGCGAAGGCCGTCAGCTTCGACGCGCGCGTCATCCAGATGGACGAGCCCACGGCCGCGCTGGCCGACCACGAGGTCGAGCTGCTCTACCGCATCGTGCGCGAGCTGACCTCGCGCGGCGTCGCCATCGTCTACGTCTCGCACCGCCTGCGCGAGGTCCTCGACCTGTGCGACAACGTCACCGTCCTCAAGGACGGCCGTCAGGTCGACACGCGCCCCGCGTCCGAGCTCGACGAGGCCACGCTCGTGCGCCTCATGGTCGGCCGCCCCATGGACTCGTTCTTCCCCGATCCGGTCCCCGGCACCACCGTCGGCGAGCCGCGGCTGGAGCTGCGCGGCGCCGGCAACGGCTACGTTGACGGCATCGACCTGACCCTGCGCGGCGGCGAGATCGTCGGCATCGCGGGCCTCCAGGGCTCGGGCCGCACCGAGTTGCTCGAGGCGATCTTCGGCATCGAGCCGCTCGCCCGCGGCGAGATCGCGATCGACGGCGTCGTCACCCCGATCGGCACGCCGCGTCGCGCGATCCGCTCGGGCCTCGCGCTGGTGACCGAGGACCGCAAGGCCACCGGCCTGGCGCTGCACCAGTCGCTGCTCGACAACGCGCTCGGTGTCGTCCGCGCCGTCTTCCCCCGCCGCACCGACGCGGTCCGCCGCGACGTCCCCGAGCTGTTCGGCTCGCTCTCGGTCTCGGCGCGCGCGCTCAGCCAGGAGGCCCAGCTGCTCTCCGGCGGCAACCAGCAGAAGGTCGTGCTGGCGCGGTGGCTCGCCACCGACCCGCGCGTCGTCCTGCTCGACGAGCCCACCCGCGGCATCGACGTCGGCGCGAAGCACGCGATCTACGAGGTCATGCGCAGCCTCGCCGCCCGCGGCGTCGCGGTTCTGATGGTCTCCAGCGAGCTGCCCGAGGTGATCGGCATGTCCGACCGCGTGCTGGTGATGCGCGACGGCCGGCTGGCGGGGGAGCGACCCGGCGGCTCCGACGAGGAGTCGATCCTGTCGCTCGCCGCCGGCCTCGACGAGGAGGTGGCCTCATGAGGGCCCGGCTCGCTGCACTCGACTCCACGATGATCGTCTGGATCGTGCTGCTGATCTCGGTGGTCGTCGGCTCGATCATCACGGCGATCGAGGGACGCAACTTCTTCAGCGTCGGCAACATCGACAACGTCCTGACGACGATGACGATCCTGGGCCTGATCGCGATCGGCCAGACCCTGGTGATCCTCGCCGGCTCGCTCGACCTGTCGGTGCCGTTCGTGGTCAGCCTCTCCAGCGTGCTGGCGGGCGGGATCATGGCCGGCCAGACCTCCAACATCGTGCTGGGCGTGGTCGCGGCGCTGGCCGTCGCGGTGGTCTTCGGCCTCGTGAACGGCCTTATCGTCAGCCTGCTGCACGTGCACGGCTTCATCGCGACGCTCGGCACGGGCCTCGTCGTCTCGGGCTACCTCGGCTCGAACTACCAGGGCAGCCATGGCTCGGCGCCGTACGCGTTCCGGCTGCTCGACGCGACCCGGATCGGACCGGTGCCGGTCGCCACGCTCATCATGCTGGCGTGCGCGGGCCTGGCCGTCCTGATGCTGCGCCGCACTCGCCTGGGCCACCACCTCTATGCCGTCGGCGGCAACGCCGACGTGGCACGCATGTCGGGCCTGCGGACCCAGGTGCCGATCATCGCGGCGCACGTCATCTGCTCGGTGACCGCGGCGCTCGCCGGCCTGCTGCTGCTCGCGCGCCTCGGCGTCGGCCAGCCGACGGTCGGCTCGCAGGGCGGCTACGACCTCATGTCGATCGCGGCCGTCGTGCTCGGCGGCACGCTGCTCGCCGGAGGCAAGGGCAGCATCGTCGGCACGATCGCCGGCGTCGGCATCTTCGCCGTCCTCGACAACGTCATGGGCGTCATGGAGCTCAACCCGTTCCTCAAGGACGTCGTGCGCGGCATCGTCATCGTCGTCGCGGTGGCCGTCTACGCGCGCCGGGAGATCGACCGGCGGCCCGAGCGCTTCGGGTCCGCCGCCCCCGCCGAGACCACGGAGGTGGCCCGATGACCACGCGCGTGCTGCCCGTCCACGAGACCACGTTCGGTCGCCGGTCCCTGGCGGCCCTGGCCACCCCCGGCGGCGGTGTCTTCCTGCTCGTGATCGCCCTGCTGCTCGCGATCATGGTCTCGAACCCGAGCTTCGCCGACGGCAACACGCTGATCCGCTTCGCCGGCCGCACGGCGCCGATCGCGATCGCGGCGATGGGTCAGTACTTCGTCATCGTCAGCGGCGAGTTCGACCTGTCGATGGGCGCGGTCATCGCCGCGCAGGTGGTGCTCGCCGGCAACGTCATCGGCCAGGACGAGGCCAACATCCTCCCGGGCCTGCTGCTGATGTTCGTCGTCGGCGCGCTGATCGGTCTGGTCAACGGCCTGGCCACCACGCTGCTGCGGGTGCCGAGCTTCATCGTGACGCTCGGCATGATGCTGTCGCTGACCGGCCTCGTCCGCTACGTCACGGGCGGCGCCGCCACGGGCAACCCGTCCGACCGCTTCCGCGAGATCGGCCGCGGCGGCATCCAGGACGTGCCGCTCGTCGGGACGATCCCGTACCCGCTGATCGTGCTGATCGTCGCGGGCGCGTTCGCCGTGTGGCTCATGCGGCGCCCGTACGGCCGCACCCTCATCGCCGCCGGCGACAACCCCGAGGCCGCCCGCTTCTCGGGCACGCCGCTGTGGTGGACGAAGACGCGCGCCTTCATGATCTCGTCGCTGTCCGCCACCGTCGCGGGCATCCTGCTGGTCGGCTACGCCGGCGTCCACCCGTCGGTCGGCTCGGGCTACGAGTTCGCCGCGATCACCGCGGTCGTGCTCGGCGGCGTGGTCCTCGGCGGCGGGCGCGGCTGGGTCCTCTCGGCGGCCGCCGGCGCGTTCGCCCTGGAGCTGCTCTTCGTGCTGCTGAACAGCCTGGGCATCGAGTCGACGTGGCGCGACACCGTGCAGGGACTCATCATCATCGTCGCGGTCGCCCTGGCCGGCCGCGCGTGGCAGGGCGCCGTCCGCCGGCGGCCCACCGTGACTTCTCCACCCACCCCACCCCAGCCCGCGACGGGCGATACGACAGGAGAGAACTGATGCGAGCATCGATGAGAGGGGTACTCGTGTCGGCCGCGGCCGTGCTGGTACTCGCTGCCTGCAGCACGGACGACGTGTCCGACGCGGGCGACGACGACTCGGGTTCGAAGGACACCGAGTGGTTCGTGCAGGCGGACTTCGACCGCCAGAACGAGCAGCGCAGCGCGACGTTCGAGGGAGACGCCGCGACCCCGTGGCTGCAGTACATCGACGGTGACATGACGGACACCTCGAAGTTCAAGTCCGAGGGCGCCAAGAAGGTCTGCTTCGCCAACGCCTCGATCAGCAACCCGTGGCGCCAGACCGGCTGGATCACGATGCAGCAGCAGCTGAAGGTGCTCCAGGACGAGGGCGTCGTCTCGCAGATGGAGACCCGCGACGCGCAGGACTCCGACGACACGCAGATCGCGGACATCGACTACTTCATCAAGGAGGGCAACTGCGACGCCTTCATCATCTCGCCGAACTCGACCGCGGCGATGACCCCGGCCGTCGAGCGCGCCTGTGAGACGGGCAAGCCGGTCGTCGTGTTCGACCGCGGCGTCGACACCGACTGCGCCACGTCGTTCATCCACCCGATCGGTGGCTACGCGTGGGGCATCGACACGGCCGAGTTCCTGGTCGACAACCTCGAGAAGGGCGACAAGGTCGTCGCGCTGCGTATCCTGCCCGGCGTCGACGTCCTGGAGACCCGCTGGGCCGCCGCCGAGAAGATCTTCGAGGAGAACGACATCGAGGCCGACGACCAGTTCACGGACGCCGACCCGACGAAGATCAAGCAGATCATCACCGACGCGATCAACTCCGACGACATCAAGGGCGTCTGGATGGACGCCGGTGACGGTGCCGTCGCCGCGATCGAGGCCTTCGAGGACGCCGGCAAGGACTACCCGGTCATGACCGGTGAGGACGAGATGAGCTTCCTGCGCAAGTGGGAGGAGACCGGTCTGACCGGACTCGCGCCGGTCTACTCGAACTTCCAGTGGCGCACCCCGCTGCTGGCGGTGCAGAAGATCTTCGCGGGCGAGGAGGTGCCGACCGAGTGGGTGCTGCCCCAGTCGCCGATCACCGAGGACGACCGTGCGGACTACCTGAAGGCGAACGACGGCATGCCCGACGGGCACTACGCCAAGTTCGGCGGCGAGGACCTCCCGGGCTTCCCGAAGGCTTGGCAGGACCGCTGACCGTGACCGGGTGGCGGCGACCCGCCGCCACCCGGCCCACCCCGTCCCTCTCGACAGGAGCTCTTGTGCGCAGCATCGGCATCAACACGTGGGTCTGGCAGTCCCCGCTCACCGACGCCACGGTGGAGGCCCGCCTGGAGCACGTCGCCGCGCTCGGCTTCGACGCGGTCGAGCTCCCGCTCGAGGGACTCGGCGACCTGACGCCCGACGTCGTCGGGCCGGTGCTGGAGCGCGCCGGTCTGGTGCCGCTCGTCGTGGGCGCCATGGCTCCCGGACGCGACCTCGTGGAGGCCGACGGCGCGGCGGTCGCGGCGACGCAGGACTACCTGCGTGGCTGCGTCGACCTCGCCTCCGGCATCGGCGCGGCCGCGGTCTGCGGACCGTTCTACGCGGCCACCGGCCGCACGTGGCGGATGACCCCGGACGAGCGGCGCTCCGCCTACGCGCAGTGGCGCGAGCACCTCGCGCCGGTCGTCGAGCACGCGGCCGAGCACGGCGTGCGGATCGGCATCGAGCCGCTCAACCGCTACGAGACCTCGCTCGTCAACACCGTGGCCCAGGCGCTCGAGGGACTCGACGGCCTGCTCGGTCCGTCGCTGGGCCTCGCCCTGGACACCTACCACCTGAACATCGAGGAGCGGTCCAGCGCGGACGCGGTCCGGGCGGCCGGCGAGCACCTCGTGCACGTGCAGGTCTGCGGCAGCGACCGCGGCGCACCCGGAGGCGACCAGACCGACTGGCCGGCCCTGATCGCCGCCCTCGACGAGGTCGGGCACACCGGCCCACTCGTCATCGAGAGCTTCACCGCCGAGAACGCCTCCATCGCGACGGCAGCCTCGATCTGGCGCCCGCTCGCGCCCACGCAGGACGACCTCGCCCGCGACGGTCTCGCGTTCCTGCGCGACCTGACCCGGACGGAGGCGGCGTGATGAGCGCGCGCGAGCTGCGGGTGGCCGTCATCGGCTACTCCTTCATGGGCCGGGCCCACTCCAACGCCTGGCGCAACGTCGGCGCGTTCCACCCCGACCTTCCCGCCGTGACCCAGCAGGTCCTCGTCGGTCGCGACGAGTCCGCCGTGCGCGGCGCCGCGCCCACCCCCTCCCACCAGCTGGGCTGGCGCGAGTGGGCCACCGACTGGCGCGACGTGGTGACCCGCGACGACGTGGACGTCGTCGACGTCTGCACGCCCGGCCACCTCCACCACGAGATCGCGCTGGCCGCCCTGCGCGCCGGCAAGCACGTGGTGGTCGAGAAGCCGCTCACCAACACGATCGACCAGTCCGTCGAGCTCGTCGCCGCGGCGCAGGAGGCGCGCTCGCGCGGGGTGCGCTCGATGGTGGGGTTCAACTACCGCTGCGTGCCCGCGCTGGCGCTCGCCCGCGAGATCGTCGCCGAGGGCCGGATCGGCCAGGTCCGCCAGGTCCGGGCGTCCTACCTGCAGGACTGGCTCGTCGACCCCGACGCGCCGATGACGTGGCGGCTGCGCAAGGAGCAGGCCGGGTCCGGTGTGCTCGGCGACCTCGGCTCGCACGTCGTGGACCAGGTCCGCTTCCTGCTCGACGACGAGATCGCGAGCGTCTCGGGCCGCCTCGAGACCTTCGTCGGGTCGCGTCCCGGACCCGCCGGCCCGGAGGACGTGACCGTCGACGACGCCGCGTGGGCGCTGCTCGGCACGAGCCGTGGCGCCGTCGTCAGCCTCGAGGTCAGCCGGATGGCCGCGGGCCGCAAGAACGCGCTGCAGATCGAGGTCTACGGCTCCGGTGGCTCGGTCGCCTTCGACCTCGAGCGCCTCAACGAGCTGTGGGTCGACACGGGCCAGGGCCGCACGCGCGTCCTCGTGACCGAGCCCGACCACCCGCACCTCGCCGCCTGGTGGCCGCCGGGCCACGTGCTGGGATGGGACCACACGTTCACGACGCAGGCCGCCGGGTTCCTGTCCGCGATCGCCTCGGGCGTCGACCCGACACCGTCGTTCGAGGACGGGCTCGCGGTGCAGCGGGTGCTCGACGCGATCGAGCGCAGCGCCGTGGCGGGCCGCGGCACGGTCGAGCTCGCGCGATCCTGATCATCGAAGGAGACACCATGGGCAAGCGCTTCACCCTCTTCACGGGCCAGTGGGCCGACCTCACCCTCGAGGAGGTCGCGGAGCTCGCGGCGCGCTGGGGGTACGACGGTCTCGAGATCGCCGTGTCGGGCGAGCACCTCGACGCGTGGCGCTGGGACGACGACGAGTACGTCGAGGGGCGCCTGGAGATCCTGCGCCGCCACGGGCTCGGCTGCTGGGCGATCTCGAACCACCTGAAGGGCCAGGCGGTCTGCGACGACCCGATCGACGACCGGCACCGCTCGATCGTCGGCCCGCGCGTGTGGGGCGACGGTGACCCCGAGGGCGTCCGCCGGCGCGCGGCCGAGGAGATGCAGCACACCGCGCGCCTCGCGCAGCGGATGGGCGTCGACGTCGTGGTGGGCTTCACGGGCTCGTCGATCTGGCAGTACGTGGCGATGTTCCCGCCGGTCCCCGCCGAGCGCATCGCGGCCGGCTACCAGGACTTCGCCGACCGCTGGAACCCGATCCTCGACGTCTTCGACGAGTGCGGCGTGCGATTCGCGCACGAGGTCCACCCGTCCGAGATCGCCTACGACCACTGGTCGACGGTGCGGGCGATGGAGGCGATCGGCCACCGCGAGGCGTTCGGCCTCAACTGGGACCCCAGCCACATGGTGTGGCAGGGGATCGACACCGTCGCGTTCATCAGCGACTTCGCCGACCGGATCTATCACGTGGACTGCAAGGACATCCGGATGCGGATGGGCGGCGGCAGGAACGGCATCCTCTCGTCGCACCTGCCGTGGGGCGACCAGCGCCGCGGCTGGGACTTCGTCTCCACGGGTCGCGGCGACGTGCCGTGGGAGGACGCGTTCCGCGCACTCGCCCGCATCGGCTACGACGGTCCGATCTCGGTGGAGTGGGAGGACGCGGGCATGGACCGCCTCCGCGGCGCCCCGGAGGCGCTGGGGTTCCTCAAGCGCTTCGACTTCGAGCCGCCGACCGCCTCGTTCGACTCCGTGTTCGATCAGGGCTGACCGTCGCGGCACCGGACGGGACTAGGCTGCGAGGGTGAGGACCCTCATCACCGGAGGCGTGCGCTCGGGCAAGTCGTTCCATGCCGAGTCGCTCGTCGTCGCGGCCCCCGACGTCACGTACATCGCCCCCGGTCCGGCCCCCGATCCGGAGTTCGACCCCGACTGGGCGGCCCGGGTCGAGGCGCACCGTAGCCGGCGTCCCGCCCACTGGAAGACGGTCGAGACCGCCGACCTCGAGCGCGCGATCGCGATGACCGACGACACGGTGATCATCGACTGCCTCGGCACGTGGGTGACCGCCCTGGTCAGCGAGCTCGACGGCTGGGACCAGACCCTCGACGACTGGGAGCCCGAGTTCTGGCTGCGCGTCGAGCGCGCCGCGCAGGCCATGACCGCGCACGGGGAGGACGTCGTCGTGGTGACGAACGAGGTCGGCTGGGGCGTCGTGCCCGAGCACCGCTCCGGGCGCCTCTTCCGCGACCTCCTCGGCAAGGTCAACCAGCGCTTCGCGATGGACTGCGACGAGGTCCTCCTCGTCGTCTCGGGCCGCGTCCTGCGCCTCTGAGCCGCGCGGGCGCGGCGCGCGAGGCCGCGCTCAGGCCGGAGGCGTGAAGGCGTCGCGCGCGGCGGCGACGCTGGCCCGTACGACGCAGTCGTGCGCGTGGTCGTTCACCAGGCCCATCGCCTGCATGAACGAGAAGACCGTGGTCGGGCCGACGAACTTCCAGCCGCGCTTCTTGAGGTCCTTCGACAGGGCGATCGCGGTGGGCGAGGTGGTGAGCGTCTGCGGCTCGGGGATCTCGGCGGGGTCGGGCTCGTGACGCCAGACGAACGCCGCGAGCGAGCCCTCGGACTCGACCAGCTCGAGCGCGCGGGCGGCGTTGTTGATGGCCGCCTCGATCTTGCCGCGATGCCGCACGATGCCGGCGTCGGCCAGCATCCGCAGGACGTCGGACTCGTCGAAGCCGGCCACGGTGTCGAGGTCGAAGCCCGCGAACGCCGCGCGGAAGCTCTCGCGCTTGTCCAGGATCGTGCGCCACGACAGTCCGGACTGGAACCCCTCGAGGCAGAACTTCTCGAACAGCCGCACGTCGTCGGCGACGGGGAAGCCCCACTCGGTGTCGTGGTACTCCACGAAGCCGGGCGCGCCGCCCGCCCAGTCGCAGCGTGGCTGGCCGTCGGGGCCGAGGAAGGTCATGCGATCACCGCCGAGAAGCCGATCAGGAGGACAGCGAGGGAGACCTCGACCGAGGCGCCCACCGCATCGCCGATGATGCCACCCAGGCGACGCGCGACGTGGGCGACCAGCAGGAGGACCACGAGCAGCGTGGCCGCGACGGCGACGAGCCCCTGCGCCACGGTGGCGTCGGTGAGCCCCGTGACGGCCGCGCCGGCGACAGCGACGAGGAGCCAGACGGTCGCGAGTGCGAGGGGGCGCACGCTGCCGGCGAAGGTGGCGCCCATGCCGTCCTGGCGGGCTGCCGGCACTCCGTGTCGCAGGCCCACGGTCGCGCCCGCGCGGGCGAGGCACCACAGCACGCCGACGGCCACGAAGCCTCGCTCCCAGCACACGATCAGCGTGCCCGCGGCGGCGGCCTGCGCGAGCAGCACCAGGACGAGGGCGGCGGCTCCCGCGGGACCGACGTCGCCGGTGCGCGCGACGGTCAGCGCCCGCTCGCGGTCGTAGGAGGAGGCCAGCGCGTCGGTCGTGTCGGCGAGCCCATCGAGGTGGAACCCGCGGGTCGCCCAGGCCCCGGCGCCGATCGCGAGGGCGCCGACGACGAGCTGGTCCAGGCCGAGCTCGCGACCGCCCCACGCCACGAACGCCACGAGCAGGCCGACGGGAACGACCGCGAGCGGCGCGATCGCCACCGCGATGCCGGCGGTGCGGCGGTCGACCTGCCGCGGCGGCGGCACGGGCAGGGCACTGAAGGTGCCGACCGACAGCCGGACGGCGTCCCCGAGCCGGCTCACAGGATCTCGGAGAGCAGCGCCATGTCCGAGAGCAGCAGGGCGGCCGAGCGCACGAGCGGCACCGCGGTGACGGCGCCCGAGCCCTCGCCCAGGCGCATGCCGAGGTCGAGCAGTGGCTCGAGGCCGAGGTCCTTCAGGGCGTGCCACTGGGCGCCCTCGGTGGAGCGGTGACCAGCGGCGAGCCACGGGGCGACGCCCGGCGTCAGCCGCTCGGCCACGAGCGCGGCGGCCGTGGCGATCGCGCCGTCGAGCAGCACGGGGACACCGGCCTGCGCAGCCGCGCTGATGAAGCCGGCCTGGGCGGCGATGTCGGGGCTGCCGATCGCGCTCAGCAGGTCGATCGGGTCGCCCGTGCGGTCCTGCGCACGGCGCAGCGCCGTGTCGATGACCTCGGTCTTGACCCGCAGGCCCTCGTCGTCGATGCCGGTGCCGCGGCCGACGACCTCGACGGCCGGCAGACCCAGGACCGCGGCCGTGAGGACCGCGGCCGTGGTGGTGTCGCCGATTCCCATGTCACCGCCGATCAGCAGGTCGGCGCCGGCCGCGATCTCCTCGGCGGCGATCGCCGCGCCGGCCTCGACCGCGCGGCGCGCCTCGTCGAGGGTCATCGCGTCGGCGAGGTGGAACGGCTCGGTGCCGTGGCGGATCTTGTACGCGCCGATCGCGGGGTCGAGGTCGGGGAAGTCGCCGTCGACGCCGAGGTCGAGCACGCGCAGGTGCACGTCGTGCTGGCGGGCGAGGACCGAGGTGCCGGCCACGCCGGACGCGAACGCGCGCACCATCGCGCCGGTGACGGCCGACGGGTAGGCCGAGACACCGTGCGCCGCGACGCCGTGGTCGCCGGCGAAGACGACCGCCCTCACGTGCGACGGGGGAGCGGGCGTCGCCTCGCCGCGCACCGAGGACCACCAGACCGCCAGCTCGCCGAGCCTGCCGAGCGCCCCCGTGGGGATCGCCAGGGCGGCGAGGCGGTCACGAGCTGCGGTGCGTGCGTCCTGCGAGGGCGGGGTGATCATCTGCCCATTGTCCCGCCATCGCGACCAGGTCGTCCTCGAGGGTCAGCAGCCGGGACGTGGCCTCGCGATCGAGGCCGGCGGCCACGACGCGGTCGGTGGCGTCCTCGATCTGGGCGCGCGCGGCGGTTCCGGTCTCGGTGGCGGTGCCGTCGGGCGCGAGCCAGCCGCGGGTCACGAGTCCGGCGATCGCCTCGGCCCACTCCTGCTCGGTCCAGCCGCGCATCGTGCGCTGGTCGGCGAACCACGACCACCCGGTGGCGACGGCGAGCGCGTTCGAGGCCGCGCCACCCAGCCCCGCGGAGGTCAGGACCGCGAGGTGGCAGTCGCCGCGGTACTCGCGCAGCGCCGTGACGGACTGCCAGAAGTCGACGACGGGGTCGTCCGAGGCGGGCAGGCCGGCGTGAGCGGCGGCCAGGGGCTTGCCGGCCCAGTCGACGCCGTCCAGCACGCTGCGGGTCTTCGCGGCCAGGGCCGAGGCCTGGTCCGCGACGTTCGCGAGCAGGTCGCGCGCCAAGGAGTACCGGGCCTCGAGCACGCGGTCGCGGTCGGCGAGGCGCCACGCGTCGGGCAGCGCGCGTTCGACGAGGCGCGGCGCGAAGCCGTGGAAGGTCGCGATCACCAGCTCGGGGCCCGGCGTGCCGAGGGCGGCGGAGCGGCTGGCGAAGTAGCCCATCCAATAGCCCTTGAGGCCGATCGCCTCGTAGCGCGCCTTCGACTCGGGCGCGAAGTAGACGCCTCCGTGCAGGTTCTCGATCGCCGACCAGAGGGCTCGTGAGGTCATGGGCCCGACCCTAGCGGCGCGTCGATTCGGGATCCGGGGGCGACAGACGCCGAGTTTCAGATACCATCGGTATGCGAATACCGAAGGAGCCAGCCGTGTCCCAGACGAGAGTGAGCCGGGCCGAGCGTCAGCAGCAGACGCGCGAACGCCTCATCGAGGTGGCCACCGAGATGTTCCTCGACGTCGGGTACTCCGGCACGTCGCTGGACAAGGTGGCCGTCGAGGCCGGCTTCTCCAAGGGTGCGGTCTACTCCAACTTCGCCGGCAAGGAAGAGCTCTGCATGGCGGCGCTCGACACGATCCACGCCGAGAAGATCCGCCTCGTGCACCAGATGTTCACCGAGGACACGTCGATCGAGACGCGCCTCAAGAGCTTCGTCGAGTGGTCGCGATCGGGTCTGGGCGAGCCGCGCTGGACGGCGCTCGAGGTGGAGTTCGCCGCCGTCGCGCGGCACAACCCCTGGGTCGCGTCCGAGCTGGTGAAGCGTCACCGCGAGGTGCGTCGGCTCATCGCCCAGCTGATCTCGGCGACCGTGGAGGACGCCGGCCTGGAGACGACGGTGCCGGTCGAGCACGTGGCCACGGCCCTGTTGGCGCTCGGCGCGGGTCTGGGCGGCCTGCGCGCGCTCGACCCGAAGGTCGACATGGACGTGTTCGGTGACGTGCTCGCCGGACTGGTCAGGCCCCGGAGGGACCCGGCGGCTCAGTAGCCGCCGTTGGCCGTGAACCGCTCGAGGCTGGCCTTGATCTCGGCCTCGGCCTGTTCGCGGCCGACCCACTCGGACCCCTCCTCGACGGACTTGCCGGGCTCGAGGTCCTTGTAGCTGGTGAAGAAGTGCTCGATCTCCTGCAGGTCGAAGTCCGACACGTCGGTGACGTCCTGCAGGTGGTCGTGGCGCGGGTCGCCCGCGGGGACGCACAGGATCTTGTCGTCGCCGCCGGCCTCGTCGGTCATCTTGAACATGCCGATCGCGCGGCACTCGATGACGCAGCCGGGGAAGGTCGGGAAGGGCAGGATGACCAGCGCGTCCAGCGGGTCGCCGTCGTTGCCGAGGGTGTTGTCGATGAAGCCGTAGTCGGCCGGGTACTGCATCGACGTGAAGAGCGTGCGGTCCAGCCGGATGCGGTGGGTCTTGTGGTCGAGCTCGTACTTGTTCCGCTCGCCCTTGGGGATCTCCACGGTGACGTCAAAGAACACGGTTCCTCCGGCTTGGTCTTGATGGGTGTCACATAGTCTGACGCACGTGACGGCCCGTGGTCCCCGCAGGGGGGAGAGAGTGCATGCGGCCTGGGTGCTGCCGCTGCTCGTGCTCGTGACGCTGGCGTCGATCACCTGGCTGTACGTCCGCGGCGACCTGAACCCCATCTTGTGCGACGGGCCGTGCGGACCGCAATTCGTGACCGCCCCCGTGGGCCTGGAGCCCGCCTCGCCGGACCCCGCGCGGGCGGCCTCGGTCGGCTCGGGTCCGATCACGGCGGGCGAGCTGGAGGCCGCGGTGGCGGGTCCGCTCCGCTCCGACGCGCTCGGCGGCCGCACCAGCCTGGTCGCCCTCGACGCGCGCGACGGCACGGTGCTGGCCGACGAGTCCGACGGAGCCCACGTCCCGGCCTCCACGACCAAGGTCCTCACGGCGGTCGGCGCCCTGGCCGAGCTCGGCCCCGACGCCACCTTCACCACCTCGGTCGTGCGCGACGGCAGCCGGCTCGTCCTGGTCGGCGGCGGCGACCCCTACCTGAGCGACGTCCGGACGAAGGGCTCACCGGTCGAGCGCGCCGACCTCGCCACCCTGGCCGCGGCCACGGCGAAGCAGGTCGGCGACCAGCAGGTCAGCCTCGGCTACGACGTCTCCTTGTTCTCCGGCCCGTCCGTGAGCCCGGCGTGGGAGGACGGCTACGTCGGCGCGGTCGTCGCGCCGGTCAGCCCGCTGTGGATCGACCGCGGCCGCGTCGGCGCCGCCCGCTCCACCGATCCGGCCGGCGACGCCGCGCGCCGCTTCGCCGAGCTGCTGCGGGCGCGCGGGGTCGACGTGACGGGCGAGCCGCAGCAGGCCGAGGCGCCCGCGGACGCGACGCGCGTGGCCGCCGTCCGCAGCGCCCGGCTCTCGCGCATCGTCGAGCAGTTCCTCGCCGACTCCGACAACGAGGTCGCCGAGGTGCTGCTGCGTCAGGCCGCGATCGCGGCGGGGGAGCCCGGCTCGTTCGCCGGGGGTGCGAAGGTGGTGAGCCAGGTCCTGCGGCAGGCGGGCGTGACGACGGAGGGACTCGTGCTGTACGACGGCAGCGGCCTGTCGCGCAAGAACCGCATCGCGGCGCGCACCCTGGCCGAGACGATGGTCGAGGTGGCGGCGACCCCTCGCCTGGGGTCGGTGCTGAGCGGCCTGCCCGTCGGCGGCTTCAGCGGCACCCTCGAGAACCGCTACGACCGCGCCGGCGACGCACGGGGTCGCATCCGGGCGAAGACCGGCACGCTCACGGGCGTCCACTCCCTCGCCGGGGTGGTCACCCTCTCGGGCGGGCGGCCCGTGGCGTTCGCGCTGATGGCCGACGACACCGAGCAGGTCAACCCGTTCGAGACCCAGGCCGCACTCGACCGCGTGACGGTCGCGATGGCCGACTGCGCCTGCGGGGCCCGCTGATGGCGCGCCTCGTCGACCGCCTCCCGTCGGGCACCACCGACGACGTCGACGCCGTCCACGAGGCGATCCTGCAGTGGGTCGAGGACCGCGGACTGACCCTCTACCCGGCGCAGGACGAGGCGATCCTCGAGATGGTCGCCGGCTCGAACGTCGTCCTCGCCACCCCCACCGGCTCGGGCAAGAGCCTCGTCGCCACCGCCGCGATGGGCGCCGCTCTCGCCCGTGGCGAGTGCAGCGTCTACACCGCGCCGATCAAGGCGCTCGTGAGCGAGAAGTTCTTCGACCTGTGCGAGATCTTCGGCGCCGAGAACGTCGGCATGGTCACGGGCGACGCCGCGGTCAACGCCGACGCCCCGATCATCGCCGCCACGGCCGAGATCCTCGCGAACATGGCGCTGCGCGAGGGCGCGGACGCCGACATCGGCCTCGTCGTGATGGACGAGTTCCACTTCTACGCCGACCCCGAGCGCGGCTGGGCCTGGCAGGTGCCGCTCATCGAGCTGCCGCGCGCGCAGTTCCTCCTGATGTCCGCCACGCTCGGCGACACCACGCGCCTCGAGGCCGACCTCGCCCGCCGCACCGGCCGCGAGACCGTCGCGGTCACGTCGGTCGAGCGACCCGTCCCGCTCGTCAGCGAGTACGTCACGACGCCCGTGCACGAGACGCTCGAGCAGCTCGTCGAGACGCACCAGACACCGGTCTACGTCGTGCACTTCTCACAGGCCGCCGCGCTCGAGCGGGCGCAGGCGCTCACCAGCGCCAAGGTCGCCACGCGCGCCGAGCGCGACGCGATCGCCGAGGCGCTCGGCGACTTCCGCTTCACCTCGGCGTTCGGCAAGACGCTCTCGCGGCTGATCCGCATGGGGATCGGCGTGCACCACGCGGGCATGCTGCCGCGCTACCGCCGCCTCGTCGAGACCCTCACGCAGCAGGGACTGCTCAAGGTCGTGTGCGGCACCGACACGCTCGGCGTCGGCATCAACGTGCCGATCCGCACGGTGCTGTTCAGCGGGCTGAGCAAGTACGACGGCACCCGTCAGCGCCACCTCCAGGTGCGCGAGTTCCAGCAGATCGCCGGCCGTGCCGGGCGGGCCGGGTTCGACACCGTCGGCCACGTGGTCGTCGAGGCGCCCGAGCACGAGATCGAGAACGCCAAGCTCGTGCGCAAGGCCGGCGACGACCCGAAGAAGCTCAAGCGCATCCAGCGCAAGAAGCCCCCCGAGGGGTTCGTCTCGTGGGGCCACGGCACGTTCGAGCGCCTCGTCAACGGCACGCCCGAGGCGCTGCACTCGCGGATGAAGGTCAGCCACGCGATGGTCCTCGACGTCATCACCCGGCCCGGTGACGCGCGGGCCGCCCTGGAGCACCTCGTGCGCGAGAGCGGCGAGACCGAGGAGTCACAGGAGCGGCTGCTCGCGCAGGTCGACCACATCATCGAGGCGCTGCTGGCCGGCGAGGTCGTCGAGCGGATCGACCCGCCCGACGCCGAGGGCCGCACGCTGCGCCTCACCGTCGACCTGCAGGCCAACTTCGCGCTCAACCAGCCGCTCTCGCCGTTCGCGGTGGCCGCCTTCGACCTGCTCGACCGCGAGTCGCCCACCTACGCGCTCGACGTCGTCTCGGTGGTCGAGTCCACGCTCGACGACCCGCGCCCCATCATCAGCGCCCAGCGCTTCCGCGCCCGCGGCGAGGCCGTCGCCGAGATGAAGATGGACGGCATCGAGTACGACGAGCGGATGGAGCTCCTCGAGGACGTCGAGCACCCGCAGCCGCTGCGCGACCTGCTCGAGGCCGCCTACGAGATGTACCGCCAGGGGCACCCGTGGGTCGCCGACCACGAGCTGCGGCCGAAGTCGGTCGTGCGCGAGATGTGGGAGCGGGCGATGACCTTCTCCGAGCTCATCGCCGACTACCGTCTCGCGCGGTCCGAGGGCCTCGTCCTGCGGTACCTCTCCGACGTCTACAAGACCCTGGTCCGCACCGTGCCCACGGCGGTCCGCGACGACGAGCTGACCGACCTCACCGAGTGGCTCGGCGAGCTCGTGCGCCAGACCGACTCGAGCCTGCTCGACGAGTGGGAGCAGCTCATCGCGCCCGGGGAGGACCCGGCCGACGTGCGTCCGCAGGCCACCGGCGCCGAGACGCCGCGCCCCCTCACCGCCAACGCCCGCGCGTTCCGCGTCCTCGTCCGCAACGCGATGTTCCGCAGGGTCGAGCTGGCCGCCTTCGGCCGCTGGGAGGCCCTCGGCGAGCTCGACGCCGAGGACGGCTGGGACGCGCTCGCCTGGCGCGAGGCGATGCTCGGCTACCGGGAGGAGTACGAGGAGCTCGGCACCGGCCCGTCGGCCCGCGGGCCCGAGCTGTTCATGGTCGAGGACGACAGCACCCGCACGTGGAAGGTGCGCCAGGTCTTCGAGGACCCCGAGGGCGACCGCGACTGGGGCATCGCCGCCGAGGTCGACCTCGACGCCTCCGACGAGCAGGGCGAGCCCGTCGTGCGCGTCCTCGACGTCGGCCCCCGCTGACCCTCCGCGCCCTACCCCCTCCCCACTCTTGGAGCGGGATGCACCGTCTGTCGCCGGATTCACGTGGATCCCGTTCCGAAAGTGAGGGCGGGCCGGGCGAGGGCCCAGGCCGTAGGTTGGACGCCATGATCGACTGGAACGTCGCGCGCTCCACGGCCCGGCGCCTCATGCGGCCCGGACCCGACCTGAGCCCGGCCGAGGTCGAGGACGTCGTCGCCGAGCTCCGCGAGGCCTCGCGCATCGCCGAGGGGCCCGTGCGCGAGTTCACCGGGCTCGTCCCGGCGTACCCCACGCCCGTGCTCGTGGTCGACCGTCCGCGCTGGGCCGACGCGAACCTCGCCGCGTTCGAGGTCCTCATGGGTCCCTTCGACGAGAAGCTGGCGGCGGCGGGCAAGATGCCCACCGGGATCCCGCGTGCGGTCGGCGGACGCGTCACCGGCGCCGAGCTCGGCGCGATCGTGGCGTTCCTCGGCGGCAAGGTGCTCGGCCAGTTCGATCCGTTCGCCGAGGGCGAGCACGGCCCCGGCCGACTCCTGCTGGTGGCTCCCAACGTCGTGCACGTCGAGCGCGAGCTCGGCGTCGACCCCACCGACTTCCGCCGCTGGGTGTGCCTCCACGAGGAGACGCACCGCGCGCAGTTCACGGCCGTGCCCTGGATGCGCGACCACATGCTGGCCCAGGTGGCCCGGCTCATGGACGCCACCGACGTGGGCGGGGGAGCCGTCACCGACATGCTCTCCGAGGCGTTGCCCGAGCTCGTGCGCATCGTCCGCGGCGAGTCCGACAAGTCGCTCTCCGACCTGTTCCAGAACGAGCAGCAGCGCGAGGTCATCGACGGTCTCACGGGCCTCATGTCCCTGCTCGAGGGCCACGCGGACGTGGTGATGGACGACATCGGTCCCGAGGTCGTGCCGAGCGTCGCCGAGATCCGCCGCAAGTTCACGAAGCGCCGTGGCTCGGGCTCGGCCCTGTCGAAGGTGCTGCGCCGCCTGCTCGGCTACGAGGCCAAGATGCGCCAGTACAGCGACGGCGCCAAGTTCGTGCGCGCCGTCACCGACCAGGTCGGCAAGGACGGCTTCGACGCGGTGTGGGCCGACGCCGCCGACCTGCCCACCCGGGCCGAGATCGTCGACCCGAAATCGTGGGTCTCCCGCGTCCACGGCTGAGACGCTGGGTCGGTGAGACCACCCGAAGGTGAGGACCGACCGACGAGCCGCCTCGACGCGCTCGTGGCGCGGGCGCGCCGGCTCGTCGAGCCGCACCTCGCGCCCGGTGCGGTCGTCGCGGTCTCGGGCGGTGCCGACTCGCTCGCGCTGGCCGCGGTCGCCGGGTTCTTCGTGCGCCGCCGCGGGGTGGACGCGCGCGCGGTGGTCGTCGACCACGGCCTCCAGGACGGGTCGGCGGAGGTCGCGTCCCGCGCCGCCGCGCAGTGCGAGGCCCTCGGCCTGTCCGCCACGGTGTGCCGCGTCGAGGTCCGCGACCTCGGCAGCGGACCCGAGGACGCCGCCCGCGTGGCTCGCCATCGGGCCCTGCACGCGGAGGCTGACGGGGCTCCGATCCTGCTCGCCCACACGCTCGACGACCAGGCCGAGTCGGTCCTGCTGGGACTCGCCCGCGGCTCGGGGCCGCGATCGATCGACGGGATGCGGCCCGGCAGCGGAGCCCTGCGCCGCCCGTTCCTCGCGCTGCGTCGCGCCGAGACCGAGCGGATCTGCGCGCTGCACGACGTCGAGCCGTGGCACGACCCGCACAACGACGACCCCGCCTACCGCCGCGTGCGGGTGCGCCGCGAGCTGCTGCCGCTGATGGAGGAGGTGCTCGGCGGGGGAGTGGCCGAGGCGCTCGCCCGCACGGCCGACCTCGTGCGCGCCGACGCCGACCTGCTCGACGCGATGGCCTGCGACGAGGCGCCGCCGTCGGGCGCGATCGACGACGTGACGGCGTTCGCCGACCTCGACCCGGCGGTGCGGATGCGCGTCTGGCGACGCCTCGCTGTGGCCGCGGGCGCCGCGGCGGGCGAGCTCTCGCACGCGCACACCCGGGCCCTCGACGGCCTGCTCGACGCCCGCGGCGGCACGCGCATCGAGCTCCCGGGTCACGTCACCGCCGTGCGCGACGGTCGCGGGGTCCGGTTCCTCGACGCACGATGAGGCCTTTCGCCCCGCTGGGGTGCCCGAATGCCTCATCGTTCGTCCCGGCCACCAGGCGACGCCCGATGTCGTCCCTTGTGGCACGCTGACACCGTGGACACCTCGCACGTCGAAGCCGACCTCGACCTGACCCAGACGCTCTTCACCGAGGAGCAGATCAAGGAGAGGCTGGCCGAGCTGGCCCGGCGGATCGAGACCGACTACGAGGGCCGCGAGATCCTGCTCGTCGGCGTGCTGAAGGGCGCGGTCATGGTGATGGCCGACCTCGCGCGCGAGCTGAACCGCCACGTCGAGATCGACTGGATGGCCGTCTCGTCCTACGCCGGCACCAAGTCGTCGGGCGTCGTGCGGATCCTCAAGGACCTCGACACCGACCTCGAGGGACGCCACGTCCTCATCGTCGAGGACATCATCGACACCGGCCTCACCCTGTCGTGGCTCGTGGCCAACCTGAAGTCCCGCGGCCCCGCGTCGGTCGAGATCGCCACGTTGCTGCGCAAGCCCGAGGCCCTCGAGATGCCGGTCGACGTCAAGTACGTCGGCTTCGACATCCCGAACGCGTTCGTCATCGGCTACGGACTGGACTACGACGAGAAGTACCGGAATTTGCGCAGCATCGGCACACTGGCTGAGCACATGTACTCCTGAGCACGTGGCTGAGAGCACCGGACGGAACCAGACCTGCATGAACGACGAGGCGGCATGAACATCAAGAGCGTGTTCAAGGGACCGTGGCTGTGGATCATCCTGATCGCCGGCGTGGTCATCGGCGTCCTGACGTTCTCCGGCTCGGCCGACGGCTACCGCGAGGTCAAGACCGCCACGATGGTGGGCTACTTCGACGACGCGAAGGTCAAGGAGGTCACCTTCGTCGACGGTGACCAGGAGATCCGCGCCACCCTGAAGGGTGACAAGGAGGACAAGGTCAAGGCCACCTGGCTCGGCCAGGACCAGGGCTCGCAGCTCGTCACGCAGGCCCAGGAGCTCGTCAACGACGACAAGATGACCTCCTACAACGTCAAGGTCCCGCCGAAGAACACGCTCCTCTCGGTGCTGCTGAGCTTCCTGCCGTTCGTCATCTTCATCCTCATCTTCCTGTGGCTGATGAACTCGATGCAGGGCGGCGGAGGCCGCGTCATGCAGTTCGCCAAGTCCAAGGCGAAGCTGATGACCAAGGACACCCCGCAGACCACGTTCGCCGACGTCGCCGGCTGCGACGAGGCCATCGAGGAGCTCGGCGAGATCAAGGAGTTCCTCCAGGAGCCCGCCAAGTTCCAGGCCGTCGGCGCGAAGATCCCCAAGGGCGTGCTGCTCTACGGTCCTCCCGGCACCGGCAAGACCCTGCTGGCGCGCGCCGTCGCGGGCGAGGCCGGCGTGCCGTTCTACTCGATCTCCGGCTCGGACTTCGTCGAGATGTTCGTCGGCGTCGGCGCCAGCCGCGTGCGCGACCTGTTCGAGCAGGCGAAGGACAACGCCCCGGCGATCGTCTTCATCGACGAGATCGACGCCGTCGGCCGTCACCGCGGCACCGGCATGGGCGGCGGTCACGACGAGCGCGAGCAGACCCTCAACCAGCTGCTCGTCGAGATGGACGGCTTCGACGTGCGCGGCGGCGTCATCCTCATCGCGGCCACCAACCGTCCCGACGTGCTCGACCCGGCGCTGCTGCGCCCCGGTCGCTTCGACCGCCAGATCGCCGTCGAGGCGCCCGACCTGGCCGGACGCACCCAGATCCTGAAGGTCCACGCCCGGGGCAAGCCGATCGCGCCCGGCGTCGACCTCGAGGCCGTCGCCCGCCGCACCCCCGGCTTCAGCGGCGCCGACCTGGCCAACGTGCTCAACGAGGCCGCGCTGCTCACGGCGCGCAGCTCGGCCACCACGATCGACGACGCCTCCCTCGACGAGGCGATCGACCGCGTGATCTCGGGCCCGCAGAAGCGCACGCGCCTCATGAACGAGCACGAGCGGCTCGTCACCGCCTACCACGAGGGCGGGCACGCCCTGGTGGCCGCGGCGCTGCCGCAGAGCGACCCCGTGCACAAGATCACGATCCTGCCGCGTGGTCGCGCCCTGGGCTACACGATGGTGCTGCCCGACGAGGACAAGTACAGCCAGACCCGCGCCGAGCTGCTCGACAAGCTGGCCTACATGCTCGGTGGCCGTGCCGCCGAGGAGCTCGTGTTCCACAACCCCACCACGGGTGCGGGCAACGACATCGAGAAGGCCACCAGCCTGGCCCGCGCGATGGTCACGCAGTACGGCATGAGCGAGCGCATCGGCGCCGTCCGCTTCGGCGAGGACAACGGCCAGCCGTTCCTCGGTCGCGACATCGGCCACTCGCGCAACTACTCCGAGGAGATCGCCGCGACGATCGACGACGAGATCTCCGCCCTCATCGCGCACGCCCACCAGGAGGCGTTCGACATCCTCGTGGAGAACCGCGAGGTCCTCGACACGCTGGTGCGCGAGCTGATGGAGAAGGAGACGCTCGACAAGGCCCAGGTCGCCCGCATCTTCGAGGCCCTCACCATGCGCGAGATCCGTCCCGCGTGGACCGGCTCCGAGAACCGCCTGCCGTCGACGCAGCCGCCCATCGTCGTGCCGGCACGCAACGGCTCACACGCCGATGCCGGGCCCGAGGACGGTATCGTCGTCGGACCGGACTCCGGCTCGGACGCGCCTCCCGCCGACCAGCCGCAGCCGGGCGAGTCACCCACGAACTGAGGAGCGGCCGTGTCCGTCGACCAGCCCCGAGCCGAGGCAGCCGTCCGCGAGCTGCTCGCGGCCATCGGAGAGGACCCCGACCGCGACGGCCTCGAGGACACCCCCGCGCGCGTCGCGCGGTCGTACGCCGAGCTGCTGCGCGGGTACGACCAGGACGCCAAGGAGGTGCTCTCGGCCGTCTTCGAGGTCGGTCACCGCGAGCTCGTCCTCGTCCGCGACATCGAGCTGTGGAGTATGTGCGAGCACCACATGGTGCCCTTCTTCGGCGTCGCGCACATCGGCTACATCCCCGGCGAGACCGGCCACGTCACGGGCCTGTCGAAGCTGGCGCGGCTCGTCGACGTCTACGCCCGCCGCCTGCAGGTGCAGGAGCGCCTCACCACGCAGGTCGCCGAGGCGATGGTCGACGTCCTCGACCCCGAGGGCGTCATCGTGGTCGTCGAGGCCGAGCACCTGTGCATGACGATGCGGGGCGTCGCCAAGGCCGGCGCCCGCACCATCACCAGTGCCGTGCGGGGCCAGCTGCTCGACCCCGCCACGCGCGCCGAGGCGATGAACCTCATCACCCGGTGAGCTCCCCATGGTGACGCCCCCGATCCCCGGCCTGCCGCAGGACCGGTGCGTCGTGATGGGCGTCGTCAACGTCACGCCGGACTCGTTCTCCGACGGCGGCCGGTGGTTCGACCCCGGCGCCGCCGTCGAGCACGGGCTCGACCTCGTCCGCCGCGGGGCGGATCTCGTCGACGTGGGCGGCGAGTCCACGCGCCCGGGCGCCCTGCCGGTCGACCGCGACGAGGAGCTGCGCCGGGTCGTGCCCGTCGTGCGCCGTCTGGCCGACGCGGGGGTCGTCGTCTCGGTCGACACCATGTGGGCCGAGACCGCGCGCCAGTCGATCGAGGCGGGCGCCGCGATCGTCAACGACGTCTCGGGCGGCCGCGCCGACCCGCAGATGGTGCCCCTCGTGGCCGATGCCGAGGTGCCGTTCGTCGTGATGCACTGGCGCGCCCACTCCGACCGCATGCAGCAGCACACCGACTACACCGACGTGATCGAGGACGTCGTGGGCGAGCTGCGCGAGCAGTACGCCGCCGTCTGCGAGGCCGGCGTCGACCCCGAGCGCGTGATCCTCGACCCGGGCCTGGGCTTCAGCAAGACCGGCGACCAGAACTGGACGCTGCTCGCGCACCTCGACCGCTTCACCGACCTCGGCCGGCCCCTGCTCGTCGCGGCCAGCCGCAAGGGCTTCCTCGGCGCGCTGCTGGCGGACTCCGTCGGTCCGCGCCCGGTCGACGGTCGCGAGGACGCCACGGCCGCCCTGAGCACCCTCGCGGCGCTGTCCGGCGCGTGGGGCGTGCGCGTCCACGACCCCCGCCCGAGCGCCGATGCCGTCCGCGTGGCCGCCCGGCTGCGCAGCGAGGCCGGCCGTGGCTGACGTCCTCGCGGCCCACCGCGCCTTCTACGACGCGATCGAGACGGGCGACGTCGACCTCATGGCCTCGCTGTGGGTCGACGACGTCGCCACCACCTGCGTGCACCCCGGCGCGCAGCCGCTGAGCGGCACCGGCCCGATCCTGCGGTCGTGGACCGTCCTGATGGCGGGCGTCGGGTACATCCAGTTCTTCCTGACCGACGTCGAGGTCACGCTGCTGCCGGCCACCGACCCCACCACCGCGGTCGTGGTGTGCACCGAGAACATCCTGTCCGACGCGGGCTCGGTCGAGTCGTTCAACGGCGGCAAGGCCGTCGCCACGAGCGTGCTCGTCCGCGATGCGGGACGCTGGCGGTTCTTCGCGCGGCACGCCTCGCCGCTGATCGAACCGGAGGACGCATGACCGAGCACCAGGGCGACCGCATCGAGCTGCGCGGCCTGTCCGCCGTCGGCCACCACGGCGTGTTCGACCACGAACGACGCGACGGACAGACCTTCGTGGTCGACCTCGTGCTGTCGGTCGACCTGCAGCCCGCCGCCGAGTCCGGCGACCTGACGCGCACCGTGCACTACGGCGAACTCGCCGAGCAGGTCCACGCGATCATCACGGGCGACCCCGTGGATCTCATCGAGACGTTGGCCCTCCGTATAGTGAGGGCGTGTCTGGGCCACGAGCCCGTCCGCTGGGTCAGCGTGACGGTGCACAAGCCCGAGGCGCCGATCGAGGTGGCGTTCACTGACGTCACCGTGACGATGGAGCGGAGCAAGCTGTGACCGAAGCACCCACGCCGTACGAACTCGACGCCGACACGATGACCGGGGGCATGCGACCCATCCGTCAGGCCGTCCTGTCGATCGGCTCGAACCTCGGCGATCGTGCCGGCCGCCTGCAGGGCGCCGTCTCGGCGCTGGAGGACACCCCCGAGGTGACCGTCGTCGCGATCTCGTCGGTCTACGAGACCGAGCCCGTCGGCGCGCCCGAGGGCTCCGGAGCGTTCCTCAACGCCGTGGTGCTGATCGACACGACCCTCACGGTCCACACGCTGCTCGACCGCGCGCTGGCGATCGAGGACGCGTTCGAGCGCGAGCGCAGCGAGCCGGGCGCCCCGCGCACCCTCGACGTCGACATCATCGTCGTGGGCGACCGCATCGCCAACGACGACTCCCTCGTGCTGCCGCACCCGCGGGCCCACGAGCGCGGCTTCGTGCTCGTGCCGTGGCTCGAGATCGACCCCGAGGGCGAGATCCCCGGGCACGGCTTCGTCGCCGACCTCCTGTCCGGCATCGACACCTCGGGCGTCACCAAGCGCGAGGACGTCGAGATCATCCTGTGACGTCCCGATGAGGAAGGCCCGGCGCAGCTCGCCGCTCTACGTCGCGTTGCTCGTCGCGTCGGGTCTCGTGGTCGGCCGGCTGCTGCCGCCGCTGGCCGTCCGCCTCGACGGCACGTCGCCGCCCGTCCCCGGCTGGGGCGCCGCGATCGTCCTGCTCTGCGGGGCCATCGCCGTCGGCGCCCTCGCGTGGGGCACGTGGCAGCGCCTGCACCGCGACAAGCGCCGCTTCACCGCCCACCACGCCATACGACTCGTCGCGCTGGCCAAGGCCGCGGTCCTCGTCGGCGGCGTCTTCACGGGCGGCTACGCGGGCTACGCACTGGCCTACCTGGGCTCGTCCACCGAGCTCGGCGAGCTGCGCTTCTGGCGTGCCGCTGCCGCCGCCGGTGCAGCGTTGCTGCTGCTCGTCGCCGCCTTGTGCCTGGAGTGGGCCTGCCGCCTCCCGTCGGGCGACGACGAGGAGACCACCTCCGAGGTCGGTCCCTCACCCGCCTGAGCCTTCGTCCGTCTGGAGGAGCGGTGACTGGTCAACCGAACGGTGCCCTCATTCGGTTGAGTGCTCACCGCCGAGGCGAGCGAGGGGTTGAGGACTCACCGCCGACGCCAGAACCTGCGCGGCGGCGGCACGTCGTGCTGCCACGTGGCGTTGCGCCAGGTCAGCAGGAGCCGCTCGTGGGCGCCCTTGGGCGCTCGTGCGGCGCTGATCGTGAAGGTGGCGCCGTCGCGCTGCACCGAGGTGGTGAGCTCGGCCGGGGCGTCGTCGCCCTGCTGCCAGACCTGCCAGCGCAGCGTGACCTCACCGAGATCGCCGTCGCCGTCGACCTCGAGCCGGGCCGTGCGGCCGTCGAACGTGGCCGTCACACCCCGTAGGCGCACGCGCGAGTCCTTGCGGGCGAGCGCGTCGCGCGCGACCTCGGCCCAGTCGGCCAGGAACGACTCGTGTCCGTGCGCGATGGCCCCGGCGCGGGCGCGGGGGCGCATCGACTCGAGCCGCTCGCGGTCGGCCAGCAGGTCGAGGGTGGCGTGGGCCAGGCGGGCGGCGTCGCCCGGCGGCACCAGCACGCCGTCGACGCCCGACTCGATCTGCTCGGCCGGGCCGTACGGCACGTCGAACGCCAGCACGGGGCACTCGCGCATGCGCGCCTCGAGGATGAACAGCCCGTAGCCCTCGAAGCGGCTCGTGAGCCACGCGAGGTCGGCCTCCCAGAGCCGCTCGGCCGCGTCCGCGACGTGCCCGTGGAAGACCACGCGGTCGGTCACGTCGCGCTTCGCGGCACGGGCGCGCAGCGCCTCCTCCTCGTCGCCGTCGCCGTAGATCTCCAGCGTGGCGGTGGGGTGGCGCGGCGCCACGAGCGCGAAGGCGTCGATCGCGCGGTCGAGCTGCTTCTGCGGGTGCAGCCGCGCGATGACGACGATCCGCCCGGGCACGCGGGCGGGCGCGGGCGACGGCGGCTCCACGGCCTCCACCGGGTTGGCCACCACGTGGAACTGCGGGAGGTCGCCGAAGCGCAGCCGCAGGTCGTGGCGCTGGCGCTCGGTGAGGGTGTTGATCGCGTCGAACCGGTCGACGTGCTCCAGCGACGAGGCGTACGAGGGCTCCAGCGGGGAGTCCCAGCGCCGGTCGCCGCGCAGGTGTGGGTTGTGCATCTGGTGCATGAGCACGAAGCGCGGGTCGTCCAGCAGGCCGAGCTCCTCGGCCACGAAACGGCTGTCGCTCACGAGGAAGACCGCGCCGCCGGACGGCGCCAGCTGACGGGTCCACCAGCGCCACAGCGCGCCGAGCCCGTCGCCCGCCAGGACGACGCGGCCGTCGCGGTCGAGCACGCGGGTGTCGCCGGCCATGACGTCAGGCGGGGTGAAGGCGTAGGTCGTGCCGTCGGGGCGCAGGTACTCCCACGTGGTCTCGGTGCCGTCGGCGTCGAGGTGACGGCGGCGCCACACGTAGCCGTCCTCGGCGTCGTCCTCGGTCCGGGCGGGCGCGGGCACGGTGGCAGCCTCGACCGCGGGCAGCGCGCCCAGGTCGCGCTCGCGGAGGTCCTCGTGGAGGTTGAGCAGCCGGCTCTCGGGCAGCAGCAGCCCGTCGGCGCGCAGGCCCGCGCGGATCGGCTCGTACGACGGCACGGGGTTGTAGGTCAGGATCGGGAAGTCGAGTCCGGCGGCGAGGAAGAGCCGGTGGCGCAGCAGCACCATCCGGGTCTGGCCGCCGGCGCCGAGCCGCACGTTGCCCACGACCGAGAACCAGGCTCCGTCGGGGAAGGCCGCGGCGGGCGCGCCCGGTGCTGCAGGGGAAGGCGACACGCGGCGAGCGTATAGCATCGACGCCGTCCGGGATGTTCGTCGAAGGCGTAGGTGACATGGGCAGGCTGCGGTCGCTCTCGCGGCGGGTGCTGGACCTCGCGACGGGTCCGGCGAAGCCCCTCGACGTGCTCGCGAAGGAGCTGCCGCCGCTCGTGCGCCGGCTGCCGAAGGACGTCGACGGCAGCGTGGAGGCAGACCTCCTCGCCCGGCTCCCCGAGCTCCTCCACGGCGTCGACCGCACGCAGCTCGTGCGCCGGCTGCCGTCGTGGGCGAAGGTCGCGCTGCACCACCTCGAGCACGACGACCTCGACGCCCTGCACGCCGCGCTGAACCTCGGACTGACCGACGTCCGTCAGTTCGCCGCGGGCGTGCACGAGGGCGAGCCCGTCGCCCACCTGCCCGGCTGGGACGACCCGAGCATCCCGCGCGAGGCGTTCGTGCTGGCCGACTCCGAGACCCGGTTCGCCGGCGAGGTCGTCCGGTCGCGCGTCGTCGGCGACCGCTTCGAGGCCGTGTTCCGGGCCGGCTTCGCGCACATCGACGTCCCGGGCGCCGTTCCCGAGCTGACCGTCCTCACGCCGGGCGTCCGCGCCGAGTGGACGGGGGAGACCTCCGGACACCGCGGCGGCGCCGCGACCTGGCGCGAGACCTACGACCGCAGCACCTGGGCCGTCGACGTGGCGCTCTCGCGGCTCGGTCCCGAGCAGGCGCTCGAGGTCGAGGTGGAGGTCCGGCTCGCCGGCCGCACCGCCACCGGTCGAGTGGGCCTCGTCGCCGCGCCCGACCCGATCGGACCGGCCGTCGACACGATCTCGCTGGAGCGCGGCACGATCGTCGTCAACGGCCGCGGCCTCGATGCCGCGCCGACGCTGGAGTCCGCGTCGGTGACGCTGGAGGCCACCGAGTTCGCTCGCCTCGGCTCGAGCTTCCGGGCCGTCTTCCCGGCCACCGCCGAGCGCTGGGGCCGTGGCGCCCTGCCGCTGCCCGTCGGCGACTACGCCGTCGTGTCCCAGGGCGACGCGCTGCCGCTCTCGGCCGACCTCGCCGGCTGGCCCACCGACCTCGAGGACGGACCTCTCGTCGGCCACACCACCGACGTGGGTCTGCGCCTCATCAAGCCGCGGCAGCGCGACGAGAACGCGATGTACGGGCAGCGCGACCTGCGCGAGGCCTACGCGGCGCTCGAGGTCGACGTGGACGCCCGCGCCGCGATGTTCCAGTGCTACTGGGCCGAGGTCGCCACCGACAGCCAGGCCGCGATCCACCGCGAGCTGCACCGCCGCGACCCGCGGATGCGGCTCTACTGGGGCGCGGTCGACCACTCCGTGCCGCTGCCCGAGGGCGCCAAGCGCGTGGTGGCCGGCACCCGCGAGTGGTACTCGGCGCTCGCCGCCTCGAAGTACCTCGTGAAGAACACCGAGGTCGGCACGTACACGCGCCTGCGGCCGGGCCAGGTCTACCTGCAGACCTTCCACGGCCAGCCCTTCAAGCGCATGGGACGGCCCGACTTCGCGCGCCGGATGGCGCCGTGGAAGGCGCAGTACGAGGCCACCGAGCGCCGCTCCGCCTACTGGCACGTGATCGCACTGCCCTATCCCGAGGCGGCGGAGTTCTACCGCGAGGCCTACGACTGGGAGGGGCCGGCGTTCGACCACGGTCTGCCGCGCACCGACTCGCTGCTGGCCGACGACGCCGACGAGGCGCGCCGCGCGACGCGCCGCCTGCTCGGCATCCGCGACGACCAAGTGGCGGTCCTGCACGCCACCACGTGGCGCGAGGACCTGTCGCGCGGCGACAACACGTCGGCCGATCCCGGCCTGCTCGACGTGAAGGCGCTCGCCGAGGAGCTCGGCGACGACGTCGTCGTGCTGCAGCGCAGCCACCATTCCGTCGCCCGGTCCGACCAGCGCCACGGCAGCGGGGGAGGCGTCGTCGACGTCACGGACCACCCCGAGATCAACGACCTCGTGCTGGCCTCCGACCTCGCGATCCTCGACTACTCGTCGGTGCGGTTCGACTACGCGATCACCGGCAAGCCGATGATCTTCTTCGTCCCCGACCTGGAGAAGTACGAGCAGGAGCTGCGCGGCTTCCTGTTCCCGTTCGAGGAGTCCGCACCCGGTCCGGTCGTGCGTGACTCCGGCGAGCTGGCGGCACTCGTGCGCGACACCGCGTGGAGCTCCGAGTACGCCGAGGCGTATGCCGCGTTCAACCAGCGGTTCAACCGGTTCCACGACGGGCACGCCGCCGAGCGCGCCGTCGACGGGCTGCTCGGGTGGGACGGGTGAGGCTGTTCCGCAAGGCGGCTCCCGAGCCGCTGCTGAGCGTGATCGTGCCGGTGTACGACGTCGAGGAGTACCTGGCGGAGTGCCTGGAGTCGATCCTCGAACAGCCGGAGGCGCCGTTCCAGGTCATCGTGGTCGACGACGGGTCGCCGGACGGCAGTGCGAAGATCGCGCGGAAGCACGCCCGCCGCGATGCTCGGGTGACGGTCGTGACCCGCCCGAACGGCGGCCTCAGTGCCGCGCGCATGACCGGCATCGAGCACGCCACGGCGCCGTACCTGACGTTCGTCGATTCCGACGACCGGGTGAACGCGATCGGTCTGTGGGAAGCACTGGACTCCTTGCAGAGGACGAGTGCGGACTATGCGCTGCTGCCGTACCAGCAGTTCCGCGACCTGGGATCCATCAGTCCCACGCCGCCCTGGGTCGCCGAGTTCTACGACGAGCGCACGAGCACCGTCGTCGCGCACGAGCACCCCGAGATCCTGGCGCAGGCGACGGCGTGGTCGAAGGTGTACCGCCGCAGCTTCTGGGACCGTGCCGGTCTGGCGTTCCGCGAGGGCGTCCTCTACGAGGACCAGGAGGTCACGGCGCGGGCGTTCGCGGCGGCCGATCGCATCGACCTCGTGCCGTACCCCACGTACCTCTGGCGGGTGCGGCCCGGCTCCATCACGCGTGAGGCCACCGAGCGGTCCATCGGCGCGTTCTTCGACGCGATCGCGTTGAGTCTCGATGCGCTCGACACTGTGCCCGGTGCCCGCGCCGCGCGCGCCTCGCAGGTCCTGTCGAACGACGTGCCGCGGTACCTCCGCACGCTCGCGAAGGTCGAGGACGAGGGGTATCGCGAGCGGCTGTTCCGCGGGGCGCTCGACCTGCTGGCGGAGCCGGACCTCGATCTCGCCGAGGCGCCGGCCGAGGCGCGGGTCGTCTACGCGCTGCTGCGGGCCGGACGCGCGTCCGACGTCGCGACGTTCGTCGAGCAAGGCGGGTTCGAGCTCGCCTCGCTCCGATCGGACGAGGTGGGTGGGGAGCCCGCGCTGGTCTTTCCCTTCACGGGCGACCCGGACGTGCCCGACGAGGCGCGTGTCCTGTCGCAGCGGCAGACGCCGCTCGACGCGACGATCCTGCGGGCGCACCTCGACGAGTCCGGCCTGCGCCTGAGGGTCGCCGCGTGGCTGCGCCATGTCGACGGCGATGCGCCGACGTGTCGTGCCTGGCTGCGCGACATCACGGGCTGGGAGCGCGAGTTCACCGTGGCGCCCTCCGCGGAGTTCATCGGCCATCGGGTCCGCACCACCCGCCGCAGCAACGAGGACAGCGTCTGGGATCTCGAACTGGAGCTGCCCGACCTCGACGACGTCGACTCGTCGGAGCTCGTGCTGGAGGTGACACATCGCGGACGAACGCGTCGAGAGGTCGTCACCCGGATCGATCCGACGGGCTCGGCCGCGATCCGCCAGCGGGCTGGCGACGTCGCTCTGACGGGCGAGGAGCCGTGGGCGCTGACGATCGACGAGGTCGTGCCGTGGGAGGGCGACCTGAGGGACCCGGCGGCGATCGAGGTCCCGGCCGAGATCGGCGAGCACGAGGTGCACGGCCTCGTCGACCAGTCGCTCGCGCTGCAGCTGCCGTGGGACGTCGAGCTGGAGGACCGGCAGGGGTACCTCGCGCTCGGCGGGCCGCGCCGGCTGAAGGTGGTCGTGCAGCCGCAGGTGCCGCGCGAGCAGCTGACCTCCTGGTGGCAGCGCGACCACGCATCGAGCTCGGATTGATGCTTGTTGTGTTGGGCCCAATGCGGTAGACTCAGAACAGCAGTTCGAGGGTCGTCGGGGGACGCGTGCATCGGGTGTTCGGTCAGATCGAGTCGGGGCCGCAGGCGCCCGACGCGGCGCTGGCGTGCGACCTGACCGAGCTCACCGCCGACGAGCTCGTCCGGCTGAATCGGCTGGCGCAGGACCTCGTGCGCAAGGCCACGGCGCTGGGGCTCGCGGCGATGGCCGAGGCCTCCCGCGCCGAGGCGCACCGTGCGGCCGGGGAGATCTCGATGGCCGCGCTCGTCGCCCGGGAGGCTGGGGTCTCGCGTCGCGAGGCGGCCCAGCAGGTCCGCCTGGCCCAGCAGCTCGAGACCGCGCCCGTGCTGCGCGAGGCCCTCGGTCGCGACGGAATGTCGGCCGACAAGGCCCGCATCGTCACCGACGCCCTCCAAGGCCTTCCGGCCGACCTCACCACCGACGAGCGGCGCGCCGTCGGGTCCGACCTCACCGCGGCCGCGCCCGACCTCCCACTCGAGCAGCTGCGCCGCAAGGCCCGCCGCGCGGTCGAGGTCGTCGACGTGCGCCGCGCCGACGCGATCGAGAACCAGCTCCTCGACCGCGAGGAGCGCCAGCAGGCCGCCGAGGCCTCGTTCTGGATGACCCGACCCGATCCCGCCACCGGCCTGGTCAAGGGCGGCTTCGAGGTCGACGCCGTCACGGGCGACCTCCTGCGCTCCCTCATGGACTCCGCCACGGCGCCCCGCAAGCAGGACGGCGTCATCGATCGTCGGCGCGCCCAGGGCGAGGCGTTCGTCCGGCTCGTGCGCCACCTGCCGAAGGACGGCTTCGGCAACCACGGCGGCGTGCCGGCCACGCTCGTCGTCACGGTCGACGAGGCCAGCCTGCGAGGCGCCACCGACCGTGCCGGGGTCACCGAGTACGGCACGGCCGTCTCCGCCGGCCAGCTCCGTCGCCTCGCCTGCGACGCGGGCATCCTGCGCCTGGTGCTGAGCGGCGAGTCCCAGGTCCTCGACCTCGGGCGCGAGGAGCGGCTCCACTCCGTCGCCCAGCGACGGGCACTGGCGCAGCGCGACCTCGGCTGTGCCTTCCCCGGCTGCGACCGGTCACCCGGCTGGTGCGAGAGCCACCACCTCGTGCCGTGGTCACGCGGCGGTCCCACCACCGTCGACGACGGGGTGCTGCTCTGCTCACGCCACCACCACGAGGTGCACGACCGCGACTGGGATCTCCGACTCCATCCCACCGACCAGATCGTCGAGTTTCGCCGGCGTCCCGGCGAGCCCTGGCGACGCAACCACCACTACCGACCCCTGAGCCTCACCGGGTGACCCGACCCGCGCCCACCGATCGGTAGGTTGACCGGATGGATCTCGTGCGCAGGATCGTGCAGCGGCTGCGCCGGCACGGCGACGCCCCGTCGCCGCCGGCCCTCGCCAAGCGCGTGCGCACCGCCTTCCGGCTCGACGCCCAGCAATGGCGGGCCCTCGTCGCCGAGGTCGAGTCCGGAGCCGCCACCTGGAACCGCGCCGACTGGCTCGACCTGCCCGTCCGCGACCGCGCGGCCCTCTACGCGGCCGCGCACGGCGACCGCGAGACCGTGGACCGGCTGGCAGAGTCGCGCACCGTCCACGGGCCCTCGTTCCTCGTCCATCGCGGCACGCATCGCATCGACCTCGGCGAGGGCGTCGAGGTTCCCGGCTGGCTGCTCGCCGCGCAGGACCACGACCTCGCCCTCCGCGTCACCGTCGAGGCCGCCGGCTCGTCGCCCGTGTACGTCGCCGGCACCAGCTTCATCTCCGGCCTCGCCTTCGACCCCGACGCCGACACCGTCGCGGTGACCGCGACGACGAGCGACGGCACCGTCGAGGCGGACGTCACGATGCGGCCCGACCCGGTCGCCGACGCCGAGAGCGGGGAGCGGTGGGCCGACCAGACCGGCGCGTCCTGGTGGACCGCGATCGGCCTCGACCGTAGCCAGCCGATCACCCTCACCGTCACGGTCACGTCCGACCAGGTCGTCCGCACGGCCGAGGTCGTCGTGCCCGCGCTCGACGGAGCCGTGCCCCTCGCCGTCGTCCCCACCGCGTCCGGCGTCCGCCTCGCCGCCGGCGACCACGAGCTGACCGTGGCGGCCGTCTCCGAGGCCTGGGGAGGCGGGCCGTCCCCACTGCACCTCGACGCCCGCGTCGACCGGTTCGGCGCCGCCGCCACGATCCCCGCCGGTCGGTTCGCCGTCACCGCCGACGTGCCCCTCGACCTCGCCGACCCGGCCGCGCTCGCCCTGCCCCTGACCGAGCGGGCGATCGACCTCGTCGACCTGCTCGTCACGGCACGCGGCTGGACCTCCGGCGAGCCCGGCGTCGCCCTCGTCGTCAGGAACCCGATCCCCGTGGAGGACCGGGGCCGCCGTCGTCAGCGACTCCTCCTCGACGAGGTCCGCCAGAACGCCGGTCCGCTGCGCGACCGTGCCGTCGCCATGTGCTTCGGCGGCAGCGGTGCCGGCGACAGCGTGGCACCCGTCGCGCGTGAGCTGGTCCGTCGCGGCATCCCCGTCGACTTCGTCGTCACCGACCACTCCGTCGCCGTGCCCGAGGGCTCCCGTCCGATCCTGCTGCACTCCCGCGAGTGGCACGACGCGTTCACCCACGCGAGGTACCTCGTCAACAATGCGGAGTTCCCGCACTACGTCCGCTTCCGCGAGGGTCAGCGCTACCTCCAGACCTGGCACGGCACCCCGCTCAAGCGGATCGGCCGCGACATCGCCTCGCCGCGGCTCTCGGCCGGCTACACCGCGGCGATGGCGCGCGAGGCCGGCGCGTGGGAGGCGCTGCTCGCGCAGAACTCCTTCGCCGCAGGCGTGCTGCCGCAGGCGCTCGGCTTCGACGGCCGGGTCATCCTCGAGGGCTACCCGCGCAACGACGCGCTCGCCGGAGAGGGGGCCGATCTCCTGCGGCAGTCCACGCGCGAGGCGCTCGGGCTCGGCGACGAGCGCGTCGTCCTGTACGCCCCCACGTGGCGCGACACCGCCCGCACCGAGCAGGGCCGCCGCGCCTTCGTGTCGCACCTCGACGCGGCGCGGGTGCACGAGCGCACCGGCGCCACCGTCCTGCTCCGCAGCCACAGCAACGCCGCGGCGGGGCGAGGCCGGATCAGCTCACCCGGCGTCCTCGACGTCACCGCGCACCCCGACATCACGGCGCTGCTCGCCGCCGCCGACGTGCTCGTCACCGACTACTCCTCGGTGATGTTCGACTTCGCCGTCACCGAGCGGCCCCAGGTGCTGCTCGTGCCCGACGTGGAGGAGTACCGCGACGACCGCGGCTTCTACCTCGACCTCCAGGAGACGCCGCCGGGACCGATCGCGACCTCCACCGACCAGGTGATCGAGGCGCTCGCGGGAGCCTCGTCGGACCAGGCGCGCGCGTTCCGCCAGCGGTACGCCCCGCTCGACGACGGCCACGCCGCCGCGCGCGTGGTCGACGCGTGGCTGGGACCTCAGGAGCCGAGCAGCCCCAGCAGGTAGCCGCCGTAGCCGCTCTTCACGAGGGGGCGGGCCAGCTCGGCCAGCTGCTCGTCGGAGAGCCAGCCCAGCCGCCACGCGATCTCCTCGGGGCACGAGACCTTCAGCCCCTGCCGCTTCTCGATCGTGCGGACGAACGCGCCCGCGTCGGCGAGGTCGTCGAACGTGCCGGTGTCGAGCCAGGCGGTGCCGCGCGGCAGCACCTCCACCTGCAGCGTGCCCTCGTCGAGGTACGTGCGGTTGAGGTCGGTGACCTCCAGCTCGCCTCGCGCGGACGGCCGCAGCGCGCGGGCGCGCTCGACCACCGTGTCGTCGTAGAAGTACAGGCCCGGCACGGCGTAGTTGCTGCGCGGGACGCTCGGCTTCTCCTCCAGGGAGATCGCCCGCCCCTCGGCGTCGAACTCCACCACGCCGTAGGCTCGCGGGTTGGCCACGTGGTAGCCGAACACCGCAGCACCGACGGTCTGGTCGAACCGCTGCAGGTTCGTGCCGAGGCCCGCGCCGTAGAAGATGTTGTCGCCCAGGACCAGCGCCGAGCCCTGGTCGCCGATGTGGTCGGCACCGATGAGGAACGCCTGCGCGAGGCCGTCGGGCGACGGCTGCTGCGCGTACGTCAGGTTGATCCCGAACCGCGACCCGTCGCCGAGCAGGCGCTGGAACGCCTCGGCGTCGTGGGGCGTCGTGATCACCAGGATGTCGCGGATGCCCGTGGCCATGAGGGTCGACAGCGGGTAGTAGATCATCGGCTTGTCGTAGACGGGCACCAGCTGCTTGCTGACCCCGAGCGTGATCGGGTGCAGCCGCGATCCGGTTCCTCCGGCCAGGATGATGCCGCGCATGGGTGCACCCTACTGTGGCCAAGACCGCCCCGGAGGGGGTTCGATCAGCGTTACGCTCGGCCCCATGCGCCGACTGATGGTCACCGGGGGAGCCGGCTTCATCGGGTCCAACTTCGTCCGCCACGTGGTGGAGCACTCCGACGACCACGTCACCGTCCTGGACAAGCTGACCTACGCCGGCAGCCGTGAGTCGCTCGCCGGGCTGCCCGAGGACCGGGTGCGCCTCGTGGTCGGCGACGTCGCCGACGCCGAGCTGGTCCACTCGCTCGTGACCGGCGCCGATGCGGTGGTCCACTTCGCCGCCGAGTCGCACAACGACAACTCGCTCGTCGGGCCGCGGCCGTTCCTCGACACCAACATCGTCGGCACGTACACGCTGCTCGAGGCCGTCCGCGCCCACGACGTGCGCTACCACCACATCTCCACCGACGAGGTCTACGGCGACCTCGAGCTCGACGACCCGCAGCGCTTCACCGAGTCGACCCCCTACAACCCGTCGAGCCCGTACTCGTCCACGAAGGCCGGCTCGGACCTGCTGGTGCGGGCGTGGGTGCGGTCGTTCGGGGTGCGCGCGACGATCTCGAACTGCTCCAACAACTACGGGCCGTGGCAGCACCTCGAGAAGTTCATCCCGCGCCAGATCACGGGCCTCATCGACGGCGTGCGGCCGCGGCTCTACGGCGAGGGTCTCAACGTGCGCGACTGGATCCACGTCGACGACCACAACGCCGCCGTCCTGACGATCCTCGAGCGCGGCCGCCTGGGCGAGACCTACCTGATCGGCGCCGACGGGGAGCGGTCGAACCGCGAGGTGGTCGAGGCGCTGCTGGCGCTGTTCGGTCGCGAGCCCGACGACTTCGACCACGTCACCGATCGGGCGGGTCACGACCTGCGGTACGCGATCGACTCGACGAAGCTGCGCACCGAGCTCGGTTGGACGCCGCGCTTCGCCGACTTCTCGGCGGGACTCGCCGACACCGTGCAGTGGTACCGCGACCACGAGGACTGGTGGCGGCCCGCGAAGGCGGCCACCGAGGCCAAGTACGCGGCGCTGGGCCAGTAGGGGAGCGCGATGAGGATCGAGACGACACCCGTCCCCGGCCTGCTGGTGGTGCACCTGGACGTGCACGAGGACAACCGCGGCTGGTTCAAGGAGAACTGGCAGCGCGAGCGGATGGTCGCGGCCGGCCTGCCCGACTTCGGGCCGGTGCAGCAGAACGTCTCCTTCAACGCCGCCGCGGGCACGATCCGCGGCATCCACGCCGAGCCGTGGGACAAGTACGTGTCGGTGGCGGCGGGCCGGGCGTTCGGGGCGTGGGTCGACCTGCGCGAGGGAGAGTCGTTCGGCGCCACCTTCTGGACCGAGCTCGATTCGCGCACGGCCGTCTTCGTGCCGCGCGGGGTCGCCAACTCGTTCCAGGTGCTCGACGACGACACGGCGTACTCGTACCTCGTGAACGAGCACTGGAGCCCCGACGCGGTCTACGCCAACGTCAACCTGCTCGACCCCGAGGTCGCGATCCCGTGGCCGCTGCCGGTGGGCGAGATGTCCGAGAAGGACCGCGCCCACCCGCTGCTGGCCGAGGTCGCCCCGATGGCGCCGCGACGCACGGTCGTGATCGGCGCGGGCGGCCAGCTCGGCCGGGCGCTGCAGCAGGTGCTGCCCGACGCCGAGTTCCACGACCTCCCCGAGGTCGACCTCGCGCGCCCCGAGACTCTCGACTCGATCGACTGGAGCGGCGTCGGCACGCTGATCAACGCCGCCGCCTACACGAACGTGGACGGCGCCGAGACGCCCGAGGGCCGGCGGCTGTGCTGGGCGATCAACGTCACCGGGGTCGCCGCGATGGCGCGGATCGCGAACGACCGCGGCCTGACGTTCGTCAACGTCTCGAGCGACTACGTCTTCGACGGCACGGTCGAGGAGCACCGCGTGGACGAGCCCGTCTCGCCGCTGGGCGTCTACGGCCAGACGAAGGCGGCCACCGAGGCGGTGACGTCGGTCGTCCCGCGGCACTACCTCGTGCGCACCAGCTGGGTCGTGGGCGAGGGCGCGAACTTCGTCGACACGATGCGCCGGCTCGCGCGCGAGGGCGTCTCGCCGTCGGTGGTGAACGACCAGCACGGCCGGCTGACGCCCGCGTCGGTGCTGGCCGAGGGCATCGTCGACCTGCTGCGGTCCGAGGCGCCGTACGGCATCCACCACGTCACGGGCCGCGGCCCGGTGGAGTCGTGGGCCGACATCGCGCGCCGGGTCTTCGCCGAGGAGGGCCGCGACCCCGCCGACGTCCGCGGCGTCAGCACCGAGGAGTACCTCGCCGGCCGCCCCGCCGCCCCCCGCCCCCGCCACTCCGCGCTGCGGCTGCCGGAGTGACGGTTTCCCCGCTTAACCGGGGAAACCGTCACTTCACGAGGTTCGCAAACCCCGCGAAGTGACAGGAAACCTCGTTCAGTGGGCCGGATAGGGTGACCGGGTGGCGCGCACCCTGACCCCGATAGACCCCGCCGAGTTCGCGCAGATCTGCGCGCGCATCGACGCCGGCGAGGCCGACCGCGCCGACCTCAAGGCCGCCACGAAGCACCTGCTGGCCCTGCTCCAGCGCAAGGCGCCCGGGCACAGTGTCGAGGTCCGCATCCCGCCGTTCGCCGCGATCCAGTGCATCGCCGGGGCGAGCCACACGCGCGGCACCCCGCCGGCGGTCGTCGAGACCGACGCCGAGACCTGGATCGCCCTCGCGCGCGGCCGGCTCGCCTGGGCCGACGCGTCCGTGCGGGCCAGTGGCGAGCGATCCGACCTCTCGCCACTGCTGCCGCTCGTCCCCTGAAGCCGCTCGCTAGGGTCTTCCCCATGCGCGTGCGACTCCTGCTCCTGTCGGTCCTGGCCCTCCCGCTCCTCGCGGCCTGTGGAGGCGGCGACGACTCCGACGCCGGCTCGAGCGAGTGCTCGTACGTCGAGGAGTCCGCGGCCGCGAAGGACGCGAAGCTCCCGCCGTCCGACCTGCTCGCCCCCGAGCAGCTCACGGTCAAGACCAACCGCGGCGACTTCGGCCTCACGCTCACGCCCGACACCGCGCCGTGCACCGTGAACTCGTTCGCGTCGCTCGCCGAGCAGGGCTACTTCGACGGCACGAAGTGCCACCGCCTCGTGCCCGGCTTCGTGTTGCAGTGCGGCGACCCGTCCGCCACGGGCACCGGCGGCCCCGGCTACAGCTTCGACGACGAGCTGACCGGCGACGAGACCTATCCCGCCGGCACGCTCGCCATGGCCAACAGCGGCCCCGACACGAACGGCTCGCAGTTCTTCATCGTCCTCGAGGACGCCGCACTGCCCGCCGCCTACACGGTCTTCGGCACGGTCGACGAGGCCGGGATGGAGGCCGCCCGCGCCATCGCCGAGGAGGGCAACGGCGCGGACGGCGTCGCTCCGAAGAACGACGTCGTGATCGAGTCGGTCTCCTGACTCAGACCTGGCGGCCGCTCGACCAGTAGGGCTTGCGCAGGTCGCGCTTGAGGATCTTGCCCGAGGGGTTGCGCGGCAGGAGCTCGACGATGTCGATGCTCCGCGGCACCTTGTAGTGCGCCAGCTGCTCGCGCGCCCACGCGATGATCTCGGCCTCGGTCGCCTCGGCGCCGGGCCGCAGCGCGACGACCGCCTTGACCGACTCGCCCCACGTGTCGTCGGGGACGCCGATGATCGCGACCTCGAGGAGCGCCGGGTGCTCGGAGAGCACGCGCTCGACCTCGGGGGAGTACACGTTCTCGCCGCCGGTGATGATCATGTCCTTGATCCGGTCCTCGACGTAGACGTAGCCGTCGGCGTCGATCCGCCCGATGTCGCCGGTGCGGACCCAGCCGTCGCCGGCATAGAGCTCGGCGGTCGCCTCGGGCTTGCCGTGGTAGCCGGGCGTGGCCTGGTCGGTCCGGAACCACAGCTCGCCGGGCTCGCCGGGAGCGACGTCCTGCAGCGTCGCCGGGTCGACGACGCGCGCCTCGACGCCGGGGATCGGCTTGCCGGCCGACAGCAGGCGCTCGGGGTGCTCGAGGTCGCGGTGCTCGTCGTCGTGCAGCATCGTCACGACGCCGCAGAACTCGGTGAGGCCGTACACCTGGTAGAACGCCGTGTCGGGCCAGTGCTCCTGCGCCCCGCGCAGGATCGTGAGCGGCATCGGCGCCGCGCCGTAGGAGAAGCCGCGCAGGCCGCTGAAGAGCTTCATCGCGTCGGCCCCGGCCTGCAGCAGCATCGCCACCACGGCGGGCACGAGGAACGCGTGGGTGACGCCGGACATCATCGCGCCGGCCAGGGCGGTGGGCTCGACCTCGCGGATGATGTGCCCGGGCACCCGGTTCTTGAGGCCGAACATCGCGTAGGACGTGCCGCCGACGTGGAACATCGGCATCGCGATGAGCATCTTGGCGCCCTCGCCGTAGGCGATGCCGGTGTCGGCGGCCTCGGTGTGGGCGACGAGGTTGCGCTGGGTCAGCAGCACGCCCTTGGGGCGTCCGGTCGTGCCCGAGCTGTACATGATGACGACCGGGTCGTCGGCGGTGACGTCGTCGGCCTGCTCGAGGGGCTCGCCCGCGGACTGCCAGGCCTCGAACTCGTCGGCGTCGCCGCCCATGACGACGATCCGCTCGACCGTGGTGAGCTTCTCGCGGATGACCTCCACCTGGTCGAGCAGCTCGTGCCCGACGAACAGCAGCTTCGCGCCGGCGTCGTTGATCGTGTAGTCGAGCTCGTCGCCGGCGAGGCGCCAGTTGACGATCGCCGTGGCCGCGCCGACCAGGCTCGCGCCCAGCACCAGCTGCAGGATCGCGGGGTTGTTCTTGTCGACGACGGCGATGTGGTCGCCGTGCCCGATGCCCTCGGCGCGCAGCGCGCCCGCGGTGCGCCGGACCGACTCCCAGACCTGCGCCCAGGTCCACTCGCGCCCTTCGTAGAACCAGCCGGTCTCGTCGGGCGAGGCCTGCGCGGCGGCGCGCGCGTGGTCGGCGATGAAGGCGGCATCGGTCATGAGGTCTCCTGGAGGCCGGTGGTGAGGTGCGTCACACGCTAGTGCTCCGAAGCGCCGCAGGGAAGACTTCCAGTCAAGGTTGACTGTTAATGAGGATTCCGGCTTTCCGGTGCCGGTCGGGGAACGCGCCGACGGCCGGTAGACTGGGACCCGTGCCCCGCGGAGATGGTCTCCTGACCCACGAGCTCGACCCCAGCGACGCCGGCCCCCAGGACGCCTGTGGCGTGTTCGGGGTCTGGGCCCCCGGTGAGGAGGTCGCCAAGCTCACCTACTTCGGTCTCTACGCCCTGCAGCACCGCGGGCAGGAGTCGGCCGGCATCGCCGTGAGCAACGGCCGGCAGATCCTCGTCTACAAGGACATGGGCCTGGTGTCCCAGGTCTTCGACGAGGCCACCCTGGAGTCCCTCGCCGGCCAGATCGCGATCGGCCACGCGCGCTACTCCACCACCGGCGCCAGCGTGTGGCAGAACGCCCAGCCCACGTTCCGGCCCACCGCCCAGGGCTCGGTCGCGCTGGGCCACAACGGCAACCTGACCAACACCCACGAGCTCGTCCAGCTGCTGCGCGAGCGCACCGAGGGCGACGCGAAGTCCGCCTCCGCCGAGACCGCCACCACCGACACGTCGGTCATGGCCTCGCTGCTGGCGTCCTACCGCGACCGCTCGGTCGAGGACGCGGCGCTCGAGGTGCTGCCGCAGCTGCGCGGCGCCTTCTCCCTGGTCTTCATGGACGAGACCACGCTCTACGGCGCGCGCGACCCGCAGGGGATCCGCCCGCTCGTGCTGGGCCGGCTCGAGCGCGGCTGGGTCATCGCCAGCGAGACCGCCGCCCTCGACATCGTCGGCGCCTCGTACATCCGCGAGATCGAGCCCGGCGAGTTCGTGGCGATCGACGAGAACGGCCTGCGCAGCAGCCGGTTCGCCGAGGCGGCGCCGAAGGGCTGCATCTTCGAGTACGTCTACCTCGCCCGCCCCGACACCACGATCAACGAGCAGCGCGTGTTCAGCGTGCGCGAGCGGATCGGACGCAAGCTCGCGAACACCGCGCCCGTCGAGGCCGACCTCGTGATCCCGGTGCCCGAGTCGGGCACGCCCGCCGCGATCGGCTACGCCGAGGAGAGCGGCATCCCGTTCGGCCACGGCCTGGTCAAGAACTCCTACGTGGGCCGCACGTTCATCCAGCCGTCGCAGACGATCCGCCAGCTCGGCATCCGGCTCAAGCTCAACCCGCTGCGCGACGTCATCGCCGGGAAGCGCCTCGTCGTCGTCGACGACTCGATCGTGCGCGGCAACACCCAGCGCGCGCTGGTGCGGATGCTGCGCGAGTTCGGCGCGGCCGAGGTGCACGTGCGCATCTCCAGCCCGCCGGTGAAGTGGCCGTGCTTCTACGGCATCGACTTCGCCTCGCGCGCCGAGTTGATCGCCAACGGCCTGAGCGTCGACGAGATCTGCCGCTCGATCGGCGCCGACAGCCTGTCCTACGTCTCGCTCGACGACCTGATCGAGGCGACGCACGTCCCCGCGGACAACCTGTGCCGCGCCTGCTTCGACGGCATCTACCCGGTGGAACTGCCGGACGACGACCTCATCGGCAAGCACCTGCTGGAGCTGCCGCAGAACGGGACCGAGCCCCTGAAGGTGATCCAGTGACCTCGTACGCCTCCGCCGGAGTCTCCATCGAAGAGGGCGACCGCGCGGTCGAGCTCATGAAGCAGTGGGTCGCCAAGGCCACCCGCCCCGAGGTCGTCGGCGGCATCGGCGGGTTCGCCGGCCTCTTCGATGCCTCGGCCCTGAAGGACTACCGCCGCCCCCTGCTGGCCACCAGCGCCGACGGCGTGGGCACCAAGGTCGCGATCGCGCAGCGCATGGATCGCCACGACACGATCGGGTTCGACCTGGTCGGCATGCTCGTCGACGACCTCGTCGTCTGCGGCGCCGAGCCGCTGTTCCTGACCGACTACATCGCCTGCGGCAAGGTCGTCCCCGAGCGCATCGCCGACATCGTCAAGGGCATCGCCGCGGCGTGCGCCGAGACCGGCACCGCGCTGCTCGGCGGCGAGACCGCCGAGCACCCGGGCCTGCTGGGCGCCGACGAGTACGACGTCGCCGGCTCCACCACCGGCGTGGTCGAGGCCGACCGCCTGCTCGGCGCCGACCTCGTGCGCGACGGCGACGTCGTGATCGCGATGGCCTCGTCCGGCCTGCACTCCAACGGCTACTCGCTCGTGCGCCACGTCTTCTTCGAGAAGGCCGGCTGGGAGCTCGACCGCGAGGTGCCCGAGCTCGGCCGCACCCTCGGCGAGGAGCTGCTGACCCCCACTCGCCTCTACACCAAGCCGTGCCTGGCGCTGGCCGACGGCGTCGAGGTCCACGCGATGTCCCACATCACCGGTGGCGGCCTCGCGGCCAACCTCGAGCGCGTGCTGCCCGACACGGTGTCGGTGCGGCTCGACCGGTCCTCGTGGACGCCGGCGCCCGTCTTCACCCTCGTCGGCGAGCTCGGCGGCGTATCCCAGGCCGACCTCGACCAGGCGCTCAACATGGGCGTCGGCATGGTCGCGATCGTCGCGCAGGACGCGGCCGACGCGGCGGTCTCGCTGCTGTCCGATCAGGGCGTCGACGCGTGGATCGCGGGCGAGGTCGCGGCGGCCGATGTGCACGGCAAGGGCGGCTCCGTCACCCTCGGCTGAGAATATTCGCTGCAATCCCGGCTCCCGCACTCGCCGAGCCGGGGCCGCTTCATGCGATCTGGGAGTGTTTGGGTACGCTGGTACCACGACATACTGGACCACTGAGTGCGAGGGGGTCGAGCCCATGGGCCGCGGCCGTGCCAAAGCGAAGCAGACCAAGGTCGCTCGCGATCTCAAGTATCGGACATTGGACACTGACTTCAATGATCTCGAACGAGAACTTCACGGAGAGTCCGGGGATCCCATCCCGGATCAGTACGCTGATCTCGCCAAGAAACTGGGAGGCCCTGCCGCCAGTTGAGCGGTAGGGCAGACGTCTCTCCCCGCCCTCGGGCGGAACCCACCGAATCGTCACCCGTGGGGCACCTGTGTGCCCCACGGGTCTCGGTGCTGCTCCCTCAGCGCGACAGCTGGCTGGGCCACCAGAACCGGCGGCCGCACAGGGCCACCAGCGCCGGCGTCGCGACACCGCGCACCAGCACGGTGTCCAGCAGCACGCCGAAGCCGACGACGACGCCGAGCTGTGCCAGCAGCACGAGCGGCAGCACGCCCAGCACGGTGAACACGGCGGCCAGCAGGACGCCGGCGCTCGTGATGACGCCGCCGGTCACGGCGAGCGCCTTGACGATCGACTCGGTGGCGTCGTGCGTCAGCGCCATCTCCTCGCGCGCCCGCGCGGTGAGGAAGATGTTGTAGTCCACGCCCAGGGCGACCAGGAAGATGAACGCGAGCAGCGGCGTGCTGACGTCCATCGCCGACCAGCCGAGCACGTGGTCGAACAGCAGCCAGCCGACGCCCAGCGCCGACAGGTAGGACAGCACGGTGGTCGCGCAGAGCACCACCGCGGCCACGACCGAGCGCAGCAGGATCAGCAGCATCAGCAGGACGATCACCAGCACCACCGGGATGACCTTGAGGCGGTCGTCGGCGGCGGTCTGGGCCTCGTCGAGCGCCTGGGCGTCCGGTCCTCCGACGAGGGCGTCGGGATCGGCGTCCTTCACGGCGCTGCGGAGGTCCTCGATCGTGCTCAGGGCCTGCTCGCTCTCGGGCGCGACCGAGAGCACGACCTGCACCTCGGCGACGTCGTCGGAGGCGCCGGCGGGGCGGGCGCTCTCGACGCCCTCGACCTCGTTCGCGGCGGCCGTGACGTCCTCGACCTTGTCGGGCGTGGTCGCCACGGTGGTGGGCGCCGAGATGCCGGCGGGGAACGCGTCCTGCAGCGTCTCCTGGGCCTGGATCGACTCCGGCGTGTCGAGGAACTGCTCGCTCTGCCCGAGACCGGTCGAGAGGGTCAGCGCGCCGGCGGCCATGGCGCCGAGCACGGCGATCGAGGCGATCGCGACGGGCCACGGGCGCGACGTGACGGTCCTGCCCACGCGGTACCACCAGCCACGCTCGCTGGGGTCGTCGTCGCCGTTGCGGGGCACGAACGGCCAGAAGAGCCAGCGGCCCGGCAGCGCCATCGCCGACGGCAGGATCAGCAGCGCGAACGCGACCGCGATGACCAGGCCGATGGCACCGGCCAGGCCGATGCCGCTCACGAAGGGGGAGTCGGCGATCAGCAGGGAGAGCAGCGCGAGGATCACGGTGCCCGAGCTCGACAGGATGGCCGGTGCGGCGCCGCCGACGGCGGTCCGCATCGCCTCGTGGCGGGACTCGTGGCGACGCAGCTCCTCGCGGTAGCGGGCGATGAGCAGCAGGGCGTAGTTCGTGCCGGCGCCGAACACCAGGACCGACGTGATGCCGGTGATCGAGCCGTCGATCTCGAAGCCGAAGAGGCCGGAGGCGCCCTCGAGCACCTTCGCGGCCACGCGGTCACCGATGCCGATGACGGTGAGCGGCACGAGCCACAGCCACGGGCTCCGGTAGGTGACGATCAGCAGCACCGCGACGACCGCGGCGGTGACGGCGAGCAGGCGCACGTCGGCGCCGTCGAACACGGCACCGAGGTCGGCCTGGACGGCAGGGGCGCCGGTCACCTCGGCCGTGACGCCGTCGGGCAGGTCCTGCTTGGCGACCTCGCGGATGCGGTCGACCAGCTCGGCGTTCTCGTCGTTGCTCAGGCCGGACTTCACCGGGATCGCGACGATCGCGGCGGCGCCGTCCTCCGACGGCACGGGCGGGCTGGCCTGGAGGTCGAGCTCGGAGCCCAGGGTCTGCGCCCGCTCGCCGAGCGCCTGCAGGTCCTGCGGCGACAGTCCGCCGTCGCGCGAGTAGACGACGATCGCGGGGGACTCGTCGGCCTCGGGCAGCTGGTCGAGCAGCGCCGCGGCACGCGAGGCCTCGGCCGAGTCGGGGAGGTTCGAGCCGGCCTCGTTGCCCGAGGTCGGCTCGGGGGCGAAGGCCATGACCAGACCGGAGACGATCAGTCCCAGCAGCACCACGACGATGGATCGGCGCGGGCCCACGAGGCGCGCGAGGGGGAAGGACCGATGGTCGACGGTTTTCACGCTAGAAGGCTAAGCGATCTAACTATCTCCCGCTGACGGCGGGCGGGCCCCGCCCGCCTCGACTCAGCCCAAGTGGATCTGGCTCAGTCGCCCGATCTCGCGGATCCGCTGCTCGGCCTGGCGGTCGGCCGCCTCGGCCGTGGTGATGCCCTCGGCGGCGGAGCGCTCGAGCACGGCCAGCGTGGTGTCGAAGATCCCCGTGGCACGCGCCTTGGCGCGGTCGAAGGAGAAGCCGCTGGGGTCGAGCTCGTCGGCCACCTGGATGACGCCGCCGGAGTTCACGCAGTAGTCGGGCGCGTAGACGATGCCCCGGTCGGCGACCAGCTTGCCGATGCCGTCGTGGGCCAGCTGGTTGTTGGCCGCACCGGCGACGACCTTCGCCGTCAGCGCCTCGACGGAGACCTCGTTCAGCGCGCCGCCCAGCGCGCACGGGGCGTAGACGTCGAGGTCGGCGGCGATCAGCTCCTCGGTGGAGCCGGCGACCTCGAGGGACGGGAAGCGGTCGCGCAGGCGCGCCACGGCCTCGGTGTCGATGTCGGTGACGACCACGCGGGCGTCCTCCTCGACGAGATGCTCGGTGAGGTGGCGTCCGACCTTGCCGACGCCGGCGATGCCGACCCGCTTGCCGGCCAGCGACGTGCCGCCCCACGTGAACTGGGCGGCCGCGCGCATGCCCTGGTAGACGCCGAAGGCGGTCAGGACGCTGGAGTCGCCGGCGCCGCCGTGGTCGACCGTGCGGCCCGTGACGTAGTCGCACTCGCGGGCGATGACGTCCATGTCGGCGGAGTAGGTGCCCACGTCGCACGCGGTGAAGTAGCGGCCGTTGAGCGTCTGCACGAAGCGGCCGTAGGCGCGCAGGAGCGCCTCGGACTTGTCGGTGTGCGGGTCGCCGATGATGACGGCCTTGCCGCCGCCGAGGTCGAGCCCGGCGAGCGCGTTCTTGTAGGCCATGCCCTGGCTGAGGTTGAGGACGTCGGCGAGCGCGTCGGTCTCGCTGGCGTATGGGAAGAAGCGGGTGCCGCCCAGGCCGGGCCCGAGGGCCGTGGAGTAGAGGGCGATGATCGCCCGGAGTCCGGAGGCCTCGTCGTGGCAGAAGACCACTTGCTCGTGGTGGGTGCCGAAGCTGCTGGGCGTGCTCATGTTCCCTCTTCCTGGGTCGGCGGGGGTGGTGCCGGCCTGTCGGTGTGGTTGGTACGCGGCCGGGGGTGGTGGTCGCTGTGACCCACGTTACTCGTGCACGTCCCCGGCGGCGGCACGACGGGCGAGGTTGCGGTCCATGCGCCGGAAGAACGGCGCCGTCGCGCGCGTGACGACGCCGGGCAGCAGCGCCATCGAGGTCTCGCCGGCGACGCCGAACGCGCTCGTCACGCGCGAGGGCCGTGAGACGACGGCGCGCTCGATCCAGCGGCTCGCCTCGTCCGGACCCATCATCCTCATCGCGCGGTAGATCTCGGTGCCGCCCGACATCTCGGTGCGCACCATCGGGAAGTGCACGACCGTCGTGGTGATGCCGCGGTGGCCGAGCTCGGCCGACAGCGACCGGAGGTAGGACTCGAGCGCGCTCTTGCTGGCCAGGTAGGCCGAGAACAGGGGGATCGGCACCTGGGTCGAGAGCGTGGAGCTGATCGTGACGTGCCCGCGCCCCTGCTCGAGCATCGACGGCAGCACGAGCGAGATGAGCCGCACGGCCGCGAAGTAGTTGATGGCCATGACGCGCTCGTGGTCGTGGAGGCGGTCGAGCGATGCGGTGATCGGCCGCCGGATGGAGCGCGCCGCGTTGTTCACGAGCACGTCGATGCGGCCGTGCTCGGCCAGGACCCGCCCGACGACATCGCGCGCGGCGTCGTCGTCGGTGAGGTCGACGGGATAGGCGTGCGCGTCGCCTCCGGAACCCCGGATCGCCTCGGCGACGGCGGCCAGCTCGTCGGCGCGGCGGGCCAGCAGGCACACGGTGGCGCCCCGCGCGGCGAGCCGGTGCGCGGCCGCGGCGCCGATGCCGCTCGAGGACCCCGTGATGACGATGACCTGACCCGCCGGATCGATGCCCATGGGCTGTGATCGTAGTCACAGGCGACGGCGTATCGTGGTGGGGTGCTGGCCGAACTCCTGGACCCGATGAAGAACCCGCTGACGTACGCGGTGCCGTTCTTCCTGCTGAGCATCGCGATCGAGCTGGCGGCCCTGAAGTGGCTCGACCACGACGACAACGTCACCGGCTACGCGCTCAAGGACGCACGGACCTCCATCTCGATGGGCGTCGGCTCGATCCTGTTCCTCACGGTCTTCAAGATCATCACCTTCTTCGCCTTCGTCTTCGTGTTCGCGCACTTCGCGCTGTTCGAGCTCGACACCGGCGCGTGGTGGTACTGGCCGGCCCTGATCGTGGGCCTGGACTTCTGCTACTACTGGCACCACCGCTTCAGCCACCGCGTGCGGATCGGCTGGGCCGGCCACCAGGCGCACCACTCCAGCGAGTTCATGAACTTCGGCACCGCCCTGCGGCAGAAGTGGAATCCGTGGTTCGAGTTCTTCTTCTGGCTGCCGCTGCCGCTCCTGGGCTTCGCGCCGTGGACCCTGTTCGCCGCCTTCGCGATCAACCTCATCTACCAGTTCTTCGTGCACACCGAGGTCGTCGGGAAGCTGCCGCGGCCGATCGAGTGGGTGTTCAACACGCCCTCGCACCACCGCGTGCACCACGGCTCGGATCCGGAGTACCTGGACAAGAACTACGGCGGCATCCTCATCGTCTGGGACCGGCTGTTCGGCACGTTCCAGGCCGAGCTGCACCGGCCGCGTTACGGCCTCACCCACCCGGTCGAGACGTACAACCTGCTGACGCTGCAGTACGGCGACTACCGCAAGATGGCCGCCGACGTCCGTGCGGCGTCGTCGTGGCGCGAGCGCGTGGGCTACGTGCTCGGGCCGCCCGGGTGGAAGCCTGACGGCTCGATCGACCGCGGCCGCACCGAGGCCGGCACGCGCTGACGCGGCAGGCGGGTGAGCCCCGATCCTCCTAGGCTGGCAGCACCGACTCCGCACCACCGAGAGGATCCCCGATGGCCACGAGCAAGGTCGAGAAGAAGCTCCGCGAGACGATCTCCACGATCAACGACCTCCGCGGTGAGCTGAAGAAGGTCCGCAAGGCGGCCACCAAGTCCACCTCGTCGGAGATCAAGAAGGTCCGCGAGGAGCTGGCGCAGGTGCGCGAGACCACGGCGAAGCAGATCGCCGACCTCACCGCGATGGTGGCGCGCCTGGCGCCCGACGTGGTCAAGCCGGGCTCCACCGCGACGCCGCCGCCGGCCGAGCCCACCCCCGCGCCGGCCGAGCCCTCGCGACCCACGGACTCCCCGGTGGAGGCCGCGCACGGCGACCCCCTCGGCTCGGCCGCCCGCAGCGCCAGGAAGACGCCCGCGAAGAAGACGACGAAGAAGGCTCCTGCGAAGGCCGACGAGACCACCTCGTTCGCCGGCGAGGCGCTGGCCGCCTCCGACGCGAGTGGACCGGTCGACGCGGAGGTCCCCGGCACGGCCCCTGCCGCCGAGGTCACCCCCGTCGCGAAGAAGACCTCGGCGAGGAAGACCACCACGAAGAAGGCCACGACCGCGAAGAAGGCGACGCCCGCGAAGAAGGCGACGACGGCGAAGACCACCACGGCCAAGAAGGCTCCGGCGAAGAAGACCGCCACCGCCACGAAGGCACCGGCGAAGAAGGCCGGCGCCACCTCCACCGCGAAGCGCACGAGCGCCCAGGGTCGCAAGACCGCCGCGCGCAAGGCCACGAAGGCCGCCACGCCGGCCGCATCGCCAGCGACGCCGCCGGCCACGCCGGACAACCCGGCGAGCGCGGACACGCCCGCCTCGGACTGAGGCGCGTCGCCGGCCTCGGTCTACTGGGGCCGGCGGTGCACCTTGTGCTGCGCGGCCTGCGCGACCGGCTTGATGACCATGAGGTCGATGTCCACGTGCGGCGGCCGCGTGGCCACCCACGTGATGGCGTCGGCGATGTCCTGCGCGAGCAGCGGCTCGTCGACGCCGGCGTAGACGGCCTCGGCGCGGGCGAAGCCGCCCGCGAACAGGGTGAGGCTGAACTCCTCGGTCTTGACCATGCCCGGGGCGATCTCGCTGATCCGCACCGGCTGGCCGTTCAGCTCGAGTCGCAGCGTCTCGGTGACGACCGCGAGCGCGTGCTTGGCCGCGGTGTAGCCGCCGCCGCCCTCGTAGGCGACGCGTCCGGCGGTGGAGCCCACGTTGATGATCGTGCCGGCACCCGAGTTGATGAGCGCGGGCGCGAGCGCCTGGGTCACCGCGACGGTGCCGAGCACGTTGGTCTCGTACATCCAGCGCCAGTCGTCGAGGTCGGCGTCGGTGACGTCGACCATCCCCTTCGCGCCGCCGGCGTTGTTGACGAGCAGGTCGAGCCGGTCGCCGACCGCGTCGGCCAGACGAGCCACGTCGTCGGGGTTCGTGATGTCGCAGGGCAGGGCGATCGCGTCGATCTCCTCGGCGAGTCGCTCGATGCGATCACGGCGTCGGGCGGCGGCGAGGACGGTGAACCCGGCGGCCGACAGGGCGCGGGCCGTGGCCTCGCCGATCCCGCTGCTGGCTCCGGTGACGACGGCGGTGGGCATGGGGACAGCGTGCCAGAATGGAGCCCATGGCTGCCCGAGGGATCCGACGTGTCGCGATGCTGTCGGCGCACACCTCCCCGCTCGACCAGCCGGGCACCGGCGACGCGGGCGGCATGAACGTCTACGTCCTCGAGCTCTCGCGGCGCCTCGCCGCGCGCGGCATCGAGGTCGAGGTCTTCACCCGCGCCACCTCGCGCCACCTGCCCCCGGTCGTCGAGGCCGCCGACGGCATCCGCGTGCACCACGTGGCCGCCGGCCCGTTCGAGGGACTGACGAAGGGCGACCTGCCCAGCCAGCTGTGTGCGTTCGTGCGCGACGTGCTGCGCGTCGAGGCCCGGCACGAGCCCGGCTACTTCGACCTCGTCCACTCGCACTACTGGCTGTCGGGTCAGGTCGGCACCGTCCTGCGCGAGCGCTGGGGCGTGCCGCTCGTGCACTCGATGCACACGATGGCGAAGGTCAAGAACGCGGCGCTGGCCACGGGGGACACCCCCGAACCCGTCGGACGCGTCGCCGGCGAGGAGGAGATCGTGCGCCTCGCCGACCGCCTCATCGCCAACACGGCCGAGGAGCGCCGCGAGCTGATCGACCTGTACGAGGCCGACCCGCTCGCCGTCGAGGTCGTGCACCCCGGCGTCGACCTCGACGTCTTCAGTGCGTCCCAGCCCGACGACGAGCCGCCGTTGATCGTCTTCGCCGGTCGCATCCAGCCGCTCAAGGCGCCCGACGTCGTGCTGCACGCGTCGGCGCTGATCGACGAGCCGCACCGGGTCGCCATCATCGGCGGTCCCTCGGGGAGCGGCCTGGAGCGTCCCACCGAGCTCACCGACCTCGCCCACCGCCTCGGCATCGCCGACCGCGTCGACTTCGTCCCGACGGTCAGCCAGGCCGAGCTCGCACAGTGGTACTCGCGGGCCGCCGTCGTGTGCGTCCCGTCGCACAACGAGTCGTTCGGGCTGGTCGCCATCGAGGCCCAGGCCTGCGGCACCCCCGTCGTGGCCGCCGCCGTGGGCGGCCTGACCACGGCCGTGGCCGACGGCGTCACGGGCACCCTCGTCGACGGCCACGACCCGGCCGCGTACTCCGCCGCGATCCGCCCCTACCTGGCGGACCCCGCGTTCCGGGCCGAGGCTGGTGCCAAGGCGGTGCGCCACGCCGAGTCGTTCGGCTGGGACGTCACTGCGGAGCGCACCCTCGACGTCTACGCCGCCGCCCTGCACGACCGCGTGGCGGCGCAGGAGGAGGCACGATGACCGACGTCCGCGACGTGATCGAGGCAGCGCTCGACGAGGCCGGGCTGGAGTACACGCGCCACGGCAACGACGTGTTCGAGGTCGAGCTGCCGGGCGAGCGCAAGCTCAAGACCACGTGCCGGCTCGAGGTCAACCAGCACGCGCTGGGCGTGCACGCCTTCGTCGCGCGTCACCCCGACGAGAACCACGAGGCCGTCTACCGCTGGATGCTCGAGCGCAACCTCAAGCTCTACGGCGTCGCGTTCGCGGTGGACTCCGCGGGCGACATCTACCTCGACGGCCGGCTGCCGCTGGAGGCCGTCACGGCCGACGAGCTCGACCGGCTGCTGGGCTCGGTGCTGTTCTACGCCGACGAGTCGTTCAACACGATCCTCGAGCTGGGCTTCGCGTCGAGCATCCGCAAGGAGTGGCGCTGGCGCGAGTCGCGCGGCGAGTCCACGCGCAACCTCGACGCCTTCCGCCACCTGCGCCCGCAGGACTGAGCCCCCGGGCCCCGTCCCGTAGCGTGGTCGGCGTGAAAGCCATCGTCTTCGCCGACGTCGTCGACGCCTGGTCCTACGTGGGCGCGGTGCGCTTCGAGCGGGCCGCGGCGCTCTACACGATCCTGACCGGCGAGCCGATCGACGTCTCGTACCGCGCGGCGACCTTCGGTGCGGCCAGCACGGCCGACGACGTCGCCGCGGCCGCGCGCATCACCGGCATCGACCTCAACGTGGACGAGGTCGTCCCGGCCGACTCCACCGACGCATGGCGGCTGCTGACGTGGGCCGAGGAGTCGGGCTCGGAGGTCCAGCGCGAGCTGCTGCACCAGCTGTGGCGGGCGCACTTCCTCGAGGGCGCCGACGTGTCGGACGGCTTCGTCCTGGCGAGCCGGGCCGCGCTGGTCGGCCTCGAGCTCGAGACGGCCGAGGCGCTGCTGGCCAGCGACGAGCTGGGTGCCGAGGTCGACGAGCAGCGCGAGACCGCCCGCGCGATCGGCGCCGAGGCGTCGCCGTTCGTGGTCGTCGACGCGCGCTACACGCTCGCGGGCGTGCACTCGCAGGACGACTACCTGCGCGCGTTGCAGTCCATCAGCGCGCAGCCCTGAGCCGGGGTCCCGCGCCCGGCACTAGGCTGTCGGCATGAGCACCTTGGTCCTGCTGCGTCATGGTCACAGCGAGTGGAACGCCCTCAACCTGTTCACCGGATGGGTCGACGTCGACCTCAACGAGCAGGGCGTCCAGGAGGCGCTCCGCGCGCCCCAGCTGCTGAACGACGCGGGCATCGCGCCCGACGTCTCGCACACCTCGCTGCTGCGCCGCGCGATCCGCACCGCCGAGATCACGCTCAACGGCATCGACCGCCACTGGATCCCGGTCAAGCGCAGCTGGCGCCTCAACGAGCGCCACTACGGCGCCCTCCAGGGCAAGGACAAGAAGGCCACGCTCGAGGAGTTCGGCGAGGAGCAGTTCATGACGTGGCGCCGCTCGTACTCCACGCCCCCGCCGGCGCTCGACGACGACTCCGAGTTCAGCCAGGCCGGGGATCCCCGCTACGCCGACCTGCCCAGCGAGCTGCTGCCGCGCACGGAGTGCCTCGCCGACGTGCTCGTGCGGATGCTGCCGTACTGGTACGACCAGATCGTGCCCGACCTGCGCGACGACAAGACGGTGCTCGTCACGGCGCACGGCAACTCGCTGCGCGCGCTCGTGAAGCACCTCGACGGGCTGGGCGAGGACGAGGTCGTCGGCCTCAACATCCCCACCGGCATCCCGCTGGTCTACGAGCTCGACGAGGACCTCAAGCCCACGCAGCGCGGCGGCCAGTACCTCGACCCCGAGGCTGCCGCGGCCGCCATCGCCGCGGTCGCCAACCAGGGCCGCTGAGAACGCTGGCAGTGACGTTCGCGGGGTCGAAGCGCCGCATCCGGCCCCGAAACGTCACGCCCAGCGCTTCCCGCGGACTCAGGCGTACTTGTAGCCCAGACCGCGCACGGTCGTGAGGACCGTGGGGTGCGCGGGGTCGTCCTCGATCTTGGCGCGCAGGCGCTTCACGTGGACGTCGAGCGTCTTGGTGTCGCCCACGTAGTCGGCGCCCCACACGCGGTCGATCAGCTGGCCGCGCGTCAGCACGCGGCCGCTGTTGCGAAGGAAGTACTCGAGGAGCTCGAACTCCTTGAGCGGCAGCCGCACCTCGGCGCCGTCGACCGTGACGAGATGGCGGTCGACGTCCATCCGCACGCCGCCGACCTCGATGACGCTGTCGTCGTCGACCTCCTCGGGCGCACCGCGACGCAGCACCGCGCGGATGCGCGCCACGAGCTCGCGCGGCGAGTACGGCTTGGTGACGTAGTCGTCGGCGCCCAGCTCGAGTCCCACCACCTTGTCGACCTCGGTGTCCTTCGCGCTGACCATGATGATCGGCACCGACGAGGTCTGGCGGATCGTGCGGCACACCTCGGTGCCGGACAGGCCCGGCAGCATGAGGTCGAGCAGCACGATGTCGGCACCGCCGCGCTCGAAGGCGGTCAGCGCGTCCGGGCCGGTCTCGGCGACGGCCACGTCGTACCCCTCCTTGCGCAGGACGTAGGACAGGGCCTCGCTGTAGCTGGCCTCGTCCTCGACGATCAGGACCTTGGTCACTCGCGCTCTCCTTCATCGACGTCCCGCGCCGGCAGCACCAGCGTGAAGGACGATCCGAGGCCCGGCTCACTCCAGACCTCGACGGAGCCGCCGTTGCCGGCGGCGACATGCTTGACGATCGACAGTCCCAGACCGGTGCCGCCGGTGGCGCGGGCGCGCGCCGGGTCGACCCGGTAGAACCGCTCGAAGATCCGGTCCTGCTCCTCCGGCGCGATGCCCACGCCGTGGTCGGACACGGTGATGCGGACGTCCTCGCCGTCGCCGGTCGCGCCCACGGCGACGACCGATCCCTCGGGACTGTAGGTGACGGCGTTCTCGACGAGGTTGCTGACGGCGGCGTGCAGCTGGGCCCGGTCGCCCTGGACGAACAGGTCGGGCTCGACGTCCTGCGAGATCGTGATCGACTTCGCCTCGGCGTCGGTGTGCGAGTGCTCGACCGCCTCGGCGACGAGCTCGCCCACCTTGATCACGGCCGCGTCGTCGCTGCCCAGGTCGGCCTGCAGGCGCGAGAGGTCGATGATCTGCTGCACGAGGCGCGTCAGGCGCTCGCTCTCGGACTGCATGCGCGACGCGAAGCGCACGACGGCCTCGGGATCGTCGCTGGCCTCGCCCACGGCCTCGGCCAGCAGGCTGATCGCGCCGATCGGGGTCTTCAGCTCGTGGCTGACGTTCGCGACGAAGTCGCGGCGGAGGGTCTCGACGCGCTGCTCGGTGGTGCGGTCCTCGACCAGCGCGAGCATGAGCCCGTGGGAGAGGGGTGCGACGCGGGCGCGCACGTAGACCGGGGGACGGCGGCGGATGCGGATCTCGAACTCGTCCTCGCGCACCTCGCCGTCGCGGCGGACCAGGCGGACGAGGTCGAGCAGCTCCTCGCTGCGCAGGCGGTCGTCGTCGGTCACCAGGCCGAGGCCGATCGCGGCGGCGGAGGCCCGCAGCACGCGCTCCTCCTGGTCGAGCACGAGCGCCGACGAGCGCAGCACCGACAGCACGGTGGCGATGTCCGGCGGCACGGCCGGGACGGGGGCGGGAGGGGCGGCCTCCTGGGACCGCTCGGAGAACCACCACACATAGGTGATGAGCGCGCCGAGCACGATGCCGGCGGCGCCGGCCAGGATCTCTGAGACCTCCACGAGACCGATCGTAGGCCGACCGTCCGCCCGGACCGCCATCGCGGCAGGCCCTGCGAGCACGCTTTCCGCTGGCGTTCACCGCCCGTTCACCGCAGGTCGCCGATCATTCACGCAGCACGCCTACGGTCGACCCATGCGCGACCAGTACTACGAGCAGCTCGACCTCATCGTCGACGAGCTCGTCATCATCACCGACCGGGTGCGAGCCGCCGTGGCCGACGCCACTCGGGCCCTGCTCGACACCGACATCGCCACCGCCGAGACCGTCATCGCCGGCGAGCGGGGGATCGACGAGGCCATCGACGAGGTCGAGGAGCGGGCACTCGTCCTGCTCGCGACCCAGCAGCCCGTCGCCACCGACCTGCGCCAGCTGGTCTCGACCCTCCGGATGGTCGCCGACCTGCAGCGCATGAGCGCGCTGGCCGTCCACGTCTCCAAGATCGCGCGCCGCCGCGCGCCGGAGATGGCGGTGCCGCTCCCGGTGCAGCCGCTCATCCGCGACATGGCCAGCGTGGCCCACTCGATGATCGGGTCGGCGGCGCGGATCGTGTCGGAGCGCGACCTCGACGCCGCGGCCGAGCTGGAGGTCGAGGACGACGAGATGGACCGTCTCCGCCAGGAGCTGTTCCGCGTCCTGCTCGACGGCACGTGGGAGTACGGCGTCGACACCGCGATCGACCTCGCGCTGCTGGGGCGCTATTACGAGCGCGTCGGCGACCACGCCGTCAGCATGGCCCGCCGCGTCGTCTACCTCGTCACGGGCGAGCTGCCCGTCGCCTGACGACCGCACGCGAAAGGGCCCCGGCGATCCGCCGGGGCCCTTTCGTCGTGTGTCGGGGGAGTCTCAGCTGCCGCCGGGGGAGGTGTCGCCCTGCTCGGTGTCGGACTGGCCCTCGTCGCCCTCGGCGGGAGCGGACTCCTGAGCCTGGGGCGCCTCGGCCTCGGCCGGGGAGGTGGGACGCTTCGCGACGTCGGAGTACATCTCGGTGCGGGTGACGACCGGGACCTCGATGCTCACGTCGCCGCCGGGCGTCGCGGCGAAGCTGATGGTGACGTAGTCGCCGGCCGCGACGTCGCTGCGGACCACGATCTCGCCCGCCGCGCCGAGCGTGAGGAGCGCGTTCGGCTCCAGCGAGATGGGGCGCGCGAGCTTCTTCGCGGCGCCGTCGACGGTGACCGACTCGATGGTCTGCGCCTCGTCGGACAGCAGGCCGCCGGAGAAGGTGGCCGTGCCGTCGCCGTTGTCGACGAACAGGCCGTTGTAGACCCCGATCGGGCCGGTGCGCAGGTTCGCGCCGACTCCGGCCTGGTACTGCTGGTTCGTCTGGGCGCCGAAGCTCGTACCGCAGGCGGAGAGCGCGAACGGGGCGGAGACGGCCAGGGCGATGGCGGCGATGGTGCGACGACGTGTGCTCACGCTGGCATGGTATCGGGGCCCACCGTGGACGAAGGCAGGCAGGGTACTCCACCGCGCATGTTATTCTGGTCACCTAGGAAAGGTGCTTTCTCCATGGCTTTCTCTGTCGGCGAAACCGTTGTGTACCCCAACCACGGTGCTGCGGTGATCGAAGACATCGAGGTCCGGAACATCAAGGGTGAGGACCGCACGTACCTCGTCCTCCGGATCATCGCTCAGAACGATTTGGTCGTACGTGTGCCGGCCGACAACGTCGACCTGGTGGGGGTGCGAGACGTGGTCGACGAGGCCGGTCTCGAGCGGGTCTTCAGCGTGCTCCGTGCGGAGCACGTCGAGGAGCCCACCAACTGGTCCCGGCGTTACAAGGCGAACCTGGAGAAGCTGCACTCCGGAGACGTCCTGAAGGTGGCCGAGGTCGTGCGCGACCTCTGGCGCCGCGACCACGAGCGTGGCCTCTCGGCCGGTGAGAAGCGGATGCTGGCGAAGGCTCGCCAGATCCTCGTCTCCGAGCTCGCGCTCGCCGAGAACACGAACGAGGACAAGGCCGAGATCCGTCTCGACGAGGTCCTCGCCTCCTGATCACCAGCAGCACCACGAACGCCCGGCTCCGGCCGGGCGTTCGTGCGTTGCGGGCGCCTCACCACCAGGCCAGGCCGAGGGCCACGAGGTCGTCCACGAGCTCGTCGCGGGTCAGCGGCGGGTCCTCGTCCAGCACGAAGCGCACGGCCAGCGACTCCACGGCCAGCACGATCAGCCACGAGGAGCGCGCGGGGTCGCGCCGACGTGCCACCGGGGACTGCCGGCCGCCGAGGTAGGCGCGCAGCACGTCGCGCACGCGCCGCTCGAGCCCGAGCCGATCGTCGAGGTGCCGCGCGGCGGGGAGCTCCTCCCAGACCACCCGCAGCAGCGTGGGGTCGCGCTCGAGCGCCGACAGCAGCGCCTCGGCCGTGGCGCGGGCCATCGCCTCGGGGTCCTCGTGGACGTGGTCCACGAGCGAGGCCACGACGTCCTCGGCCAGCCGGTCGACGTAGCGGGCCGTGACCTCCTCGACGATCGACGCCTTGTCCGGGAAGTACTGGTAGAGCGAGCCGGGGCTGACCTCGGCACGGTCGGCGACGCGGTTGGTGGTGAGCCGGTCGTAGCCGTCCGCCACGAGCACGTCGCGAGCCGCTGCGACGATCCGGTCCACCATCTCGCGCGAGCGCTGCTGCCGCGGCAGCTTCCTCAGGGCCATGACGCGAATTGTATGCGAGCAAATGCTCGTGTCACGGTGTTCCCATGACGACGGTCCAGGTCCCGCCCACGCGGTTTCGCGCCGGGGGACAGCGCAATGTGCGGTTGGGGCGGGTGCTGAGGACGCTCGCCGGGGTCCGCGAGGTCGACGAGGACCTCATGGAGCGGATCGGGCGGGGGTTCACCGAGCGCGACGAGCTGGGGGCGCGCCTGGCCGCGGCGATGCGGCTGCCGGCCGGCGACCCCGAGAAGGTCTCGATGGCGCAGTTCCGCGCGGCACTCGAGCACGGGGTGGACGACGCGACGCCTCCCTCGCTCGCCGCATTCGTGGGGACGCTGGAGCAGGACCCGCCGTGGCTCGACCGCGACCTCGTCGACGAGGGCGCGCGGGTGTTCCGCCGGTTCGGCCGCAACGCCGCCGACGTGCTCCTGCAGCTCTCGCTGATCGGCGGCTACCGGTTCGGTGGGCCGCCGGACCTGCTCGTGGCGACGGGCGCGCTGGCCGGGTCGTCCACCCGCCGGCGGCTGGCCGAGACGCAGTCGTGGGCGGTGGCGGTGACCACGCCCGGCGGACTGGCGGTGCGCGGCGAGGGCTGGCGCACGACGGCACACGTCCGCGCGATGCACGCGCTGGTGAACCACACGTTCGCGTCGCGCTGGGACACCGCGCGGTGGGGACTGCCGATCAACCAGGCCGACCAGGCCGGCACGCTCGGCCTGTTCGACGGCACGGTGCTGATCGGCGTGAAGGCGCTCGGTGTCCCGGTGAGCCGGCGCGACTCCGACGCCGTGATGCACCTGTGGAAGTACGTGGGCTGGCTCATGGGCGTCGACGAGCAGTGGCTCGTCGACAGCGAGCGCGAGCGTCAGCGGATCAACTACCACGTGGTGCTGGCGCAGGACACCATCACCGAGGCGGGGCCGCGGCTCTCGCAGGACATCATCTCGGTGCTCGGGGAGCTGCCGCACGGCCGCTGGAAGACCGAGCGCACGCTGAGCATGCTCAGCCTGTTCCTCGGCCGCGAGAGCATGCGCGAGCTCGGGCTGCCCTGGCGGCCGCCGTGGGCGCACGCGATGCTCTGGGTCGCGAACAGCGCTCGGCACCGCGTGCTGGGGCACCTTCCCGGCGGCCGCGCGCGGCTCGAGGACGGCGGCGCGAGGGTCGCCCAGCGGATCCTCGCGGAGTACTACGCGTCCGACGACCGCGCCGTCGCCGACCTCCCGACCTGAGTGTGCCTACTAGAGGACGAGGGCGACGGCGATGGCGGCGATGCCCTCGCCGCGGCCGGTGAGGCCGAGGCCGTCGGTGGTGGTGCCCGAGAGCGAGACCGGGGCTCCGATGGCCTCCGAGAGGACCTGCGTGGCCTCGTCGCGGCGGCCGGAGAGGCGCGGCTCGTTGCCGATCAGCTGCACGCTCACGTTGCCGACGGACAGCCCGGCCTCGCGGACGAGGTCGGCCGTGGCGCGCAGGAACTCGGTGCCCGACGCTCCGGCGTAGCGCGGGTCGGCCGTGCCGAAGCGGCTGCCGATGTCGCCCAGCCCTGCGGCGGTCAGCACGGCGTCGACCATCGCGTGCGCGACGCAGTCGCCGTCGGAGTGGCCCTCCAGCCCGCGCGGAGCGTCGGGCCAGTGCAGACCGGCCACCCAGAGGGGACGGCCGTCGACGAGCTGGTGGACGTCGGTTCCGATGCCGACCCGGGGAGCGCTCACGCCTGAACCCTAGTCGGGCTCAGAACGTGAGGCGCTTGTTCCGCGGCGCGATGACGTAGACGACGCCGCCGCTGCCCTTCAGCCACGCGCGCTCGAACTGCGCCCGGTCGTAGGTGCGGCGGACCTGCGAGTTCGTGCGGCCCGCGGGGTCGTTCACCAGGACGTCGCCGCCCTTCGTGAAGCCGCGCACGACCATGAGGTGGCCCGGCGTGGCGCTGATCGGCGAGCCGCTCAGCTGGCCGCGGCCGAACGCCACGGACGTCACGACCGGCACGCCCTTCTTGACGTAGGCCTCGATCTCGCGCAGGTTCACCAGGCGGTGGACCACGGCGTCGGTGCTGTACATCGACGCGTAGGCCGTGTTGAACGGCCAGGTGCCCGTGCCCTTGTAGGACGAGTCGTAGGAGTAGCGCGCGGCGTGGTCGACCCAGCGGTCGGCGCCGGACGCCCACGCGTAGTCGGCGGCCTTCGGGCCGAGGCCGTAGTAGCGCAGCACCATCGAGGTCGAGGTGGGCGAGCACCAGGCCTCGCCGCCGCCGCCGTACTGCGGGTAGTGGCCGGAGTGGATCATCTGCGACGACGCCGGGACCTTGAGGTCCACCGTGCTCGTCATGGTGGTCTTCGACGTGCCCGCGGTCTTGCTCACGTACGTCGACGAGACGCCGGCGACGGTGCGCACGATCGGAGTCTTGGTCTTGACAGTCTTGCGGCCGGCCGACACCTGCACCTGCCACTTCGTGAACGTCTTGCCGGTGACCGCGCGGACGACGTCGGTGTCGACGCGGGCCAGGCGATCGGCCTGCGCGCCGTACGTGCGGCGCTGGCCGCCCGCGAGGGCGTGGCGCCACTGGGCGACGGTCTTCCAGGACGACACGGTGGAGCCGCTGGACACGCGCACCTTGACCTTGATCCAGGTGCCGCTGGGCATGCGGGTGACGTTCCACGAGGGGATCAGCGCGGTGCTGGCCTGCGGGGTCGAGACCCACGGCGAGCGCCAGGACTTGGCCTTCGCGCCGGCGGGGATCGTCAGCTTCGGCGTGAACTGGGTCAGCTTCGGGCGCGGGTAGGAGGCGGCCTCGGCGGGCGCGGTGGCCAGGCCGGGCGCGATCAGGACGGACGTCAGCAGGGCCGTGAGCGCTGCCGCGACGGGGAAGAGTCGGCGGATCACCGGATCAGGCTAAGTGAAAACTGTGGCGGTTGGTAGCGAAGTGACGGCGCTGGTGCGGTTCGTCGCGGTCCGTGGGCCTGTCCGCGGCCGATACGCTGGGGGCGTGACGATGCGCCTCTACGACTCCGCCAGCCGCGAGCTGCGACCGCTCGACCCCGTCGTGCCCGGCCAGGTCGGCATCTACCACTGCGGGCTGACCGTGCAGGGTCCGCCGCACATCGGCCACATCCGCAAGGAGCTGGTCTTCGACGTGCTGCGCCGCTGGCTCGAGCACGCGGGCCTCCAGGTCACGATCATCGCCAACGTCACCGACATCGAGGACAAGATCCTCGCCAAGGGCCGTCAGCAGGGCAAGCCGTGGTTCGAGGTCGCCTACGAGAACGAGCGCGCGCTGCACGCCGCCTACGAGGTGCTGGGCTGCCGCCCGCCCACGTACGAGCCGCGCGCCACGGGCCACGTGCCCGAGATGATCGAGATGATCACCGAGCTCATCGACCGCGGCCACGCCTACCCGGCCACCGACGGATCGGGCGACGTGTACTTCGACGTCCGCTCCTGGCCCGACTACGGCCAGCTGTCCAACCAGCGCCTCGACGACATGCAGGCCGCGCCCGACGCCCCGCCCGAGGGCAAGCGCGACCCGCGCGACTTCGCGCTGTGGAAGGGCCGCAAGGCCGACGAGCCCGAGTCCGCCTCGTGGCCCACACCGTGGGGTCGCGGCCGACCCGGCTGGCACCTCGAGTGCTCGGCGATGGCCGCGAAGTACCTCGGTCACGAGTTCGACATCCACGGCGGCGGCCTCGACCTGCGCTTCCCGCACCACGAGAACGAGCTGGCCCAGTCGCGCGCGGCCGGCCAGCGGTTCGCGCGGGTGTGGATGCACAACGCGATGCTCAACCTGGGCAACTCCAAGATGAGCAAGAGCGTCGGCAACACGCTCACGGTCGGGGAGGTCGTCAAGCGCGTCCCGGCGATCGCGGTGCGGTACTACCTCGTCGCCGCGCACTACCGCTCGATCATCGAGTTCAGCGAGCAGTCGCTCGCCGAGGCGGCCACGGCGTTCGAGCGCATCGAGGGCTTCTGCGTGCGCGCCGCCGAGCTGGTCGGTGAGGGCGAGCCCGGCACGGTGCCGCAGGCGTTCGCCGACGCGATGAACGACGACCTCTCGGTCCCGGCGGCGCTCGCGGTGCTGCAGGCCGAGATCGGCGAGGGCAACCGCCAGCTCGCCGACGGCGACACCGCGGCGCTCGCCGCGACGCTGGCCTCGGTCCGCGCGATGCTCGACGTGCTGGGTCTGGACCCGCTCACGTGGGGCACGCAGGACGGCTCGGGCGTCGCCACCGACGCGCTCGGCCAGCTGGTCGACGCGCTCGTCGCGGCGCGCGCGGAGGCCAAGGCCGCGAAGGACTGGGGTCGCGCCGACGAGCTGCGCGACCAATTGACTGCTGCGGGGATCGAGCTCGAGGACACGCCCTCGGGGACCCGCTGGAACCTGAAGGGTGGCCGCTGATGGCCGGCAACAGCAAGCGCAAGGGCGCGATCAAGAAGACCGGCAAGGGCAACCCCACCGCCGGCTCGGGCGGACGACGCCGACAGGGTCTGGAGGGCAAGGGCCCCACGCCCCGCGCCGAGGACCGTCCGAACCACAAGAAGTACAAGATGGCCCAGGCGGCCGACCGGCGTCAGTCGGGCCGGCCGAAGCGACGGGGCGACGACGGTCCCGAGCTGGTGGTGGGCCGCAACTCCGTCGTGGAGCTGCTGCGCGCCAGCGTGCCGGTCGTGTCGCTCCAGGTCGCCGAGGGCATCGACCGCGACGACCGGGTCCGCGAGATCTTCCAGCTCGCGGCCGACCTGCACGTGCCGCTGCTCGAGGTGGCCCGCAACGAGCTCGACCGCATCACGTCGGGTGCCGTCCACCAGGGCATCGCGGCCAAGCTCGAGGCGTACGACTACGCCGACCCCGACGACCTGCTCGACCTCGCGGCCGAGCGCGGTGAGCCGCCGCTCATCGTCATGCTCGACAGCATCACCGACCCGCGGAATCTCGGCGCGATCGTGCGCTCGGCGGCCGGGTTCGGCGTGCACGGCGTCGTCATCCCCGAGCGTCGCGCGGCCCAGATGACCGCTGCCGCGTGGAAGACCTCGGCCGGGGCCGCGGCCCGCGTCCCGGTGGCACGCGCCACGAACCTCACCCGCCAGATCAAGGCCTACCAGGAGGCGGGCCTCATGGTCATCGGCCTGGCCGCCGACGGCGACGTCGCGCTGCCCGAGATGGACCTCGGCGACGGACCGCTCGTGGTCGTGATCGGCAGCGAGGGCAAGGGCCTGTCGCGACTGGTCGGCGAGACGTGCGACCAGCTCGTGTCCATCCCGATGTCCTCGACGCTGGAGTCGCTCAACGCCGGCGTCGCGGCGGGCATCTCGCTCTACGCGATCAGCCAGGCGCGCGCCTGAGTCAGCTGCCCAGCACCTGGCGCAGGTAGGCGTTGCCGAACCGGCGCTCGGGGTCGAGCCGGTCGCGCACGGCGACGAAGTCGTCGAACCGCGGGTAGACCGCGCGGAAGTGGTCGGGCCCGAGGGTGTGCATCTTGCCCCAGTGGGGCCGGCCCTCGTGCGCGACGAAGATGTCCTGCATCGCCGCGAAGTACTCCGCCGGGTCGGTGCGGTGGTACTGGTGCACCGCGATGTAGACGTTGTCGCGCTCGTACCCGGTGGACATCCAGATGTCGTCGGCCGCCGTGAAGCGCACCTCGACGGGGAACGAGACGTACTGGTCGGTGCGTGCGTACCAGCGCTGCATCTCGGCGATCGCGTCGGCGGCGGCGGCCCGCGGCAGCGCGAACTCCGACTCGCGGAAGCGGACGCGACGCGGCGAGATGAAGACCTCGTGCGACACGTCGGTGTACTCGCGGGCGCCGAGCAGCGAGCCCGAGAGGGCGTTGATGCGCGGGATCAGCGAGGGCTTGCGCGTCGAGAGCCGCTGGACCTGCTCGTAGACGGTGTTCGACAGGAGCTCGTCGTCGAGCGCGTGGCGCCAGCGGGGCAGCGGCGCGCGCGTCGTGCCGTCGGGCACGCGGTTGTTGCGCTTCGTGAGGGCCTTGTCGGTGTGCGGGAAGAAGTAGAACTCGAAGTGGTCGTTGCCGTCGACGAGCTCGTCGAGCCCGGAGATCACGTCCGAGAGCGCCATCGGCTCCTCGCGTGCGTGCAGCAGGAACGAGGGGACGCACTGGAGGGTGACCTCGGTGACGATGCCGAGCGCGCCCAGGCCCACGCGGGCGGCGTCGAAGAGCTCGTGGTCGGGGCCGATCTCGAGCACCTCGCCGTCGGCGGTGACGAGCTGGAGCCCGGCGACCGCCTTGGCGATGCCGAAGAGCCGCGCGCCGGTGCCGTGGGTGCCGGTGGAGGTGGCGCCGGCGACCGACTGCGGATCGACGTCGCCGAGGTTCGGCAGCGCCAGTCCGAGCGACGTGAGGCGGCGGTTGAGGTCGTGCAGCGAGATGCCCGCCTGCACGCGCACGAGGCCCGTGCGGGTGTCGGCGCTCAGCACACGGTCCATGCGGTCGAGCCGCAGCTGCACGCCCTCGGGCTGCGCGATGGGCGTGAACGAGTGGCCCGCGCCGACCGCCTTGACCCGCAGGTGGGCGCGGACGAGCGCCACCACCTCGTCGGTGGAGCCGGGGTGCTCGATCGCGTCGGGCGAGGCCGTGACGTTGCCGGCCCAGTTGCTCCACGAGGTCATCCGAAGTTCTTCCCTTCGCCGCGGTAGGTGGGGGTCAGCGAGGCCTGGCCGGCGGCGTCGACGATCGCGACCCGGTCGAACCGCTCGCACATCTCGCCGGCCTTGGCGTGACGGAACAGCACGCGGTCGCCGATCGCCAAGGTGCGGGCGACCTTGCCGCGCAGCGGCGACTGCACCTCGCCGGCGCCCTCGTTGGGGTAGTACTCGAGGCCCTCGGGCCACACGGGCGTGGGCACGCGCGACGTCGAGGCCGGCCCCGAGGCGATGTAGCCGCCGCCGAAGCACGTGGCCGCGTCGCGGCTGGGCTTGCGCACGACCGAGAGGGCGAAGAACGCCGCGGGTCGCGGGGTGAAGGACCGGTAGTCGTCGAACAGGGTGGGCACGAAGAGCCCCGAGCCGGCCGCGAGCTCGGTGACCGACGCGTCGTCGCGCCAGACGTCGAGGCTGCCGGTGCCGCCCGCGTTGACGATCTGCAGGTCGGTCATCGCACCGACCGCCTTGACGATCTTGCGGCGGCGGCGCCGGAGCTCGGCCGTGGAGCGCCGCTTCACCATCGCGATGGCCGGGCCGCCGTCGGGCAGGCCCGCGATCTGTGCGTCGTAGAACATCAGGCCGACGAGGTCGAACCCACGGCGGGCGGTGATCGTCGCAGCGATCCGCTTCGCGTCGCGGGCGGTGTGCACGGGGGAGCGGTGGGCGCCCAGGTGCGCGCCCAGCATCCGCAGCGACGAGTCGACGTCGAGGCACACCCGGATCGGCGGGTGGTCGGGTCCCAGGAACGAGTCGATGAGGTCGAGCGCCTCGATCGAGTCGACCATCACGGTGATGGACGCGAGCCGCCGCTCGTCGGCGACCAGGTCGGCGTAGGCCTCGCGGTCGACGCTGGGGTACGCCAGCAGGATGTCGTCGACGCCCTGGTCGGCCAGCCAGACGGACTCGGCCAGCGAGTAGGTCATCACCCCGCGGAAGCCGTCGAGCGTGAGCGCGTTCTTGATGATCGAGCGCACCCGGATCGACTTGGTGGCCAGCCGGATCGGCTTGCCGCCCGCGCGACGGACGAGGTCGGACGCGTTGGCCCACAGCGCCTCCTCGTCGATCACCGCGTACGGGGTGTCGAGCAGGCTCGTGGCGCGCAGCAGGCGGGGGTACGGGGGAGTCGGGTTCGCAGGAGCCACGGGGCCAGTATGCATACTGGACGGGTGCGTCGACCGGTCCTGCTGCTCGTGTTGGTGACCTTCGTGCTGGCGGGATGCACCGGAGGCTCGGACGAGCCCGAGGAGACCGCGGCGACGCCGGATCCGCAGCCCGCGCCCACGCAGCAGATCACGCTCGACGACCTCGGGATCGCCGGCTGGCCCGCGCCCGACGGCGCGATCCCCGAGCCGCCCGCCCGGCCCGACGGCGTGTCCGCCGCGGAGTACGAGGAGATGACCGACGCGGTCGCGACGTGGGGTCTGCAGGCCGCCACCGACCCCGGGGCGGTCGGCGAGGACCTGCCGAAGTCCCTCGTCGCCGCGATCGACGACGCCGCGGACGCGCAGACCGAGCCCGCACTGGCGCGGGCCACCGTCCTCGACCCCGATCTCGAGCTGCGGGACACGCGCATGACCGCGGTCTGGGAGACCTCGCAGGACGCCGGGTCGGTCGACCTCTCGCTGCAGACCCGCACCGCCTACGAGGTGGAGAACGACGAGGGGCTCGTCCGCGTCATCGGCGTGCTGCGCACCCAGGGGGTCATCGCCAGCGACGGCGCCGACGAGTGGGGCACCCTCACCGGCTGGCAGGAGTTCGGCGCCGCCGACTGCGCGATCGTGCTCGACGGGTTCCTCACGCCGGGTGGCGACTCCGACGACCAGGTCACCGACCTCACGCAGTTCGCCGAGATCGGCAACGGCGACGAGGCGGTCACGCCGGCCCTGCCGGAGGAGGACCAGGTCGACGAGGACTTCGCGCGAGCGTGCCGGGCCGGCCGCGTCTGAGCGTCGTTAGGATGAGGCGGTCGGCCACGGCCGCGCCCCTGTAGCTCAGTCGGTAGAGCGCCTCTCTTGTAAAGAGGATGTCGCGGGTTCGAATCCTGTCGGGGGCTCTGAGCCGTCAGGACCGCCACGGGTCCTCGCGCCGCCCCAGCGTCGGGAAGTGCAGCGAGACGCCGTCGCGGCCCGCCAGGTACCGCAGCTCGCGCATCGTCACGTCGAGGTCGTCGCCCGCGTACGGCAGCGCGCGCAGCGGCCGGTCCAGCGGGCGGAAGAAGTCGTCCCAGTGCGTGAGCACGACGCGACGCGCGCCCACGGCGAGGACGGTGTGGGTCCAGTACCCCTCGACGTACTCCGGGCCCAGCAGCCCGAGTTGGCCGATGCCCAGGAAGACGACCTCGGCGCGCAGCCCGTCGAGGGCGCCCGGTACGAAGCCGGCACTGCCCTGGACGAGCGTGGCGCCCACCGCGTCGTGCTCGACGAGCAGTGACCAGGCCTCCCCGCAGCGGTAGGCGCCGGCGCGCGCGGGCACCGCGAGCGGCTGGTCGATCGTGCCGGGGTAGCGGTCGGGCGGGCAGTGCTCCGACGGCACGGCGGTGACGCGCCAGGGGCCCAGCTCCATCGGGACGCCGGCGTCGCGGGCCGCAGGCGGTCGTCGGGCAGCCCGGCGCCACGACCGACGTTCAGCGTCGAGGTGCCGCCGACGAGGGCGGCGCCGGTCCGCCGGGCGACCTCGGGCGCGTCCATGACGTGGTCGAAGTGGCTGTGCACGGGCAGCACCGCCTCGAGGTGCGAGGCCTCGGGCCCGGCGAGGCCCACCCGCCGCAGCCCGTCGGCGATCCGGGAGAGGTCGGGCGCGATCATGCCCAGCCCCACGCGCAGCAGGGACGGGCGCGAGAAGAACCCGTCCGTGAGCAGGGCCGATCGGCCGTCGTCGAACGCGAGCGTCGAGACCCCGCCGAAGGTCATGGAGGGTGCGCCCGCGGCCGCCTCCGGGAGGTCGAACAGGGCGGCGTGGGTCGAGAGGTCGGGGCGGCCGGGCTTGATGCGCATGGCTCAGGACTCTCTCACGCGGCGGCGCGCGGGGCACCCCGCTCGGGCTACGGTCGGGTCATGGACTCCACCGACCTCCCGTCCCTCGTCCGCGACCAGCTCGCCGCGGCGGGCCAGGCCTCGAGCGGCCGCAGCGCCGTCGCGCTGCACCGGGGGCGCCACCACCACCTGCGCCAGACGGTCATCGCGCTCGCGGCCGACCGCCGACTCGACGAGCACGAGGCGCCGCCCGAGGCGACGCTGCAGGTGCTGTCGGGACGCGTCCGCCTGACGGCGGGGGAGGAGTCCTGGGAGGGCGCCGCGGGCGAGCTGCTGGTGATCCCCGACCACCGCCACGACCTGCTGGCGCTCGAGGACGCCGCCGTCCTGCTGACCACCTTCGTTCCCGCGGGCTCATGATCCGCGTCCGCCGCGTGCAGGAGGACCCGTCGCCCGACGACGGGCTGCGCGTGCTGGTCGACCGGCTGTGGCCGCGCGGCATGACGAAGGAGCGCGCGGCGGTCGACGTCTGGCTCAAGGAGGTCGCGCCCAGCACCGAGCTGCGCCAGCTCTTCCACCACGAGCACATCGCCTTCTCGGCGTTCGCCGACGAGTACGCGAACGAGCTCGACGCCAACCCGGCCCTCGACGAGCTGCGCGGCCTGGTCGCCGAGCACGACGTCGTGACCCTCCTGTACGCCGCGCGCGACGAGCAGCACAACCACGCGCTGCTGCTGAAGGACCGCCTCCAGCGGTCCAGCGGCGAGCGCGACTAGGCCGCCGCGTGGCCGTCCTGCTGGTCGCGGCCGGCCTGGCGACCCTCGTGATCGGGGCGGAGCTGCTGGTGCGCGGCGGTGCCGCCGTCGCGACCCGGCTCGGCGTCCCGCCGATGGTCATCGGGCTCACGGTCGTCTCGATCGGCACGAGCCTGCCCGAGCTGGCGATCGGGATCGACGCGGCGCTGCGCGACGCGGGCCCGCTCGCCGTGGGCAACATCGCGGGCACCAACATCGTCAACCTGCTGCTGATCCTGGGGCTGAGCGCGGCGCTCGTGCCCCTGGCCGTCGAGTCGCGCACGATCGTCTTCGAGCTGCCGGTCGTCGCGGCCGTGTCCATCCTCGTGGTGGTGCTGGCGCTCGACGGACGGCTCTCGCGCGCCGACGGCACGCTGCTGGTCGTCATCGCCGCGGTCTACACGCTGGCTGTCGTGGTGCTCGCCGTGCGCGACCCCGCGCGGCCGCCGGCCGAGCCCGAGGCGTCCGGCGGAGGCCTGGTCCGGCACCTCGTCGTGCTGGTCGCCGGACTCGGGGTCGTCGTGCTGGGCGCCGACTGGCTCGTGCACGGCGCGGTCGACCTGGCGGCCTCCCTCGGGGTGAGCGAGGTCGTCATCGGCCTCACCGTCGTGGCGATCGGCTCCTCGGCGCCCGAGCTGGTGACGACCGTCGTGTCCACGCTGCGCGGCAACCGCGACATCGCGGTCGGCAACCTCATCGGCTCGAGCGTCTACAACCTCGCGCTGATCCTGGGCGTGACGTCGCTCGTCGCGCCACTGGAGGTCACGAGCGACCTGATCCGGGTCGACCTGCCGCTCATGGCGTTCGTCGCGGTGATGCTGCTGCCGGTGCTGGCCACCGGGCGCCGGATGTCGCGTGCCGAGGGCGTCGCGGCCGTGCTCGCCTACGTCCTGTACCTGGGCGTCGTCCTCGCGGTGCGCACCTGAGACGATGCACCTCATGGAGACCCCCCAGCCGCACAGCGACTTCATCCTCACCTTCGCCTGCCCCGACCGGGTGGGCATCGTCGCGGCCATCGCCTCCACGCTGGCGCAGGACGACTGGACGATCACCGAGAGCCAGCAGTACGCCGACCCCGACACGCGCCGCTTCTTCATGCGCGTGCGGTTCGCCGCCGACCGCCAGGTGGCGCTCGACGACATGCGCGCCGCGCTGGCGCCCGTGCTCGAGCCCTTCGAGATGGACTGGGACCTGCACGACGCCACCGCGCCGCTGCGTGTCGTCGTGATGGTCTCCAAGCAGGGCCACGTCCTCAACAACCTGCTCTTCCACACGCGCCAGGGCCAGCTGCCGATCGAGATCGTCGCCGTCGTGTCGAACCACCCCGACTGGCGCGAGACGGTGGAGTGGCACGGCATCGAGTTCCACCAGATCCGTGTCACGCCCGAGACCAAGCGCGAGACCGAGCAGCTCGTGCTCGACCTCATGGACGAGAAGGGCGCCGAGGCGCTCCTCCTGGCGCGCTACATGCAGATCCTCACCGACCAGATGTGCCGCGACGTGCACGGCCGCGCCATCAACATCCATCACTCGCTGCTGCCGAGCTTCAAGGGCGCGCGCCCGTACGAGCAGGCGCACCGCCACGGCGTGAAGGTGATCGGCGCGACCGCGCACTACGTGACGGCCGACCTCGACGAGGGTCCGATCATCGAGCAGGACTTCCGACGGGTCGACCACCGCTCGTCGGCCTCCGAGCTGGCCGCGATGGGCCAGGATCTCGAGGCCCGCGCGCTCGTGCACGCCGTGCGGGCGCACGCCGAGCACCGGGTGCTGCTCAACGGGATGAAGACGGTCGTCTTCGACTGAGCCGGACGGCCGAGGCCGGCGCCTCGGTCAGCTCTCGCGCTCGCGCTCCTGCGCGGCGTCGGCCTCGTCGGCCTGGACGTCGGCCACCGTGGGCGCGGTCATCGCCGCCACCGGATCCCCACCGGCGGTGAGCGAGGAGTCGATCCGGTCGTTCGCGTAGCGCAGCACCTCGGCGATGGTGGCCGTGACGGGCACTGCGAGGAACGCGCCGGTGATGCCGAACAGCGAACCGCCCGCGGTGACGGCCATCAGCACGACGGCCGGATGCAGGTTCATGCTCTTGCCCTGCAGGATCGGCGAGAGGACGTTGCCCTCGAGCTGCTGCACCACGATGATCACGACGAGGATGATGAGCGCGTCCTGCGGCGAGTTCGTCACGAGGGTCACCAGCACGGCGATGGCGCCGCTGGCGAACGCACCGACGATCGGGATGAAGCCACCGATGAAGGTGATGACCGCGAGCGGCACCCACAGCGGCTGACCGACCACCGCGAGCGCGATGCCGATCAGCACCGCGTCGATGAACGACACGAGCGCCTGCGTGCGGATGAAGCCGCCGAGGGTGTTCCACGCGCGGTTCAGCATCTCGCGCAGGTGACCGCCGACGCGGTGGCCGCCGAGGCGCTCGACCCACGGCAGGAAGCGGTGGCCGTCCTTGATGAACAGGAAGGTCAGGATCAGCACGAGGACGGTGTTGAGGACGACGTTGGTGGCGACGCCGATCGTGGAGAGCACGCCGCTGCTGATGTCGCCGGCGCTGTCGCGCAGCCAGTCCTCCACCGAGTTCAGGGCGTTCGTGATCTGGCCGGCCTCGATCGGCAGCGGCCCGTTGACGAGCCAGTCCTGCACCTCGCTGACGCCCTTCGCGGCGCGGTCGGCGATCTCGGGGGCCTCGTCGACCAGCTGCGGGATGAGGATGGAGAACAGGAAGCCCAGCGCGGCCAGGAAGGCCAGCATCACGACGCCCGCTGCGGCGGCCGCGGGGACGCCGAGCTCGCGCAGGCGCTTGGTGGGCGGGCCGAGGACGGTGGCGAACAGGATCGCCAGCGACACGGGGAACCAGATCATCCAGGTGCGGCCGACGCCCCAGCCCAGCACGTAGAGGGCGGCGGCGATCACGATGATGCGCAGGCCCCAGCGCTGGATGACCACGAAGCCCTGGTCGATGAGGACGGCGCGGTCGCGGATGCGTGTCTGGCTCACGCGGCAACCCTAGCGGGGCAGTTCCCACTCCACCGGCTGCGCGTCCTGCGCTCGCAGGGCGTCGTTCGCGCGGCTGAACGGGCGCGAGCCGAAGAATCCTCGCGAGGCGGACAGCGGGCTCGGGTGCGCCGACTCGATCCGCGGCACGTCGCCGAGGCGCGGGGCGAGCGACTGGGCGTCGCGACCCCACAGGATCGCGACCAGCGGGCCGCCGCGCTCGACGAGCGCCGCGATGGCGCGGTCGGTGACCGCCTCCCAGCCGCGTCCGCGATGGCTCGCGGCCTCGCCGGGCCGCACGGTCAGGCAGCGGTTGAGCAGCATGACGCCGCGGTCGGCCCAGGCCGAGAGGTCTCCGTGCGACGCGGGCGCGATGCCGAGGTCGGCCTCCAGCTCGCGGTAGATGTTGGCCAGGCTGCGGGGCACCGGGCGCACGTCGGGCCGGACCGAGAACGAGAGCCCCATCGGGTGGCCGGGCGTGGGGTAGGGGTCCTGCCCCGTGATGAGCACGCGCACCTGCGCCAGCGGGGTGCGGAAGGCGCGGAAGATGGCGTCGGGCTCGGGCAGGTAGGTGTGGCCCGCGGCGACCTCGGCGCGCAGGAAGTCGCCCATCGCGGCGATCTGGGGCGCCACCGGCTCCATCGCCTCGGCCCAGTCGGGCGCCATGAGGTCGCGCAGGCTCACGGGTGCCTCCTGAGGGCCGAGGGTGCCAGCGCGCTCGCCACGAGGCACAGCGCCAGCGGCACCAGGAACGCGGTCGTGAGCGGCACCCAGTGCGTCAGCAGGCCGATCACGGACGGGCCGCTGAGCAGCGCGACGTAGCCCATGCCCGTGACGCGCGCGATGATCGCGGCCCCGTGCCGCGGGTCCACGTTGCCGGCGGCGCTGAAGAACTGGGGCACGCAGCCGGCCAGGCCGATGCCGACCACGGCCCAGCCGGCGATCGCGACGGCGGGGGTCGGCGCGACGATCGCGAGGGCGAGCCCGGCCGCGCCCACGAGGGAGGCCCACCGCACGAATCTGCCCGGGCCGGTGACCGCGACGACGCGGTCGACCAGCAGTCGCGTGACGAACATGGCGAGACTGAACGCGCCGTACGCGACGGCCGCGAGCGCCTCGGTCGTGCCGAGCTCGTCGCGCAGGTGGACGGTGCTCCAGTCGTAGGCGACCCCCTCGGCCAGCATCAGGGCGAAGGCGAGCGCGCCGAGCAGCACGATCTGCGCGGTCCACGGCGGACGGCCGGGACGGTCGTCGGCGTCGCGGACGTCGTGGTCGAGCAGGTGGGGCCGGATGACAACCAGCAGGACGAGGCCGATCACCGCGAACAGGACGAAGTTCAGCGGGATGGGCCAGCCGAGGGCGAGCATCCCCGCACCGAGCGCCGACGCCGCGAACCCGCCGGCCGAGAACCAGGCGTGCACCGAGGACATGATCGGCCGGCCGTACGCGCGCTCCACCGTGACGGCCTGGGCGTTCTGCGCGACGTCGACGATGCCGTTGGCGAAGCCGAGCACGCCGAGGGCGGCCGCGAGGGTCCACAGGTCGGTGGCCAGTCCGGGCAGCGTCACGGTGAGCACCATCGCGAGCAGCGCGGCGGTGACCGCCTTGGCGCTGCCGGTGCGGTCGACGAAGAAGCCGGCGGCCTGCATGCCGATCCACGCGCACGCGCCCATCCACAGCAGCAGCGTGCCGAGCGTGGCGGCCGTGATGTCGGTGCGGTCCATGACCACGGGGATGTGCACGATCCATGCGCCGAGCAGGAATCCGTTGCTGAACAGCAGTCCGGATGTCGCCACCCGGGCGCGCCCGATCGTCGCCTCCACCATTGCACCGAGTCTAGGAGGCCCACCCGTGGCCCCGACGGGTAGCATGGGCGGGTTGTGTCCTCCGCCATCGCCGACTACCGCCGCCTCTGGGGCGCAGCTGGATTCTCGTTCGTCGCGGTGGCCTTCCTGGGGCGCATCCCGCTGGCCATGAGCCAGATGGGCGTCCTGATGCTCGTGGCCCAGGCCACCGGCAAGTACGGCATCGCCGGCGCCACCGCCGGAGCGCTCGCGGTCGCCAGCGCGATCGGCTCGCCCTTCTTCGGTGCCGCGGCCGACCGCATCGGGCAGCGCCCCGTCGTGCTCACCCAGTCGATCCTCGGCGCGATCGGTCTCGTGACGGTCGTCTACGCGGCCGACCACGGCGTGTCCTCGGGGACCCTGATCGTCATCGCCGCCGCCACCGGCCTGGTCATGCCGCAGGTCGGACCGCTGGCCCGCGTGCGCTGGCGCCCCGTCCTCGCGCTGCGCGTCAGCGAGGGCCGCATCCGCTCCGACGAGGTCGACCGCTTCGTCGACCTGGCCTTCTCCTACGAGGGCGCGGGCGACGAGGCGTCGTTCGTGCTCGGCCCGGCGCTCGTCGGCATCCTCGGCGTGCTGATCGGCGCCGACGGCGCGCTGCTCGCCGCGGCCGCGCTGCTGCTGGTCTTCGGCTCGTGGTTCGCGGTCCACCGCACCGCCGCGCTCGTGCCGCGCGGCAGCGAGCACGCGCCCACCCACGGCGTCAGGATGTGGACCTCGGCGTTCATCGTCCTGGCCGTGGCCGTGTTCCTCATGGGCACCTTCTTCGGCAGCATCCAGGCCGGCTCCACCGTGCTGGCCACGCAGCAGGGCCACCCCGACGTGGCGGGCCTCATCCACGCGGTGCTCGGCATCGGCAGCATGGTCGCGGCGCTGTCGCTGGCGGCCGTCCCGGCCAGCGTCCTCTACGCCACGCGCATGCTGTGGGCGTCGGGCGCGATGGTCGTCCTGGCGTTGCCGCTGCTGCTCGTCCAGACGATCCCGCAGGTCGTCGCGGTGATCGCGGTCCTGGGCTTCGCGGTCGCGCCCTACCTGATCAGCGCCTTCGCGCTGGCCGGCCTCATCGTGCCGCCCGCCCGGATCGGCACGGCCATGACGTTCATGGCCGGCGGCACGGGCCTGGGCTACGCGACGGGCGCGTCGCTCGCGGGTCGCGCGGCCGACGGCGCGTTCGGCCCCTCGGGCCCCACCCCCGCGTTCGCGGTCACGATCTCGGCCATGGCGATCGCCTTCGTGCTCTCGCTGGCCACGCAGCGCATCCTGCGGAACGCCAAGATCGTCTCCTGACGCGGCTCCGCCGGGACGAACGACGAGGCATCGCGCCCCGCTCCGGTACCCGAATGCCTCATCCTGCGTCGGCCGCGAGGCGCGCCGTCAGCCGATCGCGCGCGGCGGGCCACTCGTCGTCGAGCATCGAGTAGGTCACGGTGTCGCGCCAGCTGCCGTCGTCGCGCAGCTTGTGCTTGCGCAGCACGCCCTCGCGCTGGGCGCCGAGCCGCGCGATCGCGGCCTGTGACCGGTCGTTGCGGATGTCGGTGTGCCACACGACGCGCACGCAGCCGAGCTCGTCGAACGCCCGCGTGAGCAGCAGCAGCTTGGCCTCGGTGTTGAGCCCGGTCCGCCAGAAGCGCCGGCCGATCCAGGTGTGCCCGATCGCCACGGTGCGGAGCTCGGCGTCGACGTCGTAATAGGAGGTCGTCCCCGCCACCTCGCCCGTGCGGGCGTCGATCTGCGCCCACGGCACCAGCGCCGGGTCGGCCACGGCACGCGCGATGTGGGCGGCCGCGACCTCGGGGGACATGACGTCCCAGCGGCGCAGGTGCTCGAAGACGGCGGGGTCGTCGCCGGCGGCGGCGAGGCCCTCGGCGTGCTCGGGTCCGAGGGGCTCGAGGCGCACGAGGCGCCCGGCGATCGGCACCGGCGTGGTCCAGGGATCGGTCACGGGATCAGCGTGTCAGACGGTCGAGGAAGGCGATCATCAGCGCCTCCCGCACCCGCGGCGGAGCGACGTCGACGAGTGCGTTGACCGGTCCGAGGCGCTCGGGCACCGCGACCTCTCCGCCCTCGCCGGCCAGCCCCGCGAGCGCCAGCAGGCCGTCGAACGCCTCGTCGTCGAGGGTGTCCGGGTCCAGCGTCGCGGCCGCCTCGGCGAGCAGCGGGTCGATGTGGATCGGTCCCTGCTCGGCCGCCTGCGCCACCGACGCGCGCAGTGCGTCGAGGAACTCGGGCACCGACGCGGCCGTGGCCGCCGAGATCGTCAGGTGCAGGTTCGCCGGCTCGTCGCCGAACCGCATCTGCGGCTGCACGAACCAGCCGCGGTCGAGCATGAGGTCGCTGATCGTGAACACGTCGACGGCGTCGTCGGTGCCCACGACGACGAGCGAGGTGTCGGGCCGCTCGACGAGGTGCAGGTGCTCGGTGGCCTCGATGCCGTCGGCCAGCTCGCGGGTGCCGTCGAGTGTGCGGCGGACGAGGTCGCGGTAGCCGTCGGCACCGATCAGCTGGACCACGGCCCACGCGGCGGCGAGCGGTCCGCCGGACTTCGTGGACTGCGTGGTGGAGTTCAGCATCGTGTAGCCGGGCCAGTCGGCGTGCGCGAAGAACTGCGGCCGGCGCAGCGACGCGTCGGCGTGCAGCAGCAGCGACACCCCCTTGGGCGTGTACGCGTACTTGTGGAGGTCGACCGAGAGGCTGGTGACGCCGGGCACCGCAAAGTCCCACGGGGGAGCGTCGGGGGTCCACGGCAGGATCCAGCCGCCGATGCACGCGTCGACGTGCAGGCGCAGCCCGCGCTCGCGGGTGACGGCGGCCAGCTCCTCGACGGGGTCGATGACGCCGTGGGCATACGAGGGCGTGCTGGCGGCCACCAGCACCACGCGGTCGCCCAGACGGTCGATCGCCTCGGTCATCGCGTCGACGTCGGCGCGGTGTCCGGCTCCCACCGGGACCGCGACGAGCTCGACCCCGAAGTAGTGGGCGGCCTTGGCGAAGGCCGCGTGGATCGTGCTGGGCACGACCATCGCCGGGCGCTCCACGCCGGCGGCATCGCGCGCGGTCTGCACCGCCAGCAGGATCGACTCGGTGCCGCCGGACGTCACCGTGCCGACGACCTCGTCGCCACCGTGCAGGATCGAGCGTGCGAAGCCGACGAGGTCGGCCTCCATCGACAGCAGGCTGGGGAAGGCGGTGGGGTCGAGGCCGTTCGTGGCGGCGTACATCGCGACGGCCTGTCGGGCGACCTCGTCGGCCTCGGCCAGTCCCGAGTCGTAGACGTACGCCAGCGTGCGGCCGCCGTGGGTGGGGAGGTCGCCCTCCCGGCGGGCGGCGAGCTCGGCGAGGACCTGCTCAGGCGACATCGGCACTCCTCAGTCGGTCGTCGAGTCGGTAGCCGCGCAGCAGCACGAGGCTGATCGCGGACAGGAGAGCCGGCAGCACCGAGAAGCCCAGCGCGATCGCGAGGCGGGCGCCGTCGGGCTGGTCGACGGTGACGCCGGACGTCGACGACACGTAGCCACCGGCCGTCAGCACGAGCGCGAAGATGCCGGGCCCGAGGGCGAGGCCGAGCGTCTCGCCCGCGGTCCACACGCCGGTGAACACGCCGATGCGGTTGGCCCCGCTGCGCGAGGCGTCGTCGGCGGCCACGTCGGGCAGCATCGCCATCGGGAAGACCTGGGCCCCGGCGTACCCGATGCCCACGAGCGCGGCGGCGACATAGGTGAGCGCGAGCCAGCCCTCGTGCGCCGCCAGCAGTGCGGCCATCCCGATCACGAGGAAGACGGTGGCGACGGCGTACCCCGACCGCTTGCCGCGGGTGGTGGCGTAGCGCTCCCACAGCGGCGTGACGAGCAGCGCGGGACCGACGAAGGCGACGAACAGGAACGTGTTGGCGGCCGTGCTGTCGAGCAGGTCGTCGGCCACGTAGGCCACGCCCGCCAGCACCGTGCCGATCGCGGCGGCCTGCACGACGAACGTCAGCAGCACCGCGCGGAAGTCGGGGTTCTGGGCCACGAGCCGCAGCTGGTCGGCGAACGTGCCGCCCGCGGTCTCGGTGGGGTGCTCGGGCGCGCCGCGCGTTCCCCACCACGCGCCCAGCACGCCGAGCGCGATGACGAGGCCGACGTACGCGCCCATCGCCGCGTGCCCCAGCTGGTCGGCCACGATCGGGGCGGTGGCGCCCGAGACCAGGATCGCCAGCGCGAGGACGACGACGCGCCACGTCATGAGGCGCGTCCGCTCGGCGTAGTCGAGCGTCAGCTCGGCCGGCATCGCGACGTAGGGCACCTGGAAGAACGCATAGGCGCTCGCGCAGCCCAGGAACGCCACGGCCACCCACGCGGCGGCCAGGGCCTGCGGCTCGGTGGGACCGGCGAACATCACCGCGAACAGCACGGCCAGGGTGAGCCCGGCCCGCACGAGGAACGGACGGCGCCGCCCGGCGGGATGCGTGGAGCGGTCGCTGATGCGCCCCGCGATCGGGTTGAGGACGACGTCCCACGCCTTCGGCGCGAACACCAGCACGCCGGCCAGCGCCGCGCCGATGCCGATCTCGTCGGTCAGGTAGGGCAGCAGCAGCAGTCCGGGGACGGTGCCGAAGGTCCCGGTGGCGACGCTGCCGAGCGCGTAGCCGCGCCGGACCCGGGCCGGAAGCTCAGTCGTCACCGTCGGACGGACCGGTGTCACGGGCCTCGGCGAGCTCGGCCAGGAACGTGGTGGCCCAGCGCTCGATGTCGTTCTCCATCACCTGCTTGCGCAGCGCGCGCATCCGCTTGCGCAGGTCGACCGGAGGCGCCTGCATGGCCTCGAGCAGCGCCTGCTTCATGCCGTTGATGTCGTGCGGGTTGACCTGGAACGCCTGTCGGAGCTCGCCGGCGGCACCGGCGAACTCGCTGAGCACGAGCGCGCCGCGGTCGTCCCAGCGCGTGGCGATGTACTCCTTGGCGACGAGGTTCATGCCGTCGCGCAGCGGGGTGACCACCATGACGTCGGCGGCCCGGTACATCGCGGCCATCTCCTCGCGCGGGAACGAGGCGTGCAGGTACTGGATCGGCTGCTGGCCGATGCGGCCCATGTCGCCGTTGATCCGGCCCACGAGGCGGTTGATGTCGTCGCGCAGCAGGCGGTACTGGTGCACGCGCTCGCGCGACGGGGTGGCGACCTGGACGAACACGGCCTCGTCGACGTCGATCACGCCGTCGCGCACGAGCTCGCCGAAGGCGCGCAGCCGCTGGGGCAGGCCCTTGGTGTAGTCGAGGCGGTCGATGCCGATGAGCACGTGCCGCGGGTTGCCGAGGCTGTCGCGGATCTCCTGCGCCCGGGCGATGACCTCGGGGGTGCGCGAGAGCTGCTCGAAGCCGCGCGCGTCGATCGAGATCGGGTAGGCCCGCGCCAGGACCTTGCGGCCGTCGGGCAGGAAGACGGTGTCGCGCACGGTGCGGTGGCCCACGCGCTGACGCACGAGGCGGGCGAAGTTCTGCGCGCCACCGGGCATCTGGAAGCCGACGAGGTCTGCGCCCAGCAGGCCCTCGAGGATCTGGCGGCGCCACGGCAGCTGCTGGAACAGCTCGGTGGGCGGGAACGGGATGTGCAGGAAGAAGCCGATCAGCAGGTCGGGGCGCAGCTCGCGCAGCATCTGCGGGACGAGCTGCAGCTGGTAGTCCTGCACCCACACGACCGCGCCCTGCGCGGCGAGGGAGGCGGCCTTCTCGGCGAAGCGGCGGTTGACCGTGACGTAGGCGTCCCACCACTCGCGGTGGTACTCCGGGGTGACGACGACGTCGTGGTAGAGCGGCCAGAGGGTGCCGTTGGAGAAGCCCTCGTAGTACTCCTCGACCTCCAGCTCGGTCAGCGGCACCGGGACGAGTCGCAGGCCGTCGTGCTCGAACTCGGGGAGGTCCTCGTCGGCGGCACCGTGCCAGCCGATCCACGCCCCGCCCTGGAGCTTCATGACCGGTTCGAGTGCCGTGACCAGACCGCCGGGCGACGTGCGCCACGAGACCTCGCCGTCGTCGCCGATCCGGCGGTCGACGGGCAGGCGGTTGGCGATCACGAGGAAGTCGGTCTTCTCGGGCGCCATGCGGCCAGCCTAGAGGAGAACGGGCCCGCCCGCCGCGGACCTCACGCGGTGGGACGACGGTTTCGGCGAACGGGAATGACAAGCGTGTGATTTCGCCGGTACAGTCGGGCACATGGCAGCGGTGGAGAGTGACGACCAAGCGGTCCGCGACGGCGCATTGTCCGATCGCGACCGCGAGATGCTCGAGCTCGAGCGCCTGTGGTGGAAGTACGCCGGCGCCAAGGAGCAGGCGATCCGCGACAAGTTCGACATGACCGCCACCCGCTACTACCAGATCCTCAACGCGCTGATCGACTCCGAGGACGCGCTCGCGCACGACCCGCTGCTGGTCAAGCGCCTGCGCCGCCTCCGCTCGCAGCGCCAGCGTCAGCGCCAGGCCCGGCGTACCGGCTCCGACCGCTGAGGTGGAGGAGCAGCCGCCCCTCGAACCGCGCGACGACCGGCGTGAGCCCGAGCGTCGTCGCCCGTGGCACGTCGTCGTGCTGCCCGCCGTCTGGCTGATCCTCGGTGCCCTCGGCGGCTGGGCGATCATCGAGGCCGTCCGCGAGGACGAGGCGCCCGCGCAGTCCGCGCAGCGCACCAGTACGGGCCCGACGTCCAAGCCCACGAAGAAGGCCTCCGCGAAGCCGAAGCCGAAGAAGACGACCGAGCCCACCGCCGAGCCCACGACCGAGCCGACCACCGAGCCCACCGCGACCCGGTCGATCGGCGTCTCGGTCTACAACCAGATCGGCATCGGCGGCCTCGCCGCCCGCGTCGCCGGCCAGGCCCGTGCCGCCGGCTGGACCGTCGGCGCCGTGGCCGACTGGCGCGGTGGGGTCCCGCAGGACACCGTCTACTACCCGGCGGGGCGCCAGGCCGAGGCCGCGCTGCTCGGCAGCGACCTCGGGATCGTGCGCCTCATGCCCGCCACGGGGAACATGTCCACCAGCAACCTGACGGTCGTGCTGGCCAGCCCCCGCTGACCCCTCGTGCGGCCGCGCCATACTCTTCCCATGACCGATCCGGGGCGCACCCTGCTCGCGCTGGACTTCGACGGCACGCTCGCGCCGATCGTCGAGGACCCCGCGTCGGCGTACATCCACCCCGAGTCCCTCGCGGCGCTGCGGCGTCTCGGGCCGATCCTGGGGACGATCGCGATCATCACCGGACGTCCCGTAGACCAGGTGCGCCGGCTCGGCCGCTTCGAGGAGGGCGACGGCCTGGAGCACCTCGTCGTCTGCGGCCAGTACGGCGCCGAGCGCTGGGACGCCGCCACGGGCGAGCTGACCCGGCCGTCGCGCCCCGAGGCCGTCTCGCAGCTGGCCGCGCGCCTGCCGCAGTGGATGCGCGAGCACGATGCGTCGCGCATCCGGGTCGAGGACAAGGGTCTGGCGATCGCGCTGCACACGCGCGGCGTCGCGCCGGGCCTGCTCGACGAGCTGGCCCCGCAGATCGAGGCGCTCGCCACCGAGGTCGGCCTGCACCTCGAGCCCGGCCGCCAGGTGATCGAGCTGCGCGCCTCGGGCACCGACAAGGGCCAGACCCTGCGCGGCATCATCGGCCGCGTCTCGCCCGGTGCGGTCATCTACGCCGGCGACGACCTCGGCGACCTGCCGGCGTTCCGCGAGGCCATCGTCCTGCGCGAGCAGGGGATGGACGTCACCCTCGTGTGCTCGGCCTCGGAGGAGCAGGACGCGCTCGTCGCGCTCGCCGACGTGGTGCTCGACGGGCCCGACGACGTCGCGGCCTGGCTCGGCGACCTCGCCGACCGGTTCGCCCCGGTCTGACCCTCGTCCCTCCCGCTCGTCTCGGCATCCGGACGAAGTGGACGTATCGTGAGACGCGACCCTAGGCTGGCATCACTCATCCCGAGGGGCAGAGGGACACGGCCCGACGAAGCCCCAGCAACCAGCCGACCACCGGCCAGGTGCTAATTCCGTCCGCGGTCGAACGCCGGCCCGGAGAGATGAATGGAGTCGTCGTGAGCGTCACGATCCCTGACCGCACCACCCTTCGCGAGGGCGCCTTCGGCCCCGCCACCGCCCTGAAGTGCCGCGAGTGCGGCGCCACGCGCGAGCTGGGTCCCCACTACGCCTGCTACGAGTGCTTCGGCCCGCTCGAGATCGCCTACGACTTCGGCACGGTCACCCGCGAGCAGATCGAGGCCGGCCCCACGAACATCTGGCGCTACAAGGCGCTGCTGCCCGTCCCCGCCGACATCGAGGACAGCCCCAACCTCGAGCCGGGCTTCACCCGCCTGCTCGACGCGCGCAACCTCGCGGCCGAGCTGGGCCTGTCGAAGCTGTGGGTCAAGGACGACAGCACGAACCCCACCAACTCCTTCAAGGACCGCGTCGTCGCCTGCGCCCTCAGTGCCGCGCGCGAGTTCGGCAGCAGGGTCTTCGCCTGTCCGTCGACCGGCAACCTCGCCAACGCGGTCGCGGCCGCGGGCGCCCGTGCCGGCATCCGCACGGTCGTGTTCATCCCGAGCAACCTCGAGACGCCCAAGCAGGTGAACTCGGCGATCTTCACCGACAACCTGGTCGCCGTCGACGGGAACTACGACGACGTCAACAAGCTCGCCAGCGAGATCGCCGGCGAGGACGAGGGCTGGGCGTTCGTCAACGTCAACGTGCGGCCGTTCTACGCCGAGGGCTCCAAGACGCTCGGCTACGAGATCGCCGAGCAGCTCGGCTGGCGCCTGCCCGACCAGATCGTCATCCCCGTCGCCTCGGGCTCCCAGCTGACGAAGGTGCACAAGGCCTTCCAGGAGCTCATCGCGCTGGGCCTGGTCGAGGACAAGCCGTACCGCGTCTTCGGCGCGCAGGCGCAGGGCTGCAACCCCGTCGCCACCGCGTTCAAGGACGGCGTCGACGCGATCCGGCCCGTGCGGCCCGACACGATCGCCAAGTCGCTCGCGATCGGCAACCCCGCCGACGGCATCTACGTGCTCGACATCGCGCGCGGCACCGGCGGCGGCGTCGAGGAGGTCGACGACGACCAGATCCGCGACGCGATCGTCCTGCTCGCGCGCACCGAGGGCATCTTCACCGAGACCGCCGGTGGCACCACCGTGGCCGTGCTGAGGAAGCTCGTCGAGACGGGCCAGCTGGACCCCGAGCTCGAGACCGTCGTGATCAACACCGGTCACGGCCTCAAGACGCTCGACGCGGTCGCCGGTTCCGTCGGCCCGCGCGCCACGATCGCCCCCACCTACGACGCCTTCGCCGCGGCCGGCATCGCCTGAGCCGTCCGACCGAAACCACCCGAGGAGCATCCATGGCCGTGTCCGTCCGCATCCCCACGATCCTGCGCAGCTACACGAACGACGAGTCGCAGGTCAGCGCCGAGGGCGACCGCCTCAGCGCCGTGCTCGACTCGCTCGAGACCGCCTATCCCGGCATCCGGGCCCGCATCGTCGACGAGGACGGCAAGCTGCGCCGCTTCGTCAACGTGTACGTGGCCGAGGAGGACGTGCGCTTCGCCGACGGCCTCGACACCAAGACCCCCGACGGCACCCAGATCTCGGTGATCCCCGCGGTCGCCGGCGGCTGCTGAGCAGGCTTTCGGCCAGTCCGCCGTAGGCGATTCACGCGCCTGCCGATACGCTGGTCCCGGGTCCGGCAGCGGGCCTTCCCCCGCAGAACAGGTGGTCTCATGGTGCATGGCACCGTCAAGTGGTTCAACTCCGACAAGGGGTACGGCTTCATCGCCGTCGACGGCCAGGACGACGTCTTCGTCCACTGGTCGAAGATCGCGATCAACGGGTTCAAGACCCTCGAGGACGGCCAGAACGTCGAGCTCGAGGTGGTCGAGGGCCCCAAGGGGCGCGAGGCCGAGAACGTCCAGCCGCTGCACTAGGCATCGGGGCCGGGGCCTCGGCCGACCTCGGGTGCGGGGTCGCTTGAACGGGCGGGATTAGCACTCGTATAGTGAGAGTGCTAGTTCCACTTCTACTTATGTCGGAGACACGCACCCATGGCCAAGTCCATCGCATTCAACGAAGAAGCCCGGCGCGGGCTCGAGCGGGGCATGAACCAGCTCGCCGACGCCGTCAAGGTCACCCTCGGCCCGAAGGGCCGCAACGTCGTCCTGGAGAAGAAGTGGGGAGCCCCCACGATCACGAACGACGGCGTCTCCATCGCCAAGGAGATCGAGCTCGAGGATCCCTACGAGAAGATCGGCGCCGAGCTCGTCAAGGAAGTCGCCAAGAAGACCGATGACGTCGCTGGCGACGGCACCACGACGGCCACCGTCCTGGCCCAGGCGCTCGTGCGCGAGGGTCTGCGCAACGTGGCCGCCGGCGCCAACCCGATGGGCCTGAAGAAGGGCATCGAGATCGCCGTCGAGGCCATCAGCGAGCAGCTGCTCGCGATGGCGAAGGACGTCGAGACCAAGGAGCAGATCGCCTCCACCGCCTCCATCTCGGCCGCGGACACCACGGTCGGCGAGATCATCGCCGAGGCCATGGACAAGGTCGGCAAGGAAGGCGTCATCACGGTCGAGGAGTCCAACACCTTCGGCCTGGACCTCGAGCTCACCGAGGGCATGCGCTTCGACAAGGGCCACCTGTCGGGCTACTTCGTCACCGATCCCGAGCGCATGGAGACCGTGCTCGAGGATCCGTACATCCTCATCGTCAACAGCAAGATCAGCACCGTGAAGGACATGGTCCCGGTGCTGGAGAAGGTCATGCAGACCGGCAAGCCGCTGGCGATCATCGCCGAGGACGTCGAGGGCGAGGCCCTGGCCACCCTCATCGTCAACAAGCTGAAGGGCACCTTCAAGTCGGTCGCCATCAAGGCCCCCGGCTTCGGTGACCGTCGCAAGGCGATGCTGACCGACATCGCGATCCTCACCGGTGGCGAGGTCATCAGCGAGGAGGTCGGCCTCAAGCTCGAGAACGCCGATCTGACGCTGCTCGGCACCGCCCGCAAGGTCGTCACGTCCAAGGACGAGACCACCATCGTCGAGGGCGGCGGCGACGAGGCCCAGATCCAGGGCCGTGTCGCCCAGATCAAGGCCGAGATCGAGAACAGCGACTCGGACTACGACCGCGAGAAGCTCCAGGAGCGCCTCGCCAAGCTGGCCGGCGGCGTGGCCGTCATCAAGGTCGGCGCGGCCACCGAGGTCGAGCTCAAGGAGCGCAAGCACCGCATCGAGGACGCCGTCCGCAACGCGAAGGCGGCCGTCGAGGAGGGCATCGTCCCCGGCGGCGGTGTCGCGCTCGTCCAGGCCAGCAAGGCCGCGTTCGAGAAGCTCGAGCTCGAGGGCGACGAGGCCACCGGCGCGAACATCGTGCGCGTCGCCACCTCGGCCCCGCTGAAGCAGATCGCCGTCAACGCCGGCCTCGAGGGTGGCGTCGTCGCGGAGAAGGTCGCCAACCTGGAGCAGGGTCAGGGCCTCAACGCGGCCACCGGCGAGTACGTCGACATGATCGCGACCGGCATCATCGACCCGGCCAAGGTCACGCGCTCCGCGCTGGCGAACGCCGCGTCGATCGCCGCGCTGTTCCTCACCACCGAGGCCGTCGTGGCCGACAAGCCGGAGCCCGCGGCCCCGGCCGGTGCGCCCGACATGGGCGACATGGGTGGCATGGGCGGCATGGGCTTCTGAGCCACGCCTGATCACAGGACCCCGGTACCGCGCGGTGCCGGGGTCCTGTGCGTCCGGGGGATGGGAGGATGACCGGCGTGACCACGTGGCCCGACCTGTCCCGCACCGACGACGCGCTGACCCCCGAGCACCGGGACCGGCTCGTCGCGGCGGGCGTCGACCCCGAGCGGCTCGACGCCGTCGCCTGGCGCCGGATGGACGGTCCGCTGCCGTCGTGGTGGAACGACCTCGGCAACGCGCTGTACGCCGCTCCCGGGGCCCGGCTGCCCGACCACGTCCTGGCCGGCCTGACGACCTTCTACTACTCCGGCGCGCTCCTCGTGGTGGGGGCGCCGATGGACCACCTGACCTCGCTGCTGGTCGGCGGCGACGACGCCACGGTGTTCCTCGACGAGCGCGTCGTGCTGACCGCCGGCGAGCTGTACTGCGGGCCCGGCTCCTCGATCGCGCTGCACGGACCCCTCGTGGCCACCCGGTCGCCGGTCGTGGACGCGCGCAACGGGGGCCGCGTCGTGGCCGCCGGCGACCAGCTGTGGGCCGCGGGCGTCTACATCGCCACCGACGACATGCACCGCCTCGAGGATGCGGCCACGGGCGAGCGGCTCAACCCGTTCGGCGCCACGATCCGCATCGGTCACCACGTGTGGCTGTGCCGTGAGGCCGTGGTGTCCGGACACGTCGAGATCGGCGCGCACGTGTGCGTCGGCATGCGGTCCGTCGTGCGCGGTCAGAAGGTGCCTCCGAACGTGGTCGTGATGGGGTCTCCGGGGCGTGTGGTGCGTGAGGGGACCACGTGGTCATTCGACGACACGCCGTGAGGCGCGATTCCGGGACTCATTGCACGAAACTTCCAGTTACCCCAGGTGCCCGTGCCCGATTCGTCGACGTGCGACCGCACGGGCACCGGTAAACCGCAGGACGAGATCGTGTGACATGGACGACATCCGCGAATTTCTGAAATGACCAGACAGCCGTTCGACGATGGCCTACTTTCGAGGGGAAAGCAGGGGCGTCGTGCCAGTCGATGGCCGCCGGCGGGGGAAGCCGGCGAGGGAGAGCATCGAGTGGCCTGGAGCCGGGCCGGGGGGCTTGTCCACGGACATGTATCGGTACCACTCCACGTCGCTCTTGGCTGAGTACGCAGACACACAGACATCACGTGGGTCAGCGGTGAGGCGGAGGGGTCCGCAGCTCGACACCGATGGCTTGCATTGGGGAGTGGCAATGACTTCAGCGATCGACGGACGAGATGAGACCGTCCTTCCGCTGCGTCTGGTGGAGCCCATCACCAGCGACCCCGGACTCGGATCTCCTTCCGTGCACCGGGAACTCACGGCGATCCCCACGGGGCGATCGTCTCTGGAGAACCTGATCCGCCAGGGCCTCTTCGGGCACCTGCTCGTGCTGACGGGCACCGTCATCGCCGGCGTGGCCGTCGGGATGGCCCCCGGAGCGCTCGCGGTCCTGGCCGCCGGCGTCGTCGGCTGGCTGGGTCTGAGCCTGGCCGCGCTGCCGGCCTACGAGCGTGCGGGCTCGCTGCGCCCCGCCAAGCGACTGATCGCCGTCCTGGCCCTCGGTGCGCTGGCGACCCTCGTGGTGTCCGACGTCGTGTCCGCCGAGCTGCGCTCGGCCGTCGTGGTCCTGAGCGTCACCGCGGTCCTGATCGTGGGCTCCGCCCTGGCCCACCGCGCCGCGATGCGCCGGGTGCCCACCCTGCTGGTGGGTCCGGCCGACGCGGTCAACCGGCTGGCCGCCCGCTGGGAGGACCGCCACGACCTCGTGGTGGTCGGGCGCTGCACGTGGGACTCCACGCAGCCGCTCGGCAGCGCCACGGTGAACTCGGTGGTCCGCGACGTCCCGAAGCTGCTGCGCACGGTCCACGGGGCCCGCGTCGTCATCACGGCCGACCAGGCCCTCGGCGACCCGTCGCTGCGCCACCTCGCGTGGGGCCTGCAGCGGGCCGAGATCGAGTGCCTCGTGCTGACCGACATGAACGACTACGTCGAGTTCGTGCGACCCACGCGTGTCGGCGACCAGCTGGCGCTGGCCCTCGACCCGCCGAACAGCCACCTCGTCGGCCAGGCCGTCAAGGCGTTCTTCGACCGCAGCTTCGCCCTGCTGGCGATCCTGTTCGGCGCCCCGCTGATGGGCCTGCTCGCGCTGGCGATCCGCATCGACTCGCGCGGCCCGGTGATCTACAAGCAGGAGCGCACGGGCAAGGACGGCGTCCCGTTCGTCATCTACAAGTTCCGCACGATGGTCGTCGACGCCGACCAGCGCGTCGAGGAGCTGCGCGAGATGAACGAGGGCGCGGGCCCGCTGTTCAAGATGACGCAGGACCCGCGGGTCACGCGCGTCGGGCGGCTGCTGCGACAGACCTCGCTCGACGAGCTGCCCCAGCTGTTCAACGTGCTGCTCGGCGACATGGCGCTCGTCGGCCCGCGGCCGGCCATCGAGAGCGAGACCTCGCAGTACAGCCAGTGGGTCTGGCGCCGGCTGCACGTCAAGCCCGGCATGACCGGCCTGTGGCAGGTCAGCGGCCGCTCGAACCTCTCGTGGGACGAGTCGATCCGCCTCGACCTGATGTACGTGAACAACTGGAACCTGCGCATGGACCTGTCGATCCTGTTCAAGACCGTCGGCGTGGTCCTGGGGCGCAAGGGCGCCTGGTAGGCCCCACCGGTCCACGACGAACGGCCGCCGCTCCTTGGGGGAGCGACGGCCGTTCGTCGTCGGTGGGCGCGGCGCGGATCAGTGCTCGGTGATCGTGCCGGCGCCGACCGTGCGGTTCGTCGCCTCGTCGATGAGGATGAACGACCCCGACTGACGGTTGCGCTGGTAGGGATCGACCATGAGCGGCTGGGTCGTGCGCAGCACCACGCGACCGATCGCGTTGAGGCCCAGGCTGCCCGGCGCCTGGTTCCGGTGCAGCGTGTTCACGTCGAGCTCGTACTTGATCTCCTTGACCAGGGCGCGCGCCGAGCGAGTGGTGTGCTTGATGGCGTACTTGCCACCCACGGTCATCGCGCTGGCGTCCATCCAGCAGACCATCGCATCGAGGTCCTGCGTGACGACGGGCTGGTTGTTCGGCCGCACGATCATGTCGCCGCGCGACACGTCGACCTCGTCCTCGAGGCGCACCGTGACCGACATCGGCGCGAACGCCTCGGCCAGCTCGCCCTTCGCGGTGTCGATCGCCTTGATCCGGCTGGGCAGGCCGCTGGGCAGCACGAGCACCTCGTCACCGGGACGCATGACGCCGCTGACGACCTGGCCGGCGAAGGCGCGGTAGTCGCCCTGCCCGTTCTGCGGACGGATCACGTACTGCACCGGGAAGCGGACGTCGACGAGGTTGCGATCGCTCGCGATGTAGACGTTCTCCAGGTGGTGCATGAGCGACGGGCCCTCGAACCAGCCCATGTTCGCCGAGCGCGACACGACGTTGTCGCCGGTGAGCGCCGACAGCGGGATCGTGGTGACGTCGGTGAACTCCAGCCGCGCGGCGAAGTCGACGAACTCGTCGCTGATCTGGCGGTAGACGTCCTCGGACCAGTCGACCAGGTCCATCTTGTTGATGGCCAGCACCACGTGCGGGACCCGCAGCAGCGACACGAGCGTGGCGTGGCGGCGGCTCTGCTCCTGCAGGCCCTTGCGAGCGTCCACGAGGATGATCGCCAGATCGGCCGTGGAGGCGCCCGTGACCATGTTGCGCGTGTACTGGATGTGCCCGGGGGTGTCGGCGATGATGAACTTGCGCTTCGGCGTCGAGAAGTAGCGGTACGCGACGTCGATCGTGATGCCCTGCTCGCGCTCGGCGCGCAGGCCGTCGGTCAGCAGGGCCAGGTCGGTGTACTCGTCGCCGCGCTGGGCGCTGGTGGCCTCGACGGCCTCGAGCTGGTCGGTGAAGATCGACTTCGAGTCGAACAGCAGCCGGCCGATCAGGGTGCTCTTGCCGTCGTCGACCGAGCCGGCCGTGGCGAATCGCAGGATGTCCATCAGAAGTAGCCCTCCTTCTTGCGGTCCTCCATCGCGGCCTCGCTGACCTTGTCGTCGCCGCGGGTGGCGCCGCGCTCGGTGATGCGGGTGGCCGCGACCTCGGCCACGACCTCCTCGGGCGTGGCGGCGGTGGAGGGGACGGCCGCGGTCAGGGTGGCGTCGCCGACCGTGCGGTAGCGGACCGACTCGACGAACACCTCCTCGTCCTCGCGCGGCGCGCAGTGCTGGTTGATCGTGAAGTACATGCCGCCGCGCAGGAAGACCTCGCGCTTCTGGGCGTAGTAGATGTCGGGCAGCTCGATGCCCTCGCGGGCGATGTACTGCCAGATGTCGAGCTCGGTCCAGTTCGACAGTGGGAAGCAGCGGATGCTCTCGCCCGGGTGGATGCGGCCGTTGTAGAGCGACCACAGCTCGGGGCGCTGGTTCTTGGGGTCCCACTGGCCGAAGTCGTCGCGGAAGGAGAAGACGCGCTCCTTGGCGCGGGCCTTCTCCTCGTCGCGGCGGGCGCCGCCGAACAGGGCGGTGAGGCCGTGCTGCTCGGCGGTGCGGATCAGGACAGGGGTCTGGATGCGGTTGCGCGAGCCGTTCGGCTCCTCGCGGACGAAGCCCTCGTCGATCGCGTCCTGGACCGAGCCCACGATGAGGCGCACGCCCAGCTCGTCGACGACGCGGTCGCGGAACGCGAGGACCTCGTCGAAGTTGTGGCCGGTGTCGATGTGCACGACCGGGAAGGGGATGGGCCCGGGCGCGAAGGCTCGGACGGCGAGGTTCAGCATCACGACCGAGTCCTTGCCGCCGGAGAACAGCAGCGCCGGGCGCTCGTTCTCGGCGACGAGCTCGCGGATGATGTAGATCGCCTCGGCCTCGAGATGGTCGAGCTGGCTCATGCCGTAGCGACGCGACTCACGCGTGTCGGTCATCGACGGGTTCCTCCCCATGGGGTCGAGCGGTGCCGTGGGTGCGATCGGTGGGCGCTCGGACGCGGCCGACCGCGGGCATCGGCTGTGCCACAATCGTCGCCCATGGACCCGTGGCTCCCCGGACGCGCCCACAACGTGGACACCCTGTCCGCGGACTGGTCCGCCGGGACGTGCCGATGAGCGCGACGGCGGTGCTCCGGGGCGCGCAGCTGGACGGGCTGGAGCTGATCCTCGGTGGCTTCCTCGACCCGGTGGACGGGTACTGCCTGCCGGGGCGGACGCCCGCCGACTGGCCCGTCGCGCCGCAGCTCGCGGTGTCCGCCGAGGCCGCCCGCGCCGCGGTCGACCAGGGCTCGCTGACCCTCACCGACCCCGACAACACGCCGCTCGCCGTGCTCGTGCTGTCGGACACGCGTGCCGGGCAGGACGGCCTGACGTGGGTGGCCGGCCGGGTCCGCGCCGTGCGCGCGGCCGAGCACCCGCCGGCCCGGCGGGCGCGGCTCGTGGTCCCGGTCGACCTGCGCGACCACGTCGTCGCGCTGTTCGGCGGCCGGGTCAGCGCCGCCGACGTGATGCGGGCGGCGAGCGCCGCGGACGGCCGGCCGCTCGCCCTCGTCGGGGTGGCGCAGGACGGCTGGGCCGGCGACATGACGCTCATGGAGGAGCTGCGGCGGTGCGCGGAGCAGGTCCCGCACGCGCAGGCCTGGTACCTCCCCGCCCCCGCAGTGAACGACGCGACGACGCCCGAGGAGGTGCTCGGGATCGCGCTGCGGTCGCTCGGCGTGAGCGACCCGCTCGACTTCCGCTGCCCGGACGTGCGCGACGCCCGCGGGGCGGTGCTGCTGCTCACAGGGCTCTCCGGCGCGGGCAAGTCCACCGTCGGCCGCGCCGTGGTCGAGGCGGTGACGGCGCGCGGCCTCACGCACGCCGTCCTGCTCGACGGCGACGACGTGCGCCGCGAGCTCTCCGACGGTCTCGGCTGGAGTCGCGAGGACCGGGCCCGGAACCTCACCCGCATCGCCTGGGTGGCGGCGCGGGTCGCCGAGGCCGGGGGACTGGCCGTCTGCGCCCCGATCGCCCCGTTCGCCGCGGTCCGCCACGCGATGCGCGAGCGGGTGGAGCCGCGCTCGCCCTTTCTCGTGGTCCACGTGGCCACCCCGCTGGCGGTGGCCGAGGCTCGTGACCGCAAGGGCCTCTACGCCAAGGCGCGGGCGGGCCTGATCCGCGACTTCACGGGGATCGACTCGCCCTACGAGCGACCCGAGGACGCCGACCTGACGATCGACACGTCCCTCATGGGAGTCGGCGAGTGCGTCGAGGCGGTCGTGGGGCTGCTGCGCGAGCGGGGTGTCGTCGCGGGGTCCTGAGGGCCGCGATCCCGGGTCGATCGTGTGATCCGCTTCACACGACGCGTTAGGATCCCCTCATGCCGGGGTCCACCGAATCGCCCTTCGCCGTGCCGCCGGGAGTCGATCCCGACGCGCTGGCGCGGGCGCTGCAGGACGCCCACGACTCCTTCCTCTCCACCGGCGCCGTGGACGGTCCGGTCCGCTCCGTGGTCAGCGAGTCGTGGCGACGCAGCCTGCTCGGCGGGCTCGACCCCGAGCGCGACCTCGCCGCGATCACGCTCGACTCCGCGCGGCTCGAGGAGATCCGCCGCCACCACCCGCTCGCCGCCGGCATGCCCGTGGTGCGTCGGCTCCTCGTCGAGAGCGCGGCCGACGCCGGGCTGCTGGTCGCGGTGAGCGACGCGGCCGGCCAGCTGCTGTGGGTCGAGGGCGCCGCCCGGCTGCGCCGGATGGCCGAGGAGATGAACTTCGTGGAGGGCGCCGACTGGAGCGAGGCCAGCGCCGGCACCAACGCGCCCGGCACGGCGCTCGCGCTCGACCGCGCGGTCTCGCTGCTCGGACCGGAGCACCTGGCGCGGCCCGTCACACCGTGGAGCTGCTCGGCGGCACCCGTCCACGACCCCGACACCGGTGCCGTCCTCGGCGTCATCGACCTCACCGGCGGGGCCGAGGTCGCCAGCGCGACCAGTCTCGGGCTCGTGCGCGCCACGGCGGCGGCGGTGGAGGCCGAGCTGCGCCTGGAGCGCGTCCGCGGCGCCGCGGCCTCGCGCACGGTCGGCACGCCCGGGGTGCGACGTCCGCGACTCGACGTGCTGGGCGTGCGCGGCGCGGTGCTGCACCACGGCACGACCACCACCCGGCTGAGTGCACGGCACAGCGAGATCGCCCTGCTCGTGGCGGCCGCCGACCGTGGCCTCACCACGGCCGAGCTGGCGGTCGCCCTGAGTGACGACGAGCTGCCCGAGGTGACGATCCGCGCCGAGCTGTCGCGCCTGCGCCAGGTCCTCGGCGGGCTTCGCCTGGAGTCGCGCCCCTACCGGTTCGCCGCGGCCGTCGACACCGACGTGCAGCGCGTGCGCGACGACCTCGCCGCCGACCGGCTGCGACAGGCCGTGGCGCGCTACCGCGGGCCGATCCTGCCCGACTCGCAGTCGCCCGCGATCGCCGCGGCGCGCGACGACCTCCACCAGCTGGTGCGCTCGCACCTGCTCGTGGGCGACGACCCCGACGCGCTGCTCTCGTTCGCCGACACCGGCCACGGCCGCGACGACTACGAGATCTGGGAGCGCATCGCCCGGGTCCTGCCGGCCTCCTCCCCGCGGTTCGCGCAGGTGGCCGACCACCTCGAGCGGCTCGACGCCGAACTGGGCTGACCGCGCGTACCTTTCTGCAACGTTGCGCTGCCTACCGTCGGGTCATCGGGTGTGAGCCCCCTCACACCTGCCCCCCGACGAAGGAGTCACCGATGGCCGTCTACGCAGCACCCGGCACCGAGGGAAGCGTCGTTTCCTACAAGCCGCGCTACGACCACTGGATCGGAGGCGAGTACGTCGCCCCCGCCAAGGGTCAGTACTTCGAGAACGTCTCCCCGGTCAACGGCAAGGTGTTCTGCGAGGTCGCCCGCGGCACCGCCGAGGACATCGAGAAGGCGCTGGACGCCGCCCACGCCGCCGCGCCGGCCTGGGGCCGGACCTCGACCACCGAGCGGGCGAACATCCTCAACAAGATCGCCGACCGCATCGAGGAGAACCTCGAGATGCTGGCCGTCGGCGAGACGTGGGACAACGGCAAGCCCGTCCGCGAGACGCTGGCCGCCGACCTCCCCCTCGCGGTCGACCACTTCCGCTACTTCGCCGGCTGCATCCGCGCCCAGGAGGGATCGATCAGCCAGATCGACGACGACACCGTCGCCTACCACTTCCACGAGCCGCTGGGCGTCGTCGGCCAGATCATCCCGTGGAACTTCCCGCTGCTGATGGCCACGTGGAAGCTCGCCCCCGCGCTCGCGGCCGGCAACGCCGTGGTCCTCAAGCCCGCCGAGCAGACGCCAGCGTCGATCATGCTGCTGATGGAGCTGATCGCCGACCTGCTGCCCGCCGGCGTGCTCAACGTGGTGAACGGCTTCGGCGCCGAGGCCGGCGCCCCGCTCGCGTCCAGCAGCCGCATCCGCAAGATCGCCTTCACCGGTGAGACCACCACGGGCCGCCTCATCATGCAGAACGCGGCGCAGAACCTCATCCCCGTCACCCTGGAGCTGGGCGGCAAGAGCCCGAACATCTTCTTCGAGGACGTCGCGAGCGCGGACGACGCGTTCTACGACAAGGCGCTCGAGGGCTTCACGATGTTCGCGCTCAACCAGGGCGAGGTCTGCACGTGCCCGAGCCGCGCGCTCATCCAGAACTCGATCCTCGAGCAGTTCCTGCCCGCGGCGACCGAGCGCACCAAGCTGGTGAAGCAGGGCAACCCGCTCGACACCGACACGATGATCGGCGCGCAGGCCAGCAACGATCAGCTCGAGAAGATCCTGTCCTACATCCAGATCGGCGTGGACGAGGGCGCCCGCATCATCACCGGCGGCGAGCGCGTCGACCTCGGCGGCGACCTGTCGGGCGGCTACTACGTGGCGCCGACGATCTTCCAGGGCCACAACAAGATGCGGATCTTCCAGGAGGAGATCTTCGGTCCGGTGGTCTCGGTGACCGGCTTCGACGACTTCGACGACGCGATGGGCATCGCCAACGACACCCTGTACGGCCTGGGCGCCGGGGTGTGGAGCCGCGACACCAACACCGCCTACCGGGCGGGCCGGACGATCGAGGCGGGCCGGGTCTGGACCAACTGCTACCACCAGTACCCCGCGCACGCGGCGTTCGGCGGCTACAAGAACTCCGGCATCGGCCGCGAGAACCACTCGCAGATGCTCGACCACTACCAGCAGACGAAGAACCTCCTCGTCAGCTACTCGCCCAACGCCGTCGGCTTCTTCTGATCCCCATGGAGGCCGAGATGTCACCCGAGTCCGTCGGCTCCTCCCTTCCGACGGCCCGGGTGGCCGTGACCCCGGAGGCGGCGGACCTGCTCCGCCGCCTCCGGGCCGATCACGACCAGCCGCTGATGTTCCACCAGTCCGGTGGATGCTGCGACGGGTCCGCCCCGATGTGCTACACCCGGGGCACCCTGCTGATCGGCGCCGCCGACGTGCTGCTGGGCGAGCTCGAGCCGGGCACGCCCGAGCCGGTCCCGGTGTGGATCTCGGCGGCGCAGTTCGCGTACTGGTCGCACACCCACATCACGATCGACGTCGTCCCGGGACGCGGTGCCGGCTTCTCGATCGAGGGTCCGACGGGGCACCGGTTCATCATCCGGTCGCGGGTCTTCACCGAGGAGGAGACGGCACGGATGGGACCCGTGGTGCGGGGCGGGGTGAGCGGCTGATCCGAGCCGGTCGACCGCGGACCCGTCGGGACCATGAACGACCACCCGTTCGAGGCATTTTTCCCATCAGTCACACGGGGCGCACACGTCCCACGTCCGAAGCCTGAGGAAAGCCTCAGACCCACGGATTTCGACTGTTACGCTCTGCGCCATGGGTGATTTGGGTTACAAGCTGAAGGTCCTGCGGCGCATCGGCATCATCAAGGCGCTCCCGCCGCACAAGCTCATCGGCGCGGCGCGCGTCCTGAAGAAGTGGGGACCGGGCCTGCCGTCCGGCATCAACGCCGCGGCGAAGCGCTACCCCAAGCAGATCGCCATCATCGACGACGCCGGCGAGATCACCTACGAGGACCTCGTCAAGCAGGTGAACCAGTTCACCGAGGTGCTGCGCGAGCGCGGCATCGAGGCGGGCGACTCGGTCGCCGTCCTGGCGCGCAATCACCGCTACCTCGTCATCGCCCTGGTCGCCGTGGTGCAGATGGGCGGTCGCATCCTGCTGCTCAACACCATGTCCAGCCGCGCCCAGCTGACCGACCTGGCCGAGCGCGAGGGCGCCGAGCTGCTCATCCTCGACCAGGAGTTCCTGCCCCTCGTCGAGGACGTCCGCCGCAGCCGCCTGCTGCTCGCCTGGGCCGACGCCGACGCACCCTCCGAGATCCCCTCCATCGAGTCCGTCACGGCCGGCAAGCCCGGCGCCGACCAGCCCGTGCCGCCCAAGCACGGCGAGATGATCATCTTCACCTCCGGGACGACCGGCCTGCCCAAGGGCGCGAAGCGCAAGGAGCCCGAGGACCTCAAGCCGCTGCTGGCCTACTTCGGCGCGATCCCGTACCAGAGCAACTCGGTCGTCGCGATCGGTGCGCCGCTGTTCCACTCGTGGGGCCTGATCAACCTGGGCTTCGGCCTCTCGACGTGCCCCACGTTCGTGCTGCGCCGCAAGTTCATCCCCGAGCAGACCCTGCGCGACATCGAGAAGTACAAGGTGCGCGTGCTGGTGGTCGTGCCGCTCATGCTCCAGCGCATGGTCAAGGCCGACCCGAAGGTGGTCAAGGAGACCGACGTGTCCAGCCTGGCGATCACCGCCTCCAGCGGCTCGGCCCTGGCCGGCGACCTGGCGCTGCACTTCATGGACATGTACACCGACTCCATCTACAACTTCTACGGCGCGACCGAGACCAGCTGGATCACGATCGCCGACCCGAAGGACCTGCGCGCCGCGCCCGGCACCGCCGGCCGCGTCCCGTGGCGCACCACGGTCAAGATCCTCGACCACGACGGCAACGAGGTGCCCCAGGGCGACATCGGCGTGATCCACGTGGTCAACGACATGCCGTTCGGCGGCTACACCGACGGCCGCAACAAGGCGTTCCACTCGGGTCTCATGGACTCGGGCGACCTCGGCTACTTCGACGAGGACGGTCGACTCTTCGTCGCCGGCCGCGACGACGACATGATCATCTCCGGCGGCGAGAACGTCTTCCCGCGCGAGCTCGAGGACTGCCTCGTCGAGCACCCCGAGGTGGCCGACGTGGTCGTCACCGGCATCGCCGACCCCGAGTGGGGTCAGCGCCTGGCCGCCTACGTCGTGCGCAAGGAGGGCAGCGACGTCACCGCCGACGAGCTCGTGCAGTTCTCCAAGGACAACGTCGCCCGCTCGGCCGTGCCGCGTGGCGTGATGTTCCTCGACGAGCTGCCGCGCAACCCCACCGGCAAGGTCATGAAGCGCCAGCTGCCCGCCTTCGAGACCACCGCCTGAGCGCGTGGCGCGACCCGACCTGCCCGCCGTCCTGCGACGGCTGGTCGCGATCGGCCGCTCCGTCTCGTCGTCGGCGCCCTCCGGCTCGTCCGGGCGGGCGCCGTCGGCGCGTCCGCGACGGTCGTCCGGGATCGACCACACGTGGGCCGGCGACCACGACGGCCGCCCCGACCCGGGCGAGATCGTCTGGACGTGGGTGCCGTACGAGGACGACCCCAGCCAGGGCAAAGACCGTCCGGTCCTCATCATCGGTCGCCGCGGCGACGGCTCCCTCGTGGCGCTCCAGCTGACCTCGAAGGACCACGACCGCGACCAAGCCCAGGAGGCGCGAGCCGGGCGCTTCTGGATGGACATCGGCTCGGGCGCGTGGGACGCGAAGGGCCGGCCCAGCGAGGTGCGGCTGAACCGGCTGATCGAGGTCCGCGAGGCCGACGTCCGCCGAGAAGGAGCCATCCTTCCCCGCGGGGTGTACGAGCGCGTGCTGGAGGCTGCGCGACAATACCTGCCATGAGCATCGTCGCCCGGGTCGACCGCTTCCAGCGGAAGCACCCGGTCCTCGGATTCCCGATCGCGGTGCTCTACAAGTTCTTCGACGACCAGGGCCCGTACCTGGCGGCGATCATGACGTACTACTCGTTCATCGCGATCTTCCCGCTGCTGCTGATCGCCTCGTCGGTCCTCGGCTTCGTGTTGCAGGACGACCCCGAGCTGCAGGAGCGCCTGCTCGACACGGCGCTCGGCCAGTTCCCGATCGTCGGCGACCAGCTCGGTCGGCCCGAGGGCCTGACCGGCAGCACGACGGCGATCGTCGTCGGCTCGCTCGCCGCGCTCTACGGTGCGCTCGGCGTGGGCCAGTCCACCCAGAACGCGGCGAACGTGGCCTGGGGCGTCCCGCGCAACAGCCGGCCGAACCCGATCGTCATGCGGCTGCGCAGCTTCGTCGTCCTCGGCATCGGCGGGCTGGGCATTGCGTTCATCGCGATCCTGCAGTCCATCGTCGACAACCCCCAGGTCGTCGGCATCGACCACCTGCCCGACCTCGGCTGGGTCATGCGCGTGGTCGGCTTCCTCGTCTCGTGGGGCATCTTCGTCACGGTCTTCAAGCTCGTCAGCCTCAAGCGGGCGTCGTGGCGGTCGGTCCTGCCCGGCTCGCTGTTCTGCGCCCTGGGCTGGCAGCTCCTGCAGTTCGGCGGGGACGCCTACGTGCAGGGCGTCGTCGTGCGCGCCTCGTCGATGAACCAGACCTTCGCGGTCGTCCTCGGCCTCATCGCGCTGCTCTTCCTGCTCACCTCGACCATCGTGATCGGGCTGCAGATCAACGTGGTGCGCCGCCGCCACCTCTACCCGCGCGCGCTGCTGACGCCGTTCACCGACAACGTCGTGCTGACCGCGGGCGACCGCCGCGCCTACGCCCAGTACGCGCGCATGCAGCGGCACAAGGGATTCCAGACGATCTCGGTCGACTTCGACGACGAGGCCTGAGCGTCGCGGGCGCGCCGCGGGTGCCCGCCCGACTAGACTGCAGGGGTCGCATCGAGAGAACGCAAAGGAACGGTCATGCCCACCGGCAAGGTCAAGTGGTACGACCCCGAGAAGGGGTTCGGCTTCCTCAGTCGTGAGGACGGCGAGGACGTGTACGTGCGCTCCGACGCGCTGCCGAACGGCGTGACCACCCTCAAGGCGGGCACGCGCGTCGAGTTCGGCATCGCGGCCGGCCGTCGCGGCGACCAGGCCCTGCAGGTCCGCGTGCTCGACCCGACCCCGTCGGTCTCCCAGGCCCAGGCGCACGCCCGCCGCAAGTCGCCCGAGGAGATGGTCGTCATCGTCGAGGACCTCGTCAACCTCCTCGACGGCCTCGGCGAGGGCTACCGCCACGGCCGCCACCCCGAGGGCAAGCGCGCCCGCCAGGTCGCGCAGCTGCTGCGTCGCCTGGCGACGGATCTCGACGCCTGACGCGTGACGGGCGCGCTCGAGGGCTTCGCCGTCATCGGTGCCCTGATCGGGGTGGGGTACCTCCTCGCGGCGACGGGCGTGCTGGAGGAGTCCAGCCAGGTCGTGCTCGCGCGGCTGGTGTACTTCGTCGCCACCCCGGCCCTGCTGATCGAGATCCTCGGCTCGACGGACCTGGCCACGGTGTTCGGCCCCTGGTTCCTGGTCGCCGCGATCGGCGTCGTGGCGGTGCTGCTCGTCTACGTGCCGTGGGCCCGGTGGCGGGGCCATCCCGGCAAGGACGTGGTCGTGCGCGGACTCGCGTCCTCCTTCGCCAACTCCGGCTACCTGGGCCTGCCGATCGCCGCCTACGTGGCCGGCGACGTCGCCTTCGCGCTGCCCACGATCATGCTGCAGCTGATGGTCATGACGCCGATCGCCGTCACCCTGCTGAGCATGGAGGACGGCCGGCGGGTGACGGTGCGCGGCTTCCTCGAGGCAGGACTGAGCAACCCGATCTCCATCGCCGCGATCATCGGCGTCGCCCTCTCGCTGGGCCACGTCGACCTGCCGCGGTTCGTCGACGAGCCCATCTCCCTGCTGGGCGCGATGGCGATCCCGTCGGCCGTCCTGGCGTTCGGCGTCGCCCTGCGGTTCGGACCCAGGATCGGGCACGGCAACCGGACGGAGGTGGCCTTCGTGACCGTGCTCAAGCTGGTCTGGCAGCCGCTCGTCACCTACCTCGTGGCGCGGCACGGTCTGGGGCTGGACGCCTACGAGGTCGCCGGCGTCACCGTCATGGCCGCCCTGCCGACCGCGCAGAGCGTCTTCGTCTACGCCGCCCAGTTCGGCCGCGGCGAGGTGCTGGCACGCGACAGCGTCGTCATCACGACGCTCGTGTCCCTTCCGGTGATGGTCCTGCTGGCGGGTCTGCTGGTGCCCTGACGACTGCCGCGCGCCACGGGTCGGCCCTGTTGGTCCGCTCTGGGGCGGTGGGGGACAATCGAGCCATGAGCACGTCGACCTCTCCTGCACGCGCGGCCCTCGACGCCAGCGCCGACGACGGCACGGTCGGCGACCACCTCGGCAGCACCGAGGAGGCGCCCGGCCTCGTCACCGAGCGGTTCGCCTGCCTGCTGCCGGGCTACCGCGGCTGGTACTGGGCCGTCAGCACGTCGGTGCTCGGCGACGAGGTCACGATCAACGACATCGTGCTGCTGCCCGGTGACGACGCGATCGTCGCGCCCGCGTGGACGCCCTACCGCGAGCGCATCCGCCCCGGCGACCTCGGTCCCGGAGACGTCCTGCCGCCCGAGGAGGACGACATCCGCCTCGTGCCCGCGTGGTCCGCGGGCGACGGCGACGGCACCGGCGTGGTCGACCGCCACTACGCGCGCGAGATCGGTCTCGGTCGCGAGTGGGTCCTGTCGCTCGAGGGGCGCGAGGACGCCGCCGAGCGCTGGTACGAGGGCGAGTCCGGCCCCGACGCCCCGATCGCCAAGCAGGCGCCGGGCGTGTGCGGCACGTGCGGCTTCCTGGTCTCGCTCGCGGGCGATCTGTCCGACCGGTTCGGCGTGTGCGCGAACAAGATGGCCAACGCCGACGGCCGGGTCGTCGCGCTCACCCACGGGTGCGGCGCGCACTCGGGCACGCGGCCCCAGCGCTCCGCGTCGGCCTCGAAGCTGCCCGATCCGGTCTTCGACACGACGCGTGCCGAGCTCGAGGACTTCTGAGTCGGTCGTGCGCGGTGCGATGCGGGGCCGGGTGGCCTCAGCTGCGGCGACGCCGACCGACGGGCCGGTCGGTGGACTGGCTGGTCGGGGCGGGTGCCGCGGCCTGAGGCTCCTCCGGCGTGGTCTCCACGAGGGGCGAGGCGATCGGCGACGGGACGTCGTCGGCCGGGATCACGGTCTGCACCGGCGCGGTGGCGGCGCGCTCGGCCAGCATGTCGCGACGGCGCTTGCAGAACTCGATGCCCATGAGGCCCAGTCCCAGTCCGGCGAACGCGGTCCACAGCCACCACGTGCGGCCCTGGTCCTGAAGGTTGCCCCAGAACGGCAGCAGCGCGAGCGCCACGACACCCCAGCCGATCGTGCCGACGGTCATCGTGCGGACGCCGTCGACGTCCATCGGCTCGACCGCGGCGACCCGGTGGGTCGTCTTGCCGAACTCGAGCTCGGTGACCTCGGGACGGCCCAGGTCGGGGATGCGGGAGCGCTTGTCGCGGGCCATGCCTCCACGATAACCCGCCCCCGAGGACCGAAGGTGACCCTGTGAACCCCCGCCACCGCAGGCTGCTGATCCCCGGCCTGCTCATCGCTCTGATCGTCGTGGTCGTGGTGGCCTCGCTCGCCGACCGCGCGGGCGCCGCCAGCGCCGAGCCCGAGGTCGTGCTGAGCGACCCGCGCATCACCGAGTCCAGCGGACTCGCGGTCAGCGCCGAGCACGACGACCTCGCCTATACGGTCAACGACTCCGGCAACGCCGCCGAGGTCTTCGCGGTCGACCTCTCGACCGGCGAGGTCGCCGGCGTCACCACGGTGCGCGCGGACTTCCGCGACGTCGAGGCGCTCGCGCTGCGCGACGGCACGCTGTGGATCGGCGACGTGGGCGACAACCGGCACGAGCGCGACGACCTCGCGCTCTTCGCGATCGACGAGCCCGGTCGCGCGACCGCCACGGTCGAGCCGCGTCGCTTCGCGGTCTCGCTGGAGGGCGGGCCGGCCGACGTCGAGACGCTGCTCGCACCGCCGGGGTCCGACCTGCTGCAGGTCGTCACGAAGACCGTCGCCGACGCCACGCTCCTGACCCTCGCCGAGGGCGACCTCGATCCCGCCGGGTCCACCGAGTTCGAGGTGACGACCTCGGGCATGCCGCCGCTCGTCACCGACGGCGCCTACTCGCCCGACGGCTCGCGCGTGGCGCTGGTGTCCTACGGTGCCGTGTGGTCGATGGACCCCGCGGACTGGAGCCCCGTCGGCAGCGGGTCGCTGCCGCCGCTCGAGCAGTCCGAGACCGTCGCGTTCGTGTCGGACGACGCGGTCCTCGTGGGCAGCGAGGGCGAGGCCTCGCCGCTGTACCGACTCGACCTTCCGGTGTCCGAGGTCGCGGCCGACCGCGTCGCGACGGTGGCCACCTCGACGCCCGAGCCGACTCCGTCGGTCGAGCCGGCCGCCACGTCCTCGGAGCAGTCCGAGGGGTTCGCGGTCGACCTTCGCACGCTCGTGGTGGGCGGGATCGGCCTCGCCGCGGTGCTGGCGCTGGCGGTCCTGTTCGTGGCCCGGCGGGGGCGGTCGAGGGCCTGACGCCGAGCGCTACGGTGAGGCCATGAAGATCGCGCTGGGAGACAGGTCACCGCAGGTCCACGAGTCGGCGTTCGTCGCCCCCAACGCCACGTTGGTGGGCTCGGTCGTCCTCGAGGAGGGGTCGAGCGTCTGGTACGGCGCGGTCCTGCGGGCCGACAACGAGCCGATCACGATCGGTCGCGGCAGCAACGTGCAGGACAACTGCGTCTTCCACGTCGACCAGGGCAAGCCGCTGACCCTCGGCGAGGGCGTCTCGGTGGGCCACGGCGCGATCATCCACGGCGCCACCGTCGGCGACCACGTCCTGGTGGGCATGGGCGCCACGATCCTCAACGGCGCCGAGATCGGCGACGAGTGCCTCATCGCCGCGAACGCCCTCGTGCCCCAGGGCGCCGTCATCCCGCCGCGCTCGCTCGTGGCCGGTGTCCCCGGCAAGGTGCGCCGCGAGCTCACCGACGACGAGGTCGCCACCTTGCACCTCAACGCCGCGATCTACGAGGAGCACCGCGAGCTCCACCGCGACGCGACGGTCGTCGACTGAACCCAGTCAGCCGAGGCGCTCGACCACGTGGTCGACGCAGCGCGTGAGCGCGGAGACGTCGTCGGGGTCGATGGCGGGGAACATCGCGATGCGCAGCTGGTTGCGGCCCAGGCCCCGGTAGCCGGCGACGTCGACGATGCCGTTCTCGCGCAGGGCGGCCACGACGTCGGCCGCGGCCACGCCCTCGAGGTCGATCGTGCCGACGACGAGCGAGCGGTCGGCGGGGTCGGGCACGAACGGCGTCGCGTACGAGCTGGCGTCGGCCCACGCGTAGAGCCGCCGCGACGACTCACTGGTGCGCGAGACGGCCCAGTCGAGCCCGCCGCTCTCGTTCAGCCAGCGCACCTGCTGGTCCATGAGGAACAGCGTGGCCACGGCCGGCGTGTTGTAGGTCTGGTCCTTCAGCGAGTTGTCGATCGCCGTGGGCAGGTCGAGGAAGCCCGGGACGTGCCGGCCGGACTCCTTGATCCGCCGCGCACGCTCCATCGCGGCGGGCGACATGAGCGCCACCCACAGGCCGCCGTCGGAGGCGAACCCCTTCTGCGGCGCGAAGTAGTAGACGTCGGTCTCGGCCACGTCCACGGGCAGACCGGCCGCGCCCGAGGTGGCGTCGACCAGCACCAGCGCGCCGTCGTCGATCCCCTCGGGCCGTCGCACCGAGGTCATGACGCCGGTCGAGGTCTCGTTGTGCGCCCACGCGTACGCGTCGACGCCCGCCGTCGCGTGCGGCTCGGGGTGCGTGGAGGGGTCGGACTCGACGAGCTCGGGGTCCTCCAGGAACGGCGCCGCAGCGACCGCCCGCGCGAACTTGGCGGTGAACTCGCCGTGCACGAGGTGCTGGCTGCGCCGCTCGACCAGACCGAACATCGCGGCGTCGAAGAACGCGTGCGAGCCGCCGACGCCGAGCACGACCTCGTACCCGTCGGGCAGCGAGAACAGGTCGGACAGGCCGGACCGGACGCTGCCGACGAGCGACTTCACCGGCGCCGCGCGGTGCGAGGTGCCCAGGAGGGAGGTGCCGGTGGCGGCCAGGGCGTCGAGCGCCTCGGTGCGCACCTTCGAGGGACCGGAGCCGAAGCGGCCGTCGCGGGGGAGGAGCTCGTCGGGGATCTGCACGGCGTCATTCTCGCAGGAGGCCCGGGAACGATGCGTTGAACGGTCGGCCGAGGGGGACGGATACCATGCCACGCATGGCAGCAGACCAGCCCGTGGTGCCCCTGGCCGAGGGCATCGAGCACGACCTGTCGGAGTGGGAGAAGGCCACGGCGGCCGTCCTGCGCAAGACGCGCCGGCTCGCCGAGGACGCCCCCGACACCGACGTGTGGTCCGCGCTGACCACCACGACGCTCGACGGGCTCAGCATCACGCCGCTGGGCACCGCCGACCTCGTCGCCGACGTCCCCGAGACCGGCCTGCCGGGCGAGGCGCCGTACACGCGCGGCTCCGGCACCGCCGATCCCGAGCTCGAGGGCTGGGACGTGCGCGGCTGGTTCACCGACCCGGCCACGCGCGCCGAGGACCTCACCACCGAGCTGGAGAACGGCGGCAACTCGCTGTGGCTCACGGTGGGGGAGCGCGGCATCGCCGCCGACCGCCTCGCCGAGCTGCTCGAGCCGGTCTTCCTCGACCTCGCGCCCGTCGTGCTCGACGCGCCCGAGGACCCCGTCGCCGCCGCCGAGGCGTTCCTCGCGGTCTGCCGCGACAAGGGCGTCGACCCGCATCCCCTGACCAACCTCGGCGCCACCGGCACCGACCTCGACGTGATCGTCCGCGTCGCCACGCTGGCGAAGGAGGCCGGCGTCCGCGGCGTCGTCGTCGACGCCAGCGCGCTGCACGACCAGGGCGCGTCCGACGTGCAGGAGCTGGCCTGGTCGATGATGGTCGCGGTCACGTACCTGCGCGCCCTCGAGGCCGCCGGGCTCACCACCGACGAGGCCGCCGCGCAGCTGGAGTTCCGCTACGCCGCCACCGACGAGCAGTTCCCCACGATCGCCAAGCTCCGCGCCGCCCGCGCCCTGTGGAACCGGGTCGGCGAGATGAGCGGCATCGGCGAGGAGGCCCGCGCCCAGCGCCAGCACGCCGTCACGTCGCGGCCGATGATGGCGCGCTACGACTCCTACACGAACATGCTGCGCACGACCGTCGCCGGCTTCGCCGCGGGCGTCGGTGGTGCCGACGCGATCACCGTGCTGCCGTTCGACGAGCCGCTCGGCCTGCCCACGCCGTTCAGCCGCCGCATCGCGCGCAACACGTCGAGCCTGCTGATCCACGAGTCGCACGTGGCCAAGGTGGCCGACCCCGCCGGTGGTGCCTACGCGGTCGAGAAGTTCACCGACGACCTCGCGATGGCCGCGTGGGAGCTCTTCGCCGAGCTCGACGGCCTCGACGAGCTGGAAGGCGTCGCCGACCTCGACGCCGCCGCCCAGCGCCTCGTGCCCCTCGTGGAGGCCGTCCGCAACGACCGCGCCCTCCAGATCGCCCAGCGTCGCCGCCCGATCACGGGCATCAGCGAGTTCCCGAACGCCGCCGAGACCCTGCCCGAGCGCGCGCCGTACCCCGTCGCGCCGCAGGTCCACCGGTACGCCGGCGAGTTCGAGCAGATGCGCGACGAGCCGATGGCCCAGCCGGTCTTCCTGGCCACGCTCGGTCCGATCGCCGCGCACACGGCCCGCGCCACGTTCGCGATCAACCTGCTGGCCGCCGGCGGCATCGGGATCGGCTCGGCCGGCCCCACCGCCGACGTCGCCGAGGTCCTCGACAAGTACCTCGAGGCCGGGGCGCCCCCGGTGGTCTGCCTCGCCGGCACCGACGCCGCCTACGGCGAGTGGGGTGCCGACCTGGTCGCCGCCCTGCGCGAGAACGGCGCCTCCTACGTCGTCGTCGCGGGCAAGACCGACCTCGGCCAGGACGCGTCCGCAGCCATGGGCCTCGACGCGCTGGCCTTCCTCCGACAGATGCGTGAGGTGCTCGCATGACCACACCGAAGTCCTTCGCCGGTGAGCCGTGGCAGAGCCCTGAGGGGATCGGCATCAAGCGGCTCTACACGCCGGCCGACCTCGAGGGCCTCGACGCCCTCGACACCTACCCGGGCATGACCCCGTTCCTGCGCGGTCCCTACCCGGCGATGTACACGACCCAGCCGTGGACGATCCGCCAGTACGCCGGCTTCTCCACCGCCGAGGAGTCCAACGCGTTCTACCGCCGCAACCTGGCCGCCGGCCAGAAGGGCCTGTCGGTCGCGTTCGACCTGGCCACCCACCGCGGCTACGACTCCGACAACCCGCGCGTCGTCGGCGACGTGGGCATGGCCGGCGTCGCGATCGACTCGATCTACGACACGCGCACCCTGTTCGACGGCATCCCGCTCGACCAGATGAGCGTCTCGATGACCATGAACGGCGCCGTGCTGCCGGTGCTGGCGCTCTACATCGTGGCGGCCGAGGAGCAGGGCGTGAAGCCCGAGCAGCTGGCCGGGACCATCCAGAACGACATCCTCAAGGAGTTCATGGTCCGGAACACGTACATCTACCCGCCCGCGCCGTCAATGCGGATCATCTCCGACATCTTCGCGTACACGGCGGCCAAGATGCCGCGGTTCAACTCCATCTCGATCTCCGGCTACCACATCCAGGAGGCCGGGGCGACGAACGACCTCGAGCTGGCGTACACGCTCGCCGACGGCGTCGAGTACATCCGCTCGGGCCTCGACGTGGGCCTGGACATCGACGCGTTCGCGCCGCGCCTGAGCTTCTTCTGGGCCATCGGCATGAACTTCTTCATGGAGGTCGCCAAGCTGCGCGCCGCCCGCGCGCTGTGGGCCCGGCTGGTCAGCGACTTCGACCCGAAGAACCCCAAGTCGCTGAGCCTGCGCACGCACTCGCAGACCTCGGGCTGGAGCCTCACGGCGCAGGACGTCTACAACAACGTCCAGCGCACGGCGATCGAGGCGATGGCGGCCACGCAGGGCCACACCCAGAGCCTGCACACGAACGCGCTCGACGAGGCCATCGCGCTGCCGACGGACTTCAGCGCCCGCATCGCCCGCAACACCCAGCTGCTGCTGCAGCAGGAGTCGGGCACCACGCAGACGATCGACCCGTGGGCCGGCTCGTACTACGTCGAGAAGCTGACGCACGACCTCGCGAACCGCGCCTGGGCGCACATCCAGGAGGTCGAGGCGGCCGGGGGCATGGCCAAGGCGATCGACGAGGGCATCCCCAAGATGCGCATCGAGGAGGCCGCCGCGCGCACGCAGGCCCGCATCGACTCCGGCCAGCAGGTCGTCGTCGGCGTCAACACCTACCGGGTGCCCGACGAGGAGCCCTTCGAGGTCCTCAAGGTCGACAACAAGGCCGTGCTCGCGTCGCAGATCTCCAAGCTCGAGCGCCTCCGCGCCGAGCGCAACGACGACGACGTGCGGTCGGCCCTCGAGGCGCTCACGAACTCGGCCGAGCGCGGCTCGCGCCGCGACGGCTCGCTCGACGGCAACCTGCTCGACCTCGCGGTCAACGCGGCGCGGGCCAAGGCCACGGTCGGCGAGATCAGCGACGCGCTGGAGAAGGTGTACGGGCGTCACCAAGCGGTCATCCGTACGATCTCGGGTGTGTACCGCAGCGAGGCCGGCCAGTCGGGCAACATCGCCCGGGTCATCGAGGCCACCGACGAGTTCGAGCGCGAGGAGGGTCGCCGCCCGCGCATCCTCGTGGCGAAGATGGGCCAGGACGGCCACGACCGCGGCCAGAAGGTCATCGTCACGGCGTTCGCCGACATGGGCTTCGACGTCGACGTGGGCCCGCTGTTCTCGACGCCGGAGGAGGTCGCCCAGCAGGCCGTGGACGCCGACGTCCACGTCGTGGGCGTCTCCTCCCTCGCAGCGGGGCACCTCACCCTGCTGCCGGCGCTCAAGGCCGCACTGGAGGAGCAGGGCCGTCCGGACATCATGGTCGTCATCGGCGGCGTGATCCCCCCGGACGACGTGCCCACGCTCAAGGAGATGGGCGCGGCCGAGGTGTTCCTGCCCGGCACGGTCATCGCCGACTCGGCGCTCGACCTGCTGGAGAAGCTGCGCTCCTCCGACGCGTGACGTGTAACTGTCGGTTGCACTAGCCTGCGGGCGTGGACACGCGTCTGGACTACATGGATCACGCCTCGTACCTGGCGTTCCGTGCGATGGGGCACCACCCGACGCTGCACTACACGTGGGTCTACGACCGCGCGGTCGACCTCGCGGCGCTGCGGCGGCTGTCGGAGCGACTGCAGCACGGGCGGTTCGCCCGCGTCGTGGAGCCCGCGCAGGTCTGGGGCGGCCGGGCCCGGTGGGTCCGCCCCGACCGTCCGGTGCCGATCGAGGTGGAGCCCGCCCCGCGGCCGCGATCGCAGGTCGAGCAGTGGTCGGTCGAGATCTCACGCCGGCCCATCGACCCGGTCTCGGGTCCGCCGTGGCGCTTCGGCGTGGTGCGGCTCGACGACGGCGGCAGTGCGGTCGCGATCGTCGTCTCCCACACGGTCACCGACGGGGTCGGCGTCCTGCTCGGCCTGCGCGAGGCGGTCGAGGGCCGCGACCTCGGTCTCACCTACCCGCGACGTGGGGCCGCGCAAGGCAGCCGCCTGTCCCAGTGGAGCGAGGTGCTGGCATCGCTGCCCGAGAAGGCGCGGGCCCTGGGCGCCGTCGTCCGCCAGATGCGCGCCGAGCGGAGTCTGCCGCACCGCGAGTCGACGGCCGCGCTCCCGGCCACGCCCACTCACACCCGCACGACCCGGCTGCCCGACCGCGACGGCGCCGCACGGATCGTGACCTTCGTGTCCGAGGCGGCCTGGGACGCGTGCGCGGAGCGTCTCGGCGGCACGTCCAACGTCCTCGCGGCGGCGGTGGCCGCCCGCCTCGGTCACCACCTGGGGCGCGTCCAGCGCAACGGCACGGTCAACCTCACGATCCCGGTCAGCGTCCGCGAGGGCGACGACGACCTGCGCGGCAACGCCCTTTCGTCGGTCGTCGTCACGCTCGATCCCGCCGAGGTGACCCGCGACCTCCGTCCCGCGCGCGCGGCGATGAAGGCCGCCCTGAGCGCGCAGGACGCGCAGCAGCTGCCGCTGCTGGCGGCGCTCCCGCTCGTCCCCTTCGTGCCCGTCCGGCTGCTGCGCCGCCTCGAGCGGTTCGCGCTGGGCGCCGACGTCAACGCGGTGGGCTGCTCGAACCTCGGCCGCGTGCCCGATCCGGTGGAGCGGATCGACGGCCAGCCGTGCCAGTACGCCTTCGGCCAGTTCAACGAGCCGGGGCGGCCGACCGCGGAGCTGGTGCGGATGGGTGGCCAGGGGTTCCTGGGCGTCACGTTCTCCGGCGGTCGGGTCGTGATCAACGCCGTCGCCTTCCGGCCGGGCGGGGACAACTCCGACGAGACGCTCCTCGCGATCGTGCACGACGTGATCGACGAGCTCGCCCTGGGACCGCCACTGCCGTGGTGACTCCGGCCCACGCCCTAGACTCACTGGCGTGATCGACGTGGAGCAGGTGGCCGAGGGGGTCCGCGCCGGCCGGCGGGCAGCGGTCTCGCGAGCGATCACCCTCGTCGAGTCACGCCGCACCGACCACCGCGCTGCCGCCCGCGAGCTGCTCGCCGGCCTGTCCTCGGCGCCCGACTCGAAGGTCGGGGGAGCGGTCCGCGTCGGCATCTCCGGCGTCCCCGGCGTCGGCAAGTCCACGTTCATCGAGGCCCTCGGCGTGCACCTCACCGAGCGCGGCCACCGGGTCGGCGTCCTCGCCGTCGACCCCTCCAGCGTGCGCACGCGCGGCTCGGTGCTGGGCGACAAGACCCGCATGGTCCGCCTGTCCACCGACCCGAACGCCTACATCCGGCCCTCGCCCAGCGCGGGCAGCCTCGGCGGCGTCGCGCGCGCCACCAGCCAGGCCCTGACGATCCTCGAGGCCGCCGGGTACGACGTGGTGCTGGTCGAGACCGTCGGCGTCGGCCAGTCCGAGATCACCGTCGCCGGCATGGTCGACACGTTCCTGTTCCTCACGCTGGCCCGCACCGGCGATCAGCTGCAGGGCATCAAGAAGGGCATCCTCGAGATCGCCGACGTCATCACGGTCAACAAGGCCGACGGCGAGCGCGCCCGCGAGGCCGAGTCCACCGCCCGCGAGCTGGCCGGCGCCCTGCGCCTGGTCTACGCCGGCACGCAGGACTGGGTGCCGCCCGTGCTGACCTGCTCGGCGCTCGAGGGCACCGGCATCGACACCGTGTGGAGCCGGGTCCTGCGTCACCGCGAGTTCATGGGCCACCGCGGCGTCGAGGAGAAGCGCGCGCAGCAGCAGCTCGACTTCACGTGGACGCTCGTCCGCGACGAGATCGAGCAGCGGCTCGCCACCGACGAGTCCGTCGCGCAGGTCCGCCAGCAGGTGCGCGACGAGGTCCTCGCGGGGCGCCTCTCGCCGGCGGCCGCCGCCGACGAGATCCTCGCCGCCTTCGACTCCTGACCGCCGGATCGCGGTACGCGGAGGTGCGTGCCAGCATGGTGCGGTGAAGCGCACCGTCACCGCCCACCTCGAACTGCACGCCTTCGACCGCGCCGACCTCGTCCTCTCGATCGCCGTCGCCGCCAACATCGCCACCGAGCGCGAGACGCTGCGGGTGGTCCAGGACGGGACCGCGCTCGAGGCCCGCGAGATCGCGGGGCGCCACGAGACCCGGCTGCATCGCGTCGACGCTCCCGCCGGGCCCATCACGATCGACTACGAGGCCGTCGTCACGGGTCACGCGGGCCCGATCGCCACGGAGGAGCTCGACATCATCGAGTACCGCCGGCCCAGCCGCTACGCGCCCTCGGACTCGCTCTTCGCGATCGCCAAGGCCGAGTTCACGGGTCTCGCCGGCAAGGACCTGCTCGACGCGGTCACGTCGTGGGTCGGCACCCATCTGTCCTACGTGCCGGGCAGCAGCCGGCCGACCGACGGCGCCGTCCAGACCATGCTCAAGCGCCAGGGCGTGTGCCGCGACTACGCGCACCTCGTGATCGCCCTCCTGCGCGCCCACGACGTGCCCGCCCGGCTGGTCTCGGTCTACGCCCCGGGCCTGCAGCCGATGGACTTCCACGCGGTCGCCGAGGCGTACATCGACGGGGAGTGGCACGTCGTCGACGCGACAGCGCTGGCTCCCCGCGAGACGATGGTCCGGATCGCCACGGGGATGGACGCCTCGGAGACGGCGTTCCTGTCGCAGCACCACGCCGCGGTGAACCTGAACCGGCTGACGGTGACGGCCGTCGTGGACGAGCTGCCGCAGGACGACGTGACCGAGCTCGTCGCCCTCGGCTGAGTCCCTCAGGGTTCAACTCTCAGTGACAACACGCCGGAAAGAACCATGGAACTAGTTCCAAAGGACTAGCGCATGGGTTAATGTCTCCTCATGCGACCGCCGCGTCGCCGCATCACCTCGGGGGGGTGATACGGCGCCGCGGCATCGTTCTTTCTCCGCCCGTTCGACCCTCAGGAGGGTCGCGGCAGGGCGTTCATGTCCACCAGGCGCCGGTACACGTAGGGCGTCATCGTGCGCACGTACGTGACGCTCAGGTGGGTGATGTCGCGGTAGACGTTCACGCCGCCGATGATCGCCGGGCAGGTCTCGTCGTCGCAGTAGAGGTCGCTCAGGTCGAGCGTCTGCGCGCCGTCCACCCGGCGTCCCGTGGCGGCGAACGCGTCGAACTTCGACAGCGCCTCCTCGCGGGTGAACGCGCAGGCGTTGGGCGTGATCTCGTCGAGCTGCGACAGGCACTTCTGCGGCGCGCGCGGCAGGCGCGGGTTGTCGCGGATCGCGACGACGCGCACGCCGCGGTCGACGACCGGCTGCCAGGCGGCCTCCATGCTCTCGACCCGCTCGTCGTCCGAGCCGGTGAGCATCTGGGCGTAGCCGGTGGTCAGGATCAGGTCGGTGGAGTCGGTGCGGTCGAGCAGCCACTCCTGGAGGTTCTGCTTCCACTCCTGGCAGCTGCTGACGCGCAGCGGGTCGTCGTGGCGGATCTCGTCGCGCGTCCACGAGCAGCTGGACTTGAGCTGCGCCGACAGCGTGATGAGCTTCTGGTCGGCCATCCGGACCAGCGCCGGCAGGAACGAGCGCGCGTGCGAGTCGCCCAGCAGCGTCACGTGCGGCAGCGAGCGGTCGGAGAGGTCGCCGAACGTGCAGTCGTTCAGCTCGGTGTCGTGGACGCCGGCGAAGCAGCCGGGGTAGTCCTTCGCGTAGTCGGTGACCACGGCCTCGGGCGTCGGGATCAGCTGGTCGTCGAGGTCGGGGTTGTGGCACGGGTTCTCGGGATCGCGAGAAGCGGCACCGAAGCACGGCGGCGCGTCCTCCTCGAGCTGCGCGGCGACCTTGGCTGCGCGCTCCTGGGCGGAGGCGGCCGACTGGACGCCCACCATCGAGCCGCCCACCAGCAGCGCCGCGCCGACCAGGGTGGCGAGGCCGGTGGTGGCCGGGCGGCGCAGGCCGAACCGGTGCGTGAACCGCACCGGGTCCTCGACCCAGCGCTTCGTCGCCCACGAGACCACGATCGTGAACACGAGGATCCCGACGCGCTCCCAGAAGCCCAGCTCGGCGCCGAGGACGAACGGCAGGATGACGATCGGCGGCCAGTGCCACAGGTACATCGAGTACGAGATCTCGCCCAGCGTGTGCGTGGGACGCCAGCGCATCAGCGGCGCGGGGGAGAGGAGGCCGCGCGGCTCGCCGGCCCAGATGACCACCAGCGTCGCGACCACGGGCACGATCGCCGCGGTGCCGGGGAACGGCGTGGACTCGTCGTAGACGAAACCGCACCAGGCGAGGGTCAGGAAGCCCGCCCACGACAGCAGCGCCGTGGGGGTGCCGCGGCGCACCGTGGCGCTGCCCATCCAGAGGGCCAGGAGCGCGCCGGCACCGAACTGCCAGGCGCGGGCCGGGGTGACGAAGTACGCCGCCGGCGGGTTCGCCTGGGTGATCCAGAGCGAGTACGCCAGGCTCGCGGCGGTGGCGGCACCGAGCACGATCGCCACCATGAGCCTGCGCGAGCGGCCCATCCGCACGGCCAGCACGGTGGCGAGCAGCACCAGCAGCGGCCACACGAGGTAGAACTGCTCCTCGATCGAGAGCGTCCAGTAGTGCTGCACCGCGGTGGGGTCGTTCTCGGCGGCGAGGTAGTCCACCGAGTCGGCCGCGAGCGCCCAGTTCTGCACGTACAGCGCCGACGCGACGATCTCCTTGAAGTTCTGGCCCCACGAGACCAGCGGCATCCACAGCCACACGGCGATCGCGGACACGGCCAGCACCAGGTACGCGGCGGGCAGCAGGCGGCGGGCCCGACGGGCCCAGAACCTCGCCAGGTCGACCCGGCCGGTGTCGGCCGTCTCGCGCAGCAGGTGTCCCGTGATGAGGAATCCGGAGATGACGAAGAAGACGTCGACGCCGATGTAGCCGCCGGGCAGACGCCCCGGCCACAGGTGGAAGAGGACGACGAGCATCACGGCGACGGCGCGCAGGGCCGTGATCTCGGCCCGGAAACGGTCGCGAGGAGGGCTGGCGGGCACCGCACCACGATACGAGGCCGGACCTCGTCGCGCCCAATCCGCCGTCCGGCGGGTGACGGGCAGCCGTCGGGTCCGCACCACTAGAATCGACACCTGCGTACCCGGTGGGCGTCGACCCGCCGTGATGTCGACGGGAACCGAGGAGAGCATGCCTGACGTGGGTCGAGTGCGTCGCCGCGTCGTGGCGATGGTCCCCGAGCGCGCGAAGGACCGCCTGCGCCGAGCCCTCGGTCGCGGTCCGGCGGCCCGCCCCCACGCGCGTCTCGCGATCCGGCACGACGCCGGACTGATCCACTACGCGGGCGAGTTCCGCGACCCGGTGCGCGTCGTCGCCCTCGTGGTGCGGCCCGCCAGCCGCCTCGACCAGGTGGCGGTGCGGCTCGAGCAGCCGGCCTCCGCGCGCTTCGCGTTCACGCTCGACCCCGTGCAGCTGTGGGAGCTCGGCGGTCGCGCCGCCGGCCGCTTCGACCTCTTCGTCGAGGTTGAGGGCAGCGGCACGAAGCGCTCCGAGCTCCGCCTGGGCCGCTTCGACCACACCGACACGGCCGCCGCGCTCGACCGCATCGAGCTCGAGGGCGCCGCCTCGCCGTTCGGCGAGCAGGTGCACGCCTGGACGCACGTCACCGACCAGGGCAACGTCTCGGTGCGGTACGCCGCCGAGCCGATCCGCCGCTTCGAGGTGGAGGGCACGCGCCTCGACGTCGGCCCGAGGGGCATCGCCACCGAGCTGCTGCTCAAGACCTTCTCGCGACCCGCCAGCGACATCCGGCTGTCGCTGCAGTGGCGCTTCTCCGGCAGCACGCAGGAGATCCCCGTGCAGATCGTGGAGCGCGACGCCACCGCGACGCACGGCCTGTACGAGTACGCGATCAGCTTCGACCTCATGCCCGACGCCGTCTCCGACGACGAGCGCGAGGGCATCATCGACCCGCACCTGATCATGGACCTGAGCGGCTTCGACCTGCCGGTGCGCGTGCCGTTCGCGGAGAAGAGCTTCCGCCACTTCCGGCTGCGCGACCTGCCGGTGCCCACCACCGGCGGCGGCCACGTCGACCAGTGGGTGCCCTACCTGACCTTCCGCGCCAAGCGCCTCGCCTTCTGGTCGGAGCGGTTCACCGTCGACAACCACCGCTACCTGCGCCGGGTCTCGCGGTGGGCGTGGCTGATGACGCCGCTGCGACCGTTCTCGGGCATCTGGCTCGTCGGTGAGGTGCCCTACAAGGCGCAGGACAACGGCTTCGCGCTCTTCCGCTGGATCCGCCGGAACCACCCCGAGCGCCGCGCGTACTACGTGATCGACGCGGACTCGCCCGACCGCGACAAGGTGGAGCCGTTCGGCCAGGTCGTCACCGCCCGCTCGCGCGAGCACATCCGGTACACCGCGCTGGCCTCGCGCTTCGTGGGCAGCCACCACGCCGAGTACCTGCACGCCTCGCGCTCGCCGCGGCTGGCCCGCCACGCACGCGGCCTGCGCGTGTTCCTCCAGCACGGCGTCACCGGCATGAAGAACGTGCGCCTCAACTACGGCCGCCTGCACATGCAGGAGATGCCGCCGGACCGCGTCGTGGTGAACTCCGCGGCCGAGCGCCAGATCTTCATCGAGGACCTCGACTTCTTCCCGTCGCAGGTCGCCGTCACCGGCTTCGCCCGCTACGACTCGCTCTTCGAGGGCGAGCCGCAGGTGCAGCGCCGCCTGCTGGTGATGCCCACGTGGCGCGACTGGCTGACCAGCCGCGAGAGCGTGCTGACCAGCACCTACCTGGCCAACTGGCTGGAGTTCCTGAACGATCCGCGGATCCAGGGTCTGCAGCAGCAGGGCGTCGAGATCCTCATGGTGATGCACCCGAACCTGCGGGCGCTGGTGGACGACCTGCCGCTCGAGGGCATCTCGATCGCGCCGCGCGACGCCGACGTGCAGGAGCTCATCCGCACGAGCGCCGCGCTCGTCACCGACTACTCGAGCGTGGCGTGGGACGCCGCGTTCCTGCGCCGTCCGGTGTTCTTCTTCCGCTTCGACGACGCCGTGCTGACCGGCGCCCGCACGCCCTTCGTGGACGCCGCCACCGAGCTGCCCGGCCCGATCGCGCACCGTGCCGCCGACCTCGCGGCCGAGGTGGCGACGTCCGCCGAGTCCGGGTTCGCGATGGACGACCTGTACGCCCGCCGGGCGGCGAAGTACCTCGAGCTGCCGACCTCGGGCTACGGCGAGCGCAACTACGAGATGGTCCGCACGGCCGACGGCCTGTCCACGCGGCTGCTGCGGCTGCGCAACCAGCGCTGGGTGCGCGACGCCTTCAAGCGCTTCCGCGCCGGGCCTCACTACTACCGCGCGATGTCGCTGATGTTCCGGTTCGGCAGCCTGCTGCCGCGGCGCGACATCGCGGTGTTCGAGAGCGACCGCGGCAACGCCTACGGCGGCAGCCCGCGCGCCCTGTTCGAGCGGTTGCACGAGCGCGGCACGTCGCTCGACCTCTGGTACGTCAACAACTCCACGCTGCGGGTGCCGCCGGGCACGCACAAGGTGTTCCGGCTGACGCCGCGCTACTTCTGGACCCTCTCGCGGGCGAAGTACTGGGTGTTCAACCAGAACGTGCACGACCTCTGCCAGCGGCCGCGTGGCACCCACTACCTGCAGACGTGGCACGGCACCCCGCTCAAGCGGATGCAGAACGACGTGCCGGTCATGTACGGCCGGGCCGACGACTATCACGCGAAGGCGCAGGAGCTGGTGGACCGCTGGTCCAGCCTCGTCTCGCCGAGCCCCTACGCGACCGAGGCGTTCCGCAGCGCCTTCGGCTTCACCGGGCCGATCATCGAGTCGGGCTACCCGGGCAACGACGTGTTCCACACCGTGAAGGGCGCGCAACGGGCGCGGGAGACGCGACTGCGGCTGGGTCTGGCCGAGGACCGCACGGTGGTGCTCTACGCGCCGACGTTCCGCGACGACGGTCGCGCCGCGGGCGCGAAGGGCGCGTGGGCGCACGACATGGCGCTCGACCTGGGTCGCTTCGCGGAGCGGCTGGGCAAGAACGTCACGCTGCTGGTGCGCCTGCACCCGCTGGTGAAGTTCGCCTGGCCGAAGGACCTCGACGCGAGCATCGTCAACGTCTCGAAGTACCCGGACACGCAGGACCTGCTGCTGGTGGCCGACGCCCTGATCACGGACTACTCGTCGATCATGTTCGACTACGCCCAGCGCGGCCGGCCGATCATCTCCTACGTGTACGACCTCGAGCACTACCGCGACGACCTGCGCGGCTTCTACGTCGATCTCGAGGAGATCGCGCCCGGCCCGGTGCTGCGCACGAGCGACGAGGTCATCGACGCCGTGGCGAGCCTGCCCGAGCTGGAGACGCGCTACGCCGACCGCCTGGCGGCGTTCCGCGAGCGCTTCGGCGGCCTGGAGGACGGGCACGCCGCGGACCGCGTCATCGACGAGGTCTTCAGCGAGTCCGAGCGCGGCGCGATCCCCGACTGAGGTCAGGCCGCCAGCGGTCGGTAGCGGTGGTTGCGGCGCCATTGGTCGCGGAGGCGGAACTCGGGCAGGCCGTCGTCTCCGAAGCGGATGGCGATGTGGGCGTCGTGGACGCGGTGGTGGTGGTGACTGCAGAGCAGGACCCCTGATGTGAGGTCGGTGGGTCCGCCGTGGCTCCACGGGATGACGTGGTGTGCTTCGGTCCATCCGGGTGGTCGGTCGCAGTCGGGGAACGCGCACCCTTGGTCGCGTTGGGCGAGGGCGATGCGTTGGGCGGCGGTGTGGTGGCGCTTGGCGCGGCCCTCGTCGAGGACCTGGCTGTTGCCGTTCATCACGACGGGGAGGATGCCGGCGTTGCAGGCGAGCTGACGGAGTTGTCCGGCGGAGACGGGGGTGCCGTGCTCGGTGATGCCCGCGCGGTCGGTCTGGTCGCGCAGGGTCTGCTCGTCGACGGTGACGACCAGGGTGGCGGCGACGCCGCCGTGGTTGCCGTAGCCGTCGCGGGGCAGGTGGCGGACGATCTCGGCGAACGCGTCGCCGGCCTTCTCCTGCGGCTTGAGCCGGGCATCCTCGGGCGCACTCGCACGGGGGCTGGTCTTGGACTCGACCACGGCGCGCAGCATGTCGGCCGTCAGGGCGTCGGTCTTGCCGCCGAACGGGACGAGCCCGGTGGCCTCGTCCGGGCGGCCGATCCAGAACTCGCGCTGCTGACGTTGGGCGGACTCGTCGCGGGTGAGCTGGTCGTTCTCGATCCGGTCGGCCCGTTCGACGTCGACCACTTCGATCGCGCGGCGCGCCTTGCGACGCAGCTGGTCGGCTGTCATCACCCGCGCCGCCGCGACCATGTCCGCCTCGACGAGGTCACGCTGCTCGACCGTCAGGCCCGTCGGGAGGGTGTCGAGCGCGTCGGTGACGATCGCGGCCTTGGTGGTGGACATGCCCGGCTCGGCCAGCGCCTCGCGCACCCGCGGGGCGGCCTCGATCCGGTTCGCCAGGCGAATCTCCCGCGCGGCCTCGCGCCGCGTGACGCCGGACTCCGTGGCGACGAGGGCCGTCAGGCTCGCGGCATCCGTCGCGCGGTGGGCGTCAGTCCGATCGGCAGCGGCCACCAGCGCGAGATGGAGTGCGTCAGCCTCGCGACGCATGGCCTGCACCGCCGCCACCTCAGCAGCGAGCTGCTCGGGAGACAGAGCGGACAGGTCGCGCGAGCGCGCGTCGGCCAGGAACCGCTGCCCCGACCTGAGCCCACCGACGACGTCCACCAGATCCCCCCGAACCCCTCCGAACCGATGTTCGAAGTCTACTGTGTTGGGCCCAATATGGCAACGATCTGCGCGAGCGAATCTCAGGCGAGCGGTGTCGCAAAGCCCTCGGGATCGATGCCCATGTCGGTGGCGAACTGGTCGCGCAGCTCGAGGAACCGGGGATCGCCCGTCATCGCGTACATGACCTGCTGCTGCCTCACCGTCCGGGCGGGTCCGTAGTCCGGGTGCCCGGGCTCGCGCAGCTGGTAGCGGTTCGCCGCCCCGGGCACCCGGAACCGGGGCCCGTAGTGCGCGGCGGCGGTCAGTCCGGCCGACAGCAGCTCCAGTACCTCGGGGTCGCGGCCGCCACGGTCCCACAGGTAGTACAGCCCGGTCAGCGCGGTGACGTGCCCGTTGAGGATCATCGGCTGGACCGGATCGTCGAGCGGCTGCTCCTCGAACCAGAGGTAGCCCTGGTCGGCCACGAGACTGAACCACAGGTGCTCCGTCGACGGTCCGGGGATCCGGTACGCGGCGGCCAGCTCACGTGCCGTGGCTAGGTAGCGAGGGTCGCCGAAGGCGTGGTCGAGCGCGACGAGGCCGGAGATCGCGGCACCGTTGCCGAGGCCGGACGTCCACGGCGCCCTGACCCGCACGCCCTCGTACCGACGGCCGAACCGGTAGACGACGAAGCGTGCCTCACCGACCGGCTCGGTGTGCTCCAGCAGGCGGTCGTACAGGGCGTCCGCGATCGGCCGCACGAGGTCGCGGCTCTCGGGGTGCCGACGGACGTGGGAGGCGAGCAGCGAGGCGTTGACCTGGAACGGCCACGGCGCGAAGTGCTGGTGGTACGTCGTCAGGAAGGACTCGGGCCACGGCGCGGGCAGCTGCGCGTCAAGCTCGAGGTCGGGCCGCGGCTCCCAGCCCGGGTGCGGGCCCACCGTGAGGACCCGGTCGGGGTCGAGTCCGGTGGTGATCGCGAAGAGGTCGTCGCGGATGCCGGCGGTCCCGTGGCGCGTCGTGCGCTCGACGGTGGGCGCGTACCCCGCGGACAGGAGCGCACCGAGCGCGAACGTCACCGCGCGCATCCTCGTCACGGACAGGAGTGAAGCACACCAACCGCCCCAAACGGCTGCAAGGGGAGGGGAAATGGCGACGGGGTGTCGCCACGACCGTGGCGACACCCCGTGCGGGATCGTGCGAGGCTCAGGCCTTGGACTCGCCCCAGGCCGGGTTCCAGCCGTCGACCTCGTCGGCGCGGCGCTCGGCCGGACCGGTGTAGATCGCCGAGGGGCGGATCAGGCGGCCGGTCTTGTACTGCTCGAGGATGTGGGCGCTCCAGCCGGCGGTGCGGGCGGAGGTGAACATCGCGGTGAACATGTTCGCCGGGATCTCGGCGAAGTCCAGCACGATCGCGGCCCAGAACTCGACGTTCGTCTCCAGGACGCGGTCGGGACGACGCTCGCGCAGCTCCTTGAGGGCGGCCTGCTCGAGGGCCTCGGCGACCTCGGCGCGGGGCGCGGCGAGCTCCTTGGCGGTGCGGCGCAGCGTGCGGGCGCGGGGGTCCTCGGCGCGGTAGACGCGGTGGCCGAAGCCCATGAGGCGCTCGCCGGAGTCGAGGAGGTTCTTGACGTACGCCTCGGCGTCGCCGGTCTTCTCGACCTGCTCGATCATGCCCAGCACGCGCGACGGGGCGCCGCCGTGCAGCGGGCCCGACATCGCGCCGACCGCGCCGGACAGCGCGGCGGCCACGTCGGCGCCGGTGGAGGAGATCACGCGCGCGGTGAAGGTGGACGCGTTCATGCCGTGCTCGGCGGCGGAGACCAGGTAGGCGTCGATCGCCTTGGCGTGGTCGGGGTTGACCTCACCGCGCCAGCGGGTCAGCATCCGCTCGACGATCGTGTCGCACTTGTCGATCTCGCTCTGGGGGACCATCGGCTTGCCGAGGCCGCGGGCGGCCTGGGCGACGTAGGAGAGCACCATGACGGCGGTGCGGGCGAGGTCGTCGCGGACCTCTTCGGGGGTCTCGATGTCGTAGAGCTGGCGCAGGCCCCACACGGGAGCCATCTGCGCGATCGCGCTCTGGACGTCGGCGCGGATGTCGCCCGAGTGCACGGGGATGGGGTACGGCTCGGCCGGGGGCAGGCCCGGGTCGTAGGTGCCGTCGACCAGCAGGCCCCAGATCTTCTCGAACGGCACGCGGCCGACGAGGTCATCGATGTCGACCCCGCGGTACCGGAGCGCGGAGCCTTCCTTGTCGGGTTCGGCGATCTCGCTCTCGAACGCTACGACGCCTTCCAGTCCGTGGTGCACTTGAGTCATGACTCAATAGTGCCCTGCGCGCGTCTCACGCCGTGCGGCACGGTCCGTTTCCCGCCCCGCCGGTTGGTCGGCGTAGCGCTGACAGTTTCCCCGGTTAACCGGGGAAACTGTCACTTCACGAGGTTCGCAACCCTCGTGAAGTGACAGGAAACCTCGTGAAGTGGCGCTGAGGAGGACGCGGTCGCTGGCTACGGTGGGCGCATGAGCGACGAGCTGGCGCGGATGCGAACCGAGTACGCGCGGGTGGGGCTGGACGAGGGCACGGCGGGCGACGACCCGGTCGCGCTGGCGCAGACGTGGATCTCCGAGGCCGTGGCCGCGGGCGTGCACGAGCCGAACGCGATGGCCCTGGCCACCGCCACGGCGGCGGGCGAGCCTTCGGTGCGGATCGTGCTGCTCAAGGGCTTCGACGCGTCGGGCGCGGTGTTCTTCACGAACTACGACTCGCGCAAGGGCCGCGAGCTGGCCGAGAACCCGCGGGCCGCGGCCGTGCTGCTGTGGCACCCGCTGCACCGCCAGCTGCGGATCGAGGGCGCCGTGACCCGGCTCGAGGCGCACGAGTCCGACGCGTACTTCGCCGCCCGACCCGAGGGCGCGCGGATCAGCGCCGCCGCGTCGCCGCAGTCGCACGTCGTCGAGGGGCGCGACGAGCTGGACCGGCGCTGGCACGAGGCCGAGCGCGGGGGAGCCGCCGACCACCGGCCCGAGGGCTGGGGCGGCTACCGGATCGCCCCGGAGGTCCTCGAGTTCTGGCACGGGCGCGAGAACCGCCTGCACGACCGCATCCGCTTCACGCGCGACGGCGACGCCTGGACGCGCGACCGCCTGGCGCCCTGAGTCACTCCACGTCGAGCACGAGGTGCCCGGCCGCGTCCGCGCGGGCGACGCCGATCGTGCGCTTGCGCAGCAGCCCGGCACGCAGCGGGTGCTCGCCCTCGAACCGCAGCGGGACGTCGTACCAGAGGTCGCCGACCTGCAGTGCGATGCTCGGGCGGTAGACGCGCTCGGCCAGGGTGCCGGCGTCGATCGTGAGCCGGTACGTCCCTGCCTCGGTGTCGAGGTGCGCGTCGATCTCGCGCCCGCGCTGGGGAGGTCGCTTCGCGTGCGTCGCCTCGCTGGGCGCGCTGGAGTCTCGCACCAGGCGACCCGCGTACGTCGGGGTGCCCCGCACGCGCGACCGTCCGGTGATGACGACCGACGTGCCGTCGAGTTGGGCCTTCGCACGCCCGAACAGGGACGCGATGCGCTTCACCGGCTTCTCGTACGTGATCTCGTAGGCCGGCCGCGAGTCCGCGTCGGCCGGGTCGAAGCCGGGGTAGGCGAAGTGCGCGCGCCCCTCGACGACGTGGAGGTCGACGCCGCGCCCCTTGTCCTCGTCCGCCTGCAGCAGCGCGAGCGTCGTCTCGACGTCGCGCCGCAGCGCCGCCGCGATGATCGCGCGGTGGATCACGTGCATCCGGCGGAACAGGTTGTCGGTCAGGTAGCGCTGCGCGAGGTCCTCGATCCGGTCGAACACGAACGCCCGCTCGACGTCGTCGCGCAGGGCGAGCGAGTCGCGCAGGTCGCCGCGGATCGTGTTGTCGAACTGGCGCTTCATCACGTGGTCGCGCTGCGGGCCGGGCGGGATGCAGTCGGCGATCGTCTCCATGACGATCTCGGTCGAGGCGTACTTCTCGACCGCGTCGGCGGTGTACGTGACGTTGGACCGGTCGTGCCGCTCGCGCGCGTGGTAGGTCGCCCCGTCGCCGATCATCGAGATCCGGCGCGCGTTCACCATGGCGGTGAGCGTGAAGGGCTGGTCGCAGCGCTGGCGCATGTCCTCGCGGTACCGCAGGCCCAGCCGCTCGACGAGCTCGCGCCGGAACAGCTTCGTGTTCGAGAGGTTGTAGGGCAGCCGCGACGCGTAGAGGTCCATGTCGCGCACGCGCCCGGCGCGGTAGATGAGGATCGGCACGGCGCGCTCGCCGATCGGCTCCATCCGGCCGAAGACGACGTCGGACTCCCACCCGTCGGCGTGGCCCACGAGGAGCTCGAGGGCGTCGTCGTCGAGCACGTCGTCGGAGCCCAGGAAGAACACGTAGCGCCCGGTGGCCCGCTCGAGGCCGCGGTTGAACGGCACGGCCGGGGTCCCGGACGGCGGCTGGTGGATCACGACGACGCTGTCGCCGTGGCGCGCGGCGAACTCGTCGAGGATCCGGCCACTGTCGTCCGTGGAGCCGTCGTCGACCAGCACGAGCTGGAGCGCGTCGAGTCCGATCGTCTGTCGCTCGAGGCTGGCCAGCGCCTCGGGCAGGTAGGTGGCGGTGTTGTGGACCGCCACGATCACGGTGCAGTCCGGCTCGGGCGGGGTCTCGGCGGGACGCACGTCGCTGAGGGGCTCGCCCTCCGGGTCGATCCAGGTGCGCAGGACGTCGGCGGCGTACCGCCCGTCGTGGATGGCGTTGACGTACTCCACGCCCTCGGCGCCCAGCCGGCGCGAGCGCTCGGGGTCGGCGACGAGCTCGCGCACGACCTCGGCGATCGTCTCGCGGGTGGCGCGCACGATGGGCACGTCGTGGCCGGTCACCGCCTTGATGTGACGCCGGATCGTGGGGTCGACGGTGCCCACCACGACCCGCCCGGCCGCCATCGCCTCGCACGCGGCCACGCCGTAGCCGCCGGCGCCGAGCTGCTCGACGACGATGTCGGCGTCGCGGATCACGTCGGGCATCTGGTCGTGAGGGATGCCCTGGAGGCGCCGGTACTCGAGGACGCCCTCGTCGTGCAGCTCCTGCAGGACGGGGTCGATCCACACGCTGTTCTTCTGCGCCGAGCTCGGGCTGTGGACGACGACGGGCCGGTCGCGCCCGAGCACGGGACGGTCGCACGTCCACCGCTCCACGTCGAGCGTGAGGGGCAGCCAGCGCGAGCCGGGCACGAACGGGATGAGGACGGGGCTCGTAACGAAGGTGGGCCCGTCGAACGCGGCGAAGTCCTCGACGTTGCGGCGCGCGATCGTCTCGAGGGTGTCGACGAGGTCGGGGTCGAGCTGCTCGTACTGGGTGTCGGGGTGCAGGTGCCGGTAGACGCTCGGGATCTTGACGTCGGAGCCGTGCGCGACCATCGCCACGGACACGCCCGCGGCCTTCAGCTCCTCGACGACCGCGCGGTTGTCGAAGTCGAGGTCGGGCCCGCTCCACAGCGCGTGGTTCGACTCGATCAGCACGTGCGTGAAGCTCTCGACGACGAAGTCGCGCAGGCGCGGGTTCCAGTCGATCGAGTAGCGGGCGAGGTTCGAGTCCACCCGCAGGTGCGCCGGCGCGAGGTGTGGCGTGACGCAGTAGCGGTAGCTGATCGCCCACGTGTCATCAGCCAGCCGGCCGAGCGCCTTGGCCCACTGACCCGCCTGACCGGCGGAGTTCGCCGGGCCGAGGAAGACGCGCGTGGACGCGGCATGGACGTCGGGGAAGGGGTCGACGAGGTCGCGGATCGTGCTCACGTCCATCGGTCTCGCTCCACCCTCTCCCGGTCGTCGCGTGCGTCGAGGTCCCGCCTCACGTTATCGGCACCATGCTGCGTCACGGTGAACCCACGGCGACGAGCGGCGGACGGACGCCGCGATCACAGGACGGAGCGGACCACGGGAACCCGCCGCAGCACCAGCACGATGGCGAAGCTGGCGACGAGGGTGATCGCGAGGCGACCGAGCAGGGGACCCACGGCCTCGGCGGCGGGGAGGTCGCCGCCGATGCCCAGCTCGGGCAGCAGCCACACGAACGTCAGGTGGAGGCCGAAGACGCCGAGCGTGGCCGCCCCGAGCGTGGTGCCGAGACGGGCGCCGATGCCGCGGGCCAGCACGCGCAGCAGCCCGTCGGGCTGGATGAGCGCCTGCGCCACCAGGAACACGCCGATCGTGTAGAGGATCGTGCCCGCGCCGTAGTAGCTGACCGGGCTGATCGTCTGGAGCCACTGAGGTGCCTCGGGGTTGCGCCACTGCCAGCACCCGAGGGCGCCGAGCGCGAGGGTCACGGCCGAGACCGCCGCGAGCGCGAGCCCGCGGAGCCGCAGCCCGCGCAGGCCCCAGCCCAGGAGGTAGACCCCGAGGTAGCCGAACCACCAGGTCCAGGCCGTCTCGACGAGGACCACCGACGCCTCGCGCGGCTGGATCGTGGCGAGCGAGAGCGCGGGGATCGTGGCGAGCGCGGCACCGGCGACGAGCACGGCGCGGCGGCTCGAGGTGGAGACGAAGCCGATCACGAGCGGCGTGATCAGGGCGAGCCCGATGATGATCCAGAAGAAGTACAGCGCCGTGTAGAGCTCGCCGGTGACCGTCTGGAGCAGCGCGTCGCGCCACGGCAGCACCGTGCCGTCCTGGCGACTCACCAGCGCCCAGTACCAGAGGTGCCAGAAGACCAGGGCCGGGACGAGCCGGGCCGCGCGCTTGCGCAGGAAGACCGAGTGGCTGCCGTACCGGCGGGGGTCGAGCAGCACCGAGCCGCTGAGCATCACGAACAGCGGCACCGCGCACACGGCGCCGATGTCGAGCCAGATGGCCAGGGTCCCCACGGTCGTGGAGCGGGCGTCCTCGGCGGCGGCGTTGGGCGCCACCGAGTGGATCGTGACGACGCCGACGATGGCGATCGCGCGCAGCCAGGAGATCCACACCGTGGACTCGGTGGCCGTCGGTGTAGTCGCAGTCGTCACCCGAAGAACGTAACAACGCGACGCGGTGGCTGCGCGGCCGTCGCGGGCGGCGTGCACCCGGCCGTTAGGGTGGGCGTCGTGCGATCTGTAGGGGGAGGCGCGGCCGTCTCGCGCGCCGTCGTCCTCGGGTGGAGTGTCCCTCCGATCGACTCCTCCCTCTCCCGTCGCACCGCCGATCTGGTCGCGGCGCTCTCCGACGCCGGCTGCCTCGTCACCGTGATCACGGTCGACAGCCCCGCCGCCGTGCGCGACGACGGCCTCGACCCCGCACTCGCGCGCCGGATCCCCGACGACGTCCGCATCATCCGCATCGCGGACGACCACCCCGACGAGCTCCAGCGGATCGACCGCTGGTCGTACGAGCGAGCCCTCGACCCGGCCGGCTGGCGCGACGAGTGGCTGGCCCGCGCCGCCGCCCAGTTCGACGAGCCGGGCTTCGGCCACGTGCACGACCGCCTGCGCGAGGAGGCGCTGCGAGTCGCGGACACCGAGGGCGTCGACCTCGTCGTGGCCGTCGCGGCCCCGATGGTCACCGTCGCCGTCGCCGCCGACGTCAGCGCGCGTCACGGCGCGGACCTCGTGGTCGACCTCGCCCGCACGACCGGCGGCGACTTCGAGATCGGTGGCCAGCGTGTTCGCGACGCCCTTTCCCGCGCCACCGTGTGGTGCCCCGACGAGGGCACCCGGGCACGCCTGCGCGACGTCGACCCCACGGCCGCCGAGCGCGCGCTCATCGTGCCCGACGGCTTCGGCACCGAGCCCGAGCCCGGCGCGGCGCTCCCGGCCCGCCGCGAGCACTGGCCGCTGCGTGTGGGCTGCTTCGTCGAGCCCGACGCCTGGAGCGCGTTCGTCGAGGTCGTCGAGGGCTGGATCGCCGCCCGCGCCGTCCACCCGGTCCTGACCGAGGCCATCCTCGCGGTGTTCGGCCGCCCTCCAGCCGCCGGCGTCGCCCCCTCGGTGCTCGCGCAGGCCGCCCCGGCCGGCGTCGTCGCGGAGGCCTCGCCGTCGGTGGACGACCTGCCCGAGGTGCACCGCGGACTCGACCTCGTGGTCGTCGTCTCACGCGGCGACCTGCCAGCGGGCCGCACCGCCGACCACCTCGCCGCGGGCGTCCCTGTGGTCTGGTGCACGGCGCAGCAGCCGGGCCCGGGCCACCCGTTCGAGGAGGCCAGCCAAGTGGTCCGCGCCGCCGACCTGACCCCGCAGGCCATCACCGACGCGATCCGCACGGCGCTGGCGCTCGACCCCGCCACGGTCGTGCCCACGTGGCGCGTCTCGGCCTGGCCGGCGGCCCTCGAGGACCTCGACGCGAAGGAGGACCGTCGATGACCCGCGTCCTCGCCGTCACGGCCCGCGCCCGCTACCCCGAGACGTGGCTGGACAACCTGCTGGAGAAGCTCGACCTCGGCGGCGACGTCGAGGTGCGCGTCCTCGCGGCCAAGCGCCCCAAGCCCGCCTTCGACGCCGAGTTCGCGGTGATGCCGCCGCTGCCGAAGCCGCCGAAGGTCGAGCCCGCGCCGCGCGGCCTCGGCGCGCGGGTGTGGAGCCGGGTCACCGGCTCGCGTCCCACGCCGCCTCCGGCCCCCGAGCCCGCGCCCGCCCCGAAGCTGCGCGAGCGCCTCGCCACGTGGTGCCGTGAGGACGACCGGCCCGTCGAGCTGGCGCAGTGGGCCGACGTCGTCGTCGCGATGGACGACGCCGCCTGCCGCAGCGTGTGGGAGCTCGGCCGCCGCGTCGAGGGCACCGTGTTCGTCAACCGTGCCGCGCGGGTCCGCGAGGCGCTCGAGGCCGAGCGCGTCGACGTGCCCGCACCCACGCCACCCGCCGGACCCGACGCCGCCGACGCCACGATGCCACCGATCGCCGACGGCCCCGCCCGGCTCCTGATCGCCCCCGCGAACTACGCCGGACAGGCGCACGCCTGGGCCCGCGCCGTCGACGCGCACGTCCCGGGCGCCGCCGCGCAGAACTTCAAGGACCGCCGCCTCCTGCACCCGTACCCGGCCGACCTCACGGTCGACCGTCGCCGCTTCCAGGGCGACCTCGGCTGGCGCCGCGCCTGGCGCGAGCACGTCCTCGCCACCTACACGCACGTGATCGTCGAGGCCGGCCTGCCGGTGCTGGGCGAGTCCGTCATGCCGCTCGAGCACGTCGTCGCCGAGCTGCGCGACGCCGGCCTGCGCGTCGCGCTGCTCTCGCACGGCAGCGACGCCCGCATCCCGTCGGTGCACGCGGCGAACGAGCGCTGGGCCCAGTACGACGGCATGGACGCGGCCTGGGTGCGACAGCTGGAGCACTCCTCGCGGCGCAACGTCGAGGTCTACACGAGCGACCCCGGACCGGTCTTCCTCTCCACCCCCGGTCTGCTCGAGTTCGTCCCGAACGGCACGTGGCTGCCGCTCGTGGTCGACGTCGACCGCTGGCACAGCGACGAGCCCGTCCTCGAGCGCGAGCGCCCCGTGGTGGCGCACGCCCCGAGCAGCAAGCAGAAGGGGTCGCACCACATCGACCCCGTGCTCGCCGACCTCGACGCGCAGGGCCTCATCGAGTACCGCCGCGTCCAGGGCGTGCCGATCGAGGAGATGCCGCAGGTGTTCGGCACCGCCGACATCGTCGTCGACCAGTTCGGCGCCGCCGACTACGGCGTCGCGGCGTGCGAGGCCCTCGCCGCGGGCCGCACCGTGGTCAGCCACGTGTCGCCCGGCGTGCGCGCGCACGTCCGCGCCGAGACGGGTCTCGAGGTGCCGATCCTGCAGGCCGACCCCGAGACGCTGCGCGACGTCGTCCTCGGGCTGCTCGCCGACCGCGAGGCGGGCCGCGCCGCCGCCCGCGACGGCCGGGCCTTCGTGGAGGCCGTCCACGACGGCCGCCGCTCGGCCGAGGTGCTGGCGCGCTGGTTCGAGAACTCTGCCCCCACGGCGGTGCCGGAACATGGCCCGTCCCCACATACGAAGTAGGGTGTTACCCGTGTCTGAACAGCCTTTCATCCCGCCCGCCAAGCCCATCATCGACGAGGTCGACATCGAGGCCGCGGTGCGCGTGCTCCGCAGCGGCATGGTCGTGCAGGGTCCCGAGGTCAAGGCCTTCGAGGAGGAGTTCAGCGAGGTCGCCGGCTCCGAGCACGCCGTCGCCGTCAACTCCGGCACCTCGGCGCTCCAGCTGGCCCTGATGGCGCTGGGCATCGGCCCGGGCGACGAGGTCATCGTCCCGTCGTTCACGTTCGCCGCCTCCGGCAACGCGATCAGGCTCGTCGGCGCCGAGCCGGTGTTCGTCGACATCGACCTCGACTCCTTCTGCGTCGACCCCGAGGCCGTCCGCGCCGCGATCGGCCCGAAGACCGCCGGCATCATGCCGGTGCACCTGTACGGACACCCCGCCGCGATGACCACGATCATGGAGCTGGCCTCCACCCACGGCCTCGCGGTCGTCGAGGACGCGGCCCAGGCCCACGGCGCCGCGATCGACGGCAAGCCGGTCGGCGGCTTCGGCTCGGCCGCGGCGTTCAGCTTCTACCCGACCAAGAACATGCACTCGCTCGAGGGCGGCATGGTCACCACGAACGACGCCGAGGTCGCGCGCACGATCCGCCTGCTGCGCAACCAGGGCATGGAGCAGCGCTACGCCAACGAGATCGTCGGCGTGAACATGCGCCTCACCGACGTCGCCGCCGCGATCGGCCGCACGCAGCTCACCCGCCTGCACGAGTGGACCGAGCGACGCCGCGCGATCGCCGCCCGCTTCGACGCCGAGATCACCTCGGTCGTCGTGCCGCCGGTCGCCGAGGGCGCACGCCACGTCTACCACCAGTACACGGTGCGCGTGGAGAACGACCGCGACGGCTTCCAGAAGCGCCTCACCGACGCCGGCATCGGCAACGCCGTGTACTACCCGACGCCGGTGCACCGCCTGCGCCCGTACCTCGTCGACGGCGCCCCTGACCCGCGCTGGGACCTGCCCGCCACCGAGAAGGCGGCCGCCGAGGTCGTCTCGATCCCGGTGCACCCGAGCCTGAGCGACGCCGACGTCGACCGCATCGTCGCGGCCGTCAACGAGGCCGGAGCCACCGCGTGAGCGCCCCGCTGCGCGCCGGCCTCATCGGTGCCGGCGCGATGGGTCGCAACCACGCGCGGATCCTCGGCCAGCTCGACGGCGTCGACTTCGTCGCGATCAGCGACCCCGCCCTCGAGGCCGGCCTGTTCGGCGCCGACGTCGTGCCCGACGTCGAGTCGCTCATCGCGCTCGGCATCGACTACGCGGTCGTCGCGTGCCCCACGAGCCTGCACGAGGAGGTCGGCCTGGCGCTCGCGTCCGCCGGTGTCCACGCGCTGATCGAGAAGCCGCTGGCCTCCACGGTCGAGGGCGCCGCCCGTCTCGAGAAGGCGTTCGGCGACGCCGGCCTGATCGGCGGCGTCGGCCACATCGAGCGCTACAACCCCTCGCTTCAGGCGCTGCGCGCCAAGCTGGAGGAGGGCGAGCTCGGCCAGATCTACCAGGTCGTCACGCGCCGCCAGGGCCCGTTCCCGCACCGCATCGCCGACGTGGGCGTCGTCAAGGACCTCGCCACGCACGACATCGACATCGCGTCGTTCGTCACCGGCGAGTCCTACCTCGACATCAGCGCGCGCACCGTCACCAAGAGCGGTCGCCCCCACGAGGACATGGTCGCCGCCGTCGGCACGCTGTCGGGCGACATCATCGTCAGCCACCTGGTGAACTGGCTCAGCCCGATGAAGGAGCGCTGCACCGTCATCACCGGCGAGCGCGGCGCCTACGTGGCCGACACCCTCACCGCCGACCTGACGTTCCACCGCAACGCCACCGTCGCGCTCGACTGGGACGCGCTGAGCGCCTTCCGCGGCGTCGCCGAGGGCGACGTCACGCGCTTCGCGATCCCCAAGCGCGAGCCGCTGCTCGTGGAGCACGAGACGTTCCGCGATGCCGTCCTCGGTCAGGACACCGACATCGTCACCCTCGCGCAGGGCCGCCGCACCGTGGAGGTCGCGCAGGCGATGATTGACTCCGCGGACGGAGGCGGTCAGCGGGTCGATCTGGCGTGAGCGACCAGCCGAACAAGGTCGTGATGCTCGTCGACAACGACGTGCGTCGCGACTCGCGGGTGCAGAAGCAGGCGCGCTCCATGGCCGAGCGCGGTTGGGAGGTCACGCTCCTGGGCATCAACCGCACCGAGGACGTCATCCCTCCGTGGAAGGTCGGCGACGCCACGGTCGAGCTCGTCGACTACCGCCCCGAGCGGATCGAGCGCGCGCACCTCGCGCGGTCGCCGCGCTGGCGCGACCCGCTGGCGTACCGCACGGGCGCGCGAGCCAACCAGCTGTTCGGCTGGTGCGAGGCGCAGGCGCGTGTCCTGGAGGACCGCCGCCGCAGCGCGTCGGGCCCCGGGCGCGTCGTCCTGTCGGCCCGCATCGCCGCCAACCGGGCCCTCGCGTCGTGGCGCGGCTTCCGTCGAGAGCGCACGATCGAGGTGCGCCGCAAGCGCCACCGCATGCACGGCCTGGTCGACCGCCTGAGCACCGCCGCGTGGACGAAGGTCCTCGGCACGAAGTCCTGGAACCACCTCGACCCCAACATCGAGTCGTGGGACGAGGCGTTCGCGCCGGCGATCGACCGGCTGCGGCCCGACCTCATCCACGCCAACGACTTCCGCATGCTGTTCGTCGCCGCGCGCGCCACGTTCCGCGCCCGCGCCGCCGGCCGCGACGTGAAGCTGGTGTGGGACGCGCACGAGTTCATGCCCGGCGTCGAGCACGCCACCGCGCACCCGCGCTGGATCCCGTCGCTGCAGCAACTCGAGGCCGAGCACGCGCAGTATGCCGACGCCGTGCTCACCGTCAGCGACCCGATCGCCGACCTGCTGCAGGAGCACCACGGCCTGCCCGAGCGCCCCACGATCGTGCTCAACACACCGATCGTCCAGGACCCGCCGCCCGAGGCGCCCAGCGTCCGCGCCCGCTGCGGCCTGGCCGACGAGGTCCCGCTCATCGTCTACAGCGGCTACGTCGACCCCAACCGCGGCGTCGGCGTGGTCATCGAGTCCCTCGGCCACCTGCCCGACCTGCACGTCGCGCTCGTCGTCGGCCAGCCCGACTCGCCGGTCGTGCGCGGGCTCCAGGAGCGTGCCGCCGAGCTGGGCGCCGCCGAGCGGCTGCACATCCTGCCCTACGTGCCGGTCGAGCAGATCGTGCCGTACCTGTCGTCGGCCACGCTGGGCGTGCACTCGCTGATCCACATGATGAACCACGAGATCTCGCTCGCCACGAAGTTCTACGAGTACTCGCAGGCCCGCCTGCCGATCGTGGGCAGCGACGTGAGGTTCATGGCCGAGACGATCCGCCGCACGGGCCAGGGCGAGGTCTTCCGCGTCGGCGACGTCGACGACTTCGTCCGCGCCGTCCGTGCCGTGCTGGCCGACCGCGAGCGCTACGTCGCGGCCTACGACCAGCCCGGCCTGCTCGACGCGTGGACCTGGGAGCACCAGGCCGACGCGATGCATGAGGTCTACCGCGACCTGGTCGGCTTCGACCCCGCCGTGATCGGAGCCACCGCATGAGCGCCCTGCGCGTCGTCGTCCTGCGCGACACCGCCGCCGAGCCCCTCGGCGCCCACGTCACCGCCCTGCGCGACCTCGGGTTCGAGGTGCACGTGCTGGCCAAGGGCGACGCCCTCGAGGACGGGCCGCTGCTCGTCGACGACGTCGCGGTCTCCACCGTGCCCGTGCCGAAGTGGCTCGGCGCCGGCCGTCACGGCGCCCGCTCGCCGCGCTGGACCAAGCCGCTGGGCTACCGCACCCTGCTGAAGGCCGGCGTCCGCCAGGCCGCGGCGCAGGCGCGCGTCAGCGAGTCCATGTTCCAGCGCGACGTCGCCTTCGTGAAGAGTGGCAACACCAAGGTGCCCCTCGTCCCGCGCGCTCGCCTCTTCCTGGCGCGCGCCGAGCGCCGCTGGGTCGCCGAGCGCACCGAGGCCACCCGCGAGGCCTACAAGATCCGCAAGGGCCGTCGCCGTCCCGTCGACCGCGCGGCCCGCCGCCTGTGGCGCACCACATCGCGTCAGCACGCGTGGGCACGCCTCGACCCCGCGCTGCTCGATCCCGAGCTGCACCTCGGTCCCGCCCTCGACGAGCTCGCGCCCGACGTGATCCACGCCGAGGGCCCCGTGATGATGTCCGTCGCCGTGCGGGCCGCCGCCCGGATCGACCACCCGGTCCGCGTCGTGTGGGACCGCACCGGCGAGAAGAAGCCGAAGCGTCCGTGGGCCGCCCAGGCGCGCCCGCTGCTGGTCGCCGAGTACGGCCACCGCGCCGACGCCACGGTCAAGGCCCGGGACCCGCAGACCCTCGCCGCCGCCTACGGCGCGGCCCCGACCCCCACCCTCGAAGGAACCCCATGAACATCACCGTCGTCGGACTGGGCAAGATCGGCCTCCCGCTGGCCGTCCAGTTCGCCTCGAAGGGCCAGAAGGTGTTCGGCGCCGACGTCAGCCCCACCGTCGTCGAGACGGTGAACGCCGGCACCGAGCCCTTCCCCGGCGAGGCCCACCTCGCCGAGAAGCTGGCCGAGGTCGTCGGCTCCGGCCACCTCGTCGCCACCACCGACACCGCCGACGCCGTCTCGCAGTCGGAGTTCGTCGTCATCGTCGTGCCGCTGTTCGTCGGCGCCGACGGCACGCCCGACTTCGGCTGGATGGACTCGGCCACGCAGGACATCGCGCGCGGCCTCAAGCCCGGCACCACCGTCATCTACGAGACGACCCTCCCGGTCGGCACCACCCGCACCCGCTGGGCGCCGATGCTGCAGGAGGGCTCGGGCCTGACCGCCGGCCAGGACTTCCACCTCGTCTTCAGTCCCGAGCGCGTGCTCACAGGTCGCGTCTTCGCCGACCTGCGCAAGTACCCCAAGCTGGTCGGCGGACTCGACGAGGCCGCCACGGCCAAGGCCGTCGAGTTCTACGAGACCGTGCTCGACTTCGACGAGCGCCAGGACCTGCCCCGCCCGAACGGCGTCTGGGACATGGGCACCGCCGAGGCCGCCGAGCTGGCGAAGCTCGCCGAGACCACGTACCGCGACGTCAACATCGGTCTGGCCAACCAGTTCGCCCGCTTCTCCGACCAGCACGGCATCGACGTGCTCAAGGTCATCGAGGCCTGCAACAGTCAGCCGTTCAGCCACATCCACCTGCCCGGCATCGCCGTCGGCGGCCACTGCATCCCGGTCTATCCGCGGCTGTACCTGTGGAACGACCCCGACGCCACCGTCGTGCGCTCGGCCCGCGAGGCCAACGCCGCGATGCCCGCCTACGCGGTCGACCTGCTGGCGGCCGCCGCGGGCGACCTCACCGGCAAGCGCGTCCTGGTGCTCGGCGCCTCCTACCGCGGCGGTGTGAAGGAGACGGCGTTCTCCGGCGTCTTCGGCACGGTCGACGAGCTGCGCGCCCGCGGCGCCGAGGTCCACGTCAGCGACCCGATGTACAAGCCCGAGGAGCTCGAGGCGCTCAAGCTGCCCGCGTACGACGGCGAGCCCGTCGCCGCGATCGTCGTCCAGGCCGACCACGCGGAGTACCGCGAGCTCGCGGCCTCGGACTTCCCGGGGGTCGAGGTCATCGTCGACGGCCGCCGCGTCACCGATCCCGAGCGCTGGACCGGTGTCCGCCGCGTCGTCATCGGCGGCTGACGTGAAGGTCCTCAGCATCGTCGGGGCCCGCCCGCAGTTCGTGAAGCTGGCGCCCATCGACCACGCGTTCCGCGCGGCCGGCGTCGAGCACGTCATCGTGCACACCGGCCAGCACTACGACGAGCGGATGTCGGGCGAGTTCTTCCGCGAGCTCGACATCGCCGAGCCCGACGTGAACCTCGAGATCGGCTCGGCCGGCCACGGCGCCCAGACCGGCGCGATGCTCGCGCGGATGGACGACGTCATCCTCGAGCACCGTCCCGACTGGGTCCTGGTCTACGGCGACACGAACTCCACGCTGGCCGGAGCGGTCAGCGCCGCGAAGCTGCAGGTCCCGCTCGCGCACCTCGAGGCCGGGCTGCGGTCGTTCAACCGCGCGATGCCCGAGGAGCACAACCGCGTTCTGACCGACCACGCCGCCGACCTGCTGCTGGCGCCCACCGAGCAGGCCATGGCGCACCTCGCCACCGAGGGTCTCGCCGAGCGCTCCGTGCTCGTCGGCGACGTCATGACCGACGTGCTGACGGGCATCAAGCGCCGCATCGACTCCGGCGAGCTCGAGATCCCCGACCTCGGCGTCACGCCGGGGGAGTACCACGTCTCCACGATCCACCGGGCCGAGAACACCGACGACCCCGAGCGCCTGCGCGCGATCGTCGAGGGCCTGCAGGGCCTGGAGCGACCGGTCGTGCTGCTGGCGCACCCGCGCCTCGTGCAGCGCTGCGCCGACTTCGGCATCGTGCTCGAGCAGGGCTCGGTGCGCGTGCACGAGCCGCTGCCGTACGGACGCCTCGTGGCCGCTGCGGCGGGCGCGCACTCGGTGATCACCGACTCGGGAGGCCTGCAGAAGGAGGCCTTCCTGCTGCGGGTCCCGTGCGTCACCGTGCGCACCGAGACCGAGTGGGTCGAGACGGTGGAGCTGGGCTGGAACGTGCTGGCGTCCGACCCGCGCACGATCGCCTGGGCCCTGGCCAGCCTCGACCCGCAGCCCACGGACGCCACGCCCTACGGCGACGGCCGCGCCGCCCAACGCGTCGTGGAGGCCCTCAGCCGCTGAGCGGGGTGGGCCTTCAGGCCAGCTCGAGCCGCCCGTCGGTCTCGCGGTAGGTCTCGCCGGTCTCGGGGCACGTGAAGGTGCCGTCGCCCTGGTCGTCGAGCGGGCGCCCGGCGCGGCCGACCCACGCAATACGTCGCGCCGGCACGCCGACCACGAGCGCGTGCGGGGGCACGTCCTTCGTCACGACGGCACCCGCGGCCACGAGCGCCCAGGCGCCGATCCGCACCGGGGCGACGCAGACGGCACGCGCGCCGATCGAGGCGCCCTCGTCGATCGTGACGCCCACGGGCGTCCAGTCGGCGCCGGACTTGAGCGAGCCGTCGGGGGCGACCGCGCGCGGGAACTCGTCGTTGGTCAGCACGGCGGCGGGGCCGATGAAGACGCCGTCGGCGACCTGCGCGGGCTCGTAGACGAGCGCGTGGTTCTGGATCTTGACCCGGTCGCCGATCTGCACGCCCGAGCCGATGTAGGCGCCGCGGCCGACGATGCACTGCTCGCCGAGCGTGGCGTTCTCGCGCACCTGGGCGAGCTCCCACACGGTGGTGCCGGACCCCAGCGTGGCGCGGTCGTCGACTTGGGCGGTGGGCTTCACGGTGGCGCTCATGGCGCCACGCTATCGCTCCGGGCAGACGCCGTCGTGCTTGACTTGGCTCCGGCCGTTCGGCCCCGGGAGACACGACCGAGAAGAGGCGGAGGCGACCAGGTGGCACCACGGATTCCCGCAGCCCTGAGGGCGCGACTGGCCCGCGTCAAGCGGGCCGTCACCCGCGGCGACGACGCGGCCCCGCCGATCGTCGACGCGGTCCGGGTCGCGGTGGACGCCGACGGTCGGGTCACCCTCGCCGGCACCGCCCGGGACGGGATGGTCGTCGACGCCGTGACGCTGCAGGTCCGCGGCGGGGGCGCGAAGGTCAAGGTCCCCGCGAGCGGCCGCGCCGAGTTCGCGGTCACGGCCGACGTGCCCGACCGCGCGCCCACCAGCTCCCACTCGATCGACGTCCAGCTGCACCTGAGGAGCGCCGCGGGCAAGAAGGTCACCCGCCGGCTCACGGCGGGCCCGGGCGACCGGTCCGCGATCGTCTCCGAGATCGGCGAGACCCGCGAGCGGCCGGTCTGGTGGTACGCCACCCGCGACGGCTACCTCTCGATCCGCGTGGGCGTGCAGCGCATCCCGAAGATCCTCACGAAGGTCACCGCGGTGCGCGGCTCGGCCCATGGCTTCGCGTTCGAGGCCGACCTGATCACGATGCACGCGGACGGTCGGAACGCCGAGCTCGAGGTCACGGTCCGTGCCACCGAGTTCGCCCACCGGCTGCCGCTGCAGGTCGGCGCGGGCACCCGCGATCCGCTGAGCCGTGAGATCACGCACCCGATCGCGGGCGCCATCGACGTCACTGCCCTCGTGGCCGCCGGGATGCCCGCGAACGAGCAGTCGGTCGACGTCGCCGTGGTCGTGGACGGCGACGACGGCACGCCCCTGCGCCGCGGTCTCGCCGTGCCGGGCGACCTGCGCGGCTTCCGCCGACTGAAGCCGCTTACGGGCTCGGACGAGGGCTTCACGCAGGTCCTCGTGCCGTTCCTGACCTTCAAGTCCAAGAACCTGTCGTTCGCCCGCGAGCTCTTCACCCGCGACGCCCACCGCTACCTCACGCGGCTGCGACGGCTCGGCCCGCTGTGGACCGTGATCCGCGCGTTCTCTTCGGTGTGGGTGGTGGGGGAGACCCCCTACAAGGCGCAGGACGCGGGGTTCCACCTCTTCCGCTGGGTCCGGCAGCAGCACCCCGGCCGGCGGGCCTACTACGTCATCACCGAGGACAGCCCCGAGCGCGCCAACGTCGACCCGCTCGGGAACGTCGTCACGGTGCGCTCCCGCGAGCACATCCGCGCGTGCTTCCTGGCACGTCGCTTCGTCACGACGCACAACGCGAGCTTCGTGCTGGCCACGTCCGACCGCCGCGCGGTCCGGTGGATGCGTGGCAACCGCGTGTTCCTCCAGCACGGCGTGCTCGGCACGAAGAACATGGCCGAGACGTACGGCCGCCTCAGCCCCGCGTTCCACACCGACTTCGTCCACGTCAGCTCCCCGCGCGAGCGCGAGCTGATGATCAACGACCTGCGGTACCGGCCGCAGCAGGTGCGCGTCACGGGCCTGAGCCGCTTCGACCGCCTCCTCGAGCCCGCGGAGGAGCCGCCGCGCGGCATCCTCGTGATCCCCACGTGGCGCGACTGGCTGAGTCGCCCGGCCGCGTTCGAGGAGAGCGAGTTCCTGGAGCGCTGGCGCGCCTTCCTGACCTCCGAGCCGATCCGGCAGGCGATCGCCGAGGGCCTGCCGGTCACGGTGATCCTGCATCCGAACATGCGCTTCTTCGGCGATGCGCTCGCCGTCGAGGGCGCCACCGTCCTGCGCCAGGGCGACGTGGACGTGCAGACCCTGCTGCGCAGCCACGCGGCGATGGTCACCGACTACTCCTCGGTGGGCTTCGACTTCAGCTTCCAGGGCCGCCCGGTCTTCTACCACCAGTTCGACCGGCAGCGCTTCCTCGGCAAGAGGCCGTCCCACCTCGACCTCGACCTCGACCTGCCGGGCGACGTCTTCCGCGAGGTCGAGCCGCTCGCCGAGGCCGTGGTCGCCTCGTGGCGCGCCGGCTTCCCGCAGGACGCCGAGCACGCCCGCCGCAGCGCGCTGTTCCTCGAGCCCGCCACGGGTTCCTACAGCGAGCAGGTCTTCGAGTCCGTCCGCACCGCGCGCTCCGCTTGGGTGCCGCTGTGGCGTCTGCGCGACTCGTCGTACGGCCGCCGCACGTACCGCGCGTTCCGCAAGGGCCGCCTCTTCCAGCCGTCGATGAAGGCGATCGCGGCCGTGGGCCGGATGCTGCCACGCCGCGACCTCGTGGTCCTCGAGAGCGACACCGGCCGGGCCGTCGCCGACAGCCCGCGCGCGATCTACGAGGAGCTGGTCCGTCGCGGTGCCCCGTTCCGCTACGTGTGGAGCACCCGCAGCACCTTCCGTCCGCTCGACGTCACGACGCGCAAGGTCGAGCCGGGCTCGCCCGCGTTCCACTGGCACCTGTCCCGCGCCCGGTACTGGGTCAACAACCAGAACTTCGGCCCGGTCGTGAAGCCGGCGAAGGGCACCACCTACCTCCAGACGTGGCATGGCACCCCGCTCAAGCGGATGCAGTACGACGCGGTCTCCACCACGGGCCGCGCCCCGGGCTACCTCGAGCGCGTCTCGGCCAAGACCGCCACGTGGTCGATGCTGCTGTCGCCGAGCCCGTACGCGACGGAGGCGTTCCGCTCGGCGTTCCGCTACGAGGGACGCGTCCTCGAGGTCGGCTACCCGCGCAACGACGTGCTGGCCCGCGACGCGAAGGAGGTCGGCGAGGTCACCCGCCGCCGTCTCGGCCTGCGTCCCGAGGACCGTGTCGTGCTCTACGCGCCCACGTTCCGCGACGACGTCAAGCAGGGCAAGCAGTTCGTGTGGGACGGCGCGCTCGAGTGGGAGCCGCTCGTCGAGGGCCTCGACGAGGACACCGTGATCCTGGTGCGTCGCCACAGCGTCGTGCGAGGCTCGCTGAAGATCCCGCCGGAGCTCGCGCACCGGGTGCTCAACGTCTCGAGCTACCCCGACATGCAGGACCTGCTGTGCGTCGCCGACGTGCTCGTCACGGACTACTCGTCGGTGATGTTCGACTACGCGATCCTCGACCGGCCGATCGTGCTGTTCTGCTACGACCTGGCGCACTACCGCGACGACCTGCGCGGCTTCTACCTCGACTTCGAGGCCGAGGCGCCGGGACCGATCGTGGCCACGCAGGAGGAGCTGCGCGCGGCGCTGCTCGAGGCCGAGGGCCACGGCGACGCCTACGCGACCCGTCGCCACGAGTTCCGGCAGCGGTTCGCCCCGCTCGACGACGGTCACGCCGCCGAGCGCGTCGTGGACGAGGTCTTCGGCTCCTAGGCGGCCGAGCGGATCGCCTTCCTGGCCGCCTCGTCGACCTCGGGCGCCAGCTCGCGCGAGAACGTCGCCGTCAGGTGGCCGTGGTCGAAGTACGCGATCTGGTCGCCCACGACGAACCGGCAGGTCTCGTCGTCGCACAGGCGGTCGGTGACGTCGAGGACCGAGACCAGGCCCGAGTCGTCGGCGCGCCCGGCGGCGGCCAGCGGATCGGGCTCCACGGCCTCGTCGCGCGGGCGCTCGCACACGGCGGGGTCGTCGGCGTTGAGCGCCACGCAGTCGGGCACGCTGCCCGCCGCGGCCGGGGTGTCGCGGATGACCAGCACCGGGATGCCCTCGTCGGTCAGCGTGTCGAGGGTGTCGGCGTACGCGGCCTGGGCGACACGGTCGGCCTCGGGCTGCTCGAGGCCCGCCAGCGGCAGCGTGCGGGTGCGGTTGGAGATCACGACGAGGCTCGGGTCGGAGTCGATGATCCGCTGCAGGCTCTCGGCGTTCCAGGCGCGGCAGTTGCGTGTGGACTTCGGGTTCGGGAACGCGATGTCCAGGTCGACGGTGTAGCACTGCGACGCGAGGTAGGTGTCGAGCGCCCACCCGCGCTCGGTGGCTACCTCGTCCAGCGCGGGCTGCCAGTGCCCGGCGTGCGAGTTGCCGATCAGCGCGACCCGCTGGTCGGAGCCCTCGTCGCCGTAGTGGCAGACCGGGTGCGTCGTGAACGGGGCGCTGGCCCAGCAGTCGTCGGGGTAGACGGCGGGCTGGTCGGCCTTTGCCTCGACCGGCGTCATCGCCAGGCCGCTGTCCTCGGTGCCGTCCGGCGCCGCCGTCAGTGCCCACGCGGCGCCGCACGTGAGCGCCGTGGAGGCCGCGAGCATCGCGAACGTGGCGCGCTTGCGGGCGACGAGATACGGGTGGAACCGCAGCGGACGCTCGATGAAGTGGACGGTGAGGCCCGACAGGACGATCGTCAGGACCAGGACGACCGCATCGGTGCGCAGCGTCTTGTCGACGCCGAGCGCGAGGGGCGTGATCACCACGAGCGGCCAGTGCCACAGGTAGATCGGGTACGACCAGTCGCCCACGAGCTGGATCGAGCGGGCCTCCCACGGGCCTCGCGTGTCCACTGCCGCGAGCAGGACGAGCGCGGCGCCGACGGTGGGGACGAGGGCGGCCGAGCCCGGGAACGCGGTGGCGCGGTCGAACCAGAAGACGGCGTACGTGATCATCGCGAGGCCGACGAGCGCCACGGGTCCGCGCCAGCGGGGGAGGGTGACACCGCGGTGCACCGCGATCGCCACGAGCGCGCCCAGCAGCAGCTCCCAGACGCGGGCCGGGGTGACGAAGTAGGCGGCGCCGGGATCGATGTCGGTCAGCCGGATGCTCCACGCCAGCGAGGCCGCGAACACGGCGACCGTGACGAGCGGCAGCCACGCGCGACGGAACGCCAGGACGGCGGCGATCAGGATCGGCCAGAAGAGGTAGAACTGCTCCTCGATGCTCAGCGACCAGTAGTGCTGGACGGGCGTCGGCGCGTTCTCGGCGGCGAGGTAGTCGGTGGCCGAGTCGGCCAGCACCCAGTTCTGCACGTAGAGCGCCGAGCCGACGACCTGACGGCCGATGTCGGCGAACTGGGTGGCGGGCAGCCACAGCCGCGACGCGACGACGGTGGCCACGAGGACGACCGCGGCGGCCGGGATGAGGCGGCGCACACGGCGGGCCCAGAAGTCGGCGAGTCCGGCGATCGACGTGGGCGGCCGCTGCGCGAGGTGCAGCGTGATCAGGTAGCCCGAGATGACGAAGAAGACGTCGACGCCGACGTAGCCGCCCGAGACCCGGCCTGGCCACAGGTGGAACGCCACCACGACGGTGACCGCCAGCGCGCGCAGGGCCTGGATGTCGGTGCGCACCGCCGGTGCCTTCCTCCGGTGACCGCGCGACCGCGGCGCGACGGCGTCCGTGGCGGTTCGGGGATTCTCGGGCACGAGGACCGATTCTAGGCGCCCTCGCCACGACTCCGTGCACCGCGAAGGCGAGGGCGTCCGGGGACGCGCCTAGGCTGCTGCGGTGCCCAGGCTGCTCACCGACATCCGACCGCTGCGCGCGTCGGCGGCGTACCGGCGGCTCTGGATCGGGCAGGCCGTGTCGGGCTTCGGCCAGCAGATGTCGGTGGTCGCGATCGCGTGGGAGGTCTGGACCCTCACCGAGTCCTCGTTCTCGGTGGGCCTGGTCGGCCTCGCGGGCCTGCTGCCGCTGATCGCCGGCGGCCTCTACGGCGGCGCGCTGGTCGACGCGTTCGACCGGCGCACGGTCGCGCTCGCCTCGGCGATGGGGCTGTGGCTGTCGGCCATCGCGCTGGTCGTCCACAGCGTCGCCGACGTCGAGTCCGTCGCGTTCCTCTACGGCGTCGTCGCCGTGCAGGCGCTGTTCTTCGCGGTGAACAACCCGGCCCGCGCGGCGATGCTGCCGCAGCTGCTGCCGGGGCACCTGCTGCCCGCCGCCAACGCCCTGGGCATGGCGGCCACCAACCTGTCCTTCACGGTCGGCCCGCTGCTCGGCGGCGCCCTGATCGCGTGGCGCGGGGTCGAGGCGGCGTACATCGTCGACGTCCTGCTCTACGTCGCGGCGCTCTACTCGGTGCTGCGCCTGCCCCCGCTGCCGCCGGCCACGCCGATGCCGGTGCCCGGCCTGAAGTCGGTGGTCGACGGCCTGCGCTTCCTGCGCACCGCCCCGAACATCGCGATGTCGTTCGTGGTCGACCTGTGCGCGATGGTCTTCGCCCAGCCGCGCGCGCTGTTCCCGGCCCTCGCGGCCACGGTCTACGCGACCTCGAGCGGCAGCGACGCGGGCGCCTCGTCACTGGGTCTGCTGCAAGCGTCGCCCGCGATCGGCTCGCTGATCGCGTTCGTGGTCTCGGGCTGGGTCAGCCGGGTCCACCGCCACGGCATCGCGATCGTGGTGGCGATCGTGGTCTACGGGGCGAGCGTGGCCGCGGCGGGCTTCTCGGCGATCGGCGTGCCGGGCCTGCTGTGGCTCGCGGTGTCGTTCCTCGCGCTGTCGGGCGCAGCCGACATGATCAGCGCCGCGTACCGCTCCACGATCCTGCAGACCGCGGCTCCTGACGAGATGCGCGGACGGATGCAGGGCCTGTTCATCGTGGTGGTCGCGGGCGGGCCGCGCCTGGGCGACTTCGTCATCGGCTCGGTCGCCGAGGTCGTCGGCGAGCCGTGGGCGATGGTCCTCGGCGGCGCCCTGTGCATCACCGGCGTCCTGGTCTCGGTCGCCCTGCGCCGCCGCTTCCTCGCCTACGACGGCCGCCATCCCACGCCCTGACCCGTGCGAGGGCGGTGAGCTGTCAACCCTTCCCCGCGGGGCCCGGTGAGTGGTCAACCGCATGAGGTCCCCATGAGGTTGGTGACGCACCGCCCGCCCAGGGGAAGGGTTGAGGACTCACCGCTCCCCGAGGGTCAGCGGCCGAAGGTGGCGACGTCGATCTCGATCCAGACCTGCTCGGAGCGGCCGACGAGCTCGCCGTCCGGCGTGTACAGCGCCGTGCTGGTGAAGAACTTGCGGCCGTCGCGCTGCGCCAGCTGGCCGATCGCGTGGTAGGTCTCGCCGACGACGGGAGCCGAGTAGACCTCGGCGGTCATCGTGCCCAGCACCATCGGCTGCACCGAGAAGTCGGCCGCCCACCCGCCGGGGCAGTCGAGTGCGGCCCACGCGACCGGCACGCCCACCGTGCCGTCGTCCTCACCGAACGCCTCGTGCACGTGCCACGGCGCGGCGGTGAGGTCGTCGCCGACCGGCCCGGTGAAGATGCGCAGGCCGTCGCCCTCGCCGCGGCCCGTGCCGCACGTGAAGCACTGGTCGAACGGGTGCGTCGTGAAGCCGGGGTAGCCGTCGTAGCCGGCCTGCACCGTCTTCGCGTCGAGGAACGGCGGGGGCTCGCGGGTGAACGAGCCGGGTGCCGACGTGCCCACGAGCGCGCCGCCGTGGGTCATCAGGCGGGTCTCGTCGGCGTCGTGCTCCCACGCCAGCGGGGTGTCGAGCGGCGGCGGCATCCGCAGCCTCGACGTGACCGGGCCGGTGTGGCCCTGCTCGAGACGGGCCTGCGCGACCAGGCCGGACACCCAGCCACCGTTGCCGGAGTCGGGCGGACCGTTGAACTGGCGGGGGATGGTGACCATGACCCGACGCTATCCTCCGAGCGCGTTGTGGCGGCGGAGGGCCTCCAGCCGCTCCTGCGCGTGGTCCACGAGCGGGGGCGGGTAGTCGGCCGGCGGCTCCTCGAGGGTCCACGGCTCGTGCACGCCGCGTCCCTCGACCCCGCGCAGCTCAGGGACCCAGCGCCGGATGTAGGCGCCGTCGGGGTCGAAGCGCTTGCCCTGACCCACGGGGTTGAAGACGCGGAAGTAGGGGGCGGCGTCGGTGCCGCAGCCGGCCACCCATTGCCAGCCGTGCTGGTTGTTGGCGAGGTCGGCGTCGACGAGCCGCTCGCGGAACCAGCGCGCGCCGTGGGTCCACTCGAGGTGCAGGTCCTTGACCAGGAAGCTGGCCACGGCCATCCGCACCCGGTTGTGCATCCACCCCTGCGCGAGCATCTGGCGCATCCCGGCGTCGATGAACGGGAAGCCGGTCCGGCCCTCCTTCCACGCCTCGAAGTCGCCGGCAGGCTCGTCGTACTGCATGCGCTCGTAGTCGCGGTGGTAGTAGCCGAACGCCGAGTGCGGCCACTCGTGCAGCACGTCGGCGTAGAACTCGCGGAACGCCAGCTGCCGCTCGTAGGCGCGCGCCCCGGCGGAGGAGCGCTCGGCGAGGTCGGCCAGCAGGGTGCGCGGGTGGATCGTGCCCCACTTGAGGTGCACCGACATGCGCGACGTGGAGTCGAGGTCGGGACGGTCGCGCTCGCCGTCGTAGTCGTCCACGTGGTCGTCGAGCCAGCGCCGCCAGTGCGCGCGGGCCGCCTGCTCGCCGACGGGCGGCAGGTCCACGTCGGTCTCGGTGACCTCGGGCAGCGCCGCCGACCTCCCGGGCCGCAGCCACGGCACCGCGTGGGAGCGGACCGCCGTGACGGGCGGGTGCGAGCCCTGTGCCTGCCACGACCGGAAGAACGGCGTGAAGACCTTGTAGGAGGTCCCGTCGCCCTTGCGCACCGTGCCGGGCGCGACGGCGTAGGACGAGTCGGCGTCCACCAGCGGGACGTCGCCCAGTGCGTCGGCCACCCGTCGGTCCCGGCGCATCGCGTAGGGCGTGTGCCCGCCCGTGACGTGCACGCTGCTCGCGCTCGCCTGCTCGACCACGCGCGGCACCTCCACCTCGGGCCGCCCGCGCACCACTTGCAGGCCGCCGATGCGCTCGTCGAAGTCGGCCAGCAGTCGCGCCAGGTAGGCGGATCGGACGGGCATGTTCGACGGGTCGAAGTGGTCGTCGAGGACGAACAGCGGGACGACGCCGTCGGGTCCGGAATCGATCGCCGAGCGGAGGGCACCCTGGTCGGCCAGGCGCAGGTCGGCACGGAACCACATCACGGAGACGGTCACGACCGCATCGTCCCCCGCGCGCGGCGGCTCCGCACCCGGGCCGACAGGCCGATCACGCCGGGGGCCCGGGTTCGACGCACCGGCCCGAGCATGGGACCCCCCATGGAACAATGGCCAGCGTGAGCGAGCTCATCGACACCACCGAGATGTACCTGAGGACCATCTTCGAGCTGGAGGAGGAGGGGATCATCCCGCTGCGCGCGCGCATCGCCGAGCGCCTCCACCAGAGTGGCCCGACGGTCAGCCAGACGGTGGCGCGCATGGAGCGCGACGGACTGCTGACGGTCGAGGGCGACCGCCACCTCGAGCTGTCCGAGCGTGGACGCTCGCTGGCCACCCGCGTGATGCGCAAGCACCGCCTGGCCGAGCGCCTGCTCACCGACGTCATCGGACTGGAGATCGAGTACGTCCACGAGGAGGCGTGCCGCTGGGAGCACGTCATGTCCGAGCAGGTCGAGCGTCGTCTCGTCGCGCTGCTGGGCCACCCCACCGAGTCGCCCTACGGCAACCCGATCCCGGGTCTGGGCGAGCTGGGCGAGGTCGTGCGTCCCCCCGAGTTCCTCGACGGCGTCGAGTCGCTGCTCACCGCGGCGGTCGGCAGCGAGCCGGTGCGCGTCGTCGTGCGACGCATCGCCGAGGAGCTGCAGAAGGACACCGAGGTCATGTCGGTGCTGCGTCGCGTGGGCGCCCTGCCCGGCAACGACGTGCTCGCCTCGCGTGGTCACGACGGCCTCGTCGTGGCGCGGCAGTCCGAGACGGCCGAGATCGACGCCGACGCCGCCGCCCACATCTTCGTCTCGCGCTGAGGCCCCGCCGATGCCTCCGCCTGCGTCGACCCGCCCGGGGGGTTGGTCCGGGGCTGGCAGGATGACTCCATGAGCTTCGGTGCCCGCGTGCGTGGCTGGTTCAACCGCACGGGATCCGAGGCGCTGGGCTGGACGCTGGTCGTGCTCGGCGTGTTCATGCTGGTGCTGCCCGGCCCGGGCCTGCTGGGCATGTTCGCCGGCATCGCGCTGCTGGCGCGCCACTACACGTGGGCCGACCGGCTCGTGGACCCGCTCGAGGAGAAGGCCGTCGAGGCCGCCAAGTACGGCGTCGCCACGATCCCGCGCATCATCGTCAGCGTCCTGGGCATCATCTGGGTCGCCGCCGTCGGCGTGGTCTGGTTCATCTCGCCGACCATCCCCGAGTTCGAGATCCTCGGCGTGGGCTTCGGTCCCCAACTGCCGGCCGCGGGCTGGGTCGGCGCCACCGGCATCTGGTTCTCCGACCTCATCGCGATCGTGCTGCTGGTCTACAGCATCCGTCGCTGGCGCTGACCCGACTACGGTGGGCTCATGAGCGCCATCGATCCCGCCTCCGTCGAGCTCGGCCTCGACACCTTCGGCGACGTCAGCCTCGACGCGAGCGGCCAGCCCGAGCACCACGGCGTCGTGCTGCGCCACGTCGTCGACCAGGCCGTGCTGGCCGACCAGGTGGGCCTGGCCTTCATCGGCCTGGGCGAGCACCACCGCGACGACTTCGCCATCACCGCGCCCGACGTCGTGCTGGCGGCGATCGCGTCGCGCACCGAGCGGATCCGGCTCGGCTCGGCCGTCACGGTGCTCAGCTCGGACGACCCGATCCGCGTCTTCGAGCGCTTCTCCACCCTCGACGCCCTGTCGAGCGGCCGCGCCGAGGTCATCCTCGGGCGGGGCTCCTTCACCGAGTCGTTCCCGCTGTTCGGCTTCGCGCTCGAGGACTACGAGCGGCTCTTCGCCGAGAAGCTCGACCTGTTCGCGCAGATCCTCACCGAGGAGCCGGTCACGTGGTCGGGCTCGATCCGCCCGCCGCTGACCGACCAGCGCATCTACCCTCCCACCGAGTCGGGCCGGCTCAAGGTCTGGATCGGCGTCGGCGGCACGCCTCAGTCGGTCGTCCGCGCGGCGCACTACCGCCTGCCGCTCATGCTCGCGATCATCGGAGGGCCGCCCGCGCAGTTCGTGCCGTTCGCGAACTACTACCGCGAGCTGCTCGCGGCCGACGGCGTCGAGCCGCTTCCCGTCGGCATGCACTCGCCGGGCTACGTCGCCGAGACCGACGAGCAGGCGCGCGACGAGCTCTTCGGGCACTTCCAGGCCCAGCGCGACCGCATCGGGCGCGAGCGCGGCTGGCCGCCCACCACCCGCATCCAGTTCGAGCGCGACGCCAGTCCCGAGGGCGCGCTCTACGTCGGCTCGCCGCAGACGGTGGCCCGCAAGATCGCCACCAACCTCCAGGCGCTCGGCGTCAGCCGCTTCGACCTCAAGTACGCCAACGGCGCCATGCCGCACGACCAGCTGATGCGCTGCATCGAGCTCTACGGCACGCAGGTCGCGCCGCTCGTGCGCGACATGCTCGCCTGATCCGGCCCGGGATGCCCTGATGGACCTGATTCTCGCCGCCGTCCTGGTGGTCGCCGCGATCGTGTCGGCGTCGGTGCTCGCGCCACGCATCGGCACGGCCGCGCCGCTGGTGCTGCTGGCCATCGGGCTCGTCGTCAGCCTGCTGCCGTTCACGCCCGAGTTCGAGGTCGATCCCGAGCTCATCCTCGCGGGCCTGCTGCCGCCGCTGCTGTACTCCGCGGCGGTCAACATGCCGACGATGGACTTCCGGCGGGACTTCCGCACGATCAGTGGGCTGTCGGTGCTGCTCGTGATCGTCAGCTCGCTGGTCCTCGGCGGCGTGTTCATGCTGGTGATCCCCGGCCTGGACTTCGCGCTGGCCGTGGCGCTCGGCGCGATCGTCAGCCCCACCGACGCCGTGGCCACGTCGATCGCGAAGCGGCTCGGGGTGCCGTCGCGCGTCGTCACCGTGCTCGAGGGCGAGAGTCTGCTCAACGACGCCACCGCGCTCGTGCTGCTGCGCTCCGCCGTGGCGGCGACGGCCGCGAGCGTGAGCCTCGCGGGCATCCTCGTCGACTTCGTGTGGGCGGTCGTCGGCGCCGTCTCGATCGGCTGGATCGTGGGCGCCGTCGTGCTGCGCATCCGCGCCCGCATCGAGGACGCCGCGCTCACCACGGCGATCTCGTTCACGGTGCCGTTCGTGGCCTTCCTGCCCGCCGAGCACCTGGGCGCCTCGGGGCTGGTCGCCGCCGTCACGGCGGGCCTCGTCATGGGCCACGGCCAGGCGCGGCACCTCGGCCCGAAGCAGCGCCTCTCCGACCGCCAGAACTGGCGCACGATCGAGCTCCTCCTCGAGGGCCTGGTGTTCCTCGTGATGGGTCTCGAGGTCTCGGCGCTCGTGCAGGACGTCGAGGAGACCACCGAGGGCGGTGTGCTCAAGGCGATGGTGCTGGCCGCGGTCGCGCTCGCCGTGGCGCTGGCGATCCGTGCCGTCTACACGCTCGCGATCGTCGTGATGGAGCGGCGACGCTACCGACGCTCGCCCCAGCTGCGCGAGGCGCTCGACGAGTGGTCGACGAAGGTCGAGGGCAGTGAGCACCCGCGGGCCGAGCGCCTCCGACGCAGGCTGCGCCGGTTCTCCGCGGACATCGACTTCTACGACGCGTCGCGGTTCGGCCGCCGCGAGGGATTCATCCTGGTCTGGGCGGGCATGCGCGGCGCGGTCACACTCGCCGCGGCGCAGACCCTGCCCACCGACACCGAGAACCGCTCGCTGCTCGTGCTGGTGGCGTTCTTCGTCGCCCTCACGTCGCTCGTGGTGCAGGGAGGCACGCTGGCCTGGTTCGTCCGCCGGCTCGGTCTCGCCGGCCGTGAGGAGGGCGTCGACGACGAGTGGCAGCGACTCAACGCTCGCATGATGGCGGCGGCGGGCGACCTGCTCGACGACGTCGAGCTCCCGGCCGGGCTCGGCGACGTCCGTGGCCGGGTCACGCAGGCGATGCAGGACGAGTCGTTCGATCCCGCCGTGATGTACGACGTGCGCCTCGAGATCATCGAGCGCCAGCGTCAGGTGCTGCTCCAGGAGCGCGCCGAGGGCACCTACAGCAGCGAGGTCCTCACCCGGATGCTGGCGCAGCTCGATGCCGACCAGATCGGCATCGAGCTGCGACGCTCGGGCGATTCGGCCTGAGTCAGGCCAGCGCCTTCGCCTTCAGCTGCTCGTACTCCTGCTGGCTGATGGCGCCGGAGTCCAGCAGCGACTTGGCCGAGCTGATCTGGTCGGCCGGCGACGAGGACGCGACCTCGCGGATGTAGGCGTCGCTCTGCGCTCGAGCGGCGTCGTACCTCGCACGCTGACGGCGGGCCATGCCGCCACCGCGGGCGATGAGGTAGATCAGCGCGGTGAGCGCCGGCACGAAGATGAGGAAGAAGACCCACACGGCCTTCACCCATCCCGACGCCTCGTGGTCGCTGAACAGGTCCGCGATGATGTTGAACAGGACCATGAGGTACGCCATGAAGAAGAAGACGGAGATCGTCAACCACAAGAAGTCCCAGAAGCTGTCCATGAGGGTCCCTTCGATGCCCTGGGCCGCAGCCCGGTGACGGCAGTCGTCACGCGCTCAGCATGGCCGAGGCGCGGACCCGCGGGCCTCATCCGCACGGGATGAGCCGTCGCCGCGCGACACGTGGGCGACATTACTCGCGGGGAACTTGTGCCGGGCATGTGACTCATGTGACGGTTGGGGCATCGTGACGTCCGGTCGGCTCTCCTCCCAGGAGCCGGTGGGTCGGACTCACGGGGGGTGTCTGCACCCACGCGCGCCGTTCTTCCCCCAAGACGGCGTGAAGGTGCCGCGCCGGAGGTCCCGTTCCCCATGGGCGCTCCGGCGCGGCATCGCCACCCGCCGCGCCTGAGCCACTCGCCTCAGCGGTCGCGGCCCAGCCCGGCCTCGCGGGCCCGGATGATCGCCTCGGCCCGGTCGGCCGCATGCAGCTTCGCGTAGATCGACGAGACGGCGTTGCGGACGGTCTTGTTCGAGACGAACAGCTCGGCCGCGATCGCGTCGTTGCTGCGGCCGGCGGCCAGCAGGTCGAGCACGGCCCGCTCGCGCTCGGAGAGGTCGGGGAACGGGTGCTCCGGCCGGTGCCGGGTGCGTCCGGCGAACAGGCCGGCCACGCGTCCCGCGATCGACGCGCCGAACACCATGCCGCCGCCCGCCGTGGCGAGGATCGCGCGGTGGACCTCGGCCGCGTCGGCGCCCTTCAGCAGGTAGCCCGAGGCGCCCGCGCGCAGCGCGCTGAGGATCGTGTCGTCGTCCTCGTTCATCGTCAGCATCAGCACGCGCACGTCGTCGTGACGCCCGGTGATGTGCCGCGTGGCCTCGATCCCGTCCAGCACGGGCATCTGGATGTCCATCACCACGACGTCCGGCGGATCGGCGTCGACCACGTGGATCGCGTCGCGCCCGTCGCCGGCGGTGCCGGTCACGGCGATCCCGTCGATCGCGCCGAGCAGCGCGACCAGGCCGTCGCGCAGGATCTGGTGGTCGTCCACGACGACGACGCGTACGGGCTCGCTCATGGCTCCATCCTCGCGTGCAGGGGCAGTCGCGCGGTGACGATCGTGCCGCCGTGGTCGGGGCAGCGCAGGTCCACCGAGCCGCCGAGCTCGGCGGCGCGCTCACGCAGCGACAGCAGCCCCACGCCGGGCTTGGCGTCGGCCGCGATGCCGACGCCGTCGTCGGCGACCTCGACGACCAGCTCGTCCGGGTCGGCCGTCAGCGAGACCGAGCAGGTGCGCGCGTGCGCGTGCCGCAGCGTGTTGTTCATGGCCTCCGAGGCGATGCGGAACGCGGCCACCTCCACCGCGGCGGGCAGGGCGCCGTCGAGGTCGGCCACGACCCGCACATCGACCGCGGCGTCGGCGTGCTCGGCCAGCTGGGACAGCGCGCCGACGAGGCCGCGGTCGTCGAGCGCGGGCGGGCGCAGGTCGTGCACGAGCCGGCGGACGTCCTTGATGATGTCCTGCACGACGTCGCGGGTCTCGGCGAGCTGCTCGTCGGCCGACGCGGGGTCGGAGGTCACGGTGAGCCGCGCCGACTCCAGCCGGAACACCACGGCCGAGAGCGAGGGGCCGAGCCCGTCGTGGAGGTCGCGCCGGATCCGCCGCCGCTCCTCCTCACGCGCCAGCACGAGGCCCTCGCGGCTGCGCTGCAGCTCGTCGCTCAGCTGGCTCGCGCGGATCGCGCCCGCGGCCTGGCGCACCACGTCGGCCAGCAGGATCTCGTCGCGTGAGGTCAGGTGGTTGCGCACGCCGTGGGCCGGCAGGGTGAGCCGGCCGATCGTGCGCGAGCGGTAGGCGATGGGGAAGGACCGCACGTCGTCCGGACGGACGCCGCGCGACGCCACGAGGCGCTCACCGGCCGAGCGGTCGACCTCGACCTGCACGTAGGAGAGCCCGAACGCCGTCGAGACGGCCTCCACGACCGCCGCCAGCTGGGACCCGTCGTCGTCGGTGCGCTCGAGGGTCGACGCCAGGCTCGCCACGACCGAGTACGGGTCGCGGCGCTCGCCGAGGACCAGCCGCCGCACCCACGCCTCGATGCGCAGCCGCATCGGGCCGTAGAGGATCGCGGCGAGCAGCAGGACGAGCAGCACGACCTCGCGCTGGCCGAACGCGTCGCCGAGCGTGGCCGAGATGATCGCGAGGGCCAGCAGGTCGACCAGCACGATGACCACGCTGATGCCGCCGTAGACGAGCGTGCGGACCAGCAGGTTCTCGACGGAGACGACGTCCGGTCGCACGATCGCGATGACCATGGCGACCGGGCCCACCAGGAGGGCGGCGCCGAGGAGCATCGCGTTCAGGGCCGGGACGTCGACGACCAGGCTCGTGGCGATCAGCAGCACCATGACCAGCACGGCCCAGGCGAGCCACCGCATCCGCTCGCGCTCGCGGTCGCGCGACGCGCGGTACCGCGCGACCACCGTGACCAGCGCGAGCACGAACCCGACACTCCCGAGCACCCACGAGAGGGTCACGACCTGCTCGGCCGCGGGGCGCAGCGCCTCGATCGAGGTGGGGTCGGTGTCCACCCCGGGCACGAGCGCCGCGAGCGACGCGTCGATCTCGGTCTGCGTGCTGGGCACGACGAGGAACAGGGCCAGACCGGCTCCCATGAGGGCCAGACTCGTCCATCCCGCGGCACGCCAGCGACCTCGGGGCAGTCCGTCGGGGAACAGCAGCAGGACCGCGGCGGCGTTCATGGGCAGCACGGCGGTGAAGCGGAAGAGGAACCACAGCACCCAGGTCAGTCCCGGCAGGGCCTCCTGCTCGTGGACGGCGAGCCGGACGTACGACTGGGCCAGGCCGTCGAGGACCCAGAGCATCCCCAGGCCGATCAGCGCCCAGCCGAACGGATGGCGGTGGCGGTGCCACAGCACGACGACGCCGAGCCCGGCCTGGACCAGGCCGATCGCGGCGAAGGTCCAGCCGGGCTCCTCGGTCCACTCCGGGACCACGGCGTCGCCGACGCGCAGGTCCAGCGCCGCCGCCACGGCGAACAGCGCGAGGCCGACGCCGAACGCGGCGAGACCGCCGACCGGTGTCTGCGAGGACCTCATGCGTAGATCATGGCGGCGGTTCGCGTCCGAGGGGAGCGAACCGCCGCCTTGGCGATCGAGGAGCGAGGTCACTGGGCGCCGCGGTCCCCGAAGGCGAGCCCGAGGCCGACCAGGACGACCATGACCGAGCCGGTCCAGCCGGCCATGTACTGCAGCGGCACGACGGTCAGCAGCAGCGACAGGGTGCCCAGGACGCCGGCGGCGATCCCCAGCCAGGCGCGGACGGCGCCCTGGCGCCAGGACCGGAACAGCGCCCAGCCCGTAAGGCCCGTGAGTCCCCAGACCCACGGCACGGTCGCGATCCAGTGGTTGAACACGGTGGCGGCCTCGGGAACGGCCAGGGGCGTGTCCCCGGCGACCCCGAAGATGAACTCCGTGTTGAGGGCGGTGCCCATCAGCACGACGAGCGCCGTGCCGAGGATGCCGAACGCGGCGACGCCGGGCACCAGGCTGTCAGCGCCCAGCGCGGCCCGCAGGCGTCGGTGCAGTCCGACGCCGAACGGCACCAGCGCGAGCACGGTGAGCGTGGCGACGACGTGGAACGCGATCAGCTGCGGGACGTGCCCGTTCAGCGAGGCGATGACGCCGTCGGCCTCCTGCACCTTCCCGTCGACGTAGGCCGCACCGGCCTCCGCGCTGAGGATCGTCGTGGCGAAGCCGAGGAGTCCGGCGGCGACGCCCGCGAGGGCCCAGCCGCGTCCGGGGCGGGCGGCGCTGTCCTGCGGGAGGTCGTCCCGGACGCGCTGCTCGGTGGTGATGTGGGTGGTCATCGTGTGTCCTTCCGAAGTGGTGATGCACTCACACTGGAAGGCGGGCCGTCCCGCCCGACAGGGACACCGCGGCACACTCCGTGGGACAACGTCACCCGCCTTGCCGCTGGAGTCGGAGCCACAGCAGTGACCACTGCTCGGCGGAGAGGTGCCGGGGGAGCGTCCCCGCTCGAACGCCCGCCTCGCGCAGCGCGACGTGGATCAGCCCGTGGGGAGCTCGCGTCGCCTGCTCGACAATGCGGTCGAACGTCCCGCCCCTCCCGGTGAAGATCGCGCGGACGAAGCGCTCGTAGCGGGAACGGTGGCCGTTCGGGACGAGAGGAGCCGAGCGGCGGCGGATGCCGATGACGCCCCCGTCGACGCTGGGCCGGGGCCGGAACCCGGTTGAGGGGACCCGGCCGTGGAGGGCGAAGGTGAACCACGGCGCCGTCTGCGCGGTGAGCAGGGTGGAGCCGCCGACGCCGCAGCGCTTGCGGGCGACTTCCCACTGGGTGAGCAGCACCGCGTCGTTCCAGGTGTCGGCGGCGAGCAGGCGACGAAGGATCGGGGACGTGAGGTGGAACGGGATGTTCCCCACGATCACCGGATGGCCCAAGGGGACAGTCAGTGCGTCGACGTGCTCTACCGTCACGGCGGGCAGCGACGCCCGCAGGCTGGCGACCCGATGCTCGTCGAGGTCGACAGCCGTGAGCGGCCTGCCCAGTCGGGCCAAGGGTCTGGTCAGGGCTCCGTCGCCGGCGCCGAGCTCGAGGATGGACCCTCGAGTGGCGGCGACGAGCTCGATGATCGTACGGATGGTGGGTGGGTGGACGAGGAAGTTCTGGCCGAGCTCATGTCGGCCGCCGTGGGTTGAACGAGGCACGTTCGCGCTCCAGGGAGAGTGGGGTGGAGCGTCTCGGGAGCACGTGGGCGAACAGGCCGGATGGGTCGCAGGATCGCCGTCCCGAGACGCGAAAGGTCTCTCGGACGGACGGCGCGTGAGGCGTTGAGCGAGACGCGCCGTCAGGCGCGGCGGTCGCGAACGGCAAGCGTGTGCGTCGCCGCGAACACGCTGATCAGCTGACCCATGGAAGCGACCCTAACGGGCGGTGACGCGGATGCGGGTGCCCCCGAGAGGATTCGAACCTCCGACCTGCGGTTTAGGAAACCGTTGCTCTATCCCCTGAGCTACGGGGGCGCACCGGTCCATCCTTCCACGAGCCCCGCGGTGACGGTGCCGAGTGGTCCCGGCGTGACGCCTGTGGCGCGCGTGGCACCGGGACCTGTCTCACGATGCGGATGGCGGTCGTAGACTCGATGAGTGCGGATCCTGCTCACGGGCGCCAACGGCGTCATGGGACGAGCGACGATCCCGGCGTTGCAGAACGCGGGACACCAGGTCGTCGGACTCGTCCGCTCTCCCTCGGCCGCCCGGCTCGTCCAGTCGGCGGGGGCCACGGCGATCCACGGCGACGTGCTCGATCGCGGCTCGCTCATGAAGGCGATGATCGGCTGCGACGCGGTGGTCAACTTCGCCACCAACGTCCCGGTCGGCGCGCGGGCGATGCTGCCCGGCTCCCTCAACCGCATCAACCGCATCCGCACGGTCGGCGCCGGCCTGGTCGCCGATGCCGCGATCGAGTCGGGCATCGGCCTCATGGTGCAGCAGAGCCTGAGCCACATCTACGTCGCACGCGGCGACGAGTGGATCGACGAGTCCACCCCCATCGACGTCACGATGGTCACCGAGCCGCTCACCGTCGCCGAACAGCACGCGCAGCGCGTGGAGGAGGCCGGGGGAGTGACCGTGCGCCTGCGCTACGGCCTCATCTGCGGCGACGACCCGAACTCGCAGTTCCTCGTCCGGAGGGCTCGCAAGCGCCGCCCGATCGGCCTGGGCGACCCCGACTCGTGGATGCACGTCGTGCACCCGCTCGACGTGGGCACCTCGGCCGTCGCGGCGCTCGGTGCGCCCAGCGGCGCCTACAACGTGGGCGCCGAGCCGCTCAAGCGCCTCGACTACGTCAACGCGATCGCCCACGCCGCCGGCCACAGCGAGGGACGGTTCTTCCGCCGCTGGCTGTTCAGCGTCACCGCCGACAAGCTCGAGCTGCTCGCGCGGTCGCAGCGGGTGACCTCGCAGCGCTTCATGGACACCACCGGCTGGAAGCCGATGCGCCCGGTCCTCACGGCGGAGTGGTTCCGTGCCGGGTGACCGCGAGGCCGAGACGCCCGCCGAGCGCCGCGCTCGCCTCGAGCGGGCCGCGCGGCTGCTGGGCGACCTCATGCCGTCGACGACGCGCGACGAGACCTCCGAGGGATGGGGTGACGAGGCGAAGGGCACGTCGCGCGACGACGAGCTGCGACGCGACGTGCCCCCTCACCACGGGAAGGACTGAGTCCTAGAGGGTGGGATCCACCCGCGGATCGCCACCGGCCTGGCGCTGGAACGTGCCGCCGCCGAGCGCGTCGCGGATCTCGCGGAGCAGGAGGATGTCCTCGCTGGGACCCGCGGGCTCCTCCTCCTCGCCCTTCGCGAGACGCTCCATGAGCTTCTTCGACGGGACGACGAAGACGAAGTAGACGACGGCGGCAGTGATGGCGAACGTGATGATCGCGTTGATGACGGCGGCCAGGTCGACGACCGTCTTGGGGTTGCCGTCGACGATCTGGAACGACAGGCCCTTCACGCTGGTGCCGCCGAGCGAGTTGATCACCGGCTCGATCACCGACGCGGTGACGGTGCCGACCAGTGCGGTGAAGGCGGTGCCGATGACGACGGCGACGGCGAGGTCGACGATGTTGCCGCGGAACAGGAAGTCCTTGAAACCTTGAAGCATGGGCGCTCCTCGTAGGTGGGCGATGGGAAGGCTACGTCCCGACCCTAGGACCTAGGGCGCGCGGTGACGAGCCACCACGACCGCGGCGAGACGCGCGGTCACGGACGCCCGCGCCACCAGGGTGGCGACCTCGGGATCGGCCGCGACGCCGAGGACGGCGGTCTCGCGCTCGGGGTCGGACCGCACGGTGACCACCTCGACGGCTTCGGCCACGGGTTCCGCAGCGCCCTCCTCGGCGACGGCCAGCAGGTCGACGGCGTCGCCGGGTCGCAACAGCTCGGCCGTCGCGGACGAGACCTCGACGGTGCTGAGCACGCGCCCGCGACCGAGGTCGCGCGGGTCGACGACACGACGGTCGGTGAACACCTCGCCGGCCCGCATCGGTCCGGCCAGCGCCCGGCCGACGATCTCGGGTGAGGCGGCGAGACCGGCAGGCACGGCGGAGTCGGGCAGCCGGCGGGTCTCGAGGTCGGAGCGCAGCACGGTGGCGCCACTGCCGAGGTCGCGCGCGGCGACGAGCACCTCACGGGTGTCGGGGGAGCGGGTGACGGCCGTGACCGCCGCCCACACGGCCAGCCCCGCGAGGGTCGCGGCGAGGACGCGCCGGTGGGTCAGGACGAAGCGGACGGCCGATTCCATGGCGCGAGGCTAGGCAGGATCGGACGATCCCGGCCCGCGTCGTCCACAGGCCTGCGCGGCAGGAGACTCAGGCGGCGCCGGAGCCGGAGGTGCTCGACGAGCTCGACGAGGAGCTGCTGGAGCTGGAGCTGGAGGACGAGCTGCCGGAGCTGGAGGAGGCGGAGCGGCTGTCGGTGCGATAGAAGCCCGAGCCCTTGAACACCACGCCCGCGGCCCCGAACACCTTGCGGAGGTCACCACCGCAGGAGGGGCACGTCGTCAGCGCGGCGTCGGAGAAGCTCTGCTTGACCTCGAGCTCTTCGGCACAGTCGACGCAGCGGTACTGGTAGGTGGGCACGACGAGAAGGATACCTTTCATCGCCCAGCGCTATCGTTGAGCCACCACGACGCCTACCTGAGGACCCACCCACTGTGACCGAATGGCTTCTGCTGTTCTCGTCGTTCCTGCTGATGCTCGCCTGTGGTGTCTTCGTCGCCGCCGAGTTCTCCTTCGTCACCGTCGACCGCGCCACCGTCGAGCGCGAGGCACAGGCGGGCGACCGCGGCGCACAAGGAACCCTCAAGGCCCTGCGCAGCCTCTCCACGCAGCTCAGCGGTGCCCAGCTGGGCATCACGATCACGAACCTGGCGATCGGCTTCCTCGCCGAACCGGCCATCGGCCGCCTGCTGCGCGGCCCGCTCGAGAGCCTGGGCCTGTCCGGCAGCGGGCTGAGCGTCGCGTCCTACGCGATCGCGCTGTTCCTCAGCACGATCGTCACGATGCTCGTGGGCGAGCTGATCCCCAAGAACCTGGCCCTGTCGCTGCCGCGCAAGACCGCTGCCACCACGCAGTGGATGCAGCGCGCGTTCACGCACGCGATGGCATGGCCGATCCGCGGCCTCAACTCGATGGCCAACCGCACGCTGGAGTGGCTCGGCGTCGAGCCCCAGGAGGAGCTGCGCTCGGCGCGCTCGCCGCTGGAGCTCCGCTCGCTCGTGCTGCGGTCGGCGCAGGAGGGCGCGATCGACGACGAGACCGCCGAGCTGGTCGCGCGCAGCATCGCGTTCGGCGACCGCACGGCCGCCGACGTGCGCACCCCGCGCGTGCGCGTGCACTTCCTCGAGGAGCGCGACACCGCGATGGACCTCATCGAGGCCGCCCGTCAGACCGGGCACTCGAAGTTCCCCGTGATCGGCCGCTCGGCCGACGACGTCATCGGCGTCGTGCACGTGAAGCAGGCCGTCGCGGTCGACCCCGACCGCCGCCGCTCGGTGCGCGTCTCGGAGATCGCCGAGGCCGCCGCCACGGTGCCCGACACCCTCGAGCTCGACCCCCTGCTCGTGCAGCTGCGCGAGCAGAACAACCAGATGGCCATCGTCGTCGACGAGTACGGCGGCACCGACGGCATCGTCACGCTGGAGGACCTGGTCGAGGAGATCGTGGGCGACATCGCCGACGAGCACGACCGCCTCTCCGAGCGCAGCCGCCACCGCCGCGACGGCACGTGGTCGCTGTCGGGCCTGCTGCGTCCCGACGAGGTCTTCGAGCAGACGGGAGTCAAGCTGCCCGAGAGCGAGGACTACGAGACGATCGCCGGCCTCGTGCTGGAGCAGCTCGGCCGCCTGGCCGTGCGCGGCGACGTCGTCACGCTCGAGGTCGACTCGACCCCTGAGAACGACGAGGACGACGTCGAGCCGCTCACTGTCCACCTCACCGTCGAGCGGCTGGAGGGCCGGCGCATCGACCGCCTCGCCCTCACCATCGACGCCCCTGACGAGGAGGCGGACCGATGAGCGGATGGCCGGCACTCGCCCTCACCCTTCTGTTGCTGGTGCTGAACGCGCTGTTCGTGGCCGCCGAGTTCGCGCTGATCTCGGCTCGCCGCACCCAGCTCGAGCCGGAGGCCCAGGCCGGCAAGCGCACCGCCAAGCTCGCGCTCAAGGCGATGGAGAACGTCACGCTCGCGATGGCCGCGGCGCAGCTGGGCATCACGATCTGCTCGCTCGGCCTGGGCGCCATCAGCGAGCCCGCGATCGCGCACCTGCTCGAGCCCGTCTTCGAGTACCTCGGCGTGCCGCACGGCTTCGTCCACCCGATCTCGTTCGCGATCGCGCTGTCGCTCGTGGTGTTCCTGCACGTGGTCTACGGCGAGATGGTGCCGAAGAACATCGCGCTCGCCGCGCCCGACCGCGCCGCGCTCATCCTCGGCCCGTTCATGCTCGTCGTCATCGCCGTGCTCAAGCCGCTCGTGGTCTCGCTCAACGCGATCGCGAACGGCGCGGTCCGTCTGGCGGGCGTCGAGCCGAAGGACGAGGTCGCCTCCACGTTCACCCACGACGAGGTCGCCGGCCTGGTCGAGGAGTCGCGCCGCGAGGGCCTGTTGGACGAGGACGAGTACGGCCTCGTCAGCGGCGCCCTGGACTTCCACGAGGGCACGGTCGCGCAGGTGCTGCTGCCGCGCGACGGGCTCGTCACGATCCCGCCGGGTGCCACCCCGGTCGACGTCGAGGACGCCTGCGCCCGCACCGGCTACTCGCGCTTCCCGGTGGCCGGCGAGGACGGCGAGCTCACCGGCTACCTGCACATCAAGGACGTGCTGGAGACCGAGGACGCCACGCGCGTGCGCCCCATCGCCGACAAGTGGCTGCGTCCGCTGTCCACGGTGGGCGTCGGCAGCGGCCTGTACGACGCGCTGCGCACGATGCAGGCGAAGGGCTCGCACATGGCGCGCGTCGCCGACCCCAGCGGCACGGTCATCGGCGTGGTCATGCTCGAGGACGTCCTCGAGGAGCTCGTCGGCGAGATCCGCGAGCAGGTCTGAGCCCTCCGCACCGCGCGCAGGACGGACGGCGGGCGGCTCTAGGATTGGGCCGTGGCCCTTGATACTCCCGAGTCCGTCGCCGAAGCCCACCACGACACCGTCATCGTCGTCGACTTCGGTGCCCAGTACGCCCAGCTGATCGCACGGCGCGTGCGCGAGGCCCGGGTCTTCTCCGAGATCATGCCCCACACGGCGACGTCCGAGGAGATCCTGGCGAAGAACCCGAAGGCCGTGATCCTGTCCGGCGGACCCTCGTCGGTCTACGAGCCGGGCGCGCCCCAGCTGCCGGTCGGCCTCGTCGACTCCGGCACCGCCGTCTTCGGCATCTGCTACGGCTTCATGGCCATGGCGCAGGCGCTCGGCGGCGAGGTCGCCCACACGGGTCAGCGCGAGTACGGGCGCACCAACGTCTCGGTGCTCGAGCCCGGCACCCTGCTCCAGGGCCTGCCCGAGAAGCTCGTGAGCTGGATGTCGCACGGCGACGAGGTCGTCCGCCAGCCCGAGGGCTTCACCCTGAGCGCCAAGAGCGACCGTGCCACCGTCGCTGCGTTCGAGAACATCGACCGTCGCCTCGCCGGCGTGCAGTGGCACCCCGAGGTCATGCACTCCGAGTTCGGCCAGAAGATCCTCGAGCACTTCCTGTTCGGCATCGCCGGCTGCTCGCCCACGTGGACCAGCGCGAACATCGTCGACGACCAGGTCGAGCTCATCCGCCAGCAGGTCGGCGACGCCCGCGTCATCTCGGCGCTCTCCGGCGGTGTCGACTCGGCCGTCTCCACCGCCTTGGTGCAGAAGGCGATCGGCGACCAGCTGACCGCCGTCTTCGTCGACCACGGCCTGCTGCGCGAGGGCGAGGCCGAGCAGGTCCGCCAGGACTACGTGGCCGCCACCGGCGTCGACCTCAAGGTCGTCGACGCGAAGGACCAGTTCCTCGGCTTCCTCGACGGCGTCACCGACCCCGAGCAGAAGCGCAAGATCATCGGGCGCGAGTTCATCCGCACGTTCGAGGCCGCCGAGCGCGAGGTGCTCGCGACACCCGGCCCGCCCGTGAGGTTCCTCGTCCAGGGCACGCTCTACCCCGACGTCGTGGAGTCCGGCGGCGGCGAGGGCGCGGCCAACATCAAGAGCCACCACAACGTCGGCGGCCTGCCCGAGGATCTCGAGTTCAGCCTGATCGAGCCGTTGCGCACCCTGTTCAAGGACGAGGTGCGCGAGGTCGGTCGCCAGCTGGGCATCCCCGAGGCGATCGTGTCGCGCCACCCGTTCCCGGGCCCCGGCCTGGCGATCCGCATCGTCGGCGCCGTCAGCGAGGAGCGCCTGGCGATCCTGCGTCGCGCCGACGCGATCGTCCGCGAGGAGACCACCGCTGCCGGCCTCGACGGCGACATCTGGCAGTTCCCGGTCGTGCTGCTGGCCGACGTCCGCTCGGTGGGCGTGCAGGGCGACGGCCGCACCTACGGTCACCCGATCGTGCTGCGTCCCGTCTCCAGCGAGGACGCGATGACCGCCGACTGGAGCCGCCTGCCGTACGAGCTGCTCGAGCGGATCTCCACGCGCATCACCAACGAGGTCGACGAGGTCAACCGCGTCGTCCTCGACGTCACGAGCAAGCCGCCGGGCACCATCGAGTGGGAGTGACGACACCGCTGCTGACGCAGTGAGGAGGCGTCCGGAGAAAAAGCTCCGGACGCATGTCAAGAAGGTCCCCGTTCGCGCGACGTACGGATGAGAACGCCCTCATCCCGCCGAACGGAGACCGTCATGACCACCACCACCGCACCGAACGCACCCGCGACCCTCGGCCCCGCCGCCCAGCGCGCCGGCCGCATCGTCACCGGCCTCGTCACGCTCTTCCTGGGCTTCGACGCCGTGACCCACCTCCTGCGCGTGCAGCAGGTCCGCGACGCCAGCGCCGACCTGGGCATTCCCGACGACATGATCGTGCTCTGCGGAGCGGTGCTGGGCGCGCTCGTCGTCGCCCACCTCGTCCCGGCCACCCGGGCGATGGCCGTCGTGCTCATCACCGCGTACCTCGGCGGTGCCGTCGCCGTGAACCTCGTCGCGGGACAGCCCTGGGCCAACTCGGGCTTCGCGATCCTGACCGCCGTCCTCGTCTGGGCCGGCGCCTGGCCGCGGGACGCCCGCCTGCGCGCGCTCGTGCGCGGCTGACCCTTGCCCCACCCCATCCCATCCGGAACGATCACACCCGAAACAAGGAGAGACCCATGAAGTTCATGACCCTGGTTCACGAGACCCACCGCCCGACCGACGAGCCGCCGATGGAGCTGTTCGCCGCGATCGGCGCCCTGCAGGCCAAGAGCACGGCCGACGGCACGTTCGTCCAGGCGGGCGGCCTGGCGCCCATGGCGGCCGCCGGCGCGATCGTCAGCCTGACCGGAGGGTCCATCGGCACGACCGACGGCCCGTTCGTCGAGGTCAAGGAGCTGGTCGGCGGCTACGCCGTCTACGACGTGGCCGACACCGAGACCGCCGTGGAGAAGGCCCGCTCGTTCCTGCAGGCCCACCTCGACTCCTGGCCGGGCTGGGAGGGCTGGGTCGAGGTCCGCGCGATCTTCGAGCCGCCGGCCTGAGCATGGCCGACGAGGCCCGCGTGGTCGAGCAGGTGTGGCGACAGGAGTCGTCGCGCCTGCTCGGCGCGCTGCTGCGCATCACCCGCAGCGTCGACCGGGCCGAGGATCTCGCCCAGGAGGCGCTGACCCAGGCCCTCGAGTCGTGGCCCCGCACCGGGATCCCCGACAACCCCGCCGCCTGGCTGATGAGCACGGCGAAGCGGCGGGCGATCGACCAGTTCCGCGCGGGCGAGCGGCAGCTGCGCGCCTATGCGGAGGTCGGTCAGTCCACCCGCGAGGCGTACGAGGCCGAGTTCGACCAGGCGCTGACCGACGAGCACGTGCGCGACGACGTGCTGCGCCTCATGTTCACGTGCTGCCACCCGTCGCTGACCCCCGAGAGCCGCACGGTGCTGACGCTCCGGCTGGTGGCCGGTCTGAGCACCCGTGAGATCGCGCGGGCGTTTCTGTCCTCGGAGTCCACCGTGGCCTCGCGCATCTCCCGCGCGAAGCGCACGCTCGCCGATTCCCGCGCGCCGATGGACGAGCCCGTCGGACCAGAGAGGGTCGAGCGGCTCGACTCGGTGATGGCCGCGATCTACCTCGTGTTCAACGAGGGACACACGGCGACCGAGGGCGCTGACTGGACCCGCCCCGACCTGTGCCGCGAGGCGGTCCGGCTCGCCGCGATCCTGGCGTCGGTCGTGCCGTCCGAGCCGGAGGTCCACGGTCTGCTCGCGCTGCTGGAGCTGCAGTCGTCGCGCCTGGCCGCGCGCGTGGACGAGGCCGGCGAGCCGGTCCTGCTCGCCGACCAGGACCGGTCCCGGTGGGACGCCGACGCGATCGCACGCGGAGCGGCCGCACTCGACGTCGCCGTGCGGCTGGGCGGTGACGGCCCCTACGTCCTGCAGGCCGCGATCGCCTGGGAGCACGCGCGCGCGGCGTCGGTCGAGTCGACCGACTGGGAGCGGGTGGCCGCCCTGTACGAGCGCCTCGCCCGGGCGACGAACTCGCTCGTGGTCGAGCTGAACCGGGCCGTCGCCCTGGGACGCGCCCGTGGTCCGGAGGCGGGCCTGGCCGTCGTCGAGGACCTCGCCACCGCCCCGGCGCTCGCGAGGTACCACCTGCTGCCGAGCGTGCGCGGCGACCTGCTCGAGCAGCTCGGCCGGCTCGAAGAGGCGGCGGCCCAGTTCGACCGCGCCGCCGACCTCGCCACGAACGACCGGGAGCGGACACTCCTGCGGGCGCGGGCCAGACGTCATGACGACGGCGGTTAGGCTGGACCGATGAGCTGGAGCGGTGCACGTCCTGTCCTGCTGGTGCTGGCCGTCGTGGCCACCCTCGGCGCGTTCGGCTGGTCGCTGCTGTCCGGGGGCGGGTCCGACGACGAGGCCGCGGCACCCGCGACCACCCCCACGCCCAGCGCGCCCGTCCTGTCGGTCGACCCCACGCGCGAGGCTCCCGCCCCGTCGCCCACGACCGAGCCGACCACCGAGCCCACGGTCACGGCGTGCGAGGACGAGAACACCCGCTTCAACGCCGACGGCACCCAGGGCGACAGCCTGCTGCCCGACTGCGGCCAGCAGCCCGTCACCAAGGCCCAGCAGCAGACCGAGGGCCTCTCGCTGGCCTGCGGCGGCGACTACCCCGTGATCCTCTACAAGTCCACGACGAACGGCTCGAAGACCTCGATCTGCGGCAAGGACGCGGTCGGCGACCGGTTCCGTGTGGTCATCAAGCCCGACGGCTCCGACACCCTCGACCTCTCGGGCACCTACGACTGGCGCAACGACGTCTACGTCGCCGAGCGCGAGGGCACCCGCTACGAGCTGCACGCCGTCGACGGCTCGCTGCACGTCACCGAGGGCGGCGAGACGCGCGTCCAGGACTCGAAGGAATGGATCTCGCTCGACAACGAGACCGACGACCTCTGAGGCCGGGCGGTGGCGGGCCCGAATCCGTCCTGCGCTAGTTTCGAGGGCAGACACCCCACCCCAAGGAGCACATCGACGTGAGCACCTCTCCTGTCAAGGTGGCCGTCACCGGCGCCGCCGGCCAGATCGGCTACAGCCTTCTCTTCCGTCTCGCGAGCGGCTCGCTGCTCGGCCCGGACACCCCGATCCAGCTCCGACTCCTCGAGATCACCCCGGCGCTGAAGGCGCTCGAGGGTGTCGTGATGGAGCTCGACGACTGCGCGTTCCCCACGCTGGACTCGGTCGAGATCGGTGACGACCCGAACCACATCTTCGACGGCGCCAACCTGGCCCTGCTGGTGGGCGCGCGCCCCCGCACCAAGGGCATGGAGCGCGGCGACCTGCTCGAGGCCAACGGCGCCATCTTCACGGCGCAGGGCAAGGCCCTCAACGAGGTCGCGGCCGACGACATCCGCATCGGCGTCACCGGCAACCCGGCCAACACCAACGCCCTCATCGCGATGAAGAACGCGCCGAACATCCCGGCCGACCGCTTCACCGCCCTGACGCGCCTCGACCACAACCGCGCGATCAGCCAGCTGGCCGCCAAGACGGGCGCCAAGGTCTCCGACATCAGCAAGATGACGATCTGGGGCAACCACTCGGCCACCCAGTACCCCGACATCTTCCACGCCGAGATCGCCGGCCGGAACGCCGCCGAGGTCGTGGGCGACCAGGCCTGGATCGAGAACGACTTCATCCCCACGGTCGCCAAGCGCGGCGCCGCCATCATCGAGGCGCGTGGCGCGTCCAGCGCGGCCTCGGCCGCCTCGGCCACGATCGACGCCGCCCGCGACTGGCTGCAGGGCTCGGCCGAGGGCGACTGGGTCTCCATGGCCGTGGCCTCCGACGGCTCCTACGGTGTGCCCGAGGGCCTCATCAGCTCGTTCCCCGTCACCACGAAGAACGGTGACTGGGAGATCGTCCAGGGCCTCGAGATCGACGAGTTCAGCCGGGCGCGCATCGACGCCAGCGTGGCCGAGCTCGCCGAGGAGCGCGACGCCGTCACGCAGCTGGGCCTCATCTGATCCACGCAGCACTCACGCAAGCAGGGCCGCCCGATCCGGGCGGCCCTGCTTCGTGCTTCGGGGTGCTCAGCTCGGGACGATGATCGCCAGCAGCACCAGCGACGCGCCCAGGAACGACATCCAGACGACGTCGAAGAGCTTGCCGCGCACGCGCAGCATCCCGGTGTGGTCCAGCGGGATCACCAGGCGGAACGCCGCGGCGACCAGGAACGACGCGCCGATGACGACGACGCCGGCGCGCCACGGTCCCGTGGCGACCAGGACCAGGCCCACGGCCACCGCGACGAGGTGCAGCAGGTAGATCCGCGAGCCGTGGCTGCGGGGGAGCTTCACCCCGCGTCCTCGGCCGCGGCCTCGCTGAAGTCGACGACGTTGCTCAGCAGCATCGCGCGGGTCATCGGGCCGACGCCGCCGGGGTTGGGCGTGACCCAGCCGGCGGTCTCCCACACGTCGGGAGCGAGGTCGCCCACGATCTTGCCGTCGTCGTCGCGGCTGACGCCGACGTCGAGCAGGGCGGCCCCGGGCTTGACCATGTCGCCGGTGATGATGCCGGGCACGCCGGCGGCGGCGATGACGATGTCGGCGCGGCGCACCTCGGCCGCGAGGTCCTGCGTGCCGGTGTGGCACAGCGTGACGGTGGCGTTCTCGCTGCGGCGCGTCAGCAGGAGGCCCATCGGGCGGCCCACCGTGATACCGCGGCCGATGACGACGGCGTGCTTGCCGGCGATCTCCACCTCGTGGCGCCGCAGCAGCTCGATGATGCCGCGCGGCGTGCACGGCAGCGGAGCGGGATTGCCCAGGACGAGCCAGCCGAGGTTGGTCGGGTGCAGGCCGTCGGCGTCCTTCGTCGGGTCGATGCGGCCGATCACGGCGTTCTCGTCGAGACCCTTCGGCAGCGGCAGCTGCACGATGTAGAGGGTGCAGGCCGGGTCGGCGTTGAGCTGGTCGACGGCGGCCTCGACCTCCTCCTGGGTGGCGGTGGCCGGCAGGTCGATGCGGATCGACTCGATGCCGATCTCGGCGCAGTCCTTGTGCTTGGCGCCGACGTACCAGCGGCTGGCCGGGTCGTCGCCGACGAGGATGGTCCCGAGGCCGGGGGTGATGCCGCGGGCGCGGAGGGCGTCGACGCGCTCGCGCAGCTCGGTCTTGATCGTGGCGGCGACGGCCTTGCCGTCGAGGGTCTGGGCGGTCACGGGTCCGAGTCTTTCACGTGCGCCGGCCGGCACGGTCGCCACCTTGGCCCGGGAGGGCGAAGGGGATACTGGGACCGTGCCGACGCGAGGGGGAACGCCGACATGAGCCGCAAGGGTGCGATCGAGCCCGGGGACGACGAGCCGCTGAAGCCGTACTCGCGGCTGCAGGTGGTGAACCGGAGCCTGTTGGGCATCACGCACGCCGGCCACGTCTGGGCCGTCGACTACGACTTCTTCGACTGGGACGACCGGGTGTCGCTCTACCGCGACGGCCGTCGCGCGGCCTCGGCCAAGGCGCCGGCCTCGTTCCCGGTGCCGGGCGGCCGGATCGAGTTCGCCACCACCTTCTACGGCGTGAAGCGCGCGCATCTCGTGCTGGGCACGGGCACCGAGCTCCCGCTGGGCCCGCATCCGAAGACGCTCGAGGCCTGGCGCCAGCGGCTCGCCGAGCGCCGGCCGGCGCTGAGCGCGCTCATGGCCGCGGCCGCGGTGGTCGTGCTCGTGGTGGGTCTCGTGGTGGCTGGGATGAGCCTGCTCGACACCGTCACGGACGTGCCGCAGGTCGCCGACACCCTCGGCTGGACCTTCTCCTCGCCGCTCGCCCTGAGCGGCTCCGCGGCCACGGCGCTGACCGTCGCGGGCGTCCTCGCGATCATCGAGCGAGCGCTGTCGATGCGCCACCACTGGCTGCTCGACGCCGACACCTGGTGGACCGGTTGAGGCCGAACCGCCCCGGTCGGAGGCCGCGGCACCCCTAGACTGCTCGGCATGGCACCGAGGGCTCAACTGTCGCAGGAGCGGAGCCGACAGCGCCGTGAGGCGCTGCTGGAGGCCGCGGTCGACCTCTTCGTCGAGGGTGGCTCACGCGCGGTCACGCACCGCGCGGTGGCCGCTGCGGCCGGCCTGCCGGCCGCCACGACGACCTACTACTTCTCCACGATCGAGGAGCTCCTGCGCGAGGCCCTCAACCACCACATCGAGGCCTGGATCGCGACGATGGAGAGCCTCGCCGACGTCGACGTCCAGGGCATGATGAGCCTGGTCACCGCCGACTCCTCGGTGCACTTCGCCACGAGCATCCTGGCCCTGCGGCCACCCGAGACGGCCACGCGCGAGCTCTCGGTGATCCTGGGCGCCGCCCGCGATCCCGAGCTGCGCGAGACCGCCGTCACCGCCCTGACCACGGGTCAGGACGTGCTGGTGAAGGTGCTGCGAAGGGCGGGCATCCCCGATCCCGAGGGCCTGGCCGAGGACATGGTCGCGTTCATCGCCGGCGTCGCGCTGCGGCGCACGGCCGGCGTGAACGAGGAGGACGAGGAGGCCGCGAAGGTCGTCCGCGCGATGCGGAGCATGATCATCGGCCACCTCGTCGACGACGAGACGGGCACGCAGATGCTGATGGACCTGCGCGACAGCGCGATCAGTGGAAGAAGTGACGCGTCCCCGTGACGTACATCGTGACGCCGGCGGCCTCGGCCGCAGCCACGGTCTCGGCGTCGCGCACCGATCCGCCGGGCTGCACCATCGCCTTGACGCCCGCGTCGATGAGGATCTGAGGTCCGTCGGAGAACGGGAAGAACGCGTCCGACGCGGCCACGGCGCCACGGGCGCGCTCCTCGCCCGCCCGCTCCACCGCGAGTCGGCACGAGTCGACACGGTTGACCTGGCCCATGCCGACGCCCACCGAGGCACCGCCCTTGGCCAGCAGGATCGCGTTCGACTTCACGGCCTTGCACGCGCGCCACGCGAAGACGAGGTCGGCGAAGGTGTCGGAGTCGACCGGCTCACCGGCGGCGAGGGTCCAGGTGGTGGGGTCGTCGCCCTCGGCGTCCACGCGGTCGCGCTCCTGCAGCAGCAGGCCGCCGCTGACGGGCCGGAACTCGACCGGCGACTCGTGCGTGGGGGCGGGGCAGCGCAGGATGCGGATGTTCTTCTTGGCCTGCAGCACCTCGACGGCGCCGTCCTCGTAGTCGGGGGCGACGATGACCTCGGTGAAGACCTCGGCCACCTGCTCGGCCATCGCCACGCTCACGGGGCGGTTGGCCGCGATGACGCCGCCGAAGGCCGAGACCGGGTCGCAGGCGTGGGCGCGGGCGTGGGCCTGCGCGACGTCGGTGCCCACGGCGATGCCGCACGGATTGGCGTGCTTGATGATCGCGACGGCGGGCTTCTCGTGCGCGAACGCGGCGCGGCGGGCGGCGTCGGTGTCGAGGTAGTTGTTGAACGACATCTCCTTGCCGTGCAGCTGCTCAGCACCGGCCAGGCCGGGGTGATCACCGGTGTAGAGCGCGGCGGGCTGGTGCGGGTTCTCGCCGTAGCGCAGCACGGCCGAGCGCTCCCACGTGGCGCCCAGGAAGGCGGGGAACTGCTCGTCGTCGGCGGGTGCGTAGGCCGAGGCGAACCACGAGGCGACGGCGACGTCGTAGGCGGCGGTGTGCGCGAAGGCCCGACCCGCGAGGCGCTTGCGCTGCTCGAGCGTGAAGCCGCCCTGCGCCAGCGCGTCGGTGAGCTCGCCGTAGGCGTCGGGGGAGACCACGACGGCCACGCTCGGGTGGTTCTTCGCGGCGGCGCGCACCATGGAGGGGCCGCCGATGTCGATCTGCTCGACGACCTCGTCCGGGGTCGCGCCGGAGGCGACGGTCTCGCGGAACGGGTAGAGGTTCACCACGACGAGGTCGAACGGCTCGACCTCGAGCTGCTCCAGCTGGCGCTGGTGCTCCGGCAGGCGCAGGTCGGCGAGGATGCCGGCGTGCACGCGCGGGTGCAGCGTCTTGACGCGCCCGTCGAGGCACTCGGGGAAGCCGGTGACCTGCTCGACGGGGGTCACGGGGACGCCCGCGGCCTCGATGGTCTTGGCGGTGGAGCCGGTGGAGACGATCGAGACGCCTGCGGCGTGCAGCGCCTGCGCGAGCTCGGCCAGCCCGGTCTTGTCGTAGACCGAGACGAGGGCGCGCTTGATGGGACGGGTGTCGGTCATGACTGTTCCTTCGGGTGGAAGCGGATTCGTCGGCCGTCGATCGAGTGGGGCTCGCGCGCGAGGCGGCCCACCCACTCGACCAGCATGGCTCGCTCGTGGGTCTTGATGCGCTCGTGGAGGGTCTCGACGTCGTCGTCGTCCTCGACCGGCACGGCGACCTGCGCGACGATCGGGCCGGTGTCGACGCCGGCGTCGACGACGAACAGGGTGGCGCCGGTGATCTTCACGCCGTACTCCAGTGCGTCCTGCGGGCCGCGCATGCCGGGGAACGACGGCGAGAGCGCCGGGTGGGTGTTGACCGTGCGGCCGCCGAAGCGCTCGAGGAACGCCGGGCCGGCGAGCTTCATGAAGCCGGCCAGGACCACGAGGTCGGGGCGGTACGACGCCACGGTCTCGGCGACGGAGGCGTCCCAGGCGGCGCGGTCGGGATGGTCGGAGACCCGCTCGACGAACGTGGGGATGCCGTGCCGCTCGGCGCGGGCGAGGCCCTCGATGCCGTCGCGGTCGGCGCCGACGGCGACGACCTGGGCGCCGTAGCCGGGGTCGGCGGCGGCGTCGATCAGTGCCTGCAGGTTGGTGCCGGATCCCGACACCAGCACCACGAGCCGGGCGGGCTCAGGACGAGGCTCGGTCACGTGCAGAACGATAGTGGGCGCCGATCGCGCCCAGGGCGCCGCCCGCCGCCAGCAGCGGGACGGCGACCAGCAGTCCTTGCCAGGCGGGGGAGCCCGCGGTCTGCAGCAGTCCCGGGCCCAGGCCGCCGCGCGCGGTCTCGAGCAGGAGGCCGACGATCGCTCCGGCCACGGCTCCGGCGAGCGCGCCGTCGCCGGCCGCGCGGCCCCAGCCACGCTGCTCGGCGGTCGTGCGCGTGTACGTGACGAGGCCGGCTGCGACGCCCGCCGCGAGCGGGACCAGCGTCAGCACGACGACCCAGCCGCCGAAGGGACCGGGGTCGGGCAGCGCGGCCAGCGGCGGGAACCCGGGCACCTGGCCCAGTGCTGAGCCGGCGAGGTCGACGGTGGTGTCCGCGCCGAGCGTGAAGCCGGGTCCGAGGATCACCGCGGTGGTCCACAGCACCAGCGTGGGCAGCGCCAGCAGGCACATGAGGCCGAGCAGGAGGGGGCCGTCCGGGTCGAGCGTGGCCCAGAGGTCGGCGGCGCGGTCGAGGTGCAGCGTGAGCATCACGAAGGTCACGACGGCGGCCCCGCCGAGCAGCCCGATCACGCCGCTGGACGCTCCGTCGGCCACCGGGATCCAGCGGGAGGGCAGGCCCATCCACGCGATGCCGGAACGCCGGGAGGCACCCCACGCCGCGGGCAGTCCGACGACCAGGAACGCGCCGAACGCGGCCCGGACGAACGAGGTGGAGGTGGTCTCGGTGCTGGTGGCGGCCGAGCAGATCCCGGCCAGCACGCCGGCGACTCCGCCCGTCATGGCGCCGAACGCCACGGGGTCGACGATCGGCGTCCGCAGTGCCAGCCGGGTGAGCGCGAGGACGAGGACGACCACGACGATCGTCGCTCCCAGGGGCACCACGTCGATGCGCTCGTCGCCGGTGGTGAGGGTCGCGCCGACGGCCACGAGCCACGCGCGGATCGAGGCCCGGAGCAGGTCGGGAGTGGACGCCGCGAGTGTCGTCGCCGAGGCCGCGGCACCGGCGATCAGGAGGCTGAGGACCGTCGATCCGACGGCCGTGAGGATCGCCGGGCGCCACTGATCGGCAGCACGGGACTCGGTCACCTCACCATCCAACCGGTATCGTGGCGGGGATCGTGACAGCACACGCCGGGGTGGAGAGAAGGAGGAAGGCAGCATGACTCGGGTCGACGAGTTCGACGCCTTCTACGCCTCGACGCAGCGGGTGACGCTCGTCACGACGTATGCGAAGTGCGGTGATCGCGAGGTCGCGCGCGAGGCGACGATCGAGGCGTACCGCCACGCGTGGCGCCAGTGGTCGCGCGTCTCCGCGGCCGATCCGGCGTCGTTCGTGCGCGCCGAGGCGTGGAAGGGCACGGCACTCAGCCGCGGCACGCACCCATGGCGCCGCACCCGCACCCACGACACCGATCACGCCCTGCTGGCGCAGCTGGCCGACCTCGACCAGCCCTCGCGCCGGCTGATCAGCCTCATGACGATCGCCGACGTCGACCTCGACGAGGCGGCGCGCGAGGTGGGCGTCGACGACGAGTCCGCGCTCGAGCTCGCGTCGCGCGGGTTCAGCCGCATCGAGGAGGGCCTCGGCGTCACGATCGACGAGGTCGTCGAGCGCATGCGCGCCCTCGCGGTGGTCACCGCCGGGCTCGACCTGCCGTCGGCCGGCGAGGTGCGCCGCTCGGCCACCCGCGGCGCTCGCCGCAACGCGGTCGTGCTCGTCGCCGCCGCGCTCGCCGTGGCGCTGTTCGGCGGCGCGTTCGTCGCGCAGGGCGACGCGATGGCCCGTCAGTCCGCGCTGCCCGATCGCGAGAAGATCGGCGCCGAGTCGCGCGACGTCGTGCTCGACTCGCACAACATCGGCACCGACGATCTGCTCTCCAGCGGCGAGGTCGCGAACCTCAACCCCGATGCCGCCTGGTCGGTCGAGGCCACGGACACCGACCTGGCCAACCAGACCCCGTACGCCACGTGTCCCACCACCCGCTTCGCCGACCCCGACCCGCTCAAGGTCTTCGTGCGCGCCTTCACCGACGACGCGGACGACCGTGTCGCGCAGGCGATCGAGGTCTCGCGCTCGGAGGAGGCGTCCGAGGCCGCGTTCTCGCGCCTCGTCTCCTTCTACGCCGGGTGTGAGCACCCGCGCACGCGCCTCGTCGACGCCTACCGCGTCGAGCGGCCCTTCGGCGACTTCCAGATCCTGCGCCTGCAGTCCTACCGCTCGCCGGCCCGCTTCATCACCGTGGGCCTGGCGCAGTCGGGCACCCTCACCAGCACGCTCGTGCACGAGTCGCCGGGCACCGAGCGCACCGACGTGCGCCAGTTCGCGCGCGTGCTCAACGAGTCGATCAGTCGCGTCTGCGCCGACTCGGGCGGCGACTGCACCGAGCGCTTCACCGTGACCTCGGCGCTGCCGCCGGCCGTGGGCAAGTACCCGTCGTTCCTCGGCGTCGTCGACCTGCCGCCGGTCAAGACGATCGACAGCGTCTGGAGCGCCAGCGCGCCCGCCGCGGTCACGAACCAGAACCCGACCGCCACGGTCTGCGACGACACCACCTTCACCGGCAAGTCCGTCAGCTCGGCCCAGTCGCGCGTCTTCGCGATCCCGGAGGCCGAGGTGCTGCCCGACCAGTTCGCGCTCACGCAGACGGTCGCGCGGATGTCGAGCCCCAAGGCGGCGAAGAAGTTCGTCGACGGGATCGCCAAGCGGATCGACGAGTGCGAGGACGGCGACCTGCCCGCCACCGTCGACGACGAGAAGCGCGTCCGCGGCAGCGGCTTCGCCGGCACCTCGTGGCGCGTCGGTCTCGAGATCGGCAAGGACCGCACCGTCCACTACCGGATGGGCGTCGTTCGCCGCGGGGCCGACGTCACCCAGGTGCTCTTCCCGCCCGCCGGCAAGTACGCCATCTCCGGCGGCGAGTTCCGCGCCGTCCTCAAGCGCGCCGGCGAGCGCCTCGCGTACGTCCCGGAGTGACGGTTACCTGGGTTTCCTGTCACTGACCGGGGTTCGCGATCCCCGGGGAGTGACCGAGAACCCCGGGCGGTCGTCCCGGCCTCGACTGAACGAGGTTTCCTGTCACTTCGCGAGGTTCGCAAACCCCGTGAAGTGACAGTTTCCCCGCTTAACCGGGGAAACTGTCACCACGAACGACGACGCCCCCGCGAGCCGAGGCTCGCGGGGGCGTCGTGCTGACGGGTGTCAGAGACCCTGCAGGATCTCCCGCATCAGGGCGGCGGTCTCGGACGGCGTCTTGCCGACCTTGACCCCGGCGGCCTCGAGGGCCTCCTTCTTCGCCTGGGCGGTGCCCGAGGAGCCCGAGACGATGGCGCCGGCGTGGCCCATGGTCTTGCCCTCGGGGGCGGTGAAGCCCGCGACGTAGCCGACGACCGGCTTGGTCACGTGCGCCTTGATGTACTCGGCCGCGCGCTCCTCGGCGTCGCCGCCGATCTCGCCGATCATCACGATCGCCTTGGTGTCGGGGTCGTTCTCGAACGCCTCGAGCGCGTCGATGTGCGTCGTGCCGATGACCGGGTCGCCGCCGATGCCGATGGCGGTGGTGAAGCCGAAGTCACGCAGCTCGAACATCATCTGGTAGGTCAGCGTGCCCGACTTGGACACGAGGCCGACCGGGCCGGCGCCCGCGATGGTCGCCGGCGTGATGCCGGCGAGCGCCTGCCCGGGGCTGATGATGCCGGGGCAGTTCGGACCGATGATGCGGGTCTTCTTGCCCTGGGCGTAGGCCCAGAACTCCGCGGTGTCCTGGACCGGGACGCCCTCGGTGATGACCACGAGCAGGCCGATCTCGGCGTCGATGGCCTCGACGACGGCGTCCTTGGTGAACGCCGGCGGGACGAACGCGACCGACACGTCGGCGCCGGTCTTCTCGATCGCCTCGGCGACCGAGCCGAACACGGGCAGCTCGACGTCGTTGCCGTCGGCGTCGACGTGCGTGACCGTGGTGCCGGCCTTGCGCGCGTTGACGCCACCGACGACGTTCGTGCCGGACTTGAGCATCAGGGCGGTGTGCTTGGTGCCCTCGCCGCCGGTGATGCCCTGGACGATGACCTTGGATTCAGAGGTGAGATAGATCGCCATGTTTCGTCCTTATGCGTTCGCGAGCTCGGCGGCCTTGTCGGCGGCACCGTCCATGGTGTCGACGAGCGTGACCAGCGGGTGGTTCAGTTCGTTCAGGATCGCCCGGCCTTCCTCGACCTTGTTGCCGTCGAGGCGCACGACGAGCGGCTTGGTGGCCTCGTCGCCGAGGATCTCCAGCGCGCCCTTGATGCCGTTCGCGACCGCGTCACACGAGGTGATGCCGCCGAAGACGTTGACGAACACGCTCTTGACCTGCTCGTCGTTCAGGATGACGTCCAGGCCGTCGGCCATGACCTGCGCCGAGGCGCCGCCGCCGATGTCCAGGAAGTTGGCGGGCTTGACGCCGCCGTGGGCCTCACCGGCGTACGCGACCACGTCGAGCGTGCTCATGACGAGCCCGGCGCCGTTGCCGATGATGCCGACCTGGCCGTCGAGCTTGACGTAGTTCAGGCCCTTCGACTTGGCCTTGACCTCGAGCGGGTCGGTGGCGTCGTTGTCCACGAACGCCTCGTGCTCGGGGTGACGGAAGTCGGCGTTCTCGTCGAGCGAGACCTTGCCGTCCAGGGCCTCCAGCTTGTCGCCCTCCAGGCGCGCCAGCGGGTTGACCTCGACGAGCGTGGCGTCCTCCTCGACGAAGACCTTCCAGAGGGCCTGGATCATCTCGACGGCCTGGTCGGCCAGCTCGGCCGGGAACTTCGCGTCGGCGACGATCTCGCGGGCCTTCGCCTCGTCCACGCCGGTGCCGGCGTCGACGGGGATCTGGCGGACGGCCTCGGGGTTGGTCTTGGCGACCTCCTCGATCTCGACGCCGCCCTCGACGCTCGCGATGCACAGGTAGCTGCGGTTCGCGCGGTCGAGCAGGAAGGAGAAGTAGTACTCCTCGACGGGCGGGGTCGCCGGCGTGACGAGCACGCGGTTGACCGTGAGGCCCTTGATCTCCATGCCGAGGATGTTCGAGGCGTGCTCGAAGGCCTCGTCGGCGGTCTTGGCGAGCTTCACGCCGCCCGCCTTGCCGCGGCCTCCGGCCTTGACCTGCGCCTTGATGACGGTCACGCCGCCCATCTGCTCGGCGGCGGCCTTGGCCTCCTCGGCCGTGGTGACCACGGTGCCGAGGGTCGTCGCAACGTTGTGCTTGGCGAAGAGCTCCTTCGCCTGATACTCCATCAGATCCACGGTGACGTCCTTAATGGTGGGATTCGCTGTGGTTCGGCGGGCGCCGTGGACGCGACGTCGCCGAAGCCCTCGCGACTCTACCTGCCGGGAGAGGGGTGCTTCGGCGTGGGTTGCGTAAACGTGAGTTGAAACACGGGGGCCTCCGACGGAGGTGCGGGCATGAGTTTCCTCTGCTATCCGTGTCCGAACCGTGAGTCACTTCGCCAAAGGGTTGGAATCGGACACCGCGGTTCCCCTAGACTCGGCGAGTCCGTTTGCCTGACCCCCGGAGGCTTCACGTATGGCCGAATTCGATCGCTCCCGAGCGAGCGGTCGGTCGACCCCGGATGCACCCGAGGCACCCCGGACCGTCGGCTCCCGGCGCGCCAAGGCGCCGGTGGAGCACGACTCCGACTCGACCGTCGTCATGCAGGCCCTGAGCCCGCAGTCGACCTCGCAGACCTACAGCGTGGGCCGCCGTGCGAAGCAGCCCACCCCGGTGCCCGGCTCGCGTCGCGCGGCCGCTCCCGTCGACCGTAACCCGATTCCCGCCGCCGCGCTCCCCGAGCCTGTGGCCGCCGTCCCGGCCGAGGACACCATCGTGTTCCCCGCGATCGGCGCGATCCCCGAGGGCCGCATCCCCGGCGCGCGTCGTGCACGCCGTGCGGCCGCGGCCACGGGCCGCACCCGGCTGCTCGCCGGCGTCGCCGCCATGGTGATCGCCGCGGTCGGCTCGATCAGCGTCACCTCGCCCGGCCTGCTCGCCGGCGCCGACGCCGCGCTGGCCAAGAACTACGTCGGCGCGAACGCCACGAACGCGGTGGACGTCTCGCGCAGCTACGACCGCGAGCTCGCGATCCAGAAGCCGATGCAGGCCCAGCAGGTCCAGAAGGCGCTCGCGCAGTACAACGCGGCGGCCGCCAAGTCGGCCGAGAAGCGCCAGGACGAGATCACCCGCAACCAGTGGGTCATCCCGGTCGTCGGCTACCGCCTCACCGCCCGCTTCGGCCAGGGCGGCGGCTACTGGAGCAGCGGCCGTCACACCGGCCTGGACTTCGCCGGTCCGTCGGGCTCGACCCTCGTCGCGATCGCGGCTGGCACGGTCACCTCGACCGGCTACGAGGGCGCCTACGGCAACCGCACGATCATCACTCTCGCCGACGGCACCGAGATCTGGTACTGCCACCAGAGCTCGGTCTCGGTCAGCGTGGGCCAGCAGGTCGCCCCCGGTGACGTCATCGGCGCCACCGGCTCCACCGGCAACGTCACCGGCCCGCACCTGCACCTCGAGGTGCACCCGGCCGGCGGCGGCCCCACGGACCCGTACGCGGCGCTCGTCGCGCACGGCGTCACCCCCTGACACCAGTCAGCACCGATCGACACCCGAGAGCCCCCGGCCAGGCCGGGGGCTCTCGTCGTTCACGTCTGGGTGGTCAGAGCTTCTCGAGGGGCGCGTAGCGCAGCAGCAGGCGCTTGACGCCCGCTGATCCGAAGTCGACGCTGGCGACCGAGTTCTGGCCCGTGCCCTCGACCGTGACCACCGTGCCGAGCCCGAAGCTGTCGTGGGTGACCCGATCGCCCGGCGAGAGCGAGACGACCTCACCCGCGGACTTCTTCTTCGAGCGCGCGGCGACCGTGGAGGTGCGGAACGAGGCCGCCGGGGTGCGCGGCGCCCACTGGGTGGGAGCGCTGGCCTCGCGCTTCCAGTCGATCAGCGTGGGCGGGATCTCCTCGAGGAACCGCGACGCCGGGTTGTACGAGGGGGCGCCCCACGCCGAGCGCACGGTGGCGCGGGTGAGGTAGAGCCGCTCGCGGGCGCGGGTGATGCCCACGTAGGCCAGCCGGCGCTCCTCCTGGAGCTCGGCCGGATCGCCCAGGGACCGCAGGTGCGGGAACACCCCGTCCTCGAGGCCGGTGAGGAACACGACCGGGAACTCCAGACCCTTGGCCGTGTGCAGGGTCATCAGCGTGACGACGCCGTCGTCGGAGTCCGGCACCGAGTCGGCGTCGGCGACGAGCGCGACCTGCTCGAGGAAGGCGTCGAGCGAGCCCGCCGCGAGCACGACGCCGTCGTCGGGCTCCTCGTCCTCGTCGAGGGTGGCGGCCGAGGCGACGAACTCGCGCGCGACGGCGACGAGCTCGGCGAGGTTCTCCACGCGCGTCTCGTCCTGCGGGTCGGTGCTGTTCTCCAGCACGGTGAGGTAGCCGGACTTCGTCAGGGCGGCCTCGAGCACGGCGTCGGCGGGGGCGCCGGACGCGGCGAGCTCCATCAGCTCGGACAGGACCTGCGCGAACGAGGAGATCGCGGTGCGCGAGCGGGTGGCCAGCTCGTCGATCTCGTCGACGCGGGTCATCGCCTCCCAGAAGCTGACGTCGTGGCGCGAGGCGAAGCGCTCGAGGGCACCCTCGGCCCGGTCGCCGATGCCGCGCTTGGGCTCGTTGAGCACGCGCCGCAGCGACACGGCGTCGCGCGGGTTCACGAGCACGCGCAGGTAGGCCAGTGCGTCCTTGACCTCCTTGCGCTCGTAGAAGCGCACGCCGCCGACGACCCGGTAGGGCAGGCCGACGCGGATGAAGACCTCCTCGAACACACGGCTCTGTGCGTTGGTGCGGTAGAACACCGCCACGTCGCGGGCCGCGGCGATGCCCTGGTCGGAGAGCCGGTCGATCTCGTCGGCGATGAACTGGGCCTCGTCGCGCTCGTCGTCGCCGACGTAGCCCACCAGCAGCTCGCCGTCGCCCTCGGCCGACCACAGCTTCTTGTCCTGGCGCGCCGGATTGCGGCTGATGACGCCATTGGCGGCGGCGAGGATGTTCTGCGTGGAGCGGTAGTTCTGCTCGAGCAGGACGGTGTCGGCGTCGGGGAAGTCGTCCTCGAACTCGAGGATGTTGCGGATCGTGGCGCCGCGGAAGGCGTAGATCGACTGGTCGGAGTCGCCCACCACCATGAGGTCGGAGTCCTCGTCGCACAGCTCCTTGATGAGGCTGTACTGGGCGTGGTTGGTGTCCTGGTACTCGTCGACCAGCACGTGCCGGAAGCGGCGGCGGTACGTCTCGCGGACCTCGGGCCAGGCCTGGAACAGGTGGACCGTGTTCATGATGAGGTCGTCGAAGTCCATCGCGTTGGCCGCACGCAGCCGGCGCTGGTACTCGGCGTAGCACTGCGCGTAGGTCTCGTCGGTGCCGTTGGAGGCGCGCTTGGCGGCCTCCTCATGGTCGACGAGCTCGTTCTTGTGGTTCGAGACCCAGTTGAGGACCGCGCGCGGATTGACCTTCTTGGGGTCGAGGTCGAGGTCCTTGACCACGAGCGTCATGAGCCGGCGCGAGTCGGCGGCGTCGTAGATGCTGAACGACGAGGTGTAGCTGAACTTCTCGGCCTCGCGGCGCAGGATCCGCACGCACGCGGAGTGGAACGTGGAGACCCACATCATCCGGGCGCGGCCGCCCACGAGGTCGGCGACGCGCTCGCGCATCTCGGCGGCGGCCTTGTTGGTGAACGTGATGGCCAGGATGGAGCCGGGGTGGGCGCCGCGAGCCGCGATGAGCCACGCGATGCGGCGGGTGAGCACGCGGGTCTTGCCCGATCCGGCGCCCGCGACCACCAGCAGCGGTCCGCCGGTGTGCGAGACGGCCGTGCGCTGGGCGTCGTTGAGTCCCTCGAGGAGCTCGTCGGAGCGGGCGGTGCGCCGCTTCGGCGAGGGGGCGTCGGGACCGCCCGGGCCGGGACGTGGCGGACGGGCGGAGGGCACGGGGAATGGCAGGGTCATCGCAGGATCCAGCCTAGTCGCGCGCTCCGACAGCGTGGGCGGGAGAGGGCGCGACGCGGGGACGTCCCCGGCGCCGCGCCGCGCTACCGTGTCGGACATGCGCCAGCGCGGAGTCGGGCTCACCGCGGCCGGCTTCGTCATCGCCATGGTCCTGACCGCCGTGCTGGTCCGGGTCGACCCGGCGTCCGAGCTGCCGGGCCTCAGCCAGGCCGCCCCGCGCGAGATCCCGGTCGCGGTCGTCGGACCCGACCCCGACGCCGCCACGATGCGCGACGCCCTCAACGGCCCGAGCGAGCACGCGGTCGCCGCGCGGGTCAGCCCCTCGGAGAAGGCCGCGGAGGCGAGCCTGCGCGACCGCGCCGTCAGCGCGGTCGTCGTGATGGGCGACGGCGCCGACCACGAGCTCTGGGTCGCCAGCGGCGGGGGCACGGCCGAGGCGAAGAAGGTCGAGAAGGTCGTGTCCCGCACGCTGGCGGTCAGTGGGCAGACCGTGCGCGTGGTCGACCGGATCCCGGTGGCCGAGCGCGACCCCCACGGCGTCGGACCGTTCCGCCTCGGCACGGCGTGGGCGATCCTCGGTGTCGCCTTCGCGGCGCTGCTCGGCCTGGTGTTCGGGGCCAGGTCGGCGTCGGCCTCGCTCGTCGTGGTGCGGTTCGCGGGACTCGCGGCCGGCGCCGTCGTCGCCGGCCTGGGCGGTGCGTTCCTGAGCGAGGTCGTCGTGCGCCGGGTCGACGCGCCGTTCCTCGGGCTCGCCGGCCTGGGCGCCCTCGTCGTCCTCGGAGTCGGCTCGATGACCTTGGCGCTCATCGCATGGTTCGGCAGGCTGGGGCTCGCGCTGGCGATCGTCGGGCTGGTGGTCGGCATCCCCGGCGCGATCGGCGCCTGGCCGCTGACGCCGATCCCGGTGGTGTGGCCCACCCTCCTCGCGTGGCTGCCGCCCGGGGCGGCGACCTGGGCCGTCCGCGGCCTGGCCTACTTCGACGGTGTCGACGTCGAGCGGGTCCTGCTGATGATGATGCTCTGGACGATGATCGGCCTCACCGCGACCTCGGTGGCGGCCACGGCGGTCGAGCCGCGGCGGGCCCTGCGCGACCTGCACCCGTCGCTGCGCGCCCATCCCGTCGGGGCCACGATCGGCGCGTTCGTCCTCACCGGCATCCTCGTCGTGACGCCCGCGCTGCCCGCGTTCACCGCGACCGACCTCGACCCTCCGGTCACCGTCACGTGCCAGACGACCCGGACGCCGACGAACGTCAAGGAGCTCAACGAGCGCATCGAGACCGTGAGCGACGTCGACGGCTTCGTCGGCGGCGACGTGGGGGCGAGCACGTTCCTGGCCGACGGACGCGGGCTGTTCGTCTTCGGCGACACGATCCGGCGGACGGACTACTCGAGCCGCACGATGGTGCGGAACTCGATGCTGATCTTCGACAAGACGTGCGCGGGCCTGGTGCAGCGCCGCGACCGCGACGCCGTGATCCCGGACCGCGCCGACGGGGTCGGCTACTGGCCGATGTCCGTGGCGGCGGTCGACCTCGGGCGCGACCTCGTCGGGGTCATGGCGCAGCGGGTCGAGCAGACCGGTGACGACCTCTTCGGGTTCCGGAACCTGGGGCCCGCCGTGGCGATCTTCCAGGTCGAGCCGGGCCGGGCGCCGGTGCTCCAGCGAGTCGTCGACCTGGGCGAGGACGACCCCGACACGAGCCGGCCCGTGTGGGGCGCGGCCGCCACGGTCGTCGGCGACTCCGTCTACCTCTACGGCACCAGCCGCACGAGCGACGGCGGCTTCGGGTGGGCGGTGTCGGTCGCGAAGACCAGGCTGGTGGACGTGACCGACCAGTCGAAGTGGCGCTACTGGGACGGCGAGCGGTGGCAGCGCGACGCGAAGCAGGCCGCGCAGCTGATCGGCCAGGACGGCGGGGTGTCGCAGACCTTCTCGGTGTTCCGCGAGGGCAAGCGCTGGTACGCCCTGAGCAAGCGCGCGGACTTCGTCGGCACCGACCTGGTGGTCTGGACCGCGCCCGGTCCCACCGGACCGTTCACTCCCGCGCCTCCGGTGGCGAAGATCCCCTCGACGGCATCGGCGCTGCGCTACATGCCGCTCGCGCACCCGCAGCTGTTCCCCGAGAAGGGCACGATGGTCGTCTCGGTCAGCCGCAACACCAAGGACGGCGACGTCCAGGCCGACCCGAGCCTCTACCGCCCCGAGTTCCTGCGGATCACGCTGCCCTGAGGCGTTTCAGCGCTTCTCGCAGGCGATCCTGTCCTTGTCGCGGTCCTTGCCCTTGTTGGCCTGGTAGAGCGCCTTGCTGCGCTTGAAGTTGGTGACCGGCTTGCCCGAGGTCTTGTCCTTCGCGCCGGGCATGCCCACGCCGTGCGGGTACTTCTTGTTGAGCGCCTTGCAGTTCTTGAACTTCGGGGCCGCCTCGGCCGGCGCGGATGCCAGCACGAGGGAGCTCGTCATCATGACGGCGATCAGGATCTTGCGCACGTTCGCTCCTTCTCCGGGGGGAACGTCCACCGTACGAAGGCACGGCGATCCTGTCCGGCGAATCGGTCACGTCAGTCCCACGCGCCGGACCCCCCTCCACTTCTGGAACGGGATGAACCTTCCTCGTGCCCGAAGGCGTGCATCCCGCTCCAAAAGTGGGGGAGGGGCGCGCGAGGTCAGATGAGGCGGCGGTCGTTGGCCCAGCGGGTGAGCTCGTGGCGGCTGGAGAGCTGGAGCTTGCGCAGCACGCTCGAGACGTGGGTCTCGACGGTCTTGACGGAGATGAACAGCTCCTTCGCGACCTCCTTGTACGCGTAGCCGCGCGCGATGAGCCGCATGACCTCGCGCTCGCGCTCGGTGAGGCGGTCGAGGTCCTCGTCGACCTGCGCGACGGCGATCGTGCCGGCGAACGCGTCGAGGACGAACCCGGCCAGGCGCGGGCTGAACACGGCGTCGCCGCCGGCGACGCGGTCGATCGCGTCGAGCAGCTCGGGCGCCGAGATGTTCTTGGTGACGTATCCCCGCGCACCGGCGCGGATCACGCCGATGACGTCCTCGGCGGCGTCGCTGACCGACAGCGCCAGGAACGTGGTGGACGCGCCCGCGCGCCGGATGACCTCGGGGCCGCCGCCGCCCGGCAGGTGCACGTCGAGCAGCACGACGTCGGGACGCAGGTCCGAGATCGCGGCGACGGCGGTGTCGACGTCCTCGGCCTCGCCGACGACCTCGACGCGCCCGCTGCCGAGCCGCTCGAGCTCGGCACGGACGCCGGTGCGGAACATCGCGTGGTCGTCGACGACCAGCACGGACAGGACGGTCATGCGCTCTCCTTGTCGCCGGGCGAGACCGGCATGGTGAGGGCGACCTCGGTGCCGTCCTCGGGGGTGCTGCGGACGCGCGCCGTGCCGCCGTGGCGCTCGGCGCGGCCGATGATCGAGTTCTTCACGCCGAGCCGGTCGGCGGGGACCGCGTCGGGGTCGAAGCCCTCGCCGCGGTCGCGGACGAAGACCTCCATCCGGTCGCCCGAGCCGTTCGCGACGCGCTCGGCGTAGACGTCGACCCGGCTCGCGCCGGAGTGCTTCGCGGCGTTCACCACGGCCTCGCCGGTGGCGGCGAGCAGCGCGCGGAGGCCGTCGTCGGGCGCGGCGTCGCCGACCGTGACGACCTCCACCGGGACGCGGTGGTTGGCCTCGACCTCGGCGGCGAGGTCGCGCAGGGCGGTGGCGAAGGTGGCGGTGTCGTCCTGGCGGCCGTAGAGCCAGTCGCGCAGCTCGCGCTCCTGGCGGCGGGCCAGGGTGGCCACGGTGGCGGGGTCGTCGGCGTTCTTCTGCAGCAGGGCCAGCGTCTGGAGCACGGAGTCGTGCAGGTGGGCGGCCACGTCGGCGCGCTCCTGCGAGCGGATGCGCTCGCGCCGCTCGGTGCCGAGGTCGGTCCAGAGGCCCAGGATCCACGGCCCGAGGATCAGGCTCAGGCCCACCACGGCGATGGCGAGCGCGGCGAAGAAGTCCACGGCGGCCGACCAGCCGCGGTTGACGGTGAGGATGTAGATCGCGCCGAGGCCGATGAACGCCAGGCCCACGAGCAGCCGCATCGCGAACGCGGGCCCCTCGGTCTGCCGCAGCCACGAGTTCCACGCGGCGTCGTCGAACATCCGCCACACCACCGCGATGCCCGTGACCACCAGCAGCAGCGGCAGCATCCAGCCCTCGAGCCAGCCGCCGCCGAGCGCGATGAGGCCCAGGACGCCCAGCCCCACGGCGCCGATCGCGGCACTCTGCACGACGTCGCGGCGGGACGGTCCGCGCGAGCCCGTGCGCAGGCCGCGACGGCGCGCGGACTCGAGGCCGGGGGAGCCGTCCACGGGGGCCTGCAGCGGTAGGAACCACCACAGCAGCAGGTAGGCCAGCAGTCCGGTGCCGTGCACGAACGTGGCCAGGACGAAGCCCACCCGCACCCACACCACGGGCAGCCGCAGGTGCTCGGCCAGACCGGCGCTGACGCCGGCGACGACGCGCGCGTCCACCGGCCGGTAGGCCCGGCGGAACCCCTCGGCCGAGCGGCGGGTGCCGCCGGCGGCGTCGGGGGCAGCGGTCGTCATGGGACCACCCTCACACGCGGGCGCGCGCAGGCGCCATCAGGTGCGACCCCGGTCCGTGCCGACGCCGCCTCGGGGGAGGACCAGGGGTTCACCCGATGGTGGCGGACCCCGACCCCCGGGCAGGCTGGAGCCATGACCACACCGACCTCCGGCTCGCAGCTCGATGCGATGCGGCGCACCACGGGAGACAAGCTGCTCGGCGGCGTCTCCGGCGGCATCGCCCGCGCACTCGACATCGACCCCGTCATCGTGCGGATCGGCTTCGTCGTCCTGACCGTCGCCGGGTTCGCCGGTCCGATCCTCTACGTCGCCTGCTGGCTGCTCATCCCCGCCGAGGGGTCCGAGCGCAGCGTCCTGGCCGAGGCCTTCGACCTCAAGTCCGACTCCCAGCTGCGCACCGTCGGCCTGATCGTCGCCGGCGTCCTCGCGCTGGCCGCCGTCCTCGGCGACACCGCCTGGGGCGTCGGCGGCTGGTTCTGGTGGCCGATGTGGGCGCTGTTCTGGATCGCGCTGCCGTTCGGGTTCCTCTACTGGCTGTTCGTGGTCAGGAACCGCACCCGCACCACCCCGCCGCCGGCCTACGCGCCACCCCCGCCCTACCGGCCCGACGCGTTCACCGCCCAGGCCCCCACCGATCCCACCCCCGCCTTCTCGACAGGAGACGACGTCATGACCACCCCCGTGTCCACGGGCGACCCGGCGCTCGCGCAGGGCGCTGACGAGCCGACGACGGTGCTCCACGAGCCCGGTCCGCCCGCCCCGCCGCCCGGTGCGCCGCCGGCCTCCGTCCTGCCCCCGCGTCCGCCGCGCGAGCGCTGGTCGCCCGCCCTGCTGCTGCTGACCCTCTCGGCGATCCTCGTCGCCCTGGGCGGCCTGGGCCTCTGGTCCATCGCGCAGGAGCCGGTCGACGCCGCGATCTACCCGGCCGTCGCCCTCGGCATCGTCACGATCGGCCTGCTGGTCGGCTCGAGGATCGGCCACCCCGGCGCCCTGGTGCCGCTGGGCGTCCTGATCCTGCCCGTGCTGGCGGTCGCCTCGGTGACCCCGAACCTCTCGGCCGGCGACATCGACCTGCGGCCCGTCACGGCCGCCGCGGTCGCCGAGCCCATCGAGCAGGGCTTCGGCCGGGTGCGGGTCGACCTCACCGCGATCCAGGACCTCGAGAGCCTCTCCGGCCGTACGCTGGAGATCGACAACGGCATGGGAGAGACGACCGTGATCGTGCCCGAGGGACTCGACGTCGACGTCGAGACGTCCCTGTCCGCCGGCGGTCGGATCGAGGTCTTCGGCCGCGTGTCCGACGGCCAGCGCCCCTCGATCGACTGGCCCTCCGACGCCCCCGGGGCCTATCGCATCGTCATCACCGGCACGGCGGGCGAGATCGAGGTGACTCGACGATGAACACCCATCCGCTGCGCTGGGACGCGCTCGTCTTCGGCGTCCTGTTCGCCCTCGTCCTCGTGGGCTGGGCCCTGCTGACCTACGACCTCGCGAGCGTCGACGGCCTGGCCGTCGCCGGACTCGTCACCCTCATCGTCGCCGGACTCGCCGGCATCGCCCTCACCCTCAGGAGGACCTCATGAACCCGAACCAGGGCCCCAAGAAGCTCGCCCGCAGCACCACCGACAAGTGGCTCGGCGGCGTGTGCGGAGGACTGGCCGAGTACACCGGCGTGGACGCCACGCTCATCCGCATCATCACGATCGTGCTGGTCGTGGTGGGCGTGGGCACGACGCTGCTGGTCTACCTCGCCGCGTGGCTGCTCATGCCCCAGGCGCAGGCGCCCGACGTGTGGGGCCCGCCGACGACAGATGGGCCGAGCGCGCCGCCACCGCCGTCCGTGTGAAGTCCGAGAACACCCCGTCGACCCCGGCGGCGTAGAAGGCCAGCAGCTCGGCCGTCGCGTCGCCGGGGTCGGCCTCGTCCAGGCTCGTGCGCCACTGCACGGGGAGGAAGTTGTTCTCGTTGCGCATCGTCCAGATGTGGACGAACAGGCCGACCTCGTGGGCGTCGCGGACGAGGCCGGTCTCGCCGAGCAGGTTCTGGTGGCGGTCGCGGGCGATGACGAGGCTCTTGTTCGGGCCGATGCCCTGGGCGTACTCGGCGATCTTCGCCAGCTCCTCAGGGCGCGTCAGCGCCGCGTAGTCGCGGGGGTCGTACGTGGCGACGAGGTCGTAGGGACCGCCCTTGCGCTCCATCAGCTGCACGAGGGGCAGCGGGGTGCGGTCACGCAGCGCCTTGAGGTTGGCGGTCTCCATCGACTGGATGACCACCTTCGCGCCCTTGCGGTTGAGGCCACGGCGGTCGAGGACCTCGAGCAGCCGGTCGTTGAGGTCGAGTCCGAGCCCGCGGAAGTAGGTGGGGTGCTTCGTCTCGACGTAGACGCCGATCGGGTCGGCGCCCGCGCCGCGTCGGGTGTTCTCGGCCTCCGCGATGTCGATGACCTCGTCGAGGGTGAGGATCGGCTCGGTCCCCTCGAGGGCGAGATTCTGCGGTCGCAGCTGCGGCAGGCGCTCGCGAGTGCGCAGCGTCCTGATCTCCTCGAGCGTGAAGTCCTCGGTGAACCAGCCGGTCAGCGGAACGCCGTCGATGAACTTCGTGGTGCGGAGGTGGGCGAACTCGGGTCGCGAGGCGACGTCGGTGGTGCCGCCGATCTCGTTCTCGTGCCGCACGACGAGGGCACCGTCCTTCGTGGCCACGACGTCGGGCTCGATGTAGTCGGCGCCCTCCTCGATCCCCAGCAGGTACGAGGGCCGGGTGTGCTCCAGGCGTGATCCGGGAACGCCGCGGTGGGCGATGACGACGGGCGCGTCGACGAGCGAGGCGGTCATCCGGTCAGCGTAGTGGCGGGCATCCCTCAGGACACGATGCGCACGGCGCCGTCGCGCCGGGGATCGGCCGCGGCCACCAGGGTGCCCTCGGCCGTGACGAGGGTGCCCGAGACGCCACCGAAGTACATCGTGAGGTCGTCGGGGTGCTCGACCTTGACCTGCTCGTCCGGCGTCGCCGCGCGGTGCACGTGGATCCGCGGGTGGTCGATCGCCTCCTGCAGGCTGAGGCCGTCCTCGACGAGGCCGGTGAGCGCCTGCACGATCGCCGTGGTGATGCGGTCGGCTCCGGGCGAGCCGATCGCCAGCACGCCGCCGTCGGCGTGACGACCCACCGTGGGGGCCATGTTCGAGAGCAGGCGCGAGCCGAACGGCAGGCCGTGGAGACCGCGCGGGTTGAGCTCCTGCTCGCCGAGGCAGTTGTTGAGCCAGATGCCGGTGTCGCGAGCGATCATGCCCGAGCTGTAGCCGGACGAGATCGTCACCGCGCAGGCCGTGCCCTGCGCGTCGGCGGTGGAGACGTGCGCCGTCGACCCCGACTCCAGGGCCGCCAGACCGTCGCGGTCGACGAGGTCGAGGAACGCCGCGGCGTCGCGCTCGAGGTCGTCGGTGTGGTCGAAGACCCGCAGCCGCTCGCCGAGCACCCGCCGCTGCACGCGGATCAGGTGCTCGGTGTCGTCCAGGCCGTGGCCGGCCATGAGCCGCAGCATCGCGGCGACGCTCACGCCACCGATCGCCGGCGGCGGGTTCGTGCCGAGCGTCCAGCCCTCCATGCGCGCGGTGAGGGCGGGTCGGACCGCCGGCTCGTAGGCGGCGAGGTCGGTCGGGCCGAGGATGCCGCCGCGCGCCAGGACGTCGTCGGCGACCGCGTGACCGAGCTCGCCCGTGTAGAGCTCGTCCGGGCCGTGCCGGGCGATCCGCTCGAGGGAGTCCGCGAGGTGCGGCACGACGATGTCGTGGCCGGCGACGGCGCCCTGCTCGTCGTGCACGGCCGCGTGACTCGCCTCGTCCCAGCCGAAGATCGACGCGTGCACGTAGTCGAGGTAGTACCGGGACGCGGCGCTGAGCCGGAAGCCGCCGCGGGCCACGTCGATCGCGGGGGCGAGCAGCTCGGCCCACGGGAGCCGGCCCCAGCGGCGGTGCGCCTCCCCGAACGCCGCGATGGCGCCGTGGGTGGCGACCGAGCCGGGTCCGACCGTCACCGTGACGCCGCCGCCGTACTCGGTGTGGACGTCCCACGTGCCCTGCCCGAGCCGGTCGGGGACGTCGCGACCGGGCATGTCCATCCAGCCGTCAATGGTCACCGGCGCCGACCCGTCGGGCGGCTGGATCGTCAGGAACCCGCCCGCGCTCGGCGACACCAGGCCGACCTCGTTCACCATGGTCACGAACGCGGCAGCGAGGGCCGCGTCGATCGCGTTGCCGCCGGCCCGGACGATCTGCTCCGCCGCGTCCGCCGCGGCGGTGTTCGGGGCGGCGATCGCAACGCTGGTCACGGCCTCAGGCTAGGGCGGCGCGGCTCACCTGTCGCGACTGAACGAGGTTTCCTGTCACTTCGCGAGGTTCGCAAACCTCGCGAAGTGACAGTTTCCCCGGTTAACCGGGGAAACCGTCACCCGCGCGAGACGGCATAGGTGAGGTGGGCGAACTGGCCGCGGCGCTCGACGTCGGTGAGGTGGAGGCGGTCGGGGCCGAGGCGGCGGGGCAGGAGCGGGAAGCCGGCGCCGAGGGTGGCGGGGGCGACGCTGACCTGCAGCTCATCGAGAGCGCCCGCGTCGTCGAACTGACCCACGAGGTCCCCGCCGCCCATGACCCAGACGTCGCGGCCGCCGGCGCGCTCGCGGATCGCGTCGAGGTGGTCGCGGACGTCGCCCGACACGACCGTCAGGTCGGCGCCCGCCGGCACGGGCAGGTCGCGCGAGGTGAACAGGAACGCCGGCTTGCCGGACATCGCGTCCGGCCAGGCCTCGGGCCTCTCGAGGGCCTGCGTCTCGCGCAGCAGCCACTCGTACGTGGACGAGCCCAGCACCGTGACGCCGATCGAGTCGAGGAACGCGGTGAACGCGTCGGCGTGCTCGGGGGCGTCGGGCGTCCCGCCCTCGACGGCGAAGAGCCAGGCGAGGCTGTGGTCGGGATCGGCGAGGTAGCCGTCGAGGGTGGCGGCGGTGTTGAAGACGAAGCGGGTCACACCCGATGGTGACCCGCGCGGCCCGGGCGCGGCAAGCAGTGACTCGGGTCGCACGGACGTCAGGAATCGTTCGCGCCCTGCGGGCCTTGTACCTGAGGTGACCTCGCGAACCGAACCGACCGCCCGCCACGTCGGCCTCGCCCTGCTGGCCCTGGCGCTGGGCGGCTTCGCGATCGGCACCACCGAGTTCGTCACGATGGGCCTGCTGCCCGACGTCGCCGAGAGCATCGACCGTGACATCCCGACGACCGGCCACATCATCTCCGCGTACGCGCTCGGCGTGGTCGTCGGCGCGCCGCTCATCGTCTCGCTGGCCGCGCGGATGCCGAAGCGCGCCCTGCTGCTGTGGCTGCTCGGCGGACTCGCGGTCGGCAACGCACTCACGGCCGTCGCCGACGGCTACGTCCCGGTGATGCTCGCCCGCTTCGTCGCGGGCCTGCCGCACGGCGCCTACTTCGGCGTCGCGTCGCTCGTGGCCGCCTCGCTCGTGCCGCCGGGTCGCCGCGGTCGCGCCGTGAGCATGGTGATGATGGGCCTCTCGGTCGCCACCGTGGCCGGCGTCCCCGTGAGTGCCTGGCTGGGTCAGGCCCTCTCGTGGCGTGCCGCGTACGCGCTCGTCGTGGTGATCGCCGTGGTCGCGGCCGCGCTCGTCATCGTGTTCGTGCCGCACCTGCCGGGCGACCCCAGCGCCACGATCCGCGGCGAGCTCGGCGCCCTGCGCGAGCCCGCGGTGATCGCGGCGTTCCTGACCGGCGTCGTCGGCTTCGGCGGCGTGTTCGCGATGTACAGCTACATCGCGCCCATCGTCACCGACGTCGTCGACCTGCCCTCGGCGGTCATCCCCGTCTTCCTGCTGGTGTTCGGCCTCGGCTCGGTGTCGGGCACGTGGGTCGGCGGGCACCTCGCCGACTGGGACAACGTGCGCCAGGTGACGGGTGGCCTGCTCTTCACGGTCGTGGTGCTGCTCGCGTTCTACGAGCTCGCCACCTTCGCCCCGGCCGCGCTCGTGAGCGTCTTCCTCATGGGCGCGCTCGGCAGCGTCGTGGCCATCGGCCTGCAGATCCGGCTCATGACGGCCGCGGGCGACGCCGAGATGCTCGGCGCCGCGCTCAACCACGCGAGCCTCAACATCGCGAACGGCCTCGGCGCCTGGCTCGGCGGTCTCGTGATCGCCGCGGGCGCGGGCTACGTGGCCCCCGCGCTGGTGGGCGTCGCACTCGCCGCCGCCGGTCTCGTGGTCTTCCTCGTGGGCCTGCGGTTCGCGCCGGTGCGCGAGCGCGTCGACGTCCACGCCTGAGGATGCATGAAGGGCGACCGGGCGCGAAGCCCGGCCGCCCTCGTACTCCACCGTCCCGTGGAGTTCATGGACGTCTCAGCCTGAGACGTGGGTCACACTGTAACCATGAGTTGCGGCCCCGTCGAGGGTCGATGCGGGGGCGTTCGCCGGGCGGATCGCCTGGGCGCCCGCGGTGGGCGTCAGCCAGACCTCGTCGCCGTGCTGGAGGCCCAGCCCGCGCGCCTCGGCGCGGGTGACCGTGACCTGCACCGGCGGCTGCTGACCCTCGGTGGGCGTGACCTCGAGGCGCACCTCGAAGCCGATGCGCGTCGAGCGCGAGATCCGGCCGGGGACCGCGCCCGGGAGCGGCTCGAGCGCGACGTCGATGTCGTGCGGTCGCAGCTGCAGACCGCCGAGCTGCGTGACCGGGCCGAGGAAGCTCAGCACGAAGTCGGTGGCGGGGGAGTCGTAGAGCTCGTCGGGGGAGCCGACCTGCTCGATGCGCCCGCCGTTGATCACGACGATCGAGTCGGCGACCTCGAGCGCCTCCTCCTGGTCGTGCGTCACGAACACCGTGGTCACGTGGACCTCGTCGTGCAGCCGCCGCAGCCAGTCGCGCAGCTCCTTGCGCACCTTCGCGTCGAGGGCGCCGAACGGCTCGTCGAGCAGCAGCACGGTGGGCTCGATCGCGAGGGCGCGAGCCAGGGCCATGCGCTGGCGCTGGCCGCCCGAGAGCTGCGAGGGCAGCCGGTCGCGGAACTGCCCCAAGTGCACCAGCTCGAGCATCTCGTCGACCTTCGCGGCGATCTCGGCCTTCGGGCGCTTGCGGATCTCCAGGCCGAAGGCGATGTTCCTGGCCACGGTCATGTGCTTGAACGCGGCGTAGTGCTGGAAGACGAAGCCCACGTTGCGCTTCTGCGCCGGCAGGCGGGTGGCGTCGACGCCCTCGATCTCGACGCGACCGGAGTCGGCGTCCTCGAGTCCGGCGATGATCCGCAGCAGGGTGGACTTGCCGCCGCCGCTGGGTCCCAGGAGGGCCGTCAGCTGGCCCGTGGGGATCGACAGGTCGATGCCCTCGAGCGCGACGAAGTCGCCGAAGTTCTTGTTCACCCCAGAGATCTCGATGCTCATGGTGGCCTTTCGCTTCAGTGCCGCTCGGTGCGCGAGCGCAGGAGGGACACGACGATGATGCACAGGACGGAGACGCTGGCCAGCAGGAACGCGATCGCGTACGCGGACTCCTGCTCCCAGTTGAGGTACTTCTCCTCGACGGCGAGCGTGGCGGTGCGGGTCTCGCCGAGGATGTTGCCCGAAACGACCTTCACGGCGCCGAACTCGCCGAGCGAGCGGGCCAGGGTGAGCACGACGCCGTAGACCACGGCCCACTTGATGCCGGGCAGCGTGATGCGCCAGAAGGTCTGCCAGCCGCTGGCGCCCAGGGAGCGCGCGGCCTGCTCCTGCTCGGTGCCGATCTCCTCGAGCACCGGCACGACCTCGCGCACGACGAGCGGCAGCGCCACGAACGCCGTGGCCATGACGATGCCCGGCGTGGCGAAGATGATCTGGACGCCGACGCTCTCCAGTGCCGGGCCGAACCAGCCGCCGCGCCCGCCGTAGACCAGCACGAGCGACAGGCCCACGACGATCGGCGAGATCGCCAGCGGCAGGTCGATCAGCGAGCCGAGCAGTCGCTGGCCCGGGAACGTGGTGCGCACGAGCAGCAGCGAGATCGTGATGCCGAAGACCGTGTTGATCGCCGTGGCGATGACGGCCGCGGTGGCGGTGAGGCGCAGGGCTGCCACCGTGTCGGCGTCGGCGAAGACGGCGTTGAGCGCGTCGAAGCCGTTCTCGAACGTGTTGGTCACGACGAGCGAGACCGGCCAGGCGACCAGCAGGAACAGGTAGGCGATGACGAGGAGCCGCAGCGCGTAGGTGAACGGGCTCTTGCGGCGGCTGATGCGCCGGATGTCAGCCACGGCGAGCCACCCGGCGCTGGATGAAGTCGAGCAGCAGGATCACCGCGAGCGAGACGATCAGCAGCAGCGTCGCCACGGAAGCGGCGGCCGCCGGGTTGTCGTTCTCGATCGCGCTGAGGATGCGCACCGAGGCGACCTCGGACTCGAACGGGAGGTTGCCCGACAGCAGCACGAGCGAGCCGTACTCCCCGACGCCGCGGGCGAACGACAGGGTCGCGCCGGCGGCGATGGCGGGCGTGAGCGTCGGCAGGATGATGCGCGTGAACGTGGTGAGGCGGCTGGCACCGAGCGAGGCCGCAGCCTCCTCGATCTCGACGTCGATCTCCTCCAGCACCGGCTGCACCGTGCGGACGACGAACGGCAGCGTCACGAAGAGGAACGCCAGGAACACGGAGGTCTCGGTGTTCGCGATGTTGATGCCCAGCGGGCTCTCGTCGTTGCCGTAGAGCGACAGCAGCACGAGGCCGGCGACGATCGTGGGCAGCGCGAACGGGATGTCGATGAGGATCTCGAGGATCCACTTGCCGGGGAAGCTGTCGCGCACGAGCACCCACGCGATCGCCGTGCCCACGACGATGTTCGTGAGCGTGACGAGCAGCGCCGACGAGATCGTCAGCCGGATGGCGTGCGCGGTCTGGGCGTTCGTGACCGCGTCCCAGAACGCGCCGACGCCGCCCTCGGTCGCGGTGGCGACGACGGCGGCGAGCGGGATCAGCACGAGCAGGCTGAACCAGGTCATGGTCACGCCCAGGCCGACGGCCGAGGCGCGGTTCAGCGAGCCGGCCGGCCGGGAGTCGCCCGGCCGGCCCGCTCGCGTCGCCAGATCGGCAGAGGTCACGAGGACGCCTTGCCGGACTTCGCGATCGCCTCGGTGACGATGCCGACGGGCTTGCCGTCCTTGCCATCGCCGAACAGCTTGTCCTTGACCTCGCCCCAGCCGGGTCCGCCGAAGTTCTTCTCCAGCGTCAGCAGGTTGTTGACGGCGGGGTACGGGTCCGACGCGTCGGGCGCGCCCTTGATGTCGCCGGGCTCGAGGCCGATCGCGTCGAGGTCGGCGGTGCCGGGGCTCTCGAGGTTCAGCGGACGGAAGCCGGTCAGCGCGAACTGGCGCTGGCCCTCCTCGCCGAGGACGAAGTCGAGCCAGTCCTGCGAGACGCTGCTGGACTCCTTGAGGATGGCGCCCGGGTTCTCGATCAGCAGGGTGGTGTCGGGGATGACGTACTCGAAGCCGTTGCCGTTCTGCGCGGCCAGGATGGCCTCGTTCTCGTAGGCCAGCAGGACGTCGCCGGCGCCGCCGAGGAAGCTCTGCGTGGCGTCGCGACCGCTGTTGGTCAGCGAGACGACGTTGGCGAACAGGTCGTTGACGAACTCGGTGGCCTCGGCCTCGGTGCCGCCGTTCTCGGTGACGTGACCCCACGCGGCGAGCGCGTTCCAGCGGGCCGCGCCGGACGACGCCGGGTTCGCGGTGACGATCTCGACGCCCGGCTTCACCAGGTCGTCCCAGCCCTTGATGTTCTTGGGGTTCCCGTCGCGGACGCCCAGCACGACGATCGAGTTGGACACGATGCCCTTGTTCTCGCCGTCGTCCCACGTCTCGTCGACGAGGCCCGCGTCGACCAGACGGTCGACGTCGGTGCCCACCGACAGGTGCACGTAGTCGGCCTTGAGGCCGTCCACCACGGCGCGGCTCTGGTCGCCCGAGGCGCCGTAGGAGGTCTTGAACGTCGTACCCTCGCCGGCGTCGGTCTTGACGAACTCCTCCTGGATGTTCTTGTTGGCGGCCTCCGGCACGGCGAAGCCGACGATCGAGATCTGCTCCCCCTCGGCGGCCTCCGACCCACAGGCGGTGAGAGCGGTGGCAGCGGTCAGCAGCAGGGCCGCGGCCGCGATGGGGCGCAAGCGATGTGCCATGGGAGGTCCTCTCGGTCGGTCCGTCGCACGGTGCGGCGGGCTCGAGCAGCCAACGTAGGCGAGCGGAACGGCGTCGTGGATGTTGTTCACATTCTGGACTGACCAACTAGACAATGGGCGGTCCGATACGGGGTGCGGCGAGCAGCGGCGACCTGCACACCGGGTAGTTTGGGGGCGTGACGGACTCGACGATCATCTACACGCACACCGACGAGGCTCCCGCCCTCGCGACCTACTCCCTCCTCCCGATCATCGAGGCGTACGCCTCGAAGGCCGGCGTGGAGGTCGAGACCCGGGACATCTCCCTGGCCGGCCGCATCATCGCGGCGGTCAGCGACCTGCTCCCCGAGGACCAGCGGGCGGCCGACGCGCTGGCCGAGCTCGGCGAGCTCGCGAAGCGCCCGGAGGCCAACATCATCAAGCTGCCGAACGTCTCGGCGTCGGTCCCGCAGCTCAAGGCGGCCATCGCCGAGCTGCGCGAGCAGGGCTACGACCTGCCCGACTACCCCGAGGACCCGCAGACCGACGAGGAGCGCGACGTCCGCGCCCGCTACGACAAGGTCAAGGGCTCGGCCGTGAACCCGGTCCTGCGCGAGGGCAACTCCGACCGCCGCGCGCCGGCCTCGGTCAAGAACTACGCCAAGGGCCACCCGCACTCGATGGGCGCCTGGAGCAGCGACTCCAAGACCGACGTCGCCACGATGGGCGTCGACGACTTCCGCTCCAACGAGAAGTCGGTGACCCTCGCGTCCGACGACACGCTGCGCATCGAGCTCGTCGGCGACGACGGCTCCACCACCGTGCTGAAGGAGTCGATCCCGGTCCTGGCCGGCGAGATCGTCGACGCCACCAGCATGAACGTCGCCGCGCTGCGCGAGTTCCTCGCGGCGCAGGTCGCGCAGGCCAAGGCCGACGACGTCCTGTTCTCGGTGCACCTCAAGGCCACGATGATGAAGGTCTCCGACCCGATCATCTTCGGTCACGTCGTGCGCGCCTTCTTCCCGAAGACCTTCGCCGAGCACGGTGCCGCGCTCGCCGAGGCGGGCCTGAGCCCCAACGACGGCCTCGGCGGCATCCTCGCCGGCCTCGACCAGGTCGCCAACGGCGCCGACATCAAGGCCTCGTTCGAGGCCGAGCTGGCCGACGGTCCGCGCCTGGCCATGGTGGACTCCGACAAGGGCATCACCAACCTGCACGTGCCGAGCGATGTCATCGTCGACGCCTCGATGCCGGCCATGATCCGCACCTCGGGCCACATGTGGGGCCCGGACGGCCAGGAGGCCGACACCCTCGCGGTGATCCCCGACAGCTCGTACGCCGGCGTCTACCAGGTCGTGATCGACGACTGCAAGGCCCACGGCGCGTACGACCCGTCCACGATGGGCTCGGTGCCCAACGTCGGCCTCATGGCCCAGAAGGCCGAGGAGTACGGCTCGCACGACAAGACGTTCGAGATCCCCACGACCGGCACCGTCCGCGTGGTGAACTCCGCCGGCGACGTGCTCCTCGAGCACACCGTCGCGCAGGGTGACATCTGGCGCGCGTGCCAGACCAAGGACGTCCCGGTCCGCGACTGGGTCAAGCTGGCCGTCAACCGCGCCCGCGCCACCGGCGACCCGGCGGTGTTCTGGCTCGACGAGACCCGCGCCCACGACGCGCAGCTGATCGCCAAGGTGAACGAGTACCTCGGCGAGCACGACACCGACGGCCTCGACATCCGCATCATGTCGCCGGTCGAGGCGACGAAGCTGTCGGTCGAGCGCATCCGTCAGGGCCTGGACACGATCAGCGTCACCGGCAACGTGCTGCGCGACTACAACACCGACCTGTTCCCGATCCTCGAGCTCGGCACCAGCGCCAAGATGCTGTCGGTCGTCCCGCTGATCAACGGCGGTGGCCTGTTCGAGACGGGTGCCGGCGGCTCGGCCCCCAAGCACGTGCAGCAGCTCGTCAAGGAGAACTACCTGCGCTGGGACTCGCTCGGCGAGTTCTTCGCCCTGGTGCCCAGCCTCGAGCAGTACGCCACGGCCACCGACAACCCCAAGGCCCAGGTCCTCGCCGACGCCCTCGACCGGGCCACGGCCAGCTTCCTGGAGCACGACCGCTCGCCCGGCCGCCGGCTCGGCACGATCGACAACCGCGGCAGCCACTTCTACCTGGCCCTCTACTGGGCCCAGGAGCTGGCGCAGCAGGCCGACGACGCCGAGCTCGCCGAGGTCTTCGGCCCGCTGGCGCAGAAGCTGTCCGACGCGGAGCAGACCATCGTCGACGAGCTGGCCGCGGTGCAGGGCCAGCCGGCCGATCTGGGCGGCTACTACCAGCCCGACCCGGAGAAGGCCGCGAAGATCATGCGTCCCAGCACGACCTTCAACGAGGCGCTCGCGTCGTTCTGACGTCCACGCCACGACG
>NZ_JBIMRD010000001.1:1764489-1778715 GCF_044069275.1 Aeromicrobium sp. JJY06
AGGGCCAGCCGGCCGATCTGGGCGGCTACTACCAGCCCGACCCGGAGAAGGCCGCGAAGATCATGCGTCCCAGCACGACCTTCAACGAGGCGCTCGCGTCGTTCTGACGTCCACGCCACGACGAGACCCACGAGGAACGCCAGCGCGGGCACGAGCAGTGCCTCGGCCATGGCGTCGGTGAACGGGCCTGCGAGCGCGTCGGGCAGGCTGCTCGTGCCGGTGCCCTCGGCCGCCGAGCCCGTGGCCTGCGGCAGGTGGTGGGCCAGTCGTGCGGAGATCGCCGCGGCGATCGCGGCCGAGCCGAGCACGGCGCCGACCTGGCGCGTGGTGTTGTAGACGCCCGCGCCGGCACCCGCCGAGGACATCGGCAGGTTGCGGGTGGCGGTGGAGGCCAGCGGCGCCCACAGGAACGCGTTGCCGAAGCCGAGCAGCGCGTTGAGCACGAGCAGCTGCCAGACCGGGGTGTCCGGTGCCATCACCAGGGTCGTGCCGACGATCGCGACCGAGGATGAGGCGAAGCCCACCGAGGCCAGCCAGCGCGGGTGCATCCGGTCGCTCATGCGGCCCACCACCGGCGCCATCGCGGCGGTGACCACGGCCATCGGGACGAACAGCAGACCGGCCTGTGTGGCGTCGAAGCCCAGCACGGTCTGGGTCCAGAGCATGAACGGGAACGCCATCGCGGTGACCGAGAACGAGACGGCCGAGATGCCCAGGGTGGACACCGAGAAGTTCCGGTCGCGGAAGAGGCTCAGCGGGACGAGCGGCTCGCGCCGGTTGCGGGCCTGCCAGGCCACGAACACCGCGAGGACCACCAGGCCGGCGGCGATGAGCAGCGGCACCGAGAGCAGGCCCTCGATCTGGCCCCAGTCGTACTTCTCGCCCTCCTGGATGCCGAAGACGATGAGGAACATCGCGATGGCGCTGAGCACGACGCCGACCCAGTCGAACTGGTGGCTGTGGGTCTCCAGCGCCGGAACCAGCCGCCACGCGAGCGCGAAGCCGACGATGCCCACCGGCACGTTGATGATGAAGATCCACTCCCAGCCGGCGTTGTCGACCAGCACGCCGCCGAGGACGGGCCCGACCAGGGTGGCGACGCCGGCCGTGGCGCCCCACAGTGCCATCGCGCGGCCGCGGTTGGCCGGCGGGAAGGTGCGGGTGATGACCGCCATCGTCTGCGGCGTCATCATCGAGGCGCCGAGGCCCTGCACGACGCGCGCGATGATCAGCCACTCGACCGAGTCGGTCAGGCCGCACCACAGCGAGGACAGGGTGAAGACGGCCAGGCCTGTCAGGTAGACGTTCTTCGGGCCGAACCTGTCGCCCAGGCGTCCGGTGATCAGCAGCGGCACGGCATAGGCCAGCAGGTACGCGCTGGTGACCCAGATGACCGAGTTGTAGTCGGTGGCCAGGTCGTCGCGGATGGCCGGTGTCGCCACCGACACGATCGTGGAGTCGACCAGGATCATGAAGAAGCCGATGACCATGGCCCACAGGGCCGGCCACGGGTTGGCCGGCAGGACGCGCTCGGCGGTCGTTTCGCTCACCCGGGGAATGTACGCCCGGGCACCGACTACTGCGCGCGCATCCGCTCGAAGAGGTGGTGGTCGGTGACTCCACCGTCGCCGAGGCGCGCGGTTCCGTGCTCGGTGCCGTAGCGCGCGAAGCCGAGCGACTCCGCGACCCGCAGGCTGGCCGTGTTGCCCTCGGCGGCCACGATCGCCAGCCGCGCGAGGTCGAGCCCGTCCGCGTCAAGCGCGTGGTCGACGACGGCCCGGACGGCCTCGGTCATGAGGCCGCTCGCTCGGGCGTCGGGGTGCATCCAGTAGCCGATCTCGCCGGTGCCGGGGGTCGGTCCGGTGAGTCCCATGACCGAGACCGTGCCGAGCAGCCGGTCGTCGTCCCGTGCGGCGATCGCCCAGGTCTCGCGGTCGCCCGTGGCGGCGTGCCACCACGAGTCGTGGACGTAGGAGCGTCCCTCGGCCGGGCCGTACGGATCGGGGAGGTTCGACAGGAAGTGCCGCGTGGAGGGGTCGCTGCACGCCTCGACGATGCGCGGGACGTCGGTCTCGCGGAGGGGACGCAGCCGCAGCCGCTCGGTCTCGAGCGTGGACTCGAGCCAGCGCGTGCGCGGCATCGGCGCGTCGCCGAAGCGGATCGATCCGGTCCAGGCGTCGAGGATGCGGCCGCGCTCGATCAGCCGGTCGGGCTCGGTGCCGTGGAGCCGGAACCCGCAGGCGTGCGCGACCCGCAGGCTGCCGATGTTGCCGACGTGGGCCGACCACTGGACGACCTCCTTGCCGGCCTCGACGAACGCGTGGTCGACGGCGAGCCGGACCGCGGCGGTCATGACGCCCTGGCCCCGGCAGTCGGGGTGCAGCGCGTAGCCGACGTCGGCGAGCGCCTCCTTGCCGCGGACGTCGACGTTGCCCGCGTAGCGGCCCTCGAACTCGACGGCCCAGCCCATGGCCGTGCCCTCGTTCCAGCCCTTCGGGATGACCTCGAGCGCGAACTGCTCGCTCATCGCGCGCGAGTGCGGGGTGGGGATCGCGGTCCAGCGGATCATGTCGGGGTCGTGCGCCATCTCCAGCGCGCGGTCGATGTCGGCCGGGGTGTGGGCACGCAGCGTGACCATCCCGTCGCTGAGGACGGGGACGTTGAGCGGCCAGCCCGGCCCGGTCATCGGTGCTCGGCGCGGAAGGGGTCGGCCGGGTAGACGCCCAGCACCTTGATCTCGGTGGTGAAGAAGCGCAGCTCCTCCAGGGCGCGGGCCAGGCCCGGGTCGTCGGGGTGACCGTCGACCTCGGCGAGGAACATCGTGGCGGTGAACTCGCCGCCGACCATGTAGCTCTCCAGCTTGGTCATGTTGATGCCGTTGGTCGCGAAGCCGCCGAGCGCCTTGTAGAGCGCCGCGGGCAGGTTGCGGACGTTGAAGATGAAGCTCGTGACGACAGGGCCGTTGCCGGCAGGCGCGCGACGGTCCTCGCGCGACAGCAGCACGAAGCGCGTGGTGTTGTGCTGCTCGTCCTCGATGTCGGACGCGAGCACGTCGAGGCCGTAGATCCCGGCGGCGAGCGGCGGCGCGATGGCCGCGGCGGTGACGTCGTTCGCCTCGGCGATCTCGCGCGCGGCGCCGGCGGTGTCGCCGGAGATCAGCGGGGTCCAACCGTGCTCGCGGATGATGCGGCGGCACTGACCGAGGGCGTGCACGTGCGAGTGGACCGTCTTGATCGTCTCGAGCGTCGTGCCAGGCGTGCCCATGAGCGAGAACCGGATCGGCAGGAAGTGCTCGCCCACGATGTGCAGGTCGCTCGTGGGCAGGAAGTGGTGGATGTCCGCGACACGCCCCGCGAGGGAGTTGTCGATCGGGATCATCGCCAGGTCGCAGCTGCCCGAGCTGACCGCGGCGAACGCGTCCTCGAACGAGGCGCACGGCACCGGCTCGGCATCGGGATGGTGGAGGTCGATGACCAGGTGCGAGTTCGAGCCCGGCTCTCCCTGGTAGGCAATCCGCGTCACCGGCTCAGCGTATCGGGGGCCCGGGGGACAAAGGATGAGGCATTCGGCCCACGGCTGGGACGACGATGAGGCATTGGGGTACCGAAGCGGGGCGCAATGCATCATCGTTCGTCCTCAGGCGGTGGCGCGGGTGGCCCGGAGCAGCTGGTCGATGACGCGGTCGGGCTCGTGGCGGATCGAGAACGACGAGAACGCGAGCACGCGGCGGCCGTCGATGACGAGCTCGTTCGACCGGTGCAGGTCGTCGCTCCACTGCTCGACGGCGAGGTGCGGGATCCCGTGGATCTCGACGGCGAGGTTGAACTGCGCCCACCAGACGTCGAGGTAGTACCGCCCGTCCTTGCCCTTCGCGCGTTCCTGGCGCGTGGGCTTCGGCAACCGCGCGGCCTTCCGAAGCCCGTCGAAGTCGCGCTCGGGGAGGGACTGGATCCCGCCGCGTGCGTCGAGCACCGACTGGATGATCAGCGCCTTGCGCTTGCAGTTGCCGCGCCGGTCCAGCACCTCGCGCATCCGACGGACGCTCGTCAGTCGCTGCTGGAACGCGGCGATCACCAGCGCTCTCGCCCGCCGCGGCGTGGCCGCCCAGCTGGCCGCGTCGACGATGCTGCGCTCGAGGCTGGTGCGCCGCGGCTCGTTCGGCGGGACGTCGTCGGGGCCGAGCTGCGTGCTCCAGTGCAGCTCGAGGTCTCCCGGTGGTCGCCGGCCTCCCTCCGGCAGGACGATCGACACGCGCTCGGGGTCGAAGCCGCGCAGTCCCCCGCGGCGAGCCGCCGTGAGCCCGGCGAGCGCACTGCCCGCGGGACTGGCGGCGAGCCACGCGCGCTCCAGCTGATCGGGGGTCAGCGGACCGTTGTGCGTGACCACCACCCCGCGCATCGGCTGCTGCCACGTGCCGGAGCGGAGGCGCTGTCGGACGACGGATCGGCCGTGGAAGGCGATAGCGCGGGCGGTGCTGAGGACGTCGAGCATGGGCCGACCGTCGCGCCCGCGGGAACGCCCGACCAGAGGTCAGCGGTTGGCTGTGGACGCCCGCGCGGTCGGTCTCGCGCCTGTGGAAGACGAACGATGATGCATTGCGCCCCGCTCAGGTACCCCAATGCCTCATCGTTCGTCCCCGCGGTCCACCCGGGCGGCGGCGGGGGAGGGGCGGACGGTGAAGACGTGCGGGGGAGCCCAGGAGCGGGCGGCGAAGGCGGCCTCGGTGCGGGCACGGAGGGGGTCGACCTGGTCGGGGCGGAGGAGGGCGATCGCGCTGCCGCCGAAGCCGCCGCCGGTCATGCGGGCGCCGAGGGCGTCCGAGGCGAGCGCGCAGTCGACCGCGACGTCGAGCTCCTCGCACGATACGGCGAAGTCGTCGCGCAGGGACTCGTGCGACGAGGTCAGCATCGCGCCGAACTGGGCCCAGTCGCGCCGGCGCAGGGCCGTGACGGCGCCGCGGACGCGCGTGGTCTCGGTGAGCACGTGCCGGGCGCGGGCCTTCAGCGTGTCGTCCGTCAGCGAGAGCAGGCCGTCGAGCTTGATCGCGGCGAGCGAGTCGACGCCCGCCGCGGCCGCGGCCTCGGCACATTCGCGCCGCCGCTCGGCGTACTCGCCGCCCGCCAGCTCGTGGTGCGCGCCGGTGTCGATCACGGCCAGCACGAGCCCGTCGTCGGACCAGTCCGCCGGCACGGCCTCGGCGGCGGGAGGCGAGGCCGAGAAGTCGAGGTGCACCGCGTGCCCGTCCTGCGCGAACAGCACCGCGTACTGGTCCATCAGACCGGTGGGCGCGCCGACGAAGTCGTTCTCGGCCCGCTGGGCGACGAGCGCGAGCTCCTCGCGTGAGCGCCCGGCCCCGGCCAGGTCGTCGAGCGCGAGCGCCACTCCGCACGTCAGCGCCGCGGACGACGAGAGCCCCGCGCCGACCGGCAGCGTGGACTCGAGCACGAGGTCGGCGCCGGACACCCGAACGCCCGCGGAGCGCAGCGCCCAGACGACGCCCGCGACGTACGCGGACCAGCCCGTGACGTCGCCGGGGGAGACGTCGACGTTCAGGGACGCGCGCTCGCCGCGGCTCCACACGTTGACGACCCCGTCGTCGCGCCGGCGGGCCTTCACCAGCAGTGAGCGGTCGATCGCGATGGGCAGCGCGGCGCCGCCGTTGTGGTCGAGGTGCTCACCGATCAGGTTCACCCGTCCGGGAACCTGCCAACGGCGCACGTCGTCCACGCCGTTCACCCTACTCATCGGACGGCTGGCAGAATCGACCCCATGTCACGCCTCCCCCGTGCGTTGTCCGGCGCCCAGCCGACGGCCGATTCGTACCACCTCGGCAACTACATCGGCGCGTTCATGAACTGGGTCGCGCTGCAGGACGACTTCGAGGCGTTCTACTTCATCCCCGACATGCACGCGATCACGGTCGACTACGACCCGCAGCTGCTCGCCGAGCGCACCTACGTGGCCGCGGCGCAGATGCTCGCGGCGGGCGTCGACCCCGAGCGCAGCGCCCTGTTCGTGCAGAGCCACGTGCCCGAGCACGCCCAGCTGGCGTGGATCCTCAACGGCGTCACGGGCTTCGGCGAGGCCAGCCGGATGACGCAGTTCAAGGACAAGAGCGCCAAGGCCGGCACCGAGTTCGCCAGCGTGGGCCTGTTCACCTACCCGATCCTCATGGCCGCCGACATCCTGATCTACCAGGCCGACAAGGTCCCGGTGGGCGAGGACCAGCGCCAGCACGTCGAGCTCACGCGCAACCTGGCGCAGCGGTTCAACCACCGCTTCGGCGAGACCTTCACCGTCCCCGAGGCGTACATCGTCAAGGAGACCGCGAAGATCTACGACCTGCAGGAGCCGACGAGCAAGATGAGCGGGTCGAACCCCGTCCACACGGGCGTCGTCGACCTCACCGACACCCCGAAGCAGGCCGCGAAGAAGATCAAGTCCGCCGTCACCGACAGCGAGACCGAGATCCGCTACGACGTCCAGGCCAAGCCCGGCGTCTCGAACCTGCTCACCATCTACTCCGTGCTCACCGGCCGCACGATCGACGACATCGTCAAGGCGTACGAGGGCAAGCAGTACGGCCACCTGAAGGTCGACCTCGCCGAGATCGTGGGCGAGCTGGTCGGCACCTTCGGCGTCCGCACCCGCGAGCTGCTCGACGACCGCGGCGAGCTCGACCGCATCCTCGCCGCCGGCGCCGCCCGGGCCCGCGAGGTCGCCGCGCCCACGCTCGACCTGGTCTACGAGCGCTCCGGCTTCACGAAGCCGCTGGGCGGCCGGGCGTGACCATCACCGTCGGCGTTTCGATCGCCATCCCGGAGCCCCACGGGGAGCTGCTGCGCGACAAGCGCCGCTCCTTCGGCGACGAGATGGCCGACCGGATCCCCAGTCACATCACGCTGGCCCCGCCGCTCGTGGTGGACGAGGGCGGCGTCGAGTCGCTGACGCACGACCTGGCCGAGCTGGCCGACGTCTTCCAGCCGTTCACGGTGAGCCTGCTCGGCACCGGTACCTTCCGCCCGATCTCGCCCGTCGTCTTCATCGCCGTGAGCGAGGGCATCGCCCAGATCGAGACCCTCGCCGAGGGCGTCCGCAAGGCGATCGGCGCGCCCGAGCCCGAGTTCCCGTTCCACCCGCACGTGACGATCGCGCACAACGTGCCCGACGCCGCGCTCGACGAGGCCCTGCACGACCTCATCGACTTCCGGTGCTCGTTCGACGTCGACGCGTTCCACCTCTACGTCGACGACGCCGAGCAGGGCTGGCTGCCCACCTCCACCTTCCCGCTGGGCTGAGTCAGCTCTCGAGCGCCTCCACCAAGGTGGCGCGGAACGCTCGGGCCGCGAGCGGCAGGGTCTCCAGCGGCCGGTGTGCCACCGCGATGCTGCGCGAGAGCGGTGGGTTCTCCAGCCGCGTGCGCCGCAGCCCGGTGCGCGTGCCCATGACGATGTCGGGCACGACGGCGTGGCCGAGCCCGGACTCGACGAACCGCAGCACCGAGCCCATCTCGCCGCCCTCCACCGACAGCCGCGGCTCGAACCCGGCGGCCTGGCACGCGCGCAGCGTGACGTCGCGCAGGTCGTAGCCCTCGCGGAACATCACGAGCGGCAGCCCGGCGAGATCGGCCACGTCCATCTCCTCGGGCATGTCGGAGTCGGCGGGACTGGCCAGCACGAGGCGCTCGGTGTAGACGATCGAGGTCTCGAGGTCGGGGATCTGGGACGCGAGCGGCACGATCAGCAGTGCCAGGTCGATGCGGCCCGAGGACAGCTCGGCGGTGAGGTCGCGCGAGCCGGCCTCGTGGACCTCGAGGTCGATCGCGGGGTGCTCGGCGCGGAACCGTCCGAGTACCGGGGCCAGCAGGCCCTCGACCATCGACGGCGTCGCGCCCATCCGCACGCGCCCGCGCTGGAGCGAGGCGACCTCGTGCACCGAGCGCGTGGCGTTGTCGGCCTCGATGAGGATGCGCTGCGCGTGGGGGAGCAGGGCCTCGCCGGCGCTGGTGAGCTCGATCCCGGCGCGGTCGCGGACGAGCAGCCGGGTGCCGAGCGAGTTCTCCAGGGCCTGGATCTGCTTCGACAGGGTGGGCTGCGAGATGCCGAGGGTGTCGGCGGCGCGGGTGAAGCTGCGCTCGTCGGCGACGGCCACGAAGTAGGCGAGGTGGCGCAATTGCACGGGGCAACCATAGCCGATGTCTATGAAAGTTCGCCTTACTTCGACTTCGCGTGAATCGAGGAACGCGCCTAACCTGTGGCCGTGGCCACTTCCCAGATGACGCGCCTGCCCGCTCAGCGGTCAACGGTGGCGCTGAAATTCCTGATGGCGGTGACCGGCCTGATCATGGTCGGCTACCTGCTCCTGCACATGTACGGCAACCTCAAGGTCTTCGCCGGCCAGAGCGCGTTCGACGACTACTCGCACCACCTGCGCACCCTGGGCGAGCCCTACCTGCCCTACAGCGGCGCCCTGTGGATCATCCGCGTCGTGCTGCTCGGCTCGATCATCGGGCACGCGTACGCCGCCGTCACCCTGTGGCGCCGCAACCGCAAGGCCGCGGGCTTCGTCGGTGGCAAGCGCTACCACTCGCCGCGCGGCAGCCGGGGCATCCAGCGCAGCTACGCCTCCTTCACCCTGCGGTGGGGCGGCGTCGTGATCCTGCTGTTCGTGATCTACCACCTCCTGCACCTGACCGGGAACCAGATCCACCCGGGCGGCGCCAGCGACAGCCCGTACGACCGCGTGGTCAACGGCTTCGAGATCTGGTGGGTCGTGCTGTCCTACACGATCGCGCTGCTGGCCGTCGGCCTGCACCTGTGGCACGGCGTGTGGAGTGCTCTGACCACCCTCGGCGCCAACCACAGCGGCACCCGCACCGGCTCCCGCCTGACTCCGCTCTCGTGGATCATCGCGGGCGTCATCACCATCGGCTTCCTGATCCCGCCCTGGGCGATCCTGCTCGGGCTCGTCGACTGAGAGAGACACGAACATGGCTTTGGACTTTCACGTCGTCGGCGACGAGATCCGCGACACCGCCGCTCCGGCGGGCCCCATCGAGAAGCGCTGGGACGAGCACCGGGCGCACATGAACCTGGTCAACCCGGCCAACCGCCGCAAGCTCAACGTGATCATCGTGGGAACCGGCCTGGCCGGCGCCTCCGCGGCGGCCACGCTGGGCGAGGCCGGCTACCACGTCAAGTCGTTCTGCTACCAGGACAGCCCCCGTCGAGCGCACTCCATCGCGGCCCAGGGCGGCATCAACGCGGCGAAGAACTACCGCAACGACGGCGACTCGATCTACCGACTCTTCTACGACACGGTCAAGGGCGGCGACTTCCGCGCCCGCGAGTCGAACGTCTACCGCCTCGCGCAGGTGTCGGTGAACATCATCGACCAGTGCGTCGCGCAGGGCGTCCCGTTCGCCCGTGAGTACGGCGGTCTGCTGGACAACCGCTCGTTCGGCGGCGTCCAGGTGTCGCGTACGTTCTACGCGCGCGGCCAGACCGGCCAGCAGTTGCTGATCGGCGCCTACCAGGCCCTCGAGCGCCAGATCGGCCTCGGCACGGTGGAGATGTTCACCCGCCACGAGATGCTCGAGCTGATCATGGTCCCCGACGCCGACGGCACCGAGCGCGCCCGCGGCATCATCGTCCGCGACATGCTCACCGGCGAGGTCGAGACGCACCTGGCCGACGCGGTCGTGCTGGCCACCGGCGGCTACGGCAACGTCTTCTTCCTCTCGACGAACGCCATGGGCTCGAACGTCACGGCCACGTGGCGCGCGCACCGCAAGGGCGCCTACTTCGCGAACCCCTGCTACACGCAGATCCACCCCACCTGCATCCCCGTCTCGGGCGACTACCAGAGCAAGCTCACGCTGATGAGCGAGTCGCTGCGCAACGACGGCCGCATCTGGGTGCCGAAGAAGGCCGGCGACGACCGCCACCCCGCGGAGATCCCCGAGGACGAGCGCGACTACTACCTCGAGCGGATCTACCCCGCGTTCGGCAACCTGGTGCCGCGTGACATCGCGTCGCGCGCCGCGAAGTACCAGTGCGACGCCGGCAAGGGCGTCGGCCCCGGCGGCCTGGGCGTCTACCTGGACTTCGCCGAGGCGATCGAGCGACTCGGCCGCCCGGCCGTCGAGGCCAAGTACGGCAACCTCTTCGACATGTACGCCCGGATCACCGGCGAGGACCCGTACACGCGTCCGATGCGCATCTACCCGGCCGTGCACTACACGATGGGCGGCCTCTGGGTCGACTACGACCTGCAGAGCAACCTCACGGGTCTGTTCGTGGCGGGTGAGGCGAACTTCTCCGATCACGGCGCCAACCGCCTCGGCGCCTCGGCGCTGATGCAGGGCCTGGCCGACGGCTACTTCGTGCTGCCGTACACGCTGGCGAACTACCTGTCGCACGCGCCGTACGAGCCGGTGCCCGAGGACCACCCGCGCGTCGTCGAGGCGCGCCAGGCGGTCGAGGAGCGCGTCGAGAAGCTGCTCTCCATCAACGGCACCCGCACGGTGGACTCCTTCCACAAGGAGCTCGGCCAGATCATGTGGGACTACTGCGGCATGGAGCGCACGGAGGAGGGCCTGATCAAGGCCATCCAGATGATCCGCGACCTCAAGGCCGAGTTCTGGAGCAACGTCAAGGTCACCGGCGAGGCCGAGGAGCTCAACCAGACGCTCGAGCGCGCCAACCGCGTGGCCGACTTCTTCGAGCTCGGCGAGCTGATGTGCATCGACGCGCTGAACCGCAACGAGTCCTGCGGTGGTCACTTCCGCGCCGAGAGCCAGACCGAGGACGGCGAGGCCCTGCGCCACGACGACCAGTTCGCCTACGTGGCGGCCTGGGAGTTCGCCGACAACCAGCCCGTCCTGCACAAGGAGCCGCTGGAGTACGAGTACGTCGAGATGAAGGCCAGGAGCTACAAGTGAAGATCACCGTTCGTATCTGGCGTCAGAAGAACGCCGAGTCCAAGGGTGAGATGGTCACCTACGGCCTGGACGACGTCAGCGAGGACATGTCGTTCCTCGAGATGCTCGACGTCCTCAACGAGCAGCTCACGCTCGAGGGCCAGGAGCCGGTGGCGTTCGACTCCGACTGCCGCGAGGGCATCTGCGGCTCGTGCGGCGTCGTGATCAACGGCATCCCGCACGGTCCCGAGGTCACCACGACGTGTCAGCTGCACATGCGCACGTTCCACGACGGTGACGTCATCGACATCGAGCCGTGGCGCTCCGGGGCGTTCCCGGTCGTCAAGGACCTCGTCGTCGACCGTGGCGCGTTCGACCGCATCATCCAGGCCGGCGGCTACATCACCGCGCCCACCGGCTCGGCGCCCGAGGCCAACAACATCCCCGTGCCGAAGGAGGATGCGGACCACGCGTTCGAGGCCGCCACCTGCATCGGCTGCGGCGCCTGTGTCGCGGCGTGCCCCAACGGCTCGGCGATGCTGTTCACGGCCGCGAAGATCACGCACCTGGGCCTGCTGCCGCAGGGCCAGCCCGAGCGTGACTCGCGCGTCCTCGGCATGGTCGAGCAGATGGACTACGAGGGCTTCGGCGGCTGCACCAACATCGGCGAGTGCGCCGCGGCGTGCCCCAAGGGCATCCCGCTGGACGTCATCAGCCACCTCTACCGCGACATGCGCAACGCCCTCACCAAGGCCTGAGCAGCGGCTGAGTCGCATGAAGGGGTCCACCGCGAGGTGGGCCCCTTCGTCATTCCCCTCGTGAGGAGACCGGTGTGACGTAGGGTGCGAGGGCGGCACGCTGCCGCCGACTTTCCTCAGGGGGAAACTGATGACGCACCACGCACGACCCGTCCTTCTCGCGGTCCTCGGGCTGCTCGCCGGCCTGATGATGGCGCCGGCGGCGACCGCCTCCGCGGCCCCTGCCGCGGAGCCCACGATCTCGGGCACCGTCAGCATGGAGGGCTACGCAGGCCCCGACTCGTTCCCGGGCGTCAGCATGGAGCAGCCCCTGGTCGTGCAGGCGTACGCGCGGGTGGGCGGCCGCTGGACGAAGGTCAGCGAGACGAGCACCGTCGGCGGCGGCGCCGACGGGCTGGGTATTCGCTCGGACGGCTCGTACACGCTCGCCTTCAAGGTCGCGTACGAGGACGTCCGGCTGAAGGTCCGGCAGCTCCGCTACCTGGAGGACTACGGGATCCCCTATCCTGCTGCCGCACCGGACACCCCGGCCGCGGAGCTCCAGACGGTCTTCTGGGACGGCACCCCGGGCGGCGCCCTCACGATCGACGAGGCCCAGCCCATCGACCTGCGGACCGGGTCCGCGGTCGACCGGAACATCACGATGCGGCTCTCCGAGAAGATCCGCGTCACGAGCCGTCCCCGGATCACGGGCGTGGCCTCGCCCGGACAGGTGCTCACCGCACAGCCCGGCACCTACGCTCCCGCAGCGTCCTCCGTGACGTACCGATGGGCCCTCCGCGAGTACGACAACGGGGAGTACACGTACTCGTACCCGACCGTCGCAACGGGACGGACGTTCCGGGTCACGTCCGCGCACCTCGGCAGAAGACTCGCCCTTGAAGTCGAGCCGTCGCGGATCGGGTTCGAAGCTCCGCTCGTGCAGACGGCGGATCTGCTCGTGAAGAGCCGCAGCCGATTCGCGGTGAAGGCGAAGCCCGGCAAGCGCAAGGCGACGGTGACGATCGCGATCAAGGCGCCCGGCGTGGCGACCTCGCGGATCCACGGCAAGGCGTCGATCTACGCCAAGGGCAAGCGGATCAAGACGGTGAACGTCCGGAACGGGAAGGCGACCTTCACGATCGCGAAGCAGAAGAAGGGCAAGCGCACGTACACGGTGCGCTATTCGGGCAACCGGATCATCACGTCGTCGGCGAAGTCGCTCAAGATCGCCATCCGCTGACACGAGGAGAGCCGAGATGAAGAACGCCACCCGAGCCGCAGTGGTCGCGGTGCTGGCCGTCGTCGCGAGCCTGCTCATCGCGCCCTCCGGCACGGCCCAGGCGTCGAGCCGGGCGGCAGTGGGCACGATCTCCGGCACGGTGACCGGGCCTGCCCCTGCCACCGTGACGCTGCACCGCCGTTCGGCGACCGGCGGCTGGAGCGAGGTGGGAGCGGTCGAGGCCGACCTCCGAGGTGCCTACACGGTGCGCGTTCCGTCCGCCGGGACCTACCACGTACGAGCGAGGCTGAACATCGATCTGACGCATGCCGCCGCACCCTCGCGGTCGATCGCGATCGCGAACGGGACGAAGGTGACCGGCGTCGATCTGGCGATGGCGCCCAACCCCACCGTCGACGGCGTCGTCACCGCGTCCGGCTTCGACCGGGCCGAGCTCCGGCCCGACCTCAGCGAGGGCCGGGCCGGCCTGCGCGCGGCGGTGTGGGGCCTGCTCGACGGGCACTGGGAGCGGTTCGGCGGCACGTACGGGACGTACGGCTCCAGTACGGTACGCGGTCTCTACTTGGGTCCCTGGGTGGACCTCGACACCCAGAGCGGCGCGTACACCGTGCCGGTGCCGGGGTACTTCGACGCGATCCGGCTGCAGTTCTACCAGCCGCACTGCGTCGAGCCGGTCGACTGCGGGGATTACTTCGGTGCGACGCCCGTCGCGCTTCGCGCGTTCTGGAACGGCACGCCCTCCGGAGCGGCAACCCTGGCCGCCGCGGCAGACATCGACGTGTCGGCGGGCTCGGTCGTGGACAAGAACATCACCTTGCAGGCGGCGCCGCGGCTTCGTGCCACGGCGCGACCGACCATCACCGGGGTCGCCGCCCCGGGGAAGGTGCTGACCGCACGCGTCGGCTCCCACGTGCCGACCGCGACCGGAGCGACCTACACCTGGCGGTCGTCCGCCGTGGGTCAGGAGGGCGAGCAGGACGAGGTCGTCGGACACGGCCGTACCTTCACGGTGCCGCCCAGCCTCGTGCACCAGAAGCTCCTCGTGCACGTGACGGCGAGTCGCGCGGGCCACGAGGCCCCGCTGCTGGCGTCGACCTACGTGATGGTCAAGACGTCGAGCAAGCTCGCGGTGAAGGCGAAGCCCGGCAAGCGCAAGGCCACGGTGACGATCGCGATCAAGGCGCCGGGCGTGGCGACCTCGAGGATCCACGGCAAGGCGTCGATCTACGCCAAGGGCAAGCGGATCAAGACGGTGAACGTCCGGAACGGGAAGGCGACCTTCACGATCGCGAAGCAGAAGAAGGGCAAGCGCACGTACACGGTGC
>NZ_JBIMRD010000001.1:1778815-2215750 GCF_044069275.1 Aeromicrobium sp. JJY06
GCTATTCGGGCAACCGGATCATCACGTCGTCGGCGAAGTCGCTCAAGATCGCCATCCGCTGACACGAGGAGAGCCGAGATGAAGAACGCCACCCGAGCCGCAGTGGTCGCCGTGCTCGCCGTCGTCGCGAGCCTGCTCATCGCTCCGTCCGGCACGGCCCAGGCGTCGAGCCCGGCGGCGGTGGGCACGATCTCCGGACGGGTCACGGCTCCCGCGGGCTACCCGGGCGGGAAGGTCATCGACGTCTCGCTGCGACGGCTGAGCGCCGAGGGGGCGTGGGTCGAGGTCGCCAGCTCGCTCGTGGGCGCGGGCTCGACCTACACGCTGGGCGCCCCGACCGCGGGCACCTACCAGGTCCGCGCCGGGATGACGTTCTCCGACTCCGCGACGCCGAGCCGCCGGATCACCGTCTCGAAGGGCACCCGCGTGACGGGAGTCGACCTCGCGATCCGCCCCGATCCGACCGTCTCGGGCACGATCACGGCCGACGGCTTCGACCTCGCGCTGCTGCAGCCCGGCGGGGACGCCGACGATCGTGGTCTGAACGCCCATGTGTGGGGGCGCATCGACGGCCACTGGGAGCGCGTCGGGGACCGTACGCGACTCGGCACCTTCGAGGGCGCGCCCGTGCTCGTGGCAGACGACGGTCGGTACTCATTCTCGGTGCCGGGCTTCTACGAGGCCGTCCGCGTCCAGTTCTACCAATCGGTGTGCGACGCGTGGGCACCGTGCCGCCGCTTCGGTCTGGCGCCCGAGGTCGCGCGGACGTACTGGGACGGCACCCCGGACGGAGGGCCGACCTTCGCCGGCGCGGCCGACCTCGACGTCCGCTCCGGACCCGTCGTCGACAAGAACATCACGCTGAAGGCCGCCACGAAGCTGCGTGCCGTCGCGGAGCCTCGGATCGCCGGGACGGTCGGGGTGGGCGAGGTCGTCAGGGCCCGCGTCGGCAGCTACGCCCCGGGACCCACGACCCGCGACTACAAGTGGATCGGCCAGGTTCGCGGGTCCGACCGCCTCCTCGCCCGCGGACGCACCTACCGCGTGCCGGCGAGCCTGCTGGGTCACCGGCTCGCCCTCCAGGAGTGGCCGGCCCGCTCCGGCTTCGAGGCGCCCGTCCAGCAGAGCCGCTACTACCTGGTGAAGAGCGAGGCCCGGCTCGCGGTCACGACCAAGCCCGGCAAGGGACGAGCGACGGTGAGGCTCCGGATCACGGCGCCGGCCGTCTCGAAGACCCAGCTGCACGGCAAGGCCTCGATCTACGCCAAGGGCAAGCGGATCAAGACGGTGAAGGTGAGGAACGGCAAGGCCACGATCAGGATCACACGTCAGGCACGGGGCAAGCGCACGTACACGATCCGGTACTCCGGAAACCGCCTGGTGACGTCGCCGACCACCTCACTGCGGATCGCCATTCGCTGAGGGTCGTCCGATGTCACTCTCGTGACCTAGGGTGTGCAAAGCGGTACAAGTCTGCGAATTTCGGGGAGATCCATGAACACCGCCACTCGGCGCATCGTCGTCGCACTGCTCGCGCTCACCGCGAGTCTCTTGATCGCGCCCGCGAACGCCGCGCCGCGGGCGGCCGCGGCGGCGCCCGTGAGCATCTCGGGGAACGTCACGGGCGGTGACTTCGACCTCGCCACGTTCGCGTCCGTGGAGCCTCTTCGAGTAGACGCGCTCGCGCTCGTGGGCGGCACGTGGGAGCGGGTCGGGCACGGCACCGTCCGATTCGCCGAGCACCCGGCGCCCGCCGAGCCCGAGGGCACGTTCAACCTCACGGTCGACCAGGAGCTCGGGTCGGTGCGTCTCAAGTTTCACCAGGCCCGCTGCATCGACGAGTTCGGGCACGCCTGCCCCGAGGTCGGCGGGGGTGTCGACATCCCGGCGTCGATGGTCCAGACGACGTACTGGGACGGCAGCCCGCTCGGCACGCCGCGGGTGGAGGACGCCACCGCGATCGACGTCACCGATGGGAACGTCACCAACAGGGACATCACGCTCACGCGGTCGAAGAAGGTCAGGGCCACCGTGCGGCCGACCATCACCGGCAGTGCCGTGCCCGGACAGGTGCTCACCGCGCAGCCGGGCACCTGGTCGCCGGCCGCCACGTCCGTCGGCCTGACGTGGCTCGTCGGATCGGGCTCCACGCTGGGCGAGTACGACATGCCCGCGGGGACGGGACGCACGCTCCGGCTCACCACGGACCACGTGGGCGCCTCGATCGCCTTGCAGGCCGAGCCGAACGTCTTCGGCTTCGAGTCGCCCATCCTGCAGACGCCCTACCTGATCGTGCGAGCCCGGAGCGCGCTCGCGGTGAAGGCCAAGGCGGGCAAGCGCACGGCGACGGTGACGCTCGCGGTCAAGGCCCCGGGCGCCTCGAAGGCGCAGATGCAGGGCAAGGCCTCCATCTACGCCAAGGGCAAGCGGATCAAGACCGTGAACGTCAGGAACGGCAAGGCCACGATCAAGATCGCCAAGCAGAAGAAGGGCAAGCGCACGTACACGGTGCGCTACTCCGGCACCTGGCGGATCCTGCCCTCGACGAAGTCCCTGAAGATCGCCATCCGCTGACCGGGAGGACCTGATGAAGCATCTGATGCGTGCCGCCCTGGTCGCGGTTCTCGGCCTGGTCGCCAGCGTGCTGGTCGCGCCTGCCGGCGCCGTCCAGCTCGCGACCGCCGCGCCCGCCGGACGGATCTCGGGCAGCGTCACGAACACGGCCGGCATCCCCGAGACGGTGGACGTGCGATTCACCGTCAGCAAGCGCGCTTCCAGCGGGACCTTCGTGAAGGAGGCGTCATTCGAGGAGCCGATGGGGCGTCCCTACGTCCTGCCGGTGTCGTCGGCCGGGACGTACCGTGTCCACGCCGAGGTCGAGGGGTGGGGCGTCTCCGTGCGCGCCGCCGATCCGGTGGTCACGGTCGCCCAGGGGCAGACGGTCACCGGTGTGGACTTCCTGTTCGAGGCCGACCCGACGATCTCCGGCACGATCGCCACCGACGGCTTCAACCTCGACTCGCCGAACGAGCAGCAGCCCTTCCGGGTCGAGGCGCTGGCGAACGTCGGCGGCAGCTGGACCGTGGTGGCCACGGTCGCCCGCCGCACCTGGGGCAGCCCTCGTCTGAAGATCCGTCCCGACGGCACGTTCACCCTCGCGGTCCCGCACCCGCACACGTCCGTGCGACTGCGCTTCTCGCAGCCGCACTGCCCGCAGTTCGGGCACGCCTGTGTCGAGGGCGCCGCACCGCAGGTGCTGACGACGTACTGGGACGGCACGCCGGCCGGCTCGCTGACGGTCGAGGACGCTGCCGACGTCAACGTGTCCGGCGGCCCCGCGACCGGCAGGGACATCACCATCCGTCCGGCGCCGCAGCTCAGCGTGACGTCCAAGGCGCGGGTGACGGGCAATCCGTGGCCCGGCCAGGTCCTCACGGCGCAGCCGGGAACGTACTCCGTCGCGCCGACCAGCGTGACCTATGAGTGGGTGGCAGCGCCGATCGACGGCAGCGCTCCGAGGCGGGTGGTCGGGACGGGACGAACCTTCCGCGTACCCAGCTCGTACTCCGAGTGGGGTGTGACCGTCACCGTCGTGCCGACGCGCCTCGGGTACGAGGCGCCGATCTCCCGGCCCGGAGTGCGCATCAAGAGCACGAGCCGGATCGGGCTGAGGGCGAAGGCCGGCAAGGGCACGGCGACCGTGGCGGTCACGGTGAAGGCGCTGGCGATCTCGCAGTCCCGCGTCCATGGCAAGGCCTCGATCTACGCCAAGGGCAAGCGGATCAAGACCGTCAACGTCCGAGGCGGCAAGGCCACGATCAAGATCGCGAAGCAGAAGAAGGGCAAGCGCACGTACACGGTGCGCTTCTCGGGCAGCTGGATCACGACCCCGTCGGAGCGCTCGATGAAGATCGCCATCCGCTGACGCGGGAAGGACCCCATGAAGAGCATGACCCGTGCCGCGCTCGTCGCGGTCATCGCACTCGTCGCGAGCCTGCTGATGGCGCCCGCCGGCGCGGCGCCGCGCGCGGCGGCAGACCCCGTGACCATCTCGGGCCGGATCACCCCCCAGGCCTTCGACCTCGAGTCGTTCGCGATGCGGTCGCCGATCGAGGTGCGCGCCCTGGCGAAGGTCGGCAGCGCGTGGGAGACGGTCGGCTACGCCGCCACGCGATCGGCCTACGGCCCTGCCGACGGGATCGAGCTCGACGGCTCCTTCGTGCTGCGTGTGGCAGCCGGCCACCCGGTGGTCCGGCTGAAGTTCGCGCAGCGGCGCTGCGAGGACCAGTACGACGATTGCTACCACGACGCCCCGGACGTGCTCACGTCCTACTGGAACGGCACGGCGTCCGGAGCGCTCACGCTGGCCGACGCCCGCGACATCGCCCTGGACTCGGGGCCGGTCGCCGACGCGGACATCACGCTGCGTCGCGCGCCGAAGCTCCGCCTCGAGGTGAGCCCGTCCATCGCGGGCGTCGCCTCGCCCGGGCGGGTCCTGACCGCCCGCCCCGGGACCTACGCGCCCGGCGCCACTTCGGCCACGAACGTGTGGTGGTACGGGAGCCACGACGGGAGCGGGGACAGCGAGTACGACCGGCAGGTCGGCACCGGTCCCACGTTCCGTCCGACCTCGGCGATGCTCGGCGGCTCCCTCAGGCTGGAGGTCCTGCCCGCGCGGCTCGGTCACGAGGCCCCGACCGTCATCTCCGACTACGTCAGGGTCACGAGTCGCAGCTCGATCGCGGCGAAGGCCAAGCCCGCCAAGCGCAAGGCGACCGTCACGATCACCATCAAGGCGCCCGGGGTGGCGACGTCGCGCGTCCACGGAAAGGCCTCGGTCTACGCGAAGGGCAAGCGCATCACGACGGTCACCGTGAAGAACGGGAAGGCCACGCTCACGATCGGCAAGCAGCAGAAGGGCAAGCGGACCTACACGGTGCGCTACTCCGGGAACCGGATCATCAGCTCCTCGACCACGTCCCTGAAGATCGCCATCCGCTGACGCGGGAAGGACACCACCATGAAGAAGATGTCCCGCGCCGCGCTCGTCGCGGTGCTCGCCCTCGTCGCGAGCCTGCTGATGGCTCCTGCCGCGCCTCTCGCAGCGGCCGCGCCGGCCGGATCCATCTCGGGCACCATCACCTCGTCCGCGGACCTCCCGTCCGACGTGCTCGAGGCGTCGGTCCGCGTGTACCGGAGGGACGCGCAGGGCGTGTTCCGACTTGAGAACGCCTACACGCGGGTCGTCGGACAGCGCTACACGGTGCCTGCGCAGTCGGCAGGCACGTACCGCGTCGAGGTCCACCTCGACGAGTGGGGCGTCGCGATGCGCGCCCCCGCCACCGTGACGGTCGGTCAGGGAGCGGCCGTGACCGGCGCCGACGTCGTGCTGGACCCCCAGCCCCGGGTGTCGGGACGGATCACGATGGAGGACTTCGAACTCGACACGCTCCAGGAGGGCCGACCCCTGTACGTCGTGGCGCTGGCCAGGGTCGCGGGGGAGTGGAAGCCGGTCGGCTCGGTCGACCGGCTGACCTACGGCGATCCTGCGCTGCGCATCCACCGTGACGGCACCTTCGCGCTCGCGGTCGAGGGACCGCACCCGGTCGTGCGCCTCAAGTTCGTGCAGCCGCACTGCGGTGAGCTCTCCGAGCAGCTGTCGTGCGGCCTCGGACTCGCGCCCGAGGTGGTGACGACCTTCTGGGACGGCACCACCCGTGGCGCGTCGACCGTGGACGCCGCCGTGGACATCGACGTGTCGGCCGGCTCGGTCGTCGGCCGGGACGTCTCGATGCGGCGCTCGCAGCAGATGCGCTTCACGAAGGAGCCCACGATCACCGGCAGCCTCGTGCCGGGGCAGGTCCTGACCGCGCAGCCCGGCACCTACTCCCCGGCTCCGACGGCCGTGGCCTACACGTGGATGGCGGCTCACCTGCGCGGCAACGCCAGCTTCAAGGTCGTCGGGACAGGGCGCACCTTCCGCGTCCCCGCCGGCTTCGCGAACCACGCGGTCCGCGTCATCGTCCGTCCGAGCCGTGCAGGCTACGAGGCTCCTGCGCTGTCCACGCAGGAGCGGATCAAGAGCCCGAGCCGGGTCGGGCTGAAGGCGAAGGCCGGCAAGCGCAAGGCCACCGTCGCCGTGACGATCACGTCGCCTGAGCACCGATCGACCAGCCTCAACGGCCGGGTCTCGATCTACGCCAAGGGCAAGCGCATCAAGACGGTCACGGTCCGCCGCGGTCAGGCCACGATCGCGATCGCGAAGCAGAAGAAGGGCAAGCGCACCTACACGGTCCGCTACTCCGGCAGCTGGATCACGACACCGTCGCAGCGGTCGATCAGGATCGCCATCCGCTGAGCTCGAGACGAAGGGGCCCGCCACTGCGGCGGGCCCCTTCGTCGTGCCCGGGGGGTGACCGCGCTCTCTTTCCTTAGCATGGTTAATGAACTATGCTAAGGACATGCCCACCGACTCCCAGCGACTCGCCCAGGCGGTGGCCCGACTCAACCGGAGGCTGCGCCAGGAGCGCCAGTCCGACCTGACCGCCACCCAGCTCTCCGTGCTGGGGTCCGTGCGCGTCCTCGGATCCGCGACGCCCAGCCAGATCGCCGCGCGCGAGCGCGTGTCCCAGCCCTCGGTCGCCCGGACCCTGAAGTGCCTGCTCGAGGACGCCTACGTCCTGAAGAACCCTCACCCCGACGACGGCCGGCAGGTCCTGATCTCGATGTCCGACCTCGGCGAGAAGGTCCTCGCCGAGGAGCGCCAGCGCCGCGACCTGTGGCTCGACAGCCGCCTGACCTCCCTCACCTCCGACGAGCGCGCACGTCTCCGGGATGCCACCGACCTTCTGGTCAGGCTCGCGGAGGACGACGCGTGAGCCCCACCTTCCGCAGCCTCTCGATCCGCAACTACCGCGTCTATGCCATGGGCGCGTTGGTGTCCAACGTCGGCACCTGGATGCAGCGCGTCGCGCAGGACTGGCTCATCCTCGTCCTCACCGGCAGCGGCACGGCCCTGGGCATCACCACGGGTCTGCAGCTGCTGCCCGCCCTGCTGTTCAGTCCCGTCGCCGGCGTCGTCGCCGACCGTTTCCCGAAGCAGCAGGTGCTCAAGTGCACGCAGCTCGCGATGGCGATCCCCGCGGCGGTGCTCGGCGTGCTCGCCGTCACCGGGACGGTGGAGGCATGGCACGTCTACGTCATCGCGTTCGTCTTCGGCGTGGGCACGGCCTTCGACGCGCCCGCGCGGCAGTCGTTCGTGGCCGAGATGGTCGGGCAGGAGGACCTGCCCAACGCCGTCGGCCTGAACTCGGCCTCCTTCAACACCGCCCGCATGATCGGCCCCGCGCTGGCCGGCCTGCTGATCGCATGGCTCGGCAGCGGTGCCGAGGCCACCGGCTGGGTCATCCTCGTGAACGCTGCCAGCTACCTCGCGGTGATCGCGTCGCTGAGCTCGCTCGACACGCGACGGCTGCGACCCTCGCCCGTGTCCGGCAGCCGCAAGGGCGCCGTGCGCGAGGGCGTGCGGTACGTCCGCTCCCGACCCGACCTCGTGCTGCTGCTGACCTGCGTGTTCTTCGTCGGCACGTTCGGGATGAACTTCCAGATGACGTCCGCACTGATGGCCACCGAGGTCTACGGCAAGGGCGCCAGCGAGTACGGCATCCTCGGCTCGGTCCTGGCGATCGGCTCGCTGGCGGGTGCGCTGCTGGCGGCTCGCCGCACGCGGCCGCGACTGCTGTTCGTCGTGGTCGCCGGCATGACCTTCGGCATCGGCGAGATCCTCGCCGGCCTCATGCCGAGCTACCTCACGTTCGCGCTCGTCCTGCCCCTGCTCGGACTGTCGTCGCTGACGATGGTCACGTCGGCCAACGGCCTCATCCAGCTGACGTCCACCCCGCAGATGCGCGGCCGCGTGGCGGCGCTCTACCTCATGGTGTTCATGGGCGGCACGCCGCTCGGGGCGCCGCTGATCGGCTGGATCGGCGAGGCGTTCGGCGCGCGCTGGACGATGATCGTGGGCGGTGCGCTGTCCGCGCTCGGCGTGGGCGTCGCCGCGGCGCTCTACGCCCGCACGCACCACCTGTCGGCCCGCGGCCGGGTCTCACCCGCGGTGCGGAGGCTCCTGCGCCGGCAGCGGCTCGACGAGGAGGTCCTGGTCGCCGCCGACTGAGACCACCTCACGCTCGCCGAGCTTGACCACCACGATGCCGCCGAGGATCAGCAGCGCGCCGACCAGCTGGAGGGGCTTGGGCACCTGGTCGAGCAGGACCCAGGCGAACCCCAGGCCGGCCGCGACCTCGGTGAGGGCCACGAAGGACGCGAGCCGCCCGCCGAGGTGGCGGGCCGCGGCGATGCCGGTGCCGTAGGCGAGGGCGGCGGCGACGAAGCCCAGCACGAGCACCGGCACCCACCACGGAACCGAGCCGGTTGCGAACGTGACCTGCTCCTTGGTCATCGTGAGGGGCAGCAGGCCCGTGGCCGCGACGATCCAGAACGTCACCGACGCGACGACGAGGCCGCCCGCGGCGAGCGTCAGCGGCGGCAGGCCGCTGGAGTCGTCGGCGGACATCACGAAGTATGCGGCGGCGCCCGCCATGGCGACGAGCGCGAGCATCACGCCGATCAGGTCGAGCTCGGCGCCACCGAAGACGTCGAGCAGCAGCGCCAGGCCGACGGCGGCCACGACGGCGCCGATCAGGGTGAACCGCCCCGGGCGCTGGCCGTGCGCGAGCCACATCCACAGGACCACCGCGACGGGCGCGGTGTACTCGATCAGCAGGGCGATGCCGACGTCGAGCCGCTGCACGGCCATGAAGTAGAAGAGCTGCGCGCAGACCACCGCCGACAGGCCGTAGAGCACGATCGTGCGGGCGTGCGTGAGCAGCAGGCCGTAGCGGCCGCGAACCGCGAGCAGGCCCGGGATCGCGAGGACGAGTGCGGCGAGGCTGACGCGCACCGCGAAGGCGGCGCCGGGCGACCAGCCGGCGTCCATCAGGCCGCGGGCCATCGTGCCGGAGGTGCCGAACGACAGGGCCGAGGTGACCGCGAGGAGCAGTCCGGTGGGGGTGTGGCGGACGACGGCCGCGTCAGGAGTGTCCACGCTCATGGGTCATGACGCTAGACCGCATGTCGTAAGGTGTCAACATGGTCTTCACTCCTGACGTGAGCGACGCCCTCGGCGCAGCCTCCGAGCTGGCCAACTCGGCCCTGGAGCCCGACACGCTCGAGACCCCGTCCGACCTCACCGAGTTCTTCGACCGTTGGGGCTACACCGGCGCCCGGCCGCGCACGCGGGCCGACCTCGAGGCGGTGCGCGACATCCGTCCCCGGCTGCGCGAGCTGCTGCGCGCCGACCGTGCCGCTGCCGTCGACCTCGTCAACGCGATCCTGGCCGAGCAGCACGCCGTCCCGCGGCTGGTCCGTCACGACCGGCTCGACTGGCACGTCCACGCCATCGCCGACGACCGACCGCTGCACGAGCGCGTGCTCGTCGAGACGGCGATGGCGATGATCGACGTCATCCGCGCCGACGAGATGGAGCGCCTGAGCGTCTGCGCCGCCTCCGACTGCGACGGCGTCGTCGTCGACTTCTCCCGCAACCGCTCCCGCAAGTTCTGCAGCACCACCTGCGGCAACCGCGAGGCGCAGGCCGCCTACCGGGCTCGGCAGGGGTGACAGTTTCCCCGGTTAACCGGGGAAACTGTCACTTCGCGAGGTTTGCAACCCTCGTGAAGTGACAGGAAACCTCGCGAAGTCGCGCGGTGTCCTCGATCTGAGATGCCCGGCCCCGGTGGGTCGAGCGGCGTAGAGTGGACAGGTCATGACGCTCCAGGAACACATCGCACGCGCCGTGGAGACGGCGACCCCCGACCTCATCGAGCTGAGGCGTGACCTCCATGCGTTTCCCGAGCTGTCCTGGCAGGAGGAGCGCACCACCGACCTCGTGTACGCGTGGATGGACAAGCTCGGCCTGAGCCCCCAGCGCTTCGACGGCACCGGCCTGTCGGTCGACATCGGCCCGAGCGGCGGCCCCATCGTGGCCCTGCGCGCCGACCTCGACGCGCTGCCGATCCTCGACACCACGCAGGACCCCTGGCGGTCGAAGAACCCGGGCGTCGCGCACGCCTGCGGCCACGACGTCCACGTCTCGGCGCTCATCGGCGCGGCCACCGCGCTCGCCGCCGCGGACCGCGCGATCGGCCTGCCCTACCGCGTCCGCCTGATCTTCCAGCCCGCCGAGGAGGTCATGCCCGGCGGCGCACTGCGACTGCTGTCCGACGGCGTCCTGGCCGGCGTGAGCCGCATCTTCGCCCTGCACTGCGACCCGTCGCTCGACGTGGGCCGCGTGGGCATCCGCGAGGGCGCGATCACCGGCGCGTCCGACCAGATCCACGTCGTCCTCAACGGCCGCGGCGGCCACACGTCGCGCCCGCACCTCACCGAGGACCTCACGTTCGCGCTCGGCAGCCTCATCACCCAGCTGCCCGCCGTGCTCTCGCGCCGCTTCGACCCGCGTGCGGGCGCGAGCCTCGTCTGGGGTCAGGTCAGCGCCGGCAACGCGGCCAACGTCATCCCCGCCGTCGGCGAGCTCAAGGGCACCCTGCGGATGCTCGACGCCGCCGCCTGGCACGACGCCGAGCACCTCGTGCGCGGCATCATCGCCGACATCGTCGAGCCGTTCGGCGTGGGCGTCGACCTCACCTACACGCGCGGCGTGCCGCCGGTGGTCAACGACTTCGCCGTCACCGAGCGCCTGCGCCACGCCGTGACCGCCGCGCTCGGTCCCGAGGGCGTGGCCACCACGGCGCAGAGCCTCGGCGGCGAGGACTTCGCCTGGTACGTCGAGACGCTGCCCGGCACGATGGCGCGCCTGGGCACCCGCACGCCGGGTGGTCCCACGTACGACCTGCACCAGGGCAACCTGCGCGTCGACGAGCGCGCGATCGCGGTCGGCGCCCTCGTGCTCGCCAACGCCGCGATCGCCTGACCCGTCGGCGGGGGAGCGGTCAGGCCTCGGGCTCGGACTGCGCCGGGTCCTCGTCGGCGCCGCGCACGACCACCACGGGGCACGGGGCCGAGCCCACGGCGTGCTCGCTGACCGAGCCGAGCATGAGGCCCTTGAAGCCGCCGAGGCCTCGCGGACCCACGACGAGCAGCGACGCGCCCTCGCTGGCCTCGACCACCACGGTGGCGGGCTGGCCGCGCTCGACCTTCAGCGTCACCTCGACGTCCGGGTGCTCCGCCAGCAGCTCGCGGGTCTGCTCCTCGAGGCGCTCGCGCACCGCGTCGGCGTAGTCCGACGCCGGCGGCACGTAGCCGAACTCGTGCGTCTTGGGCTTGGGTGCGGTGCGCATCGTCCACGCGCGCACGATCGTGACCGGCATGTGGGCGCGCTCGGCCAGCACGAGCGCCCAGCGCAGGGCCTGGTCGGCGAAGGAGGAGCCGTCGTGGCCGACGACGATGGGTCCGGAGAAGGGCATGTCCTGATCCTAGGACCCTCGGGGGCCGGGCTTTTGATTACGGTTCGGTGACAGTTGCCCTCGTCGGACCCGACTCGGTCCGAGGTCGCCCTCCGAGCACTTAGGGTCGTCCTGACATCGCGTGCGCCCCTCGTGTCGGGCGCAGCCCTTGAGGAGGAAAAGTGCGTCGATTGAACAAGCTGACCGCAGCGGCCGCCGTGACCGCCCTGGTCTTCGCCGGAGCCGGCTGCTCGAAGAAGAGCACCGACGACGAGAGTGCCGCTGGCGAGGACTGCGTCGAGAAGGGCGACATCAAGGTCGGCATGGCCTTCGACGTCGGTGGTCGTGGTGACCAGTCCTTCAACGACTCGGCCGCCAAGGGCCTCGACAAGGCCGCGTGCGAGCTGGGCTTCGAGGTCAAGGACGCCGAGGCGCAGGACGGCGAGCCCGAGTCGGCTCGCGAGGAGCGTCTCCAGCAGCTGGTCGATGCCGGCTACAACCCGGTCGTCGCCGTGGGCTTCGCCTACTCCGCCGCCGTGGGCAAGATCTCCAAGGCCAACCCCGACGTGAACTTCGCGATCGTCGACGACGCCGTCGCCGCTGACAACGTCACCAACCTGCTGTTCGCCGAGGAGCAGGGCTCGTTCCTGGTCGGCGCGGCTGCCGCGCTCAAGTCCGAGACCGGCACGGTCGGCTTCGTCGGCGGTGTCGACACCGAGCTGATCCACAAGTTCGAGGCGGGCTACAAGGCCGGCGCCAAGGCCGTCAACCCCGACATCAAGGTCCAGTCGGTCTACCTGACCACGCCGCCGGACTTCAGCGGCTTCGGTGACCCGGCCAAGGGCAACACGGCCGCCACCGGCATGTTCGAGAAGGAGGCCGACGTCGTCTACCACGCCGCCGGCGGCTCGGGCGGCGGCGTCTTCCAGGCGGCCACCGACGCGGGCAAGTGGGCCATCGGCGTCGACTCCGACCAGGCCAAGACCGCCGACGAGTCGGTGCGCGACAGCATCCTGACCTCGATGACGAAGAACATCGACGTCGCGGTCTTCGACTTCCTCAAGGGCGTCGAGGCGGGCGACATCAAGACCGGCCCGCAGGTCTACGACCTCAAGGTCGACGGCGTCGGCTACTCCACCACCGGTGGTCACGTCGACGACATCAAGGAGAAGCTGGACGAGTACAAGCAGCAGATCATCGACGGCACCATCACGGTGCCCTCGAAGTGAGCGTGTCCTCGAAGCACTGAGGCCCGCGGCCCGGCCCTGCGCGATAGCGTGGGGCCGGGCCGCCCCTTTGGGTCCGCCGACCACCAGAAGGTGACATCGTGAGCATCACATCGGCCGAAACCGGCACCAACGCGAGCAGCGGCTCGGACGTCGTGGTCCGGCTCCGGGGCATCGGCAAGACGTTCCCCGGCGTCATCGCCAACCACGACATCGACATCGACGTCCGCCGCGGCACCATCCACGCGATCGTGGGGGAGAACGGCGCCGGCAAGTCCACGCTGATGAAGATCCTGTACGGCGTGCAGAAGCCCGACTCGGGCACGATCCAGATCGACGGCAGCGACGTCTCGTTCTCTTCGCCGTCCGACGCGATCGGGCACGGCGTCGGCATGGTCTTCCAGCACTTCATGCTCGCCGACAACCTCACCGTCCTGGAGAACGTCGTGCTGGGCGCCGAGAAGCTGCACGGCATCGGCGACCGCGCCCGCGAGCAGATCCGCAGCCTGTCGGAGACCTACGGCCTCGACATCCGCCCCGACGACCTCGTCGCCGACCTCGGCGTCGGCGCCCGCCAGCGCATCGAGATCCTCAAGGTCCTCTACCGCGGCGCGCGCATCATCATCCTCGACGAGCCCACCGCGGTCCTGGTGCCCCAGGAGGTCGACGAGCTGTTCGACAACCTGCGCGAGCTCAAGTCCGAGGGCCTCGCCGTCATCTTCATCTCCCACAAGCTCGACGAGGTGCTGTCGGTCGCCGACAGCGTCACCGTCGTCCGCCGCGGCACCACGGTCGAGACCGTGGCCGCCGACAGCGTCACCTCGCGCCAGCTGGCCGAGCTGATGGTCGGCTCCGAGCTGCCGAGCCCCAGCACCGAGCTGTCCACCGTCACCGACGTCGAGGTGCTCGAGGTCGTCGACCTCGGCCTGCCCGACCCGCGCGGTGGCCGCCCCCTGCTGGACGGCATCTCCTTCAGGATCCACCGCGGCGAGATCCTGGGCATCGCCGGCGTCGAGGGCAACGGCCAGGCCGAGCTCGTCGAGGCCATCATGGGCATGCGACCCGAGGCCACCGGCCGGGTCGAGCTCGACGACGCCGACATCGCCGACTGGTCCACGCGCCGTCGCCGCGAGGCCGGCATCGGCTACATCCCCGAGGACCGCCACCGCCAGGGCCTGCTGCTGGACGCCCCGCTGTGGGAGAACCGCGTCCTGGGCCACCAGACCCGCGAGCCCAACGTCGCCGGGCCCTTCATCGACCGCAACGGGGCCCGCAAGGACACGGACCGCATCGTCGCGGAGTACGACGTCCGCACGCCGAGCATCGACACGCTCGCCCGCGCCCTCTCCGGCGGCAACCAGCAGAAGCTGATCGTCGGCCGCGAGATGAGCAGCGACCCGAGCCTGCTGATCGCCGCGCACCCCACGCGCGGCGTCGACGTCGGCGCCCAGGCCGCCATCTGGGACCACATCAAGCGCGCCCGCCGCAACGGCCTGGCGGTGCTGCTGATCTCGGCCGACCTCGACGAGCTCATCGGCCTGTCCGACACGATCGCCGTGCTGCTGCGCGGCCAGCTGGTCGGCACCTTCGACCCGGGCGAGGTCACGCCCCAGCAACTCGGCTCGGCCATGACCGGCGCCACCGACGAGGAGGAGTCCGCATGAGGACAGAGTCGCGGCTGACCCGGATCGGGCTGGCGCTGGCCGCTCCGGCGCTCGCCCTGGTCGTGGCGTTCGTGGTCACCAGCCTCGTGCTGATCCTGGCCGGCGACGACTGGATCGGCGTGTGGAGCCAGATCCTCAGCTGGCCCAGCAACCGCACGATGGTCAACATCCTCAACGCCGCCACGGTGTACTACCTGTCGGCGGTCGCGGTGGCCATCGGCTTCCGGATGAACCTGTTCAACATCGGCGTCGACGGGCAGTACCGGATCGCGTCCTTCGCGGCCGCGTGGGTGGCCGGCGAGGCCTGGCTGCCGGGCTTCCTGAACATCGCCCTCGCCCTCGTGGCCGGCATGCTCGTCGGCGCCATGTGGGCCGGCATCGCGGGCCTGCTGCGCGTCACCCGCGGCGTCTCCGAGGTCATCTCGACGATCATGCTCAACGCGATCGCGACCGCCGTGGTGGCCTACCTGCTGCGCAAGGTGGCCGTCCGCGAGGAGGGCAGCAACATCATCTCGACCAAGCCGGTGCCCGAGGGGAGCCGGATCCCCGGCATCCCGTTCCTCGGTGGCGAGGTCTACGGCTTCATCGTCGTGGCGATCATCGTGGGCATCGCCTACTGGCTGCTCATCAACCGCACGCGCTTCGGCTTCGACCTGCGCGCCGCGGGCCAGTCCGAGAGCGCGGCCGTCGCGTCGGGCATCAACGTCAAGAAGATGATCCTGGTGACGATGCTGCTCTCGGGTGCGGTGGCCGGCCTCGTGGGCATGCCGCTGCTGTTCGGCCAGGACTACGCCTACGGCTCCACGTTCCAGTCCGGACTGGGCTTCGCGGGCATCGCCATCGCGCTGCTGGGCCGCAACCACCCGGTCGGCATCGCGATCGGCGCGCTCCTGTTCGCGTTCCTCGACCAGCAGTCCAACCCGCTGCAGATCCTGCTCGACGTCTCGCCCGACATCGTCAAGGTCACCCAGGGCGTCATCGTGCTCGCCGTCGTCATCGCCTACGAGGTCGTCCGCCGCTACGGCGTCCGGCTCGAGCAGCGTCAGGTGGCGGCCGCCCTGGACTCCCAGCCTCAGGAGAAGGAGGTGGCCCGATGAGCGTGGCGACCGACCCCGTGACGAACGTCCACGGCACTCCGCAGGGCCGCTTCCGCCTGAGCTGGCCATGGATCCTCATCGGCATCGCCGGCGTCCTCGTGATCATGTCGCTGCTGCGCATCATCACCGGCGTCGACGACCTCAGCTCGTCGGGCACGATCCGCGCCACCCTGATCGCCGCCGTCCCGATCGGCCTGGCCGGCCTCGGCGGCCTGTGGTCCGAGCGTGCGGGCGTGGTCAACATCGGCCTCGAGGGCATGATGATCCTCGGCACGTTCGGCGCCGGCTACTTCGGCTACTTCTACGGCCCGTGGCAGGGCGTGGTGGGCGCGATCCTGTTGGGCGCCGCCGGCGGCCTGCTGCACGCCGTCGCCACGGTCTACTTCGGCGTCGACCACATCGTCTCCGGCGTCGCGATCAACATCATCGCCGCGGGTGCCGTCCAGTACCTCGCGGGCATGGCCTTCTCGGGCGTCCCCGGTGGCGGCCAGACGCAGTCGCCGCCGATCGAGCGACTGCCGAGCATCACGATCTCGGGCCTGTCCGAGCCGTTGGGCGAGATCGAGCAGGAGAACTGGTTCTTCGTCTCCGAGGTCGCCGCGGTGCTGCGCGCGTTCGTCACCAACGTGTCGTCGCTGACGCTCATCGCGATCGCCCTGTTCGTGCTGACCTGGTGGGTGCTGTGGCGCACCGGCTTCGGCCTGCGTCTGCGCTCGGTCGGCGAGTCACCGGCGGCCGCGGAGTCGCTCGGCGTCAACGTCTACCGCTACAAGTTCATCGCCGTGATCGCCTCGGGCGGCCTCGCGGGCCTCGCCGGCGGCTTCCTGGCGCTGGTGGCCGCGAACGCCTTCCGCGACGGACAGACCGGAGGCCGCGGCTACATCGGCCTCGCCGCCATGATCTTCGGCAACTGGCGTCCCGGCGGCCTGTTCGCCGGCGCCACGCTGTTCGGCTACACCGACACGCTGCGCCTGCGCGGCGGCGGCGAGACCGTGCACGCGCTGCTGCTGCTCGTGGCCGTCTTCCTGGTGATGCTGGCCGTCTGGCAGTGGCGTCAGCACGGCCAGCGCTCGGCGCTCATCGCCGCGGTGCTGGGCGTCATCGTCGCGGGCATCTACCTCACCACCGACCAGATCCCCAACGAGCTGGCCACCATGACGCCGTACGTCACCACGCTGCTCGTCCTCGCGGTGTTCAGCCAGAACCTGAGGATGCCCGCGGCGGACGGCAAGGTCTACCGGAAGGGCAGTGTCGGATGAGCGGATTCGGTTTCACCCCGGCCGAGGCGCCCGTCGACTGGGACGCCCTCACGAAGTACGCCGTCGAGGTCATGCAGCGCGCCTACGCGCCCTACTCGAAGTACAAGGTCGGCGCCGCCGGCCTCGTCGAGGACGGGCGGGTCGTGCTGGGCTGCAACGTCGAGAACGCGGCCTACGGCGTGGCCCTGTGCGCCGAGTGCGGCATGGTCTCGGCCCTGCACTCCACCGGTGGCGGCAAGCTCCGTGCGGTCGTGTGCGTCGAGGGACAGGGGCGCCCGGTCATGCCGTGCGGCCGTTGCCGACAATTGCTGTGGGAGAACGGCGGCCCCGAGTGCCAGCTGTTGACCGCCTCGGGCGTCAAGACGATGGCCGAGGTGCTCCCCGACGCCTTCGACGTGACGGACCTGGACGACTCATGAGCACGCTGACCACCTTCGACCCCACCGACGCCGACTTCCTGCGCGATCCCTACCCGGCCCTGGCCGATCTGCGCAGGCAGGGATCCCTGGTCTGGCACGAGCCGTGGTCGACGTGGTTGGCCACCGATCACGCCACCGTCGGCGCGGTGCTGAAGAACCGCGCCTTCGGGCGGCTGTGGCACGACTGGGAGCCGGTGGAGGAGATGGAGCCGTTCAACACGCTGCACCGCAACCAGCTCATGGAGAACGAGCCGCCCGCGCACACCCGCATGCGGCGCCTGCTGGCCGGCGCGTTCGGCCGCGGCCACGTCGAGCGCATGCGTCCGCGCATCGAGTCGCTCGCCGCCGACATGGTCGCCGCGCTGCCCGAGCAGTTCGACGTGCTGGCCGACTACGCCGAGCCGATGCCCGTCTACGTCATCTGCGACCTGCTGGGCGTCCCGCGCGAGGACCACGAGGACCTGCGCCGCTGGAGCCAGGCGATCGTGCACATGTACGAGAAGGACATCGACGAGGCCACGAAGGCCGAGGCCATCGAGGCCAGCACGGCGTTCGCCGACTACGTGCGCGAGGTCATCGCGATGCGTCGTGCGCAGCCCGGCGAGGACCTGGTCAGCGACCTCATCGCCGAGACCGACGCGGGCAAGGGCTTCACCGACGACGAGCTCGTCGCCACGGTGGTGCTGCTGCTCAACGCCGGCCACGAGGCCAGCGTCAACACGTTCGGCAACGGCTTCCACGCCCTGCTGACGCACCGCGACCAGCTCGCCCGCGTCACGAGCGGCGAGGTGCCGATCGATCTCGCGCTGGAGGAGCTCATCCGCTTCGACGCGCCGCTGCAGCTCTTCGAGCGCACCGCCACGAAGGACGTCGAGGTCGCCGGCCAGCTCGTCACCGCCGGGCAGAAGGTGGCGTGCCTGATGGGCTCGGCCAACCGCGACGCCGCGGTGTTCGAGGACGCCGACACGTTCGACGTGGGTCGCGACCCGAACCCTCACGTCGGCTTCGGGCTGGGCATCCACTTCTGCCTCGGCGCGCCGCTGGCGCGCCTCGAGCTCGGCATCACCCTGCGTGCCCTGCTCGACCGTTTCCCCGATCTCGTCCTCGCGGGCGAGTCCCCGCGTCGGCCCACGTGGGTCCTGCGCGGCTACGAGAGCATCCAGGTGTCTGCATGACGACAGAGAAGTTCGCCCCCACCGACGTCATCGTCGCCAAGCGCGACGGCCACGAGCTGACCGACGACCAGATCGACTGGGTCGTCGACGCGTACACGCGCGGCGTCGTGGCCGACGAGCAGATGTCGGCGCTCGCGATGGCGATCCTGCTGAACGGCATGAACCGTCGCGAGATCGCCCGCTGGACCGCGGCGATGATCGCCACGGGCGAGCGGATGGACTTCTCCTCGCTGTCGCGGCCGACGGCCGACAAGCACAGCACCGGTGGCGTGGGCGACAAGATCACGCTGCCGCTCGCGCCCCTCGTGGCCGCGTGCGGCGTCGCCGTGCCGCAGCTGTCGGGCCGCGGTCTCGGCCACACGGGCGGCACGCTCGACAAGCTCGAGTCGATCCCCGGCTGGCGCGCGGCGCTGTCGAACGACGAGATGATGACCCAGCTCGAGGACCTCGGCGCGGTCATCTGCGCCGCGGGCTCGGGCCTGGCGCCGGCGGACAAGAAGCTCTACGCCCTGCGCGACATCACCGGCACGGTGGAGGCGATCCCGCTCATCGCCAGCTCGATCATGAGCAAGAAGATCGCCGAGGGCACGGGCGCGCTCGTGCTGGACGTGAAGGTCGGCTCGGGCGCGTTCATGAAGCACGAGGCGGACGCCCGCGAGCTCGCCGAGACGATGGTCGCGCTCGGCACCGACGCGGGCGTGCGCACCGTGGCCCTGCTGACGGACATGTCGATCCCGCTCGGCCTCACGGCGGGCAATGCCCTCGAGGTGCGCGAGTCGGTGGAGGTGCTGGCCGGAGGCGGCCCGTCCGACGTCGTCGAGCTCACCGTCGCGCTGGCCCGGGAGATGCTCCAGGCGGCCGGCGTCACCGACGTCGACCCGGCCGACGCACTCGCCGACGGCCGCGCGATGGACGCCTGGAAGGCCATGATCCGCGCGCAGGACGGCGATCCCGATGCGAAGCTGCCCGTCGCGCGCGAGACCGAGACCGTCACGGCCGACGCCGACGGCGTGCTCACCTCGCTCGACGCCTACGCCGTGGGCGTGGCCGCGTGGCGACTCGGCGCGGGCCGCTCGCGTCCGGGCGAGGCCGTCCAGGCCGGTGCCGGCGTCGAGCTGCACGCCAAGCCCGGCGACACCGTCCGGGCCGGGCAGCCGCTGCTGACCCTGCACACCGACACGCCCGAGCGGTTCGAGCGGGCACGCGAGGCGCTCGAGGGCGGCTGGTCGATCGGTGCCTCGGCGCCCCGGGCGACGCCGATCGTCATCGACCGCATCGGCGGCTGACGGCAGCGTCCCGTGGGACATCCGGGGCCCATGGTGTGGCGCGGGACACGGTAGGTTCGGACCCATGCGCATCCTGAACGACAGAGCCGAGATCGCCGCGTCCTCCGGGACCGAGCTGGGCGTCAGCTCATGGATCGAGGTCCACCAGGACCGCATCGACATGTTCGCCGATGCGACCGGTGACCGGCAGTGGATCCACGTCGATCCCGAGCGCGCGGCCGACGGCCCGTTCGGCGCCACGATCGCCCACGGCTACCTCACGCTCTCGCTGCTGCCGTTCCTCGGCGCCCAGGTCTACGCGTTCGCCGGCGACCGCGCCCGCGTCAACTACGGCCTCAACCGCGTGCGCTTCATGGCGCCCGTGAAGGTCGGCTCGAAGGTCCGCAACCGTGTGGAGGTCCTCGACGTCCGCGACATCGAGAAGGGACAGCAGGTGACGCTGCAGCACACCGTCGAGATCGAGGGCAGCGAGAAGCCGGCGTGCATCGCCGAGACCGTCACCCTGCTGATGGACGCCTGACATGAGGGCCACGCCGGAGCAGATCGCCGCCGCCCCCAAGGTCGCCCTGCACGAGCACCTCGACGGGGGAGTGCGCCCCGAGACGGTCGCCGAGATCGCCCTCGAGATCGGTCACGACCTGCCGGCCGCGCCCGAGGACCTCGGCGCCTGGTTCGAGGAGGCGTCCTCGTCGGGCTCGCTCGTGCGCTACCTCGAGACCTTCCAGCACACCGTGGGCGTCATGCAGCGCCCCGAGGACCTGGCCCGCGTCGCGCGCGAGGCCGTGCTCGACCTCGCCGCCGACGGCGTGGTCTACGCCGAGCTGCGCTGGGCCCCCGAGCAGCACCAGAACGCCGGACTGTCGATCGAGGAGGCCGTCGAGGCCGTCCAGGCCGGCATCGACGAGGGCGTCGCGCTCGTGCGCGAGCAGGGCCGGGCGATGGTCGTCGGCCAGCTGCTCACCGCCATGCGGCACGCGTCGCGCGGGCTCGAGATCGCGAAGGTCGCGGTGGAGTACCGCGACCGGGGCGTGCTCGGCTTCGACATCGCGGGCGCCGAGGACGGCTTCCCGCCGATCCTGCACCTCGAGGCGTTCGAGTACCTGCGCCGCGAGAACGCCCACTTCACGATCCACGCCGGCGAGGCGTTCGGCCTGCCCTCGATCTGGCAGGCGGTGCAGCGCTGCGGCGCCGACCGCCTCGGCCACGGCGTGCGGATCGTCGACGACATCGACTTCTCGGCCTCGCCGACTGCGCACCTCGGCCGTCTCGCGGCGTACATCCGCGACCGGCGCATCCCCTTGGAGATGTGCCCGTCGTCGAATCTGCAGACCGGGGCCGTCGCCGGGATGACGTCGATCGTCGACCACCCGATCGGCCCGCTGGCCGAGCTGGGCTTCCGCGTCACGATCAACAGCGACAACCGGCTCATGAGCGGCACCTCGATCGGCCGCGAGATGAACCTGCTGACCGACGCCTTCGGCTACAGCCTGGGCGACCTGCGCTGGTTCACCGTCAACGCCATGAAGAGCGCCTTCGCCCCGTTCGACGAACGCCTCACGCTCATCAACGAGGTCATCAAGCCCGGCTACGCGGCCCTCGGCCACTGACCGCCCGCCCGTCTCTCGCTAGCGGCGTGAGGTCAGGAAGCGGTAGGCGCGGCGCGGGTGCATCGTGACGCAGCCCGCGGCGACGGCCTCGGCGATGACGCGCGGCTGGTCCCTCATGAGGCGCCAGCCGCGGCGCACCAAGGTCATCGGCGGCTTGCGTGACTCGCGCAGGTCGCGCACGAGCCGCAGCCAGAAGACGACGGGCCGCGGACGGGTGAGGCAGATCGCCGCGTCGAGCACACCGGCCTCGCGGCACGGCGCGACCATGTCGGTGGCGAAGAGGCCCTCGGCGATGAAGCGGTCGCCGTTCAGCACGACCTCGTGCGTGCCGACGGCCTGGCTGACCGAGATGTCGTAGACCGGCACCTGCGTGCGGCCGTGGCGGCACAGCTCCTCGATGGCCGTCATGGCTGCCTCGAGGTTCCACGAGCGGACGTCGTCCCAGTCGACGATCCCGAGCGTGCTCAGCGGGAGGCCGGGGTGGTCGTGGTCGTGGTAGAAGTCGTCGAGCCGCAGCACGGTCCAGCCGAGCCGCTCGGCCAGGTGGGACTTCCCCGACCCGGACGGGCCGGCCAGGATCACGACGTGCGGCATGGGTGCGAGCGTATCGAGACGCGTCGGCGTCCGGTCGCCCCGGGGAGCGGTGAGCTGTCAACCTCTCGACTCGGGTATCGGTCAGCGATCAACCGCATCAGGTGCGAAGAGGTTGACGGCTCACCGCCACGCCGAGGGAAGGGTTGACAGCTCACCGCTCCAGCGGGACGTCAGACGCCGATCGGGTGCCAGACGGTCTTGTGCTCGAGGAACGGCGTGATGCGGGTGAGCGCCTGGGCCGTGGAGGTGCCGGGGCGCACGACGCGCTTGAGGTTCACCGCGGCCTCGGCCTCCAGGTCGCGCGCGACGTCGGCGTCGTCGACGCCGGTCAGGTCGAGCGCGTTGACGTCGAGGTGCGTGGCCAGCCACGGGCCGATCTCCGCGATGTCGCCGGTCAGCACGTTGACCACGCCGCCGGGCACGTCGGAGGTCGAGAGGATCTCCGAGAGCGTGATGGCGGGCAGCGGACGCTCGTAGGACGACACGACGACCGCCGTGTTGCCCGACAGCAGCACCGGGGCGAGCACCTCGACCAGGCCCAGCAGCGACGACTGCTGCGGCGCGGCGATCGCCACGACGCCCGTGGGCTCGGGCGAGGTGAGGTTGAAGAACGGCCCGTTCACCTGGTTGGCGTTGCCGGTGACCTGCGAGAGCTTGTCGGCCCAGCCGGCGTACCAGACCCACGTGTCGACGGCGGCGTCGACGATCGCGTTGGCACGACGCTCGTTGACGCCTTCGGCGGCGCGGACCTCGGCGACCAGCTGGTCGCGGCGGCCCTCGAGGACCTCGGCCACGCGGTAGAGGATCTGGCCCCGGTTGTAGGGCGTGCGCTTCGACCAGCCACCGAAGGCCTTGCGGGCGGCGCCGACCGCGTCGCGGGCGTCCTTGCGCGACGCCTTCGCGGCGTTGGCCAGGAACTTCCCGCGCGAGGACGCGACCTCGTACGTGCGGCCGGACTCCGAGCGGGGGAACGCCCCGCCGATGAACAGCTTGTAGGTCTTGCGGACGTCGACGCGCTCGCTCATCGGGTGGCCTCCAGGTAGCTGGAGAGTCCGTGGCGGCCGCCCTCGCGGCCGTAGCCGGACTCCTTGTACCCGCCGAACGGAGAGGCGGGATCGAACTGGTTGAACGTGTTGGCCCAGACCACGCCGGCGCGCAGCTGGTCGGCCATCGCGAGAATGCGCGAGCCCTTCTCGGTCCACACGCCGGCCGACAGGCCGTAGGGCGTGTTGTTGGCCTTCTCGATCGCCTCGGCGGGCGTGCGGAAGGTCAGCACCGACAGGACCGGGCCGAAGATCTCCTCGCGCGCGATCCGGTGCGCCTGCGTGACGCCGGTGAAGATCGTCGGGGCGTACCAGTAGCCGCGCTCGGGCAGCTCGCACGGAGCGCTCCAGCGGTCGGCGCCCTCGTCGTCGCCGGTGGCGGCGAGGTCGCGGATGCGGCCCAGCTGCTCGGCCGAGTTGATCGCGCCGACGTCGGTGTTCTTGTCGAGCGGGTCGCCCAGGCGCAGCGTGGCCATGCGGGTCTTGAGGCGGTCGAGGACCTCCTCGGCGACGCTCTCCTGCACGAGCAGGCGCGAGCCGGCGCAGCACACGTGGCCCTGGTTGAAGAAGATGCCGCGGACGATGCCCTCGACGGCCTGGTCCATCGGCGCGTCGTCGAACACGATGTTCGCGGCCTTGCCGCCGAGCTCGAGGGTGAGGCGCTTGTCCGTGCCGGCGACGGCGCGGGCGATCTCGCGGCCCACCGGGGTGGAGCCGGTGAACGCGACCTTGTTCACGTCCGGGTGCGACACGAGGTGGCGACCGGTCTCGCCGGCGCCCGTGACGATGTTGACGACACCCGCGGGCAGCTCCGCCTGGCGGCACACGTCGGCGAACAGCAGGGCCGTCAGCGGCGTGGTCTCGGCCGGCTTGAGGACGACCGTGTTGCCGGCCGCGAGGGCGGGCGCGACCTTCCACGCCAGCATCAGCAGCGGGAAGTTCCACGGGATGACCTGCGCGGCGACGCCGAGCGGCTGCGGGTTCGCGCCGAGGCCCGCGTGATCGAGCTTGTCCGCCCAGCCCGCGTGGTAGAAGAACCACTGCGAGACCAGGGGCACGTCGACGTCGCGCGACTCCTTGATCGGCTTGCCGTTGTCGAGCGTCTCCAGGACGGCGAACTCGCGGCTGCGCTCGGCCAGGATGCGGGCGATCCGGAACAGGTACTTGGCGCGCTCGCGGCCGGGCATGGGGCCCCACACGCGGTCGTAGGCGCGACGGGCGGCGCGGACGGCGCGGTCGACGTCGTCCTCATTGGCCTCGGCGACCTCGGCGAGGACCTCCTCGGTGGCGGGGTTGACGGTCTTGAACGCCGTGCCGCCGCCGTCGGTGAACTCACCGTCGACGAAGAGGCCGTAGCTGGCCTGGAGGTCGACGATGGAGCGCGACTCCGGCGCGGGGGCGTATTCGAACTTGGGCATGTCTGATCAGTCCAGGGTCACGTAGTCGGGGCCGGAGTAGCGGCCGGTGAGCATCTTCTGGCGCTGCATGAGCAGGTCGTTGAGCAGCGAGGAGGCGCCGAACCGGAACCAGTCGGGGTCCAGCCAGTCCTCGCCCGCGACCTCGTTGACGACGACCAGGTACTTGATCGCGTCCTTCGAGGTGCGGATGCCGCCCGCGGGCTTGACGCCCACCTGGCGGCCGGTGGCGATGCGGTAGTCGCGCACGGCCTCGAGCATGAGCAGCGTGGTCGGCAGCGTCGCGGCGGGCTGCACCTTGCCGGTGCTGGTCTTGATGAAGTCCGCGCCGGCGTCCATCGCCAGCCAGGAGGCGCGGCGGATGTTGTCGTAGGTCTGCAGCTCGCCGGTCTCGAGGATCACCTTGAGGTGGGCGCTGCCGGAGGCCTCCTTGACGGCCACGATCTGCTCGTGGACCTTCTCGAGGTCGCCCGACAGGAACGCGCCACGGTCGATGACCATGTCGATCTCGTCGGCGCCCGCGGCCACGGCGGCGGCGGTGTCGGCCAGCTTGACCTCGATGGGCGCGCGGCCCGACGGGAACGCGGTGGCGACGGCCGCGACGTGCAGGCGGTCGCCGACGACCTCGCGCACGAACGGGACCATGTCGGGGTAGACGCAGACGGCCGCGGCAGCGGGGCACGAGGGATCGGTGGGGTCGGGGCGCAGCGCCTTGATGGCCAGCGCCCGCACCTTGCCGGGGGTGTCCGCACCCTCGAGCGTGGTGAGGTCGACCATCGAGATGGCGAGGTCGATCGCCCACTGCTTGGACGTCGTCTTGATCGAGCGCGTGCCCAGCTGGGCGGCCCGTGCCTCGAGGCCGACCTGGTCGACGCCCGGGAGGCGGTCGAGTCCCGCCTTCAGGCTGGTGCTCATCGGTTGGTCCCTTCGGAGAGCGGGTTCTGTTCGGGTCGCGTGGCGTCGAGGCTGCGGCGGGCCGCTGCGACGACGGCGTCGACGGTGATGCCGCGCTCGGCGAGCACGAGATCGCCGGCTCCGCTGGCACCGAACTCCTCGACACTCACTATCTCACCGTGGGTGCCCACGTAGCGATGCCAACCGGTGCCGGTTCCGGCCTCCACGCTGACACGTGCGGCGATGGCGCGGGGGAGGACCGACTCGCGGTAGGCGAGGTCCTGCTCCTCGAACCACTCGAGGCACGGGGCCGAGACGACGCGGACGCCGATGCCCTCCGCGGTGAGGAGGTCGCGCGCCTGCATCGCCAGGCCCACCTCGGAGCCGGTGGCGACGATGATGAGGTCGGGCGTGGCGTCGGCGTCGGCCAGCACGTAGGCACCGCGGTGGGCGCCCTCGCCGGCCGGCACGTCCGCGCTCACGACCGGCACGCCCTGGCGGCTCAGCACGAGGGCGGTCGGGCGGTCGGCGGTGAGGATCCGCGTCCACGCGTCCACGGTCTCGGTCCAGTCGGCCGGGCGGACGACGTCGAGGCCGGGGATGGCGCGGTGCGACCAGAGATGCTCGACCGGCTGGTGCGTCGGCCCGTCCTCGCCCACGCCGACCGAGTCGTGCGTCCAGACGTAGGTGACGGGCAGGCCCATGAGCGCGGCCAGGCGCACCGACGGGCGCATGTAGTCGGAGAAGACGAAGAACGTGGCGCCGAACGGGTGCGAGTACCCGGCGAGCGCGATGCCGTTGAGGACCGCGCCCATGGCGTGCTCGCGGATGCCGAAGTGGACGAGGCTGCCGTCGGGGCCGCCGGGCCACTCGTCGCCCGCGTAGTCGGTGGGCGTGAAGCTGCGGGCGCCGGAGATCACCACGTTGTTGGTCTCGGCGAGGTCGGCGGAGCCGCCCCACAGCCACGGCAGCTCGGCCGCCACCGTGTTGAGGACCGCGCCGCTGGCGATGCGGGTGGCCACCTTCTGCGGCTCGGCGCGCAGGGCGGAGAGCTTCTCGCGGGCGGCGGGGGTGACGTCGCGCTCGCGCATGCGGTCGTGCAGGGCCGCGCGCTCGGGGTCGGCGCTGCGCCACGCGTCGTACCGCGTCTGCCAGTCCTCCCGGGCGGCCGCGCCGCGCTCACGCACGCGGCGGGCGTGGGCGAGGGCCTCGGCGGGCATCGCGAAGAACTGCTCGGGATCCAGGCCCAGCGCCTCCTTGGTGGCGGCCACCTCGGCGTCGCCGGGCGCGCCGGAGTGGGCGCCGGCGGTGCCGCCGACGGTGGGCATCGGGTGGCCGATGCGGGTGCGCAGGCGGACGAAGACGGGCTGGCCGGTCACGGCGACCGCCGCGTCGAAGCCGGCGCGGATCGCGTCCGGGTCCTCGGCGTCCTCGATCTCCACGATCGCCCAGCCGTAGGCGCGGTAGCGAGCGACGACGTCCTCGGTGAACGCGATGGCGGTGTCGCCCTCGATGGAGATGCGGTTGTCGTCCCAGACGAGGATCAGCCCGTCCAGGCCGAGCGTGCCGGCGAGGGAGGAGGCCTCCTGCGAGACGCCCTCGGACAGGCATCCGTCGCCCGCGACGCACCACGTGCGGTAGCGGAACAGGCCCTCGTCGGGGGTGGTCTCGGGCTCGAGCAGCGCGTGCACGCGGCGGGCCGACATCGCCAGGCCGACCGCGTTGCCGACGCCCTGGCCCAGCGGACCGGTGGTGGTCTCGACGCCGGGCGTGTGACCCCACTCGGGGTGCCCGGGGGTGAGGCTGCCGAGCGCGCGGGCCTTCTTCAGGTCGTCGAGCTCGAGGCCGTAGCCGCTGAGGTAGTGCTGCAGGTACAGCGAGAGGCTGGTGTGCCCGGCCGACAGGACGAACCGGTCACGGCCCTCCCAGTCGGGGTGGGCGGGATCGTGACGCAGGTACTCCTGGAACAGGACGTACAGGGCGGGGGTCAGGCTGACGGCGGTGCCGGCGTGCCCGTTGCCCTTCGCCTGGACCACGTCGAGGGGCAGGACACGTGCGTGCCGCACCGCCTCGAGGTCGAGGGGGTCGCGCCAGCCGGTCGGGGAGGTGTTCTCGGTAGGGGCCACGGGGTCAACCGTAGAGGTCCGGCGGGCTTTTGTCTAACGTTGCGCAAAAGTCCCGAGGGCGCCGGGCTTCAGGCGTCGACGAGCGCGTCCACGCGCTCGGGCGCCAGTGCCGCGTCGGCCGCCATCTGGGCCGCGCCGAGCAGGCCCGCGTCCGCGCCGAGGGGCGACGCGATCACGCTGAGGTCGGTCGTCGCGAGCGGGTGCGAGCGCTCGAAGACGCGCTCGCGAACACCGTCGACCAGCAGGTCACCGGACTCCGCGAGGTCGCCGCCGACCACGACCATCGCCGGGTTGAGCACCCCGACGGCCTCGACGACGACGTCGCCGATCCGCCGTCCCGCGGCGCGCAGGGCCGAGGTGGCATCCCGGTCGCCGTTCGTGGCCAGGGCCACGACGTCGGCCGACGTGCGGACCGGGTGCCCGAGCTCGCGCAGGCGGGCCGCGATGGCCCAGGCCCCCGCCGAGGCCTCGGCGCAGCCGCGCTGTCCGCAGCGGCAGCGGGGCCCGTCGTCGTGGGGGATGTGCCCGAGGTCGCCGGCGCCGCCGCGCGCGCCGTGCAGCACGCTGCCGCGCGAGATGATGCCGGCACCGATGCCCATGCCCACCTTCACGACGAGCAGGTCGTCCGCGCCGGGCACGGCGTCGGCCCGCAGGGCGCGGTGGACGCCGAGCGCGACGAGGTTGGCGTCCTTGTCGACCACGATCGGCGCGTTGACGAGCGGACCGAGGCGCGCGGCCACGTCGGCGCCGTCCCAGCCGCGCATCGTCGGCGGGCTCACGAGCCGCCCGGTGCGCTGGTCGACGGGCCCGGGCACGCCGATCGCGACGCCCAGCACGGGGGAGGTGGCCTCGACCTCGAGCTGCTCGAAGGCGCGCGCGACACCGGCCAGGACCACGTCGGGGCCGTCGTCGATCGCGATGTCCTCGTCGAGTGCAGTGAGGACGCGGCCCGTCAGGTCGGCGATGCCGTAGCGCGCGTGGCTGCTGCCGATGTCGGCGACGAGCAGCGCGCCGCGGGTCTCGGCGAGGTCGAAGACGCCGGCGGGGCGGCCGCCCGTGGTGCGGTCGTCCTCCCGCGCGTGGATCAGTCCGGAGCGCACGAGGCCCTCCAGTCGGTGCGTGGCCGTGGCGCGCGAGAGGCCGGACAGCTCGACGACCTGTGCGCGGGTCAGGGGCCCGTGGGCGCGGAACAGTGCCAGGACCCCACCATGACCGGACACCCCGTCGCCTCTCGTCGTTCCTCGTGATCTCTGGCCGACACCGTAGTACGTCAGGCGGAGCCGCCGCGGTCGACCAGCCGTCCGATCTCGGCCGGCTCGAGTATTCCGTCGCTCACCAGGTGCGCCAGCCCCACCAGCCCTTCCCGCGGGTGCAGGCTGCTGGCGACGATGGAGAGCTCGGAGGTGGCCAGCGGCAGGGACCGGCTGTACACGCGCTCGCGGATCGCCGGCAGCAGGTGGTCGCCCCCGGCCGCGACGAGGTGTCCGGCCAGCACGACCACGCGGGGGTTGAGCAGGTTGACGGCGGTGGCGACGGCGGTGCCGATCACCTGGCCGGCCCGGCGCGCCAGCTGGACCGCGGTGGGGTCGCCGGAGGCGAGTGCCGCGATGAGGTCGTCCTGGGACGTCGCCGTGGAGCCGGTCTCCTGCAGGTCGCGCAGGATCGCCCAGCCGCCGGCGCGGGCCTCGAGGCAGCCGTGGTTGCCGCACTTGCACAGCGGGCCCTCGTCGTCGCCCGGCAGGGTCATCGGGATGTGTCCGAGGTCGCCGGCGGCCCCGTCGGCGCCGCGGTAGAGGCTGCCCTCGCGGATGAGGCCGCTGCCGATGCCGGTGCCGATCTTCACGAGCAGCAGGTCGTCGGCCTCGGGGTGGGAGAAGCGCGCCTCCCCGTACGCCATCGCGTTCGCGTCCTTCTCGAGGAAGACGGGGGAGGAGGCGAAGCGCTCGTGGAACCAGGCCGGGACGTCGAAGCGGTTCCACAGCGGCATGATCGGCGGGTTCACCGACATGCCGGAGCCGCGCTTGACCGGCGCGGGCAGGCTCAGGCCGATGCCGAGGATCTCGTCGGCGTCGGTGCCGGTGTCGCGCAGGAAGGACTCGAAGCACTCGAGGATCGAGGCGAGCAGCACCTCGGGCCCCGCCGTGACGTCGGACGGCCGCTCGATCTCGGACTCGACGTCGCCGCCGAGGTTGCACAGGCCGGCGCGGAACTTCGTGGCGCCGACGTCGGCGGCGAGCAGCTTGCCGCGCTCGCTGTTGAAGGAGAAGACCTCGGCGGGCCGGCCCTTCGTGGCCACCTCACGCGCCGAGCCGGTGACCAGGCGCCCCTCCAGGAGCGCGTCGATCCGCAGGTTGACCCCGCTGCGGGACAGGCCGGTCTCGGCCACGATCTCCGCGCGGGTCATGCCGCCCTTGCGTCGCAGCAGGGACAGCGTCTCGCTGATCCCCTCATCGAAGGTGGCCATGGCCCCCCATTCTGGCGTTCTCGGCAGCGGGCCGAGGCTGATTTCGGATGCTGCTTGCGCGTGTTCTACGGTGTGTCGTACATTACACGACAGAAAGTGTCGTATTAACAACACTCAAGATCAAAAGCCGCGTCGCCCGGCGCGCGATGGTGAGAGGAACCAACATGAGCACCTTCCAGTCCAGGAAGAGGATGCGGCTCTCGCTCGGCGTCGTCGCCGTCAGCGCGGGTCTGCTGCTGGCCGCGTGCGGATCGTCGGACGACGGCGACAACGGCGGCTCCGGCGGCGGCAAGGACGCCGCCGACACGAACATCGGCATCGTCATCAAGGGCCTCGACAACCCGTTCTTCCAGCACATGGAGGACGGCATCAACGCCGAGCAGAAGGAGTCCGGCGCGGACATCGAGATCCAGGCCGCGGCCTCGATCACGGACACCTCCGGCCAGGCCGACAAGCTGACGAACCTCGCGAACCAGGAGTTCGACTGCTACCTGGTGAACCCGATCAGCGGCACGAACCTGATCCAGGGCATCGCGCAGATCGCGGCCAAGGGCACGCCGATCGTCAACATCGACAACCCGGTCGAGGCCAAGGCCGCTGACGCCGCGGGCGCCGAGATCGCGACGTACATCGGCACCGACAACGTCGCCGCCGGCAAGATGGTCGCCGACCAGCTCGCGAAGCTCGACTCCGACGGCGGCGACGTCGCCACCGTGGGCGGCATCGCCGGCGACGTCACCAGCGCGCAGCGCATCGACGGCTTCAAGGAGGGCCTCGCGGACAACTTCGAGGTCGTCCAGGAGGTCGCCGCGAACTGGGACCGCCAGGAGGCCCAGACGCAGGCCGAGACGATCCTGCAGGCCAACCCGGACCTGGCCGCGTTCTTCGTCGCGAACGACGACATGGCGATGGGCGTCGCCCGCGCCGTGGCCGCCGCGGACAAGAAGGGCAAGACCCTCGTGGTCTCGGTCGACGGCATCGACGGCGTCGCCTCGGGCGACATCGACGCCGCCGTGGCCCAGTACCCGTTCGTCGTGGGCAAGATGGGCCTGCAGGCGTGCGAGGCGGCCGCGCTCGGCGAGAAGCTGCCGGAGAAGGTCGACACCCCGATCGCGCTGATCACCCCCGACAACGCCAAGGACGCGCAGGACGCGTTCCCTGAGCCCCCGAACGAGTACGACAACCCGTTCGCGGAGATGCTCGGCCGCTGACGTGACGGTGCGGGCGGCCCCGGTCGCCCGCACCCCACCGCCTCAACCCGGAGACAACACATGACCACCACCACGGCACCCCCGGCGACCCGCGGATCGGCACTCGCCGACCACCTGCGCCAGCCGTCGTTCTGGGTCGAGTGGGCGTCCGTGATCGGACTCGTCGTCCTCGTGGCGATCTTCACGGCCCTCGACCCGCGGTTCCTCAGCTCGGGCAACATCAAGGCGATGCTGCTGGCCTCGGCGATCCTCACGATCCTGGCCGTCGGCCAGTCCTTCGTCATCCTGACCGCCGGCATCGACCTCTCGATCGCCTCCACGATGACGTTCGCCGCCGTCACCTTCGGCATGGCCATGACGAGCGGCAAGGGCCTCGCCCTGTCGTGCCTCGTCGCCGTGGCCGCCGGCGCGGCCGTCGGCCTGGTGAACGGCTTCCTCATCGCCAAGGGCGGCATCACCGACTTCATCGTCACGCTCGGCGCGCTCTCGGCGGCCTCCGGACTCGCGCTGATCCTCTCGGACGGGCGCCCGATCACCGTGATCAGCGCGCCGCTGTTCAAGCTGTCGGCCGGCGGCTTCGGGATGATCCCGTACACGTTCCTCATCGCTGTCGCGGTGGCCGTGCTGGCCCACCTCGTGCTGTTCTCGACGCCGTTCGGCACGCACGTCCTGGCGACCGGCGGATCGGTCGACGCGGCGCAGGCGACCGGCGTGCGCACGGCCCGGATCAAGATGGCCGTCTACCTGATCGCCGGCGTCCTGGCTGGACTCGCGGCGATCCTGCTGGTGGCCCGCGTCGGCTCGGCCGAGCCCGCCGCGAACACCACGTTCCTGCTGAACTCGGTGGCCGCGGTCGTCCTCGGCGGCGTCAGCCTGTTCGGCGGCAAGGGCTCCATCAAGGGCCCGGTCTTCGGTGCGCTGCTGCTGACCGCCCTGGCCAACGGCCTCACGCTGCTCGGCGTCTCCCAGTTCTACCAACCGCTCGCCGTCGGCATCGTCGTCGTCGGCGCGGCCTTCCTCACGAGGTTCGAGAAATGACGACCCACAGCACCGAACAGCAGGCGCGCCCGATGGGCGACGTGCTGCTCGAGGTCGACGGACTCTCGCTGTCCTTCGGCTCCGTCCGCGCGCTGGCCGACGTCTCGGTCCAGGTGCGTGCCGGCGAGATCACCGCGCTCGTGGGGGACAACGGCGCCGGGAAGTCGACCCTCGTCCGGGTCGTCGCCGGCGTCCACACCGCCGACGAGGGCACGATCCGGTTCGACGGCCAGACCGTCGCGTTCCACGCGCCTGACCAGGCGCGCGACGCCGGGATCGAGACCGTGCACCAGAACCTCGCGCTCGTCGAGGACCTCACGGTGTGGCAGAACCTCTACCTCAACCGCGAGATCACCGGCGGCGTCGGCCCGTTCAGCTACCTGAAGAAGCGCACGATGCGCGCGGGCGCCCAGGAGATGGTGTCCAAGCTCGCCGTCAACGTGCCCGCCGTGACGTCCACCGTTCGCCGCCTGTCGGGTGGCCAGCGCCAGGCCGTCGCGATCTGCCGCGCCGCCGGCTTCAGCTCCAAGCTCGTGATCATGGACGAGCCCACCGCGGCGCTCGGCGTCCAGGAGACCGCACGCGTCGAGGAGCTCATCCTGCGCCTGCGCGACGAGGGCCACGCGGTCCTGCTCATCAGCCACAACTTCGACCAGGTCATGCGCCTGTCCGACCAGGTCTGGGTCATGCGCGCCGGACGGTGCGTCGCAGGACGCCGGACCGCCGAGACCAGCGGCGAGGAGATCGTCGGCCTCATCACGGGCGCGATCGCCGGATGACCACCACCCACCCCAAGGAGACCCCCACCGTGGACCAGCGCAACCCCATCGGCGTGCACGCCCTCGTCTGGGTCGGCGGCACCCGCCCCGACGAGATCGCCCAGGCCGTGCAGCGCACCAAGGACGCCGGCTTCGACCTGCTCGAGCTGTCGCTGCACGAGATGGAGACCCTCGACCTCGAGGGCACCCGCGCGGCCGCCGAGGAGGCGGGGCTCGCGCTCGCCTGCTCGCGTGGCCTCGCGTTCGACGCCGACGTCTCGAGCGACGACCCCGAGGTCGTTGCGCGCGGCGAGAAGATCCTGCACCAGTCCCTCGACGTCGTGTCGGGCCTGGGCAGCACGATCCTGACCGGCGCCCTCTACAGCGCCCTCGGCAAGTACGGCCGTCCCCTGAGCGACGCGGGCCGCGCCAACGTCGTGTCGGTCCTGCGCAGCCTCGCGCAGGAGGCCGCGGGTCGCGGCGTGAGCCTCGGTCTGGAGATCTGCAACCGCTACGAGACGAACGTCGTCAACACGGCGCGGGACGCGCTGCGCCTCGCCGACGACATCGGCGAGGACAACGTCTTCATCCACCTCGACACGTACCACATGAACATCGAGGAGTCGGACTTCGTGACGCCCGTCCTCGACGTCGCCGACCGCCTCGGCTACGTGCACATCGGCGAGAACCACCGCGGCTACCTCGGCTCGGGCTCGATCGACTTCCCGGCGTTCTTCCACGCGCTGTCGCGGGTGGGCTTCACGGGCCCGATCACGTTCGAGAGCTTCTCCTCGGCCGTCGTCAGCCCCACGCTGTCGAACGACCTCGCGGTGTGGCGCTCGCTGTGGACCGACGGCGACGACCTCGCCCGCCGGGCCCGCGGCTTCATCGACACGCACCTCGCCGCGTCCGCCTCGATCGACGCGTGACGGCACGGGCATGAGCCGTCGGTGCGTCCTGGGCCTCGACCTCGGGACGAGCGGCGTCAAGGCCGTCCTCGTGGCGACCGACGGCTCGGTCCTGGCCCGCGCGGACCGCGGCTACGCCGTCGCGTCGCCGCACCCGCGCTGGGCCGAGACCGACCCGGCGCAGTGGGAGGCGGCGGCGCGTGACGCCGTGGCCTCCGTCCTGGCCGACGTCGACGCCGACGTCGTCGCGATCGGCCTCGACGGGCAGATGCACGGCACCGTCCTCGTCGACGCCTCCGGTGAGCCGGTGCGACCCGCGGTCCTGTGGCCCGACGGCCGCGCGGGCGACGAGCTGGCGCGCTGGCAGGCCCTGGCGCCCGAGCGGCTGCGCGCCCTGGCGAACCCGCTGGCGCCGGGCATGACCGGCCCGGTGCTGGCCTGGCTCACCCGTCACGAACCCGACGTCGTCGCGCGCGCCCACCGGGTGCTGCTGCCGAAGGACTGGCTGCGCACGCGGCTCGTCCCGGGCGCGCTCGTCACCGACCACTCCGACGCCTCGGCGACGCTGCTGTGGGACCTCGAGCGCGACGAGTGGAGCCGGGACGTCCTCGCGGCCACCGGCATCCGGGCGGACCTGCTGCCCGAGGTCGTGCCGTCGGACGAGGTCGTCGGCACGCTCGACGCGACCGAGGCGGCTGCCTGGGGCCTGCCCGCGGGCATCCCCGTGGTCGCGGGGTGCGCCGACGCCGCCGCGACGCTCGTGGGCTCCTCCTCCGCGCCGGGGCGCCTCGTCGTGACCGTCGGCTCGGGCGCCCAGGTCGTGCTGCCGGGGATCACGCCGACGTTCGACGGGCCGATCACGCACCACACCTATCGGGCCGCGACCGGTGGCGCCTACGCGATGGTCGCCGTCATGAACGCGGGCATCGCGCTGACGCGGGTCGTCAGCCTGCTCGGTGGCTCGTGGGACGACCTCTACCACGACTACGACCGGCAGCGGCCGGTCCCGGGATTCGTGCCCTTCCTCTCGGGTGAGCGGCTGCCGACGGCCGCGGCGCCGAACTCCGGGCGCTGGTTCGGCCTGGGCCTCGAGACCGAGCGCGCCGACCTGTTCGCGGCCGCGCTGGAGGGCCTGTGCTTCACGATCCGCCGCGGCGTCGAGTCGATGCCCGAGCTCGCCGACACGGCGATCGACGTGGCGGGCGGCGGCACCCGGTCGCCCGTGTTCGCCCAGCTGCTCGCCGACGTGCTCGGCCGCGAGCTGTGCCGCGTTGACCTCGAGGACGCGACCGCGGTGGGCGCGGCCCTGCTGGCGTTCCGCGGTGCCGGACTCGACCTGCCCGAGCCACCGCCGCGGCGTGGCGTGGGCGTGCGTCCAGGGGACTCCGGACCCCTGGAACAGCGCTACGCCCGCTTCCTCGACGAGGTCGACCGATGACGGCGCCGTTCGAGCCCGTGCGGTGGGCCGTCGCGGGATGGGGCGCCGGTGGACGCGTCTTCCACGCGCCGATGATCGCCGCCGCCGACGGACTCGACCTGGTGGCGGTCGTCTCGACCAACCCCGACCGGGCCCGCGACGCCAGGTCGGCCGGACTCGAGGCGCTGCCGGACCTCGAGAGCCTGCGCGACGCCGGCGTCGAGGGCGTCACCCTCACGACCCCGGCCGGCACCCATGCCGACCTCGCCGTCGAGGCGCTCGGGCTCGGCCTGCACGTCGTGGTCGACAAGCCCTTCGCGACCACCGCGGAGGACGCCCGCCGCATCGTGGCCGCGGCCTCGCCCGGCACCGTGCTGACCGTCTACCAGAACCGCCGCTGGGACGGCGACTTCCTGACGATCCAAGGGCTCGTGGAGTCCGGCGAGCTGGGCCGCGTCGACCGCCTCGAGTCGCGGATCGAGCGCTTCCGACCCGACCTCCCGCGCTGGACCCGGGACCGCGACTCGGTCCACGGCGGAGGCGTCCTGGTCGACCTCGGCCCCCACCTCATCGACCAGGCCGTGCACCTGCTCGGACCCGTGCAGCAGGTCTTCGCCGACCTCGCGGTCCTGGGCGACGACCGGCGCAGCGAGGACGACGCGGTCGTCATGCTGCGGCACGCGAGCGGCAGCCGGTCCACGATCGTCGCGTCGGTGCACGCCGCCGCGGAGGGACCGCGGTTCCGGGTGTCCGGAACCCGGGGCGGGCTGCGCATCGAGGGCTTCGACCCCCAGGAGGCGGACCTCTTCGCCGGGGCGACCCCGACGAGCCTCGGCGAGCGCTGGGGGAGCGACGATCCCGCCCGCACGGCGCACTGGGAGGGCGAGGGCCCTGCACGCCGCCCCCTGGCTCGTGGGCGATGGGACACGTTCTACCCGGCGGTGGCCGCCGCGGTCCGCACGGGGACGCCACCGCCCGTCCCGCCGGCGGACGCCGTGCACGTCGCGGAGATCTTCGACGCGGCCCGACGCAGCGCCGAGGAGGGTCGCTGGATCGACGTGGCGACGGCGATTTCGAATTGACAGGTCGGTGGTTGGCGCTGACGCTGGATGGGAAGGCGACGACGTTTCGCCCAGCGGGCCGCACGGCTCGCCCATGGACGCCGCCGCCGGGGACTCCCTCGTCGTGAGCGCGGCAAAGTCGCACTCCCTCGGCTCCTCTGCCGCCGGCTCCGACGCCTCGGCGGCGGTTCCGTGCTCACTCCACGCCGAGGTAGCTCCTGAGGTCGCCGATGATCGCTCGCACGGTGTCGGCCGCACGGGTGCGCGCGTCCTCGAGTGACGAGCCCACCGGGACGACGGCCTCGACGTAGCACTTGAGCTTGGGCTCGGTGCCCGACGGACGGCAGATGACCCGGCTGCCGCCCTCCAGCCCGAGGCGGATGCCGTCCGTGGGCGGCAGGCCCTGATAGCCCTTCGCGAGGTCGTCCACCGTGGTGACCTCGGTCTCCGCGAGCCACGTGGGCGGCTCGGACCGCAGCCGCTCCATCGCCTCGGCGATGATCGCGAGGTCCTCGACCCGCACGGCGAGCTGGCCGGTGGCGTGCCAGCCGTGCTGGCGGTAGATGTCGTCGAGCAGGTCCAGCAGCGTGCGGCCCTCGGCCTGGAGGGTGGACGCCAGCGACATGATCAGCAGCGCCGCCGAGATGCCGTCCTTGTCACGCGCGATGTGCGGTGCCACGCAGTAGCCGAGCGCCTCCTCGTAGCCGTAGACCAGCCCGTCGACCTTGCCGATCCACTTGAAGCCGGTGAGCGTCTGCTGCCACGGCTGGCCGTGCGCGGCGGCCTGGCGCCCCAGCAGGTCGGACGACACGATCGAGGAGGCGTACGTGCCCTCGACGCCCTGGCGCAGCAGCGCCTCGGCCAGCAGCGCGCCGACCTGGTCGCCGGTGAGCATCCGGTGGCCGCCGACGGTGCGGACTCCCACTGCGCACCGGTCGGCGTCGGGGTCGTTCGCGATGACGATGTCGGCGTCCAGGTCCTTCGCCAGTGCGAGGGCCAGGTCCATCGCGCCGGGCTCCTCGGGGTTCGGGAAGGCGACGGTGGGGAAGGCAGGGTCGGGGTCGGCCTGGGCCTCGACCACGTGGGGCGCGGGGAAGCCGGCGCGCTCGGCGGCATGGGTCAGCAGCTGGCCGCCCACCCCGTGCATCGGCGTGTACGCCACCGTCAGCTCGCGCGGGCCCGGCGGCACGAGGTCGGCGACGGCGTCGAGGTACGCCTCGGCCACGTCGGTGCCCAGGACCGTGTAGTCGGTGTCGCGCGCCAGTTCGTCGACCCGGCCGACGGCGTCGATCTGCGCCGCGATGTCCGCGTCGGCCGGCGGCACGATCTGGCTCGTGTCCGCGAGGTACACCTTGTAGCCGTTGTCGCGGGGCGGGTTGTGCGACGCGGTGACCATGACGCCGGCGGAGGCGCTCAGGTGACCGATCGCGAACGCCAGCACGGGCGTGGGCAGGTGCTCGGGCAGCAGCATGGCCCGCACGCCGGCGGCCTGCATGATCTCGGCGGTGTCGCGGGCGAAGACGTCGGAGTTCGTGCGGGCGTCGTAGCCGATCACCACGCTGGGATGGGGGTCCTCGGAGAGCAGGTGGCGGGCGAGTCCGGCGGCGGCACGCGCCACGGTCACGCGGTTCATGCGCATGGGGCCGGCGCCCAGCTCGCCGCGCAGTCCGGCCGTGCCGAACTGCAGGCGGCCGGCGAAGCGGGCCGCGATCTCGGCCTCGTCTCCGGCGTCGATCAGGGCGGTCAGCTCGTTCCGGGTCTGTGCATCAGGATCCTGCGAGATCCAGTCCCGGGCAGCAAGGATCGGGTCCATCCGCCCACCGTAGCGGGGGGATGGATCGACGCCCATCAGGCGGCCTCGGGTCGGTAGCGGTGGTTGCGGCGCCATTGGTCGCGGAGGCGGAACTCGGGCGTGCCGTCGTGACCGAACCGGATGGCGATGTGGGCGTCGTGGACGCGGTGGTGGTGATGCGCGCAGAGCAGGACCCCTGATGTGAGGTTCGTGGGTCCGCCGTGGCTCCACGGGATGACGTGGTGGACTTCGGTCCAGCCGGGTGGTCGGTCGCAGTCGGGGAAGGCACAGCCCTGGTCGCGTTGGGCGAGCGCGATGCGTTGCGCGGCGGTGTGGTGGCGTTTGGCGCGGCCTTCGTCGAGGACCTGGGACGGGCCGTTCATCACGAGGGGGAGGATGCCGGCGTTGCAGGCCAGCTTCCTCAACTGTCCCGCCGAGACCGGCGTGCCGTGCTCGGTGACGCCGGCGCGGTCGGTCTGGCCTCGGAGGGTCTGCTCGTCGACGGTGACGACCAGGGTGGCCGCGACGCCGCCGTGGTTGCCGTACCCATCACGCGGCAGGTGGCGGACGATCTCGGCGAACGCCTCGCCCGCCTTCTCCTGCGGCCGCAAGCCTGCGTTCTCATCCGTGGTGGCGCGCGGGGCGGTCTTGGACTCCACGACGGCACGCAGCATGTCGGCGGTGAGGGCGTCGGTCTTGCCGCCGAACGGCACCAGCCCGGTGGTCTGGTCGGGACGTCCGATCCAGAACTCACGCTGCTGCCGCTGGGCGGCTTCCTCGCGGGTGAGCTGGTCGTTCTCGATCCGATCCGCCCGGTGGACGTCGACGACCTCGACTGCCCGGCGGGCCTTGCGGCGCAGCTGATCGGCCGTCATCACCCGCGCCGCCGCGACCATGTCGGCCTCGACCAGATCGCGCTGCTCGGTCGTCAGGTTGGTCGGGAGCGTGTCGAGCGCGTCGGTGACGATCGCGGCCTTGGTGGTGGACATGCCCGGTTCGGCCAGCGCCTCCCGCACCCGCGGGGCAGCCTCGATCCGGTGCGCCAGGCGGATCTCCTTCGCGGCGTCGCGCCGCGTCACCCCGGACTCCGTGGCGACCAGCGCGGTCAGGCTCGCGGCATCGGTCGCGCGGTGGGCGTCGTTCCGGTCAGCGGCGGCGAGCAGCGCCATCTTCAACGCCGCGGCCTCGCGCTCCAACGCGTGCAGCGCGGCAGACTCAGCGGCGAGCTGCTCACGCGACAGGGCGGACAGGTCGCGCGAGCGCGCGTCGGCCAGGAACCGCTGCCCCGACCTGAGCCCACCGACGACGTCCACCAGATCCCCCCGAACCCCTCCGAACCGCTGTTCGAAGTCTACCGTATTGGGCCATGCGCAGTGGGCCCTGAGGAGCGCCGTTTCGGGATGTGGGACGGATCCGGATCAGACGCGGGGGAGCAGGTCGGCGAGCAGTGCGCCCATGCGCGTGGCGGCGGACTTGCCGGCCTCGAGGACCTCCTCGTGGTTGAGCGGCTCGTCCGAGATGCCGGCGGCGAGGTTGGTGACGAGCGAGATGCCGAGCACCTCCATGCCGGCCTCGCGCGCGGCGATCGCCTCGAGCGTGGTGGACATGCCCACGAGGTCGCCGCCCATGACACCGGCCATCCTCACCTCGGCCGGCGTCTCGTAGTGAGGACCGGGGAACTGCACGTACACGCCCTCGTCGATCGACGGGTCGACCTCGCGCACGAGGTCGCGCAGGCGCTGCGCGTACAGGTCGGTGAGGTCGACGAAGTTCGCGCCGACGATCGGCGACGTGGCCGTGAGGTTGATGTGGTCGCGGATGAGCACGGGGGTGCCGGGGGTCCACGCCGGGTTGAGGCCGCCGCAGCCGTTCGTCAGCACCATCGTGCGCACGCCGGCGGCCGCCGCGGTGCGAACGCCGTGCACGACGGCCTCGACGCCCTTGCCCTCGTAGTAGTGGGTGCGGCCGAGGAAGACCAGGGCGCGCAGGTCGCCCACGCGGACCGAGCGGATCGTGCCGCCGTGACCGGCGACGGCCGGCTTGCTGAAGCCGGGCAGCTCCTCGGTGGGGACCTCGTACTCGGGCTCGCCGAGCGCGTCGGCGGCAGGCAGCCAGCCCGACCCCATCACGAGGGCGACGTCGTGGTCGCCGCCTCCGGTGCGGTCACGCAGGGCGTCGGCGGCTTCGCGGGCGAGGTCGTAGGCGTTCACCCGAGTCACCCTACCGACGGCGTTCGGGCGCAGGAGACGCCCGACGATGACGAAATGGTTGCGATTCGGCGGCCGCTCGCGCGCTGCGCCGCGGAGGGCGCCCGCGGGGGAGGGCGCGTACTCTACGGACGTGCCGAAGATCATCGGGGACTCCCTGGAGGAGCACCGCGCGACGATGCGTCGCCGGGTCTTCGACGCGCTCGTCGAGCTGCTGCGCGAGCGCCCGTTCGACCTCATCACGATGGCCGACCTGGCCACGCACGCCGGGGTGGGCCGGTCCTCGCTGTACAACCACTTCAAGGACAAGGAGGCCGTCGTCGTCGCCTTCGCGACGGACGAGACCTCGCGCTACCTCGACCAGCTGAACGCCTCTCTCGCCGACCGGACCACGCCGACCGAGCGCCTCGAGACCTACGTGCGGCACCACGTGGACACGTCGAAGGACTTCCACATCGGCCTGGGCCCCGAGCTGCGCGCGATGCTGTCGCCGGAGTCCGTCACCGCGATGCGCGAGCACGTCGTCGCGGTGGAGCAGGTGCTGCGGCAGATCCTGGTCGACGGGGCCGCCTCCGGCGAGTTCACGGTGGACGACGTCGACGCCACCGTCTCCCTGCTGCACGCCACCCTCTCGGCCCGTCACGCCTCGGCCGACACGACGACCCGCTTCGTCCTCGCCGCCGTCTCGCCCTCCTGACCCGCAACTGCACCGCCGCCTCCCTGTTCGCGAGTGGCGCAAAGCGGCCCGCCACTCGAGGAGTGGCGGGCGTTTTCGCGCCACTCGCGACTCGGGCTTGCGCCAGTCGGCGTCCCGAGGAGTGGTGCGGAGGCGGCGACGAGGCGCGCCCCGGAACGCCACGGCCCCCGTCACCGAGGTGACGGGGGCCGTGGCCGGAGCTCAGGTCACTTGGCGACCTTGAGGGATCCCGTCTTCACGTAGCCGCGCTTCGTGTAGTTGGCGTTGCCGTAGTAGGCCACGCGGACGACCCACGTGCCCTTGGCCAGCTTCGGCAGCTTCACCGTGCGCTTGCCCGCGGACAGGTTGGCGGTGACGTACTTGCTCTTCTTGCCCTGGGTGAGCTTGATCTTCACCTTGCCGGTGGGCGCGGCGGCGCCCGAGGCGCCCTTGACGGAGACGGCCGCGAGACCCTTCTTCTTCGAGGTCGGCTTGCGGGTGACCTTCACGCGGCCCTTCGAGGCGGCGGTTTTGGCGACCTTCACCGTCACGGCGGTGGCGGCCGGGGCCGTGACCGCCGTGTCCGAGGGGGCGAACGTCACGCGGTACGACTTCGTGCCGACGGCGTGGCGCTTCGAGATCGCGAACGAGGCGGTGCCGCGCGCGGCGACCGTCTTGGTGCCGAGGCCGGCGACCGTGACCGAGCCGGCGGTCGGCGAGGTCACGCCGACCGTGCCGCCCTTGCCGTACTTCGTCGACAGGCTCTTGACGGTGACGGCCGGGGCGACCGCCTTCTCCTTCAGCACGCCCAGCGGGGTCTCGGTGTCCTGGCTGGTGGTGGAGTGCGTGTGCGCACGCCACGTGTAGACCGAGTAGCTGGTGCCCGGCGTGACCTGGTCGAGGTCGAGGTTCAGTGTGGCGTCCCACGTGCCGGCCGGGCCGGAGATGGACGGGGTCGGCGGGAAGCAGAACTTGGCCGCGACGCCCACGAAGTTCGCGGTGCCGGTCGGCGACGAGACGTCGGGCAGCTCGCCGGACGGCGCGACGCCCACGTAGATGCCGGCGTCACCGGTGTTGGTGAGGCACGTGAAGCCGGTGCCCGAGACCTTGACGGTGGCGCCCTCACGGGAGTCGACCGTCACGCGGGGACGGGGGGCGGTGGCGGTGAACGGCGAGGCGGGCTTGCGGGGATCGCCGCTGGCCGAGCCCGACAGGAAGAAGTGCGCGCGCAGGCCCGAGTCCAGCGCCCGCAGGAAGTCGGGGTGGAACGAGCCGCCGTCGGTGGGACGGCCGGCGGGCAGGCCCAGGTCGAGCGCCTCGGCCGAGCCCGGCTGGAGGACGCCGAGGAAGTCGGGCGTCTCGGTCAGGGAGGCGACGGAGCCGTCGGTGCTCCAGTCCGACGCGGTCGCGTCGAACTCCACCACGGTGACGTCGTCGGTGCTGCCGGTGGTGGTGGTCGCGGTCGGCACGTTCCACGCGACGTCGGCGGTGATCTTGCCCTCGCCGGCCGCGTTCACCGTGACGGTGGGATCGGCGATGGTCAGCGAGTACTGCAGCGTGCCCGGAGCCGTGGTGCCGGTGATGAAGGAGCCGGTGATGGAGCCCTCGTAGGCCACCGACGTGGCGCCGTTGCCGGAGTCGAACGTGCCGACGCCGCCGCCGAAGGTCGTGACCTTCGTGGTGGGGTCGATCGTCGCGCCGTCGGCGGCCTCGAGCGTGGTGAAGGGCGAGAACGCGGGGTTCGGCGTGAAGTGCGCCGCGAACTGGTCGGAGATCTTCCACTGCAGTGTGGGGGCGACGACGTCGTCGGCCGCCTGTGCGGTGGTGGGGGTCAGGGCGAGGACGCCCGCGGACAGGGCCGCGGCGGTCGTCCCGGCGAGCAGGCGACGCCCGCGAACCAGGGTCTGGGGAGACATGCAGATCCTTTCGGAAAAGAAGTCGCCGACCCGGCGACCTCGGTAGGTAAGGCACACCTTATACTCGGCGAGTAAGGGTGCCCTGACCGGGTCCGCATCCTGACCGAATCCCGACGGGAGTCTCCGTGATCGACCACGCCCACCGCTCGATGCCCGTGCGTGTCCTCGTCCTGCTGATGGTGGCCGCGCTGGCTGCTCTCGCGGTGCCGAACGTCCGTGCGGATGCTGCACCGGCTGGAACAAAAGTCACCGGCGGCACCATCTCGTGGGGCCTCAAGGCCTCGTTCCGGTCGTACCTCACCGGTCCGATCGCCGGCGGCAAGGTCACGCCGGCCGCGCCGGCCACCGACGACGGCACCCGGACCACGTTCCCGCAGGCGGCGGGGGAGTGGAGCGAGTCGTCCACCGTCGCGGCCCGCGGCTCGGTGAACTTCACGGGTCACCACGGCGCTCTCGACCTGACGCTGGCGGACCCGCGGCTCGAGGTCAGCGGGACCAGCGGTCGCCTCGTCCTCGACGTCACCGACGCGTCGGGCACCACGAGCGGCGTGCACTTCGCCGACGTCGCGCTGGACGGTCGCTTCGACTGGAGCGGCACCACGGTCACGATCGACAAGGCGCCGGTCACGCTGACGGCCGCGGGAGCCGGGTTCATGGGCGGCTCCTACAGCGCGGGTCAGGAGGTCGACCCGCTCGACGCGAGCCTGCAGGTCGAGACGCCCGCCACGGAGCCGACCACCGAGCCGACGACCGAGCCCACGACGGAGCCGACGACGGAGCCGACGACCGAGCCGACCACGGAGCCGACGACCGACCCGTCGCAGATCACGGGCGGCTCGATCTCCTGGGGCCTGAAGACCTCGTTCCGCACGTACATCCGCGGCCCGATCGCGGGCGGCAGGATCACGACGACCGCTCCGGCCACCGACAACGGCACCCGCACCACCTTCGCCCGCGCGAAGGGCACGTGGTCGGACAAGGCCGCCGACGTGCGCGCCTCGGGCGGCGTGAACTTCACCGGGCACCACGGTGAGCTCAACCTGACGATCTCGTCGCCGCGGGTCGTCCTCAACGCCTCGGGCGCGCGCCTGCTCGTCGACGCGAGGACCAGCGACGGCCGCACCCACTCGGGCCTGGCCGTCGCCACCCTCGACCTGTCCGGCCGCATCAGCGCGGGCAGCGGCAAGGTGACGATCGCGAACGCTCCGGCCACGCTCACCTCGGCGGGCACCGCGCTGTTCTCCTACAGCGGCAGCGCCATGTACCCCGCGGGCACCGAGCTCGACCCCGTCAGCGCGACTCTCTCCGTCGAGGGTGCGGTCGTGCCCACGACGCCCCCGGCCACGAAGCCCACGCCGAAGCCGACGACGAAGCCCACGAAGACGCCGAAGGACCCGAAGCCGGCGAAGTCCTCGACCACCACCGGCCGCGCCGGTGACCTGACGTGGGGCGTCAAGGCCAGCTTCCGGTCGTACATCACCGGCCCGATCGCGCAGGGATCCGTCAGCGTCTCCGGCGGCGCCACCGCCGTGTCGGGCGGCTACCGCTTCGGCCAGAGCACCACGTCGGCCACGCCGCCCAGCGCGCAGGGGACCACCGGCTACCGCGGCACCGTCCGCTTCCACGGGCATCACGGCCAGCTCGACATGTCCCTCACCGCGCCCTCGGTGCGCGTGACCTCGGCGACGACGGCCACGCTTTCGGCCCAGGTCACGGGCCGCGGGCGCATCGACGTCGCCGTCATCGACCTCGGCCGCGCCTCCCGGTCGACCGACACGGGCTGGGTGCAGTACGCGAACGCGCCCGCCGCGCTGACGTCGGCCGGCGCCGGGATGTTCTCCTACAACGGCAACGCCTTCTACCCGGCCGGCACGGTCGTCGACCCCGTCACGTTCTCGGTCGGCTCCACGGCCGCCGCCGGCTCGGGCTCGGGCGCCACGTCCGTCGCCGGCTCGACGACGCCGACGACGGCGTGGACCCCGCCGACCGCCCCGCCCGCGACGACCGGCCTCGTGCTCGAGCAGGACGAGGTCAAGGCGGGCGACGAGGTCACCGCCTCGGGCACGGGCTTCCTGCCGAACGAGTCCGGCATCCGCGTCGTGCTCTACTCGACCCCGCTGGTCCTGGCCGAGAACGTCACGGCCGACGCGACCGGCCGTGCCACGTGGAAGGGCGCCATCCCGCCCACGATCGCGCCCGGCGAGCACACGCTCACGTTCCAGGGATCGGTCGACCGGGGTGTCGTCATCGACGTCGCCGCCGCCGACGCGATCGTCGGCTGCGAGCTGAGCGACGCCCGCCTCGACTGGGGCTTCAAGGAGTCGTTCCGCGCCTACGTCTCCGGCTCGATCGCCAACGGCGACTGGACCACCACGGGCAACGCGGGCTACGAGACCCCGCAGTTCTCCTGGTCGCAGGGCACGGGCGTGCTCGACGAGGAGTCGGGTGCCGGCGAGCTCTCCTTCGAGGGCGGCGTCGAGTTCACGGGCCACGACGGCGCCCTAGACACGACGATCGCGAACCCCGTCGTGACGATCGTCGACGAGAGCAAGGCCACGCTCGCGGTGGACTACACCGGCGGCACGATGGACGCCGCGATGGCCGGCAAGGACGACCGCCGCACGATCGCGGCCGTGCCGTTCGCGGATCTCGACCTGAGCGCGGGCACGGTCTCGAAGGAGGGTCAGACGGTCACCATCTCCGACGTCCCGACCACCCTGACCAGCGCCGGCAGCGCCGCGTTCCCCAACTACGAGACCGGTGCCGCGCTCGACCCCGTGACGCTCACCTACGCAGTGGCCAGCGACTGCGCGGCGCCCGCCGCCGCGCCCGCGGCGAGTGCCGACGATGCCGCCGCCGTGGTGCTCGACCCGATCACGCCCACCGAGGCCACCACGTGGCTGCCGTGGCTCGCGGGCACGGTGCTGGCGGTGCTCGTCTCCATCGGCGGCACGGTGCTCGTCATGCGCCGCCGGACGTCCGGGGTCGACGCATGAGGCGGCCCGCCCGCGGCGCCGCCGCGCTGCTGACCGCCCTGTGCCTGACCCTCCTGGCCGCGTGCGGCTCCGGCAGCGAGGGCAGCGACCCCGGCTCCGGCGCCGACCTGCCGCCCCTGTCCGAGCTCGAGGCCTCGCAGGCCCCGAAGGCGATCACCGGACCCAGCACGGCGAAGCTCACCAACCGCCACATCGAGCCGGTCGACGTCGACGAGCAGGCCAGCCTGCCCGCCACGGTCGTCTCGCGCGTGCGCTCGGGCGACACGAAGGTCACCGTCACCGACACCTCGCGCATCGTCGCGTTCGACATGTCCGGCTCGATCGCGGCGTCGCTGTGGGGCCTGGGCCTGGGCGACCGCCTCGTCGCGCGTGACGTGTCCACCGACTTCCCGGGCGCCGAGGACCTGCCGCTCATCACGTCGGAGGGCCACGCCGTGAACGCCGAGGCCGTCATGGCGCAGAAGCCCACGGTGATCATCACCGACGGCTCGATGGGCCCGCGCGACGTGGTCGAGCAGCTCGCCGACACCGGCGTGCCCGTCGTCTTCCTGGACAACGACTCGAGCTTCGAGGGAGCCGCCCAGCTCGCCCGCGACGTGGGCGCCGCGGTCGGCCTGCCGAAGTCCGGCGAGGCGCTGGCCGAGCGCATCACCTCCGATGTCGCGGCCGCGCAGGCCGAGGTGAAGCGGTTCGTCCCAGAGCGGGAGTCCGACCGGCTCCGGATGGTCTTCCTCTACCTGCGCGGCAACTCCGGCGTGTACTACCTGTTCGCCGACGACTCGGGCGTGGGCGACCTCGTCGAGTCGCTCGGCGGCGTCAACGTGGCGCGCGAGATGGGCTGGAAGGGCATGCAGCCGCTCACCGACGAGGCGCTCGTGAAGGCCAAGCCCGACCTCATCATGGTGATGACGCACGGCCTGGAGTCCACCGGTGGCGTCGACGGCCTGCTCGCCGAGAAGCCCGCGATCGCGCTGACGCCCGCGGGCCAGTCGAAGCGCTTCGTCGACATGTCCGACGGCGACGTCCTGTCGTTCGGCCCGCGCTCCGCCGGTGTCGTCGAGGCGCTCGCCCGCGCGATCTACGTGCCGGAGGCGGACCAGTGATCCGGGCGTGGTGAGCACCGGCCGGCGGACCCTGGTCCTGGCCGGGTTCGCCGTCCTCCTCGTGGTCGGCACGTTCGTCTCGGCCTCGGTCGGCCAGCTGCCCGTCGGGCCGCGCGACGTGGCCGGGGCGATGCTGCACGGCATCGGGATCGACACCTCGTGGCGTCCCGACGACACGATCATCGAGCAGACGCTCCTGCAGATCCGCTTCCCGCGCGTGGCGATGAGCATCCTCGTGGGTGCCACGCTGGCCGTCGCGGGTGCCGTCATGCAGGCGATCTTCGGCAACCCGCTGGCGGAGCCCGGCGTGGTCGGCGTCTCGGCCGGTGCCGCCCTCGGCGCGTCCATCGCGATCGCGTTCGGCATCACCGCCTTCGCGGGCTGGGGCGTCGCGGTCCTCGCGTTCGTCGGCGGCTTCGCGGCCACGGTCCTCGTCTACGCCACCGCGCGCGTGGGCGGGCGCACCGAGGTCGTCACCCTGCTGCTCACCGGCATCGCCGTCAACGCGTTCGCGGGGGCGGGCCTGGCGCTCGTGATGTTCGCGTCCGACACCGGCTCGCGGGAGCAAATCGTCTTCTGGCAGCTCGGCTCGATGAACGGCTCGCGCTGGAGCGAGGTCCTCATCGTCGCCGCCGTGGGCCTTCCGGCCTGCGTCGTCGCCTGCCTGCTCGCGCGTCGCTACGACCTGCTGTCGCTGGGGGAGCGCACCGCGGCCCACCTCGGCCTGCGGGTGGAGCGGCTGCGCATCGGCTCGATCCTGCTGGTGGCGCTGCTCACCGGCGTGGCCGTGGCGTTCGCCGGCATCATCTCGTTCGTCGGCCTCGTGGTGCCGCACCTCGTGCGCATGCTGCTGGGACCGTCGCACCGCACCCTGCTGCTCGCCAGCGTGATCGGCGGCGCCGCCCTGCTGGTGTGGGCCGACCTGCTCGCCCGCACCCTCGTGTCCGGGTCCGACCTCCCGATCGGTCTGCTGACGTCGCTCATCGGTGGTCCGTTCTTCTTCTACCTGGTGCGCGCCACGCGCTCGAAGGCCGGAGGCTGGGCATGACGGCGGCGTACGAGGTCCGGGGCCTGGTCTGCCGGCTCGGCGGGCGTGCCATCGTCCGCGGGGTCGACCTCGACGTCCGGCACGGCGAGGTGCTGGCGCTCGTCGGCCCGAACGGCGCCGGCAAGTCCACGTTGCTCGGCGCGCTGACGGGCGACGTGCCCATCGCCGAGGGGGAGGTGCGCCTCGACGGCCGTCCGCTGGGCGACTGGTCCGCCGGCGACCTCGCCCGCACCCGTGCGGTGCTGCTGCAGGCCAACCAGGTCAGCTTCCCGTTCACGGTCCGCGAGGTCGTCGAGATGGGCCGCAACCCGTGGACCGGACACGCCTCGGCCGCGGACGACGACGCGGCCATCGCCGAGGCCATCGACCGCAGCGACGTCGCCCACCTCCTCGACCGGCCGTTCACGGCGCTCTCGGGTGGCGAGAAGGCGCGGGCGTCGCTCGCGCGCGTGCTGGCCCAGCGCACCGACGTGGTGCTGCTCGACGAGCCCACCGCCGCGCTCGACCTGCGCCACCAGGAGGAGGTCATGGTCGTCGCCCGCGACCTGGCCGCCACCGGCCGTGCCGTCGTCGTCGTGCTGCACGACCTCTCGCTGGCCGCGGCCCGCGCCGACCGCATCGCGATGGTGCACGACGGCCGCATCGTCAGCGTCGGCACACCGGCCGAGGTGCTGACCCCCGAGCGGGTCGAGGAGGTCTACGGGATCGGCGTGCACGTGCTGCCGGCGCCCGACGGCCACCTGATCGTCGTCCCACATCGTGGTCTTTCAGACACTGTGTCACCTTGATCTGACAACGTGTCATATCATTGACCCATCCCCACAGAGAGGCGCGACCATGACCGTGCTGCCGACCGAGACCGGACTGTCCGTCCAGATGCGCGACGGCTCCCAGGCCGAGCACAAGGACGCCGAGGGCTCGAGCTTCATGTCCTGCCTGCTCGACGGCCAGGTGAACGAGACCGGCTACACCGAGTACCTGGCGATGCTGCGACCGATCTACGCCGCGCTCGAGTCCGTGGGTGCGCGCCTGGCCGACGACCCGATCGCCGGCGCCGTGATCGACCCGGCGATCAACCGCCTCGACGCGATCGACCGGGACCTCGCGTACTGGTCCGGCGGCGCGGGCGTGCCGCCGGTGCAGAGTGCCGCCGTCGACCGCTACGTCGCGCGCATCGAGGCCTCGGCCGCCGATCCCGCACTGTTCGTCGCGCACCACTACACGCGCTACCTCGGCGACCTGTCGGGTGGTCAGGCCATCGGCCGGATCCTGGCGCGCACCTTCGAGCTGCCCGAGGGCCAGGGCATCGCGTTCTACCAGTTCGACGCCGTGCCGAAGCCCAAGCCGTACAAGGACGCGTACCGTGCCCGTCTCGACTCCCTCCCGCTGACCCCGCGCGACCAGCAGCGCGTCGTCGACGAGGTCAAGGTGGTCTTCGGCCTCAACGGCGCCCTGTTCGAGGAGCTGTCCACGCAGCTCCCGCGCTTCGCCCGCTGAGACCCTCGCCGCGGGCGGTGACGCCCGCATGCGGGACAATCGGGTCATGACCCATGTCGTGATCATCGGTGGCGGACCCGGCGGCTACGAGGCGGCGCTGGTCGCCCGGCGACTGGGCGCCGAGGTCACGCTCGTCGAGCGCGACGGGCTCGGCGGCTCCACGGTCCTCACCGACTGCGTGCCCAGCAAGACGCTCATCGCCACGTCCGACCTGCTGCACGAGGTCAGCCGTTCGGCCGAGCTGGGCGTCGAGGTCCCGAAGGCGCCGCGCGCCGACCTGGCCGCGGTCAACGACCGTGTCCTGCGGCTCGCGTCGGCGCAGTCCGACGACATCGCCGAGCGCGTCGTCTCGGCCGGCGTCACCGTGCTCTCGGGCATCGCTCGCATCGCCGACGCGCGCACGGTCATCGCGCAGACGCCCGACGGCGAGGTGCGGCTGGCGGCCGACGGCATCCTCGTCGCCACCGGTGCGCACCCGCGGGTCAGCGCCGACGCCCAGCCCGACGGCGAGCGCATCCTCACGTGGGAGCAGGTCTACGCGCTGCGCGAGCTGCCCGAGCACATGATCGTCGTCGGCTCCGGCGTCACCGGCGCGGAGTTCGCCAGCGCCTACAACGGCCTCGGCGCCGAGGTCACGCTCGTGTCCAGCCGCGACCGCGTGCTGCCGGGGGAGGACCCCGACGCGGCGAACCTCATCGAGGACGTCTTCACCCGCCGCGGCATGAACGTGCTCGGGAAGTCCCGCATGGCGTCCACTCGCCGCGAGGGCGACCAGGTCGTGGTGACGCTCACCGACGGGCGCACGGTCACCGGCTCGCACTGCCTGCTGGCCCTCGGCTCGATCCCCAACACGGCCGACCTCGGCCTGGAGGAGGTCGGCATCGACACCGACGACGGCGGCTTCATCGCGGTCGACAAGGTCTCCCGGACGAACATCCCCGGCGTCTACGCGGCGGGCGACTGCACGGGCGTCTTCATGCTGGCCTCGGTCGCCGCCCAGCAGGGCCGCATCGCGATGGCGCACCTGCTGGGCGACGCCGTGCACCCGCTCGACCTGCGCAAGGTCTCGAGCAACATCTTCACGTCGCCCGAGATCGCCACCGTCGGCGTGGGCCAGCGCGAGATCGACGAGCAGGGCCTGCTGGTCGACACGGCGATCCTGCCGATCGCGGCGAACCCGCGCGCGAAGATGCAGGGCGTGCACGACGGCTTCGTGAAGCTGTACGCCCGTCAGGGCATCGGCGCGCTCATCGGCGGCGTCGTCGTGGGCCCGCGAGCGAGCGAGCTGATCCATACCGTGTCGGTCGCCGTCTCGGCGTCGCTCACCGTCGACCACGTGGCCGACGCGTTCAGCGTCTACCCGTCGATGTCGGGCACGGTCGGCGAGGTCGCGCGGCGGCTGCACCGCCAAGTCTGAAGCAGTACTTGAATTTCGGGTCGTCACGGCTGTAATCACACGCGTGTTGTTTCGCAGGTCAGACCGGAACTGCTGGAACGGCCTCGAGATATGTGTTCTGATGCCTGTGCTCCCCAGCAACATGAGCAACAGATGTACAACGCCACAGAATGGACTTCCCCCATGCATTCCTGGCTGACCCGCTGCAGCATTGGTCTGACCACACTCGCCGTCGCCGGCGCTCTCCTGCTGCCTGCCCCCGCGCAGGCCGCGGGCACCGACATCGTCGAGACGCGTCCGAATGCCTCCGCCGCCACCGAGGAGGCCGCGACGACGGCTCCGGTGTCCGAGGAGGTCGAGGTCGAGCAGACCGCGGTCGAGCCCGACCCCGAGGCCGGCGGAGACGCGGTCGAGCGCACGTCGGTCGACCCCTTCCGGATGGTCGGGGTCACCTGGAGCGCCGACTCCGACGCCAGCGACGTCACCGTGCGCGTGCAGGTGCGCACGGACGGGAAGTGGAGCGACTGGGAGACGCTCGACGTCGAGGACAGCGTCGAGGGCGGCCGCCCCGGCACCTCGCCCCTGTGGACCTCGGCGCCCTCCGACGGCGTCGCCGTCGAGGTGAAGGCCGCCTCGGGCGCCGCGCAGGACGTCAAGGTCACCACGATCGACCCGGGCAAGCCCGAGGTCGTCACGCCCGTCAGCCCGGCGCTGTTCGAGGGCGAGGAGGACGACGCCACCACCGAGAGCGTCGCCGCCGACGGCACGCCCAAGGTCGTGCCGATGCCGTCGATCATCACGCGCGCGCAGTGGAAGGCCGGCGCCGGCACCAGCTGCAGCGCCCCGGTCACGCGCCCCAAGGCGCTCGGCGTGGTCATCCACCACACGGCGGGCTCCAACACCTACAGCAAGTCCGAGTCGGCGGGCCTCGTGCGCAGCTACCAGACGTACCACGTCAAGGGCCACGGCTGGTGCGACATCGGCTACAACTTCCTCGTCGACCGCTTCGGCCAGATCTTCGAGGGTCGCAAGGGTGGCATGACCAAGCAGGTCCGAGCCGCGCACTCCGGCGTCGACGCCGTGAACCAGTACGCCACGGGCGTCTCGATGATGGGCCACTTCGACTACGTGAAGCCCAGCGACGCCATGAAGAGCGCCGTCGTGCGGCTGGTCGGCTGGCGCGTGAAGTACTTCGGCGCGAACCCGAAGGGCACCTACTCCGCCGGCGGCAAGAAGTACTCGGTCATCAACGGCCACCGCGACGTGAAGTCCACCGCGTGCCCGGGCAAGTACGGCTACGCCTGGATCGGCGCCGTGGGAGGCCTGCGCGACCGCGTGGCCACCTACATCTCGAAGGCGACCTCGGCGGCGGGCGCACCCACGCCGACCGCCCCGCAGCAGTTCGCGACCCCGAAGAACGTTCGCGTCGCCCCCGCGACGACGGCGGCCACGATCAGCTGGAGCGCGGTCTCTGGTGCCCCCGGCTACCGCGTCATGGTCTCGCCCACGGGCAGCTCGGCCGGTGCGAAGTACTACAACGTCTCGGGCACCAAGGCCGTCGTCTACGGCCTGAACTCGCGCCGGACCTACGTCTTCCGCGTGTCCGTGTGGAACCCGACCGTGAAGCAGCGCGTCAGCCCCTACACGGGCAAGCCCATGCCCACGGCCCGCACCCGCGCGTTCACGGCCCCCACGGGCGTCAAGCTGACCACGCGCACGGCCACCGGCCTGCGGTTCGCCTGGAAGGCGCAGTCGGGCGCTCCGGCCTACCGGATCATGTACTGGGAGTCCGGCAGCAGCAAGAAGCGCTACGTCACGGCCTACAAGAACGCCGTCGCGATCAAGGGCCTCAAGCGCGGCACGATGTACCAGGTGCGCGTCTCGGTGTGGTCGACGCCGACCCGTGAGCGCGTGAGCGCCTACTCGGGCAAGCCGTACGCTGCCGGTGCCACCGTGGGCTACAAGGGCGCCTCGGCGCCCGCCCCGGCGCCGAAGCCGTCCGCGCCCAAGCCCGCCCCCAAGCCGGCGCCCGCGCCGAGCGCGAAGAACGCCGTCACGCCCTCGGCGGGCAAGGTGACGTTCAAGGGCCACGGCTACGGCCACGGCATCGGCATGAGCCAGTACGGCGCCGAGGGCGGCGCCCGCGCCGGCGCGAAGTACGACGCGATCCTGAAGAAGTACTACCCGGGCACGAAGCTCAGCTTCAAGTCCGCCACGATCCGCGTGCAGATCTCGGCCGACACGACGAACTCGGTCCAGGTGAAGCACCAGAGCGGGCTCAAGCTGCGCACGCTGGCGAACAACGCCGTCCAGACGCTGCCGAACAGCGTCAGCGGCCGCACGGTCTCGGACTGGACCATCGACACCTCGCCGAGCAACCGCGGCCTCAACCAGGTCTCGTACAAGTCGGGGTCGAAGTGGTACGCGTTCCGCACCTTCAAGACCGACGCCCAGTTCGAGGGCCCGGCCACGATCCGCCTCGTCATGCCGAACGGCAGCACGCGGGCCTATCGAGGTGCCCTGCGCTCGACGAAGCCGTCGACGACCACGCGTGACACCGTGAACGTCCTGAGTCTCGAGGCCTACACGCGCGGCGTCGTCGCACGCGAGATGCCGTCCAGCTGGAGCATGGAGGCGCTCAAGGCGCAGTCCGTCGCGGCCCGCACGTTCGGCTCGCGCTACCTCGGCTCGTCGCGTCACTACGACATCTGCGACACCGTCTCGTGCCAGGTCTACGGCGGCTACGCCGACGAGACCAAGCGGACGAACGACGCGATCCTGGGCACGAAGGGCAAGATCCTGACCTACCAGGGCGCGCCCGCGCTGACGCAGTTCTCGAGCTCGTCGGGCGGCTTCACCAACCAGGGCTCCACGGCCTACCTCAAGGCCGTCAGCGATCCGTGGGACAACTGGTCGGGCAACAAGAACCACGCCTGGAGCCAGACCGTCACCGCCTCGGCGATCCAGAAGAAGTACCCGAACATCGGCACGCTGAAGTCGATCTCGATCACGAAGCGCAACGGTCACGGCACGCAGGGCGGTCGCGTCGTCTCGCTCACCCTCAAGGGCTCGAAGGCGAACAGGACCATCACCGGCGTCGACGCGCGCTGGGCGTTCGGACTCAAGTCGGACTGGTTCGGCTTCTGAGGGTCGCGGATGGGATGATCGGTCCCATGCGCAGCCCCCGTCTCTGGCTCACGATCGTCTCGGCCGCCCTGGCCAACGCCGTCTCCCTCGGGGTCGCGGCGTGGCTGTTCGACGGCTTCGACCTCACGGTCGGCTGGTGGGTCGCGGCGGTCGCGCTCTTCACGGTGCTGAGCGTCGTGCTGCGCACCCTGGCGCTGCGCATGATGGGCGCGAAGTGGCTGCGCGTCTACACGATCACCGGGGGACTGGCGCTCACCGCGATCGCCCTCGTGCTGACCGACCTGATCGTGCCGGACTCCGGCTTCGAGATCGACGGCTGGGGAACGTGGGTCGTGGTCACGCTCATCGTTTGGGCCACCGGCGTCGCGTTCGGCGAGGTCGACCACCACGCACCGGCGGCCACGCCGGGCCTGTCGCCCGACATCCGCGCCGCGGCGCGCGAGGGCGACCGCCGCGCCTCCTGATCCCGGGTCAGGCCATCGCGAGGAAGAGCTTCTCCAGCTTCTTGGCGTCCACGCTGTCGGGACCCTCCTCGGCGAGGCACTTCTGCAGCCCGGTCGCCACGAGGGCGTAGCCGCCGCGCGCGATCGCCTTGTTGACCGCGGCGAGCTGGGTGAGTGCGTCCTCGCACTCGGCGCCCTCCTCGAGCATCCGGATCACCGACGCGAGGTGACCGTTCGCGCGCTTCAGGCGCGTGGCGATCGCCTTGACCTCGTCAGGCTCGAGCTGCATCGTCGACCTCCTCGTGGTGGACCAGTGCGTCCATCATGCCGGTCAGGCGGCGGCGCGCCTCGGCGGCCACCGCGGCCAGCTCGGGTGACGATCCCAGCTCGGTCATGACGGCCGGGTCGAAGACGTCGACCCGACTGCCGTCGCCGTCCTGCGCCACGACGACGTTGCACGGCAGCAGCGTCGCGATCCGCGGGTCGGTCGCGAGGGCGCGGTGGGCGAGCTCGGGCCTGCACGCACCGAGGATCACGCGGGGCGGGGTCTCGACGCCCAGCCTGGCGATCAGCGTCGCGCGGAGATCGATCTCGGTGAGCACCCCGAAGCCGGCGTCGGCAAGCAGGGAGCGGACGCGCTCGACCGTCTGCTCGTAGGGCGTCGGCACGCGTGTGCCGATCGTGAAGTCCGTCATGTCGCGGCCTCTCGCTTGAACCCCCTGGGGGGATGTGATTACGCTTCATCGTAACCCCCTGGGGGGATCGAGCCAAACCCATGAGAGGACCGACATGACCCACCCCGCCCCCGAGCCCGGCCAGCACGGCCCGGCCGTCCTGAAGGAGCTGTCGCCACTGCACCGTCAGCTGCGCCGGGCGATCCCCGACGTCTACCGAGGCTTCGGCGAGCTGTCGGGCGCCGCCTTCGCCGACGGCGCCATGGATCGCAGGGCGAAGGAGCTGATCGCGCTGGCGATCGGCGTCGTCGAAGGGTGCGACGGCTGCATCGCCTCGCACGCGCAGGCGGCCGTCCGGGCCGGTGCGACGCGCCAGGAGGCGGCTGAGGCCATCGGCGTCACCTTCCTCATGCACGGTGGTCCGGCGACGATCCACGGCGCGCGCGCCTACGGCGCGGTGTGCGACTTCGCCGACGCGCTCGAGGCGGGGGAGGCGGCGTCCTGATGTGCCGACCGACGCGATGCCGGACCTGCGGCAAGACCACCTGGGCCGGATGCGGCCAGCACGTCGCCGCGGTCAAGGCGGCGACGCCCCCGGGCCAGTGGTGCGGAGGCCACGACGACCCGAACAACGACGGTTGGCTGCGTCGCATCCTCGGCCGCTGACCCCGGAACGCCACGACGCCCCGGCCGAGGGCCGGGGCGTCGCGATGCGGTGGTGGGGACTCAGGCGTCCTTGAGGTCGCAGATGACCGCACCGGCGCCGATGGTCTCGCCGATCGCGGCCGACAGGCCGGTGACGGTGCCCGCCTTGTGCGCGTTGATGGGCTGCTCCATCTTCATCGCCTCGATGACGACGACCAGGTCGCCCTCGGCGATCTCCTGGCCCTCCTCGACGGCGAGCTTGACGACGGTGCCCTGCATCGGCGAGGTCAGCGAGTCGCCGCTGGCGGCCGCGCCGGCGGACTTGCCGCCCTTGCGCTTGGCCTTCTTCGCGCCGCCCGCAGCCGCCGCGCTGGCGCCCAGGCCGCCCGGCAGGACGACCTCGACGCGCTTGCCGCCGACCTCGACGGTGACGCGCTCGCGCTCGGCGGGCTCGTCGGTGTCGGCCAGCGGGCCGGAGTACGGCTCGAGCTGGTTGTCGTAGTCGGTCTCGATCCACGTCGTGTAGACGTCGAACGAGCCCTCGGAGGCGTTGTACGCCACGTTGTCGAGCACGTCGCGGTGGAACGGGATGACCGTGGGCATGCCCTCGACCACGAACTCGTCCAGCGCGCGGCGCGAGCGCTCGATGGCCTGCTCACGCGTGCGGCCGGTGACGATCAGCTTGGCGACGAGGGAGTCGAACGCGCCGGGGACGGTCTCGCCCTCCTCGTAGCCGCCGTCGAGGCGGACGCCGGGGCCGGACGGGGGAGCCCACTTGGTGAGGGTGCCGGGCGCGGGCAGGAAGCCGCGGCCGCCGTCCTCGGCGTTGATGCGGAACTCGATCGAGTGGCCGATGATCTCGGGGTCGTCGTAGCCCAGCTCCTCGCCGGCGGCGATGCGGAACATCTCGCGGACGAGGTCGATGCCGGTGACCTCCTCGGAGACCGGGTGCTCGACCTGGAGGCGGGTGTTCACCTCGAGGAAGCTGATGGTGCCGTCGCGGGCGACGAGGAACTCGCAGGTTCCGGCGCCGACGTAGCCGGCCTCCTTGAGGATCGCCTTGGAGGACGAGTAGAGGCGCGCCAGCTGGTCCTCGCTCAGGAACGGCGCGGGGGCCTCCTCGACGAGCTTCTGGTGGCGACGCTGCAGCGAGCAGTCGCGGGTCGACACGACCACGACGTTGCCGTGGCTGTCGGCGAGGCACTGGGTCTCGACGTGGCGCGGCTTGTCGAGGAACTTCTCGACGAGGCACTCGCCGCGGCCGAAGGCGCTGACGGCCTCACGGACGGCGGAGTCGTAGAGCTCGGGGATCTCCTCGAGCGTGCGGGCGACCTTGAGGCCGCGACCGCCGCCGCCGAAGACCGCCTTGATGGCGACCGGCAGGCCGTTCTCCTTGGCGAACTCGACGATCTCGTCGGCGTCCTTGACCGGGTCCTTGGTGCCGGGCGCGAGCGGCGCGTCGGCGATCTGCGCGATGTGCTTGGCCTTGGCCTTGTCGCCGAGGCTCTCGATGGCGGCCGGCGGCGGGCCGATCCAGATCAGCCCGGCGTCGATGACGGCCTGGGCGAAGTCGGCGTTCTCGGCCAGGAAGCCGTAGCCGGGGTGCACGCTGTCGGCGCCGCTGCGCTGCGCGATGGCGATGATCTTCTCGATCGACAGGTACGAGTCGCCCGGGGTGGAACCCTCGAGCGAGTAGGCCTCGTCGGCGAGACGCACGAAGAGCGCGTCGCGGTCGGGCTCGGCGTAGACCGCCACGCTCCCGATGCCGGAATCCTTCGCGGCTCGAATCACACGGACCGCGATCTCACCACGGTTGGCGACCAGGACCTTCTGCAGGGGCTTGCTCACGAATACTCCTCGCGTCTGAACGGCAGTCGCGAGTCTAAGGGAGTGTGGTGCAGGCCATTTCGTCGCCCCAGCGAGGTTAACGCCTGTTAACCTTCGGTCATGGACTTCGAACTGTCACGCGAGCACGAGGACTTCCGTCGCGTCGTCCGGGACTTCGCCGCCGAGCGGATCGCTCCCCACGTCGCGCAGTGGGACAAGGACCACCACTTCCCGGTCGACGTCGTGCGCGCGATGGGCGACCTCGGCCTGTTCGGCCTGACAGCGCCCGAGGAGTACGGCGGCTCCGGCGCCGACTTCACCAGCCTGTGCCTGGCGATCGAGGAGCTCGGCCGGGTGGACCAGTCGATCGGCATCACCCTCGAGGCCGGCGTCGGCCTGGGCATCAACCCGATCCAGACCTTCGGCACGACCGAGCAGAAGGAGCGGTGGCTGCCCGACCTCGTCGCCGGCCGCGCGCTCGCCGGCTTCGGCCTCACCGAGCCCGGGGCCGGGTCGGACGCCGGCGCCACCGCGACGAAGGCCGTGCTCGACGGCGACACGTGGGTCGTCGACGGCGCGAAGCAGTTCATCACGAACTCCGGCAGCGAGATCACCTCGCTCGTCACGGTCACGGCCCGCACGGGCACCCGCGAGGACGGCCGTCCGGAGATCTCGGCGATCGTCGTGCCGGCGGGCACGCCCGGGTTCGTGGCGGAGGCCGGCTACGACAAGCTCGGCTGGCACATCAGCGACACCCACGCGCTCAGCTTCAGCGGCGTGCGCGTGCCGGCCGACCACCTGCTCGGCGACCGGGGCCGCGGCTACGCGCAGTTCCTCGCGACGCTCGACGACGGTCGCGTCGCGATCGCGGCCCTCGCGGTGGGCCTCATCGAGGCGTGCCTCGAGCAGTGCGTGCGGTACGCGGGGGAGCGGCAGACGTTCGGCGGGCCCATCGGCCGCAAGCAGGGCGTGGCGTTCCAGATCGCCGACCTCAAGGTGATGGCGGACGCGTCGCGCGCGCTGACCTACCAGGCCGCGGCGATGAAGGACGCGGGCATCACCGGCCAGCGCTTCAAGCAGGCGGCGTCGGTGGCGAAGCTCTACAGCTCGGAGGCCGCCGTCACGGCGACCCGCGTGGCCACCCAGGTGTTCGGCGGCTACGGCTTCATGGAGGAGTACCCCGTGGCCCGGTTCTACCGGGACGCGAAGATCCTCGAGATCGGCGAGGGCACGAGCGAGGTGCAGCGCATGCTCATCGCACGCTCGCTCGGCCTGCCGGTGGAGTAGGGACCGTCAGAGGGCGGTCATCGAGCGGCACGGCAGCGGCACGTGCTTGGCGCCGGAGCCGAAGTCGACCTGGACCGACGAGGACCCCTGGACGCTGACCACGCGGCCGAGTCCGAACGAGTCGTGGGAGACGCGGGCGCCCGCCTCGTAGACCTCGTCGACGACGACCGGCTTGGGCGCGAACGGGCTGCTTGCGAGGTGGCGTCGAGGACGCTGTGACGTAGCCATGATGTCTCCATGGTCCCACGTCGACCATGACCTGTGGGCCACTTGACCGTCCCTCGCCCGGTCGGCGGCCCGTCGTGGATAGGGTGGGGCGCCCTGTCTCGTGCCGTCTCGGGAGGTCTCGCGGTGTTCATGGTGTTCGTGCTGGTGGTCCTGGTCGTGGGATTCGTGGTGTCGTTGCTGGTGCGTCGCCAGCTGCGGTCGTCCGGGAGGTCCGCGGCTCCCGCCACGTGGACCGCGCTCGGCCTCGGCCTGCTGGCGCTCGTCGTGGCGTTCGTGTCGATGACCGCGATCGTCCCGACTCGTGAGATCGGCGTCGTCACCTCGTTCGGCCGCCCGGTCGACGTCCTGTCGAACGGCCTGCACCTCAAGGCGCCGTGGGAGAAGGTCAACAAGCTCGACGGGACGATCCAGACCGACAACTTCACCGGTCAGGACCACGCGATCGACGTGCGCATCGGCAACGGGTCCACGGCCGGGGTCGACGCGACGATCCGGTGGCGCATCAAGCTCGACGCCGGCAAGGAGCTCTACCAGGACTACCGACAGATGGAGAACATCCGCGACTCGCTCGTCACGCGTGAGCTCAAGGCCGCGCTGAACGAGGTGCTCGGCGACTACGACCCGCTGGCCTCGGTCAAGCAGGGGACGTCGGCCGACGGCACCACGACCTCGGCCGGCGTGGACCTCAACGCGTTCTCCCGGCTCGTGCAGGAGGCGCTCGCGAAGCGCGTCGGCGACGACGTGGAGGTCAAGTCCGTGATCCTGCCGATCGTGCGCTTCGACCAGCAGACGCAGGAGAAGATCAACGCCTACCAGGCCGAGGTCGCCAACACGCGCATCGCCGAGCAGCGGGAGGCGACCGCGAAGGCGCAGGCCCAGGCCAACAAGAACCTGGCCGGCTCGGTCTCGCGCGATCCCAACGTGCTCGTCTCGAAGTGCCTCGACACGCTCGAGGAGATGGTCAAGGCCGGCCAGGAGGTGCCGATCGGCTTCTCCTGCTGGCCGGGATCCGCCGGCACCTCGGTGGTCCTGCCGCAGGCCGGGAGGGCCACCGCGAGCGACGACCGCTGATCAGCGGCGGCGACGCGCGACCAGCGCGACCGCCGCGGCGAGCACGCCGAGGGCGACCGCTCCGCCGACGACCCACCCGATGATCGAGCCCGACTCGTCGGACGCCGTGTCCGGTGCGTCGTCCGCTCCGTCCGCGGGCTCGTCGTCGGCTGCCGTCACGGGCGAGTCGACGAGTCGCGAGCCGGCCTCCGGCGCGGTGAGGCCGTCGACCTCGGCGTAGGTGGGCGCCACGTCGCCGAGCACGTTCTCGCGGCCGAGGGTCAGCGTGTACGGAAGGTTCGTCTCGTCGCCGCGGAGCTTGAGGCTCACCAGGACGTAGTGCATCCCGGCGAGCGACGCCGCCTGGCGGCGAGGGTCGTTCTGCGCGCGGTTGGCCGGGTGCAGCGGCCACGACATCGCGCCGGTGCGGAACGCGACGTTCTCCCGCAGGTTCGCCCACGGGTCGCGCGTCCAGTCGCCGGGCCACTTGGCGTACTGGCTGATCGTGACGTCGCGGCGCAGCGGATTGATGACCGTGACCTCCAGGCCGCTGCCGATGCTGGCTGCGTCGCGGACCTCGTCGGTGAGCTGGGCGTCGACCTGCGCACGGACCTGCTCGCCCCAGTCGACGGGGACGGCCAGGACCTGGGTCTCACCCGCACTGATGTCGAGCTGGTACGTGCCGGGTCCGACCTCGGGGGCGTTGGCGATGCTCGTGCCGGGGACGGCCTCGGTGGGGGTGCCGGGGGTCGGTGCCTTCCAGCCGGGCTCGTCGCCGGCGGTCCCCGCGGCCAGGTCGGACGTGATGGGCGGCTCCTCGTAGACCGACAGCTCGATCGGGCGGCCCTCGAGGTTGCCGACGGTGCGGTCGACCTGGAGGCCGAGCTCCTCGTCCGTGCGGCACTGCGACTCCGGGTCCTTGACCCAGCTCGCGACGCCGCCGTAGTAGACCGGAGCCCGGCTGGCCATGTCGAGGCCGTAGGTGGTGGACGCTGCGCACATGAGTCCGGCGATGCGCTGGACGCGCAGCGTGGCGGCGGCGCCGAGGTCGCCGCTGATGCCGCGGATCACCGCGCCGACGTGGAGGGTCGAGTCCGGGGCCGTGCGCGCGAGGCGGTAGTGCGCCGCGCCGTCGGCCGCGATCGTGTCGGTGTACTGGCCGCGCTCGAGCAGCGGCGCGCCGTCCTCGCCGGGCGTCCCCTGTACGGGCGTGCCGGTGAGGTCGAAGGGGCGTGCCGCCCGCACGGAGGAGACGCGCAGGCTGTCGGTCAGGCTCTCGGCGTCGTCGGCGTCGTAGTACGTGCCGTTGCCCTCGTCCGCGACGCACTGGAGCGTCTTCTTGGCCCTGCCGGAGACGTCGAAGCCCACGACGTCGATGCGGATGTCGATCCCGTTCGCGGCGATCTCGCGAGCGACCACGCACGGGTCGGGGTCGCACGTGGGCTCCCCGTCCGAGACCAGCACGATCGTGCGCTGGCCGGTGTCGCCGAGGTCCTTCGCCGCCTCGCGGAGCGCATGGCTCGTGGGCGTCCAGCCGACGGGCTCGTAGTCGGCCACGGCCCGTCGCAGGTCGTCGCGGTTGTCGGTGCCGAGGTCGACGATGCGCTCGGAGTCGGTGCACGCCGCCGGGTCGTCCTCGGCGACGTCGCTGGCACCGTACACGCGAAAGCCCACCCGCTGCTCGTCCGGCAGGCCGTCGATCACTGCCTCGAGGCCATCCTTCGCGGCCTGGATCCGTGTGGTCCCGCCGCCGGTGCGCTCGGCCATCGAGCCCGAGGCGTCCATGACGAGCATCATCGCGGTGTCGGCCGCGGGCGCCTCGGCAGTGGAGGGCCAGCTGAGGGCCGTGATGGCGAGCAGGACGGAGCCGGCGCAGGCGACGATCTTGATCAACGTTCTCTCCCCGAGACGAGCGGCGTGACGCCGCCATCGTGCCATGCTCAGCGCCAGAGGTCGGTCCACTCCACTCCGAGGTCCCGGGCCATCTCGCGGACCGCGGGGACGCTGACGCCGACCACGTTGTGGTGGTCGCCCTCGATCCGGGTCACGAACGCCGCGCCGAGGCCGTCGATCGTGAAGGCGCCGGCGACGTGCAGCGGCTCGCCGGTGGCGACGTAGGCCTCGATCTCCTCGTCGGTGACGTGAGCGAAGTGCACGCGCGTGGCGGCGTGACGCACGACCTCGTCGTCGCCCAGGCGCAGGCAGTGCCCGGTGTGCAGGACACCCACGTTGCCGCGCATCTCGTACCAGCGGCGCCGGGCGACCTCGGGGTCGTGGGGCTTGCCGAGGACTCGCCCGTCGAACTCCAGCACCGAGTCGCAGCCGAGCACGAGGGCGTCGGGGTGGTCGGGCGCGACGGCTCGGCACTTCAGGCGCGCGAGCTCGGTGGACAGCTCGGCCGGGGTGGTGGCGGCGATGCCGTCCTCGTCCACGCCCGACACGACGACCTCGGGGTCGATGCCGGCCCGCTGCAGCGTGCTGAGTCGGGCGGGGGACTGCGAGGCCAGGACGAATCTCATCGGTCCTCCGGGTCGAGGGCGGGCACGGCGCCGTGGGTGGCGACCTCGGCGCTCAGGTCGGGGTGGGCCAGCACCTCGTCGATCAGTCGCTGCGACCCGCCGACGCACAGCCACGTGGGGTCGACGTCGGCGGCGACGAACCAGGCGCGATCGGCGGGCCACGTCAGCGAGGCGGGCGGCAGGGTGCGCTCGACGTCGGTGCCGTACGGGCGCGCGCCCCAGTCGCCCACGTCCGAAGCGGGGCCGCGGAACAGCAGGTAGGAGCGCTCGCCCTCGAGGTCGATCTTCGGGGCGTCGAGGACGTCGTCGTCGAACGCGGGCCTGATGCGCGGCGGGGTGGGGCGGAACCACAGGTCGCGCAGCCAGTTGCCGCGCAGGGTCGTGTAGGCGCGGCCGGCGTCGGTCAGCTCGCCCCAGCCGTCCCAGAGGCCGAAGAAGACGTCGTCCGGGGTGCGCGTGTGCCGGGCGGCGATCTCGACGACGATCGCCATGATCGCATCGTCGCTGCGGTAGGTCTCGGACTCGCCGTCGTCGTACGGGACGGTCGCGTAGGCCTCGAACCCCGGAGGGCCCTGCATGGCGAGGATCGGCCAGCCCTCGGCCGCACCGGTGAACCAGTCGGCGTGCGACACGTCGGGCTCGGGGCGCAGGGTCATGCCTCGATCGTTCCACACGTGCCCGGAGAACACGTTCCCCGTCGGTCGTGCGTCAGAAGGCGGAGGCGCGCCACTGGCCGGGGCCGAAGCGGTGCGGCGTGCGGTGCTGGCGCGTGGGGTGACCCCACTGGCTGCGCGGCCTCGGCTTCGAGTCGGCAGCCGCGGCGGCCGCGGCGGCGTTGCGCGCGGCGACGACCGCGACGAGCGCCGCCAGCTCCTCGGCGGTCGGGTCGCCCTTGACCACCCGGAGCACGGGCTTGCTCTCCGGGGTCTCGGTGGTCTCGTCCACGGCGTCGCTCACAGCGGGATGTTCCCGTGCTTCTTGGGCGGCAGCGTCTCGCGCTTGGTCGCCAGCAGGCGCAGCGCCTTGACGATCTCGGCGCGGGTCTGGCTGGGCTTGATGACGCCGTCGATGTAGCCACGCTCGGCCGCCACGTACGGGTTGCAGAGCGTGTCCTCGTACTCGGTCATCAGGTCCGCGCGCAGCGCCTCGGGATCGTCGGCCGCGGCGATCTCGCGGCGGTACAGGATGTTGACCGCACCCGACGCGCCGACGACGGCGATCTGGCCCGTGGGCCACGACAGGTTGATGTCGGCGCCGAGGTGCTTCGAGCCCATGACGTCGTAGGCGCCGCCGTAGGCCTTGCGCGTGATGATCGTGACGAGCGGGACGGTGGCCTCGGCGTAGGCGTAGATCAGCTTCGCGCCGCGGCGGATGATGCCGTTCCACTCCTGGTCGGTGCCGGGCAGGAAGCCGGGCACGTCGACGAAGGTCAGGACCGGGATGTTGAACGCGTCGCACGTGCGCACGAAGCGCGCGGCCTTCTCGGACGCGTCGATGTCCAGGCAGCCGGCGAACTGCATCGGCTGATTGGCCACGACGCCGACGCTCTTGCCCTCCACGCGGCCGAAGCCGATGACCAGGTTCGGCGCGAAGAGCGCCTGGACCTCGAGGAACTCCTGGTCGTCCAGCACGGTCTCGATGACGGTGCGGATGTCGTAGGGCTGGTTCGCCGAGTCGGGGATGAGCGTGTCGAGCGCGACGTCGAGGTCGGTCGGCTCGAGGTCGACGACCTCGGGGAACGCCTCGGGCTCCTCCATGTTGTTCTGCGGCATGTAGGAGATGAGCGCCTTGACGTACTCGAGCGCGTCGTCCTCGTCGGAGGCCAGATAGTGCGAGTTGCCGCTCTTGGTGTTGTGCGTGCGACCGCCGCCCAGCTCCTCCATCGTGACGTCCTCGCCGGTGACCGTCTTGATGATGTCGGGTCCGGTGATGAACATGCCCGAGGTGCCGTCGACCATGACCGTGAAGTCGGTGACCGCGGGGGAGTAGACGTGACCGCCGGCGCAGTTGCCCATGATGAGCGAGATCTGCGGGATGACGCCCGAGGCGTGCACGTTGCGGCGGAAGATCTCGCCGTACAGGCCGAGCGAGACGACGCCCTCCTGGATGCGCGCGCCGGCGCCCTCGTTGATGCCGATGATGGGGCAGCCGGACTTGATCGCCAGGTCCATGACCTTGGTGATCTTCTCGCCGTAGACCTCGCCGAGGCTGCCGCCGAAGATGCTGAAGTCCTGGCTGAAGACGCACACCTGGCGGCCGTCGATCGTGCCGTAGCCGGTGATGACGCCGTCGCCGAGCGGACGGTTCTTGTCCAGGCCGAACGACGTGGCGCGGTGGCGGGCCAGCGCGTCGAGCTCGACGAACGAGCCCTCGTCGAGCAGCTGCTCGATCCGCTCACGGGCGCTCTTGCGGTCGCGGGCGTGCTGCTTCTCGGCGGCACGCTCGGCCACCTCCACGGTCGCCTCGTGGTGACGGCGTTCGTAGTCGGCCAGCTTGCCGGCGGTGGTGTGGAGCTCGGGGTGCTCCTCCAGCGGGGTGTCGGGCAGGGCGTCGGTCATGGCGAACACCCTAACCGGCAGTGATCCGAGCCTCATCAAGGGACTGGGCGCACCGTCGACTGTGCGAGGGTGGGCCCGTGCAGCAGCCCCACCTGGCCCCCCTCGACCGCGACCGCCTGCGAGCCGACGCCGTCGGGTTCGAGGTCCACATCACCGACGAGACCGCCAGCACGAACGCCGACCTCGCGCAGGCCGCTCACGACGGCGCGCCCGAGTGGACCGTGCACACCACCGACCACCAGGCCGCGGGCCGGGGTCGCCTCGACCGCACCTTCACGATGCCGCGGTACACGGGCATCGCCGTCTCGGTGCTGGTCCGTCCCACCGAGGTGCCGCCGACGCGCTGGCCGTGGCTGCCGCTCGTCACGGGCCTGGCCGTCGTCGACACCGTGCGCGAGCTGGGCGTCGACGCCGCGCTCAAGTGGCCCAACGACGTCCTCGTCGAGGACCGTCGCAAGCTCTGCGGGATCCTCGTCGAGCGCGTCGAGACCTCGATCGGCGCGGCGGCGGTGGTGGGAGTCGGCCTCAACGTCGGCCTCTCCGCCGAGGACCTGCCGGTGGAGCGGGCGACCTCGCTGCTGCTGGAGGGCGCGAGCACCACCGACCGCACCGAGATCCTTCCGGTGCTGCTGCGCCGCCTGCGCGAGCGGCTCGAGCTCTGGCGCGACCCCGCGAGCGCCGCCGAGCTGGCCGACGCCTACGCGGCCACGTGCTCCACGATCGGGCGGCAGGTGCGGATCGAGCGCGCCGACGGCTCCGACGTGGTGGGCGAGGCGACCGGTATCGACGCGTCGGGCTGCCTCGTCGTCGACGGCGTGCCGTGGTCGGCCGGTGACGTGACGCACCTGCGCCCGGCGTGATCCCCGCCGTCGGTCCGTCGTGGGATCATGGCGGCATGCTGTCCGAGAAGCTGCTGCTCGACGACGAGGTGGTCGAGGCCGAGACCCGCACCCACCTCAAGGTGCTGATCGTGCCCTTCCTCGTCGGCCTGGCGATCATGCTGGTCGGCGGGTACTTCGCCGGTGCGGTCGGCGACTCGGGCGGAGGCACTCCGCGACTGGCCGGGATCGTCGTCCTGGCGGTGCTGTTCGTCTGGGGCACGCTGCTGCCGTTCCTGCGCTGGCTCACCTGGACCTACACCCTCACGAACCGGCGCCTGATCGAGCAGAAGGGCATCCTGACGCGCAGCGGCCGGATCATCCCGCTCGCCCGCATCAACGACGTCGCCTACGAGAAGGGCCTGATCGACCGGGTCCTGCGCTGCGGCACGCTGATCATCCACGACGCCAGCCAGCAGGCCGGCCTGCAGCTGCACGACATCCCCCACATCGAGGACTTCCACCGCCGCATCTCGCGGCTCGTGCTGGCCTCCCACGCACCCGAGGCGCGCCGCGATGAGCAGTCCTGACGACCAGCAGCTGGTCGACGTCATCCTCGCCGAGCAGCTGCACTACACGAACGCCGAGACGGCCGAGCGGGGCGGACTCACCCCCGAGCAGGCCGCCCGTCTGTGGCGCAACCTCGGCTTCCCGGATCCGGGCGAGGAGATGGCGTTCGGCGACGCCGACGTCTCCGCGGTCGCGATCGTGGCCACCGCGATGGAGCACGAGATCCTCGACGAGGAGACCGTCTTCCGTCTCACCCGCGCGCTGGGCCAGACGATGTCGCGCCTGGCCGACTGGCAGGTGACGATCCTCGTCGACCAGCTGGAGGCCGACATCGTGCGGGGCAAGTCGCAGAGCCGCGCCGAGGCCGCCCTCGAGCTCGCGCAGAGCTCGGTGCCCGGCTTCGAGCGCCTCATGGTGCACGTCTGGCGCCGCCACCTGGCCGCCGCCGCGGCGCGCCTCACGGCTCTCGGCGAGAACGACCAGGCGCTGCTGACCACCGACATGACCGTCGGGTTCGCCGACATGACGCGCTTCACCGCACTGTCGAACCGTCTCGACGAGACCGCCCTGGCGTCGGTGGTCGAGGAGTTCGAGACGCGCTGCGGCGACCTCATCACGGCGGCCGGCGCGCGCGTCATCAAGACGCTCGGCGACGCGATGCTCTTCGTGCACCACGACCCGGTGCACACCACGCGGATCTCGCTCGACATCATCACGACGATCGGCGCCCGGCCGAAGCTGCCCGACGTCCGGGTCGGTCTGGCCACGGGGTCGGTGCTGAGCCGGCTCGGCGACGTGTTCGGCCCTCCGGTGAACCTCGCCGCGCGGCTCTCGCAGGTGGCGCGCGCCAACCGCGTGCTCGTCGACCAGTCCACCGCCGACGCGCTCGGCGACAGGTTCGAGACCCGGGCGCTGCCGCCGCGCCCGATCAAGGGCTTCGGCACCCTCTCGCCGATCACCGTCACCGAGCGTCGCTCCTTCCGCGCCCGCTGAGCGACCTCCGCCGCGGTCCCGGGCCGGTTCGCTCTAGGCTGGCGCCGTGACGCACGAAGCTCCCGCCCCTGACGTCGCCGTGATCGGCGGAGGCCAGCTGGCGCGGATGATGCAGCCCCCGGCGATCGCGCTCGGCCTGCGGCTGGCGCTGCTGGCCGAGGGTCCCGACGTCTCCGCCGCCCAGGTGATCGGTGCCCACCGCGTGGGCTCGCACACCGACCTCGACGACCTCCGTGCCGCGGTCGGCGACGCCCCCGTGGTGACGTTCGACCACGAGCACGTGCCGCCGGAGCACCTGCGCACCCTCGCCGCCGAGGGCCACGAGTGCCGTCCCGGACCCGACGCGCTGATCCACGCGCAGGACAAGCTGGTCATGCGTCGCCGTCTCACCGAGCTGGGCGTCCCGTGCCCGCGCTGGGCCGAGGTGGGCGAGCCTTCCGACGTCGTCACGTTCGGGTTCCCGGCGATCGTCAAGACCGCGCGCGGCGGCTACGACGGCAAGGGGGTCTGGAAGGCCGAGTCCGAGGCCGACCTCGAGGAGCCGTTCCGCGCCGAGGGCGAGCTGCTGGTGGAGGAGCTCGTGCCGTTCCGCCGCGAGCTGTCGGCGCAGGTCGCCCGCAGCGCGACCGGCGAGATGGTCGACTACCCGGTCGTGGAGTCGCGCCAGGTCAACGGTGTCTGCTCCGAGGTGATCGCGCCGGCCCCGAATCTCGACCCCGCCCTCGAGGCGCGGGCCCGCGGCATCGCCCGCACGGTCGCCGAGGAGCTCGGCGTGGTCGGCATGCTGGCCGTCGAGCTGTTCGAGACCGACGACGACCGCGTGCTCGTCAACGAGCTCGCGATGCGCCCGCACAACACGGGTCACTGGTCGATCGACGGCGCCGTGACGAGTCAGTTCGAGAACCACCTGCGCGCCGTCACCGGCCTGCCGCTCGGCTCGACGACCCCGCGCCAGCCGTGGGCGGTCATGGTCAACATCCTCGGCGGCGCCGTGGAGGACCTCGAGGCCCAGCGCGCGGTCGCCCTCGCGGCCGAGCCCGACGTGAAGGTCCACCTCTACGGCAAGGCGGTGAAGCCCGGCCGCAAGGTCGGCCACGTCACCGCCGTGGGCGACGACCTCGAAGACGTGCTCCGCCGGGCCCGGCGCAGCGCGAGCCTGCTGACGGACGGAGTCGAAGGATGAGCGAGCGCGCACGCGTCGGGATCGTGATGGGGTCCGACTCGGACTGGCCCACGATGGAGGCCGCCGCGCAGGCCGTGGCCGAGTTCGGGATCGCGTACGAGGCCGACGTCGTCTCGGCGCACCGGATGCCCGACGAGATGCTCGAGTACGGACGCCGCGCCCACGAGCGCGGCATCGAGGTCATCATCGCCGGCGCCGGCGGAGCCGCCCACCTGCCCGGCATGCTCGCCGCGGTCACGCCGCTGCCGGTCATCGGCGTGCCCGTGCCGCTGAAGTACCTCGACGGGATGGACTCGCTGCTCTCGATCGTGCAGATGCCGGCCGGCGTGCCGGTGGCCACGGTCGCGATCGGCAACGCCCGCAACGCCGGTCTGCTGGCCGTGCGGATCCTCGCCGCAGGCGACCCCGCCCTCACGCGGGCCATGGTCGACTTCCAGGCCACCCTCGCCGACGCCGCCCGCGCCAAGGGCGCCGTGGTCCGCGGTGAGTGACGGTTTCCCCGCTTAACCGGGGAAACCGTCACTTCGCGAGGTTCGCAAACCTCGTCAAGTGACGGGAAACCTCGTCCAGTCGCAGGAGTAGCGTCCGAGACATGGACATCATCCTGGTTCCCGGATTCTGGCTGGACGCCTCGTCGTGGGACGAGGTCACGCCGCTGATCGTCGAGGCCGGACACCGCGTGCACCCGCTGACGCTGCCCGGCCTCGAGTCGCGCGACGCGCCCCGCGCGGACATCGGGCTGCGCGACCACGTCGAGTTCGTCGCGGCGCGGGTCGACGCGCTCGATGGTGACGTCGTGCTGGTCGGGCACTCCGGTGGCGGTGCGGTCATCCACGGCGTCGCCGACCTGCGCCCCGACCGGATCGCGCGCGCGATCTACGTCGACTCGGGTCCGCAGCCCGAGGGCGAGCCGATCAACGACGAGCTGCCGCCCGACGGCGACGAGATCCCGCTGCCGCCGTGGGACACGTTCACCGAGATGGACCTCGTCGACATGGACGAGGCGATCCGGGCCGACTTCGAGGCGCGGGCCGTGCCGCAGCCGATCCGCGTCGCGACCGACGGAATCTCCTACGCCGATGATCGCCGCCTCGACGTGCCGGCGACGATCATCTGCTGCGAGTTCCCGTCCCAGGTGCTGCGCGACGCGATCGAGGCCGGCGATGCGTGGGCCGCCGAGGTCGGCCGTCTGCGCGAGGTCGAGTACGTCGACCTGCCCACCGGGCACTGGCCGCAGTTCACGAAGCCGCGTGAGCTGGCTCGGCTGATCGTCGAGGCGCTCGAGCGTCACTGACGCCGCCGGGTGTCTGCGGCGGGTCACCCCGGGAGGGGCGCGGCAGCCCGCGGCGTAGAATGCGCGGAGTTCCTACCTTTTCAACCCCCGGGAGTTCGAGCGTGTCCGATTTCTTCGCGTTGTCCGAGGAGCATCAGGCGATCCGCGAGGCGGTGCGCGCCGTGGCCGAGGCGAAGATCGCCCCGCACGCCGCCGCCGTGGACGAGGAGGCGCGCTTCCCGAGCGAGGCGAACCAGGCGCTCATCGCGGCCGACTTCCACGCGCCGCACGTGCCCGAGCAGTACGGGGGAGCCGGCGCCGACGCGCTCGCCACCGTGCTGGTGATCGAGGAGGTCGCCCGCGTGTGCGTCTCCAGCTCGCTCATCCCCGCGGTCAACAAGCTCGGCTCGCTGCCGGTGCAGATCGGCGGCGGCGAGGAGATCAAGGCGAAGTACCTGGGCAAGCTCGCGCGCGGCGAGGGCGGCTTCAGCTACTGCCTCTCCGAGCCCGAGGCCGGCTCCGACGCCGCCAACCAGCGGACCACTGCCAAGCGCGACGGTGACGACTGGGTCATCAACGGCACGAAGCGCTGGATCACCAACGCGGGCGAGTCGGAGTACTACACCGTCCTGACGCAGACCGACTTCGAGAAGCGGACGAAGGGCATCACCGCGTTCGTCGTGGAGAAGTCCGACGAGGGCGTCTCGTTCGGCGCGCCGGAGAAGAAGCTCGGCATCAAGGGCTCGCCGACGCGCGAGGTCTACTTCGACAACGTGCGCATCCCGGGCGACCGCATCATCGGCGACGTCGGCGAGGGCTTCGCGATCGCGATGAAGACCCTCGACCACACCCGCGTCACCATCGCCGCGCAGGCGGTCGGCGTGGCGCAGGGCGCCCTCGACTACGCGCTGGGCTACGTCCAGGAGCGCAAGCAGTTCGGCAAGCCCGTCTCGGACTTCCAGGGCCTGCAGTTCATGATCGCCGACATGGGCATGAAGATCGAGGCCGCGCGCCAGCTCACCTACGCGGCCGCCGGTCGCTCCGAGCGCGGCGACAAGGACCTCACGTTCTTCGGCGCCGCCGCGAAGGCCTTTGCGTCCGACGTCGCGATGCAGGTGACCACCGACGCCGTGCAGCTGCTCGGCGGCTACGGCTTCACCCGCGACTACCCGGTCGAGCGGATGATGCGCGACGCCAAGATCACCCAGATCTACGAGGGCACGAACCAGGTCCAGCGGATCGTCATGGCGCGCCAGCTGCTCGCCGGCATCCAGTCCACCCTCTGATCCACTCGCGGCCCTCAGGGTGATCTCGGGGTCGTCCAAGGGTGTTGCTACCGGGAGTGGTTTGAGAGTCTGGTGCAATGGCCCTCCCGCGGCGGTCCGAGGTCGTCGTTCGCTTGCGCGACGGGATCCTGCCTGCGGTGTTCGAGCTGACGCTGCTGGCGCTCGTCTACGTGCTGTACCGCGTCGGTCGTCTGGTGACGATCGACGCGGAGCGGACCGCGTACGCGAACGCCGCCGCGGTGCGCGGGCTGGAGCGCGCCCTGCGGCTGTCGCACGAGGCCTTCATCCAGGACCTCGTCCCGTCGGTCGACCTGCTGCAGGCAGCCAACGTCTACTACGTCGGGGTGCACTTCCCGGCCACGGTGGCGTTCCTCGTGTGGGGATTCGTGCGGCGCCCCCGGGCCGAGTACCGCTGGGCGCGGAACCTCATCATCATCCAGACGACCTGCGCGGTGATGCTGCACATGGCGTTCCCGCTGGCCCCGCCGCGCATGTTCCCGCAGTGGGGGTTCGTCGACTCGATGACCGAGTACGGCCCTTCGGCGTATGACGGCGCGAGCGGTGCGGTGGCCAACCAGTACGCCGCCATGCCGAGCCTGCACGTGGGCTGGGCGGTGCTGATCGCCGTCGTGGTGGTGCGGACCGCGAACGGCCTGGTGCGCCAGCTGGCGGTCTGGCACGCGGCGATCACGATCGTGGTCGTCACCGTCACGGCGAACCACTGGTTCATGGACGGGATCGTCGCCTGCGCGATCCTGCTCGTCGCGATGCGCCTCTTCCCGGCGCCGGGAGTCTCACGGATCCCGCAGCTGCAGCGACTCACCTGACGTCTCCACACCCGGGGGAATGGGTGCTTGACGCGTCCCCTGAAGCACAATAAGTTGTGCGTCAGTTCGTTCGTCACGGGCCTCGCCCATCACCGAATCGGGGGATTCATGCACATCGTCACACGGGCCTTCGCGGTCCTGGCCACCTCGGCCGCGCTCACACTCTCGGCCCTGCCACCGACACAGGCCGGCACGCCGCGCGCCACCTTCGGCGACCGCCTCGGCGAGCTCGCCCAGGTCGAGTCGGCCGTCCCGCTGAGCGCCTCGCCGACGGGCGCCGTCAGGAAGGGAGCCGTTCCGATCGAGACGGCTGGAGGCGCCTCGCTCGCACTCGACCTGCCGGCGAGGGGTGTCACCGCGAAGAAGGCCGACGGGCGGTACCACCTGCCGGGGCGCAAGGGATCGTCGCTCGCCGTCACGCCGACCAGCACCGGCACGCAGGTGCTGGTCGGGATCGACTCGGCGGAGGCCCCGGCCACCTACGACTTCGGGCTCCGCGGCGACGTCTCCCCGCGGCCGGCGCCCGACGGAGGAGTCGACCTCGTCGGACCGGACGGCGCCGTTGTCGCCCAGGTCGAGGCCCCATGGGCCGTCGACGCGGCCGGGCGCCAGGTGCCCACCCGCTACGAGCTGAGGGGGAGCACGATCCGCCAGGTCGTCGACCACCGCGCCCGCGGCGTCGCCTACCCCGTCGTCGCCGACCCGAAGGTGAAGTTCTGCGACCTGGGCACGGCCGTGTGCGTGAAGCTGAGCAAGAAGGAGACCAAGAAGGTGCACGACGCGATGTTCGTCTCGCTCGGGGCGGGGGTGAGCACGCTGTGCGGACTGATCCCTGCGAAGAACCCGGCAGGGGTCGCGGTGAAAGCGGTCTGCGCCGCCGCCGTGAGCGCCTACTTCTACAAGCTGCGAGGGGTGTTCAAGAAGGCCAAGAAGGCGGGAAGGTGCGTCGAGCTGAAGTTCAGGATCGTCGCGGTGGCGGTCGTGGGTGGGAAGGTCGTCAAGTGTTGAGCCGGATCGATCTCGTGGCATATCTCGTCCTCGCGGTGGCGCTCGTCGCGATGGTCCTTCTCCTCAGCGATCGCGGTGTGTTCGCCTGGGCTCTGGCCGGTGCCTGCTTCGTCGGGGTGCTCGCGGGCGATCTGACTCTGCGCGCGATCCGCCGCCGGTCCCGCCGTTGACGGAGGAGCCGATGTGGAAAACGCTGCTGCTGGTGGTGGCTGCCGGGCCTACGGTGCGAGTCCGAGTAGACGTGGGAAGGGAGAAGTGCTGATGAGGACACCTGTCGCGCTGGTCGCCGCGCTTGGCCTCTACTGGATGGGTCTCAACCAAGGCGCGGAGGCGCCTGGCGGGATCGTCCGCGACTTCTGGACCCTGGCCGTCGTCCTGACGGTGGCAGCCGTGGCATGGGAGCTCGTCGCACGCCGATGGCGCGCCCGACGCGCGACCCCGCCCGCGACATGAGCAGCCGATCCGTCGGCGGGGCGATCGCTTGGGAGGCGCTGTCGATCGGTACGTGCGGGGCAGCGGTCGTCATCGCCTCCTGGGCGGTGAGCGGAGAGCCCGACTGGGTCGCGGGCGGCATCGTCGCGGTGGGATTCCTGGCCATCGACCTGGTCCGATCGCTCAGGTCGCGCCAGCGGTCGCGGGGTTGATCCACGCCGGAGGGTGCTCGCGGCGGGTGGGCGCCGGGGAGGCGGCACCCACCCGCCGCGGTCGTCGGTTTCGGCTCGGCGGGCGGGTCCGCGGCCGTACGATGACGCGGTGATCCGTCGACTGGTCCCGGTGCTCGCGAGCGCCGCGCTCGTGCTGTCCGTCGCGGCCTGCACGGCCGAGGAGGACGAGCCCCGTTCCGCCCCGCAGGGCACCGCGTTCTACACGCCGCCCGCGGACCTCTCGGAGTACGCGCACGGCGACCTCATCTGGTCGCGCGAGCTCGAGGGCGCGATGGGGCTGGAGCAGGCCGACGTCAGCCTCGTCCTCTACGCGCAGCAGGGCGTGGGCGGCGACACGGTCGCCACCTCCGGCTTCGTCGCCGTCCCCGACGGAACCGCTCCCGACGGCGGCTGGCCGGTTGTCACCTGGGCGCACGGCACCACCGGCATTGCCGACCAGTGCGCCCCCACCCGCGCCGACGCGACGATCGCCGACCCGGCCGCGATCGGCACCACCAGCACCCGCCTCCAGCGTTGGATCGACAGCGGCCACGCGGTGGTGGCCACCGACTACGAGGGCCTCGGCACCCCCGGCGACCACCCGTACCTGATCGGCGCCTCGCAGGGCCGGGCCGTGCTCGACATCGTGCGCGCCGCCCGCCAGCTCGATCCCGACCTCAGCGATCGGGTGATGACCGCCGGCCACTCGCAGGGCGGTCACGCGGCGCTGTGGGCCACCTCGATGGCACCGCACTACACGCGCGAGCTCGACGTCGTGGGCACGGTCGCCTTCGCCCCGCCCTCGCACATGTCGCTCGCGGCCGAGGTCGGCCTGTCCGGCGAGGTCGCCGTCCCCGCCGCGCTGGTCGCGATGATCCTGCGCGGCCTCGAGGTCGCCTACCCGGGCAAGATCCCGGTCGACGAGCTGCTCAACGCGAAGGGCGTGAAGCTCTACCCGCAGGTGCGCGAGGAGTGCCTCATGGACCTGCTCGGCCCCGACCGCTTCGGGCTGGCGCCGATGAACCGGTTCGCGGTCAAGAACGCCGACGCCGACCTCGTGCGTGGTCCGCTGGACGCGAACGACCCCAGCTTCCCCGAGGTGCGCGGCCCGATCCTGGTCGTGCAGGGCACCGCCGACAGCGTGGTGCCGCAGGTCCTCACCGACTCGCTCGCCAAGGCCTACCGGGCGCGCGGGCTCGACCTCACCTACACGACGTACCGCGGCGCCGAGCACACCGACGTGCTCGACCGCTCGGCCAAGCAGGTCGCGGCCTTCACGGCCGAGGCGTTCGGCGGCTGACGGCTACTTCCGCAGCCCGTCCTGGGTGCACAGGTCGCCGAGCTCATCGGTCGTGCCGTCCTTGAGGTGCTTGAAGTACTCGACCGCGCGCTCGCGGTCCCACTGCACCGACATGTCCGCGATCGGCACGGTGCAGGACCGACCGTCGCCGCCCATCGCCTTGCCGAGCTTCCACGCGAAGCGGCCGAACGAGAACATCGAGACGTCGTCGCCGACGGCGAGGGACTCCGCGGTCGTCGTGGCCACACGCGTGAACTTCCACGGGTTGAGGACGGTGGAGGGGGACAGGGCCGCGTCGCCGATCGCGCCGATGACCTCGCGCTGGTTCTGGCCGCGCGCGATGTCGCCGCTGGCGAACGCCTTGCGGGAGCGCGAGTACGCCAGGGCGGTCTTGCCGTCGACCTCCTGGCAGCCCTCCTTGATGTTCAGCTTCGCGTCCTTGTCCTTGATGTCGTCCTTCGGGCAGACCTCGATGCCGCCGAGCGCGTCGACGACGTCCTCGAGCCCGGTGAAGCCGATCTCGACGTAGCCGTCGACGCCCAGGCCGGTCTCGCTCTCGATCGTCTCGACGAGCAGCGGCGGGCCGCCGAACGCGTACGCGGCGTTGATCTTGGTCCGGCCGTTGCCGGGGATGTCGACGATCGAGTCGCGCGGGATCGACGTCAGCACCGAGGGGCCTCCACCGCCGTACGTCAGCAGCAGGATGGTGTCGGTGCGGCCCCGGGACTTGTCCTTGGGGCGCTTGTCGGTGCCGGCGAGGACCCACGTGGTGGTCTCGTCCTGGGGGCGTTCGCCGTCGGGCGTGGCGTCGACCTTGGTGATCTTCGACCAGGCGACCACCGGCACGAGCACGAGGAACGCGATCCAGGCCACGAGGACCAGCCACAGCAGCCGCAGTCGACCGCGCGGCTTGCGCTCCTTCGGCGGCTTCGCGCCGCGCTTGCCGGACCCCGGCGGGGGCAGGTTCGGCGGCGGGATCGAGGAGCCGGACGCCGCGGGGCGCGCCGAGGACCGACCGGGCTGATCGTCGTACAGCCAGTCGTATCCGTCCGGATCCTTGGGACCTGAGGGGGGCATGGGGTGAAGGTACCCCGTCGGACCTCGCTCCGATTCCCTTGCCCGGCCTCCGGCGCGTCATCCCGAGGGATCGGGAGCGGCGCTCGATACTGAGGGAACCTTCGGACTCTTCCCCACCGTGAGGACAGCGATGCACGACGACCGCACGAGCGCTCTGGGCGGCACCTACGCCGACCCGGCCAGCGCCACCGCCCGGATCCGCTTCCGGCGCGCCCTGACCCTGGCCGCCATGACCCTCGTGATGCCGGGCTCCGCCCAGCTGGTCCAGGGCAACAAGCGCGTGGGTCGCATCGCGATCCGGATCTGGCTGGGCGTGCTCGCGCTCGTCGCCGCCCTCGTCCTGCTGGCGCTGCTCGACCGCCAGCTCGTCTTCGGCCTGGCCACCAACGCCGCCCTGCTGACCCTCGGCCGCTGGGTCCTCGTGGGCCTCGCGATCGGCTGGGTCGCCCTCATCGTCGACGCCTGGCGGCTCGGCCGCCCGCGCGAGCTCGCCCGTCCGCACCTGGCGATCTCCACCGCGCTGCACGCCGGTCTCGTCGTCGCCACGGCCGCGGTCCTGTTCTTCGCCGCGCACACCGTCTCGGTGATGAACGGCTTCACCGACACGGTCTTCGCCTCCAACACGGTCTCCAAGCCGCACGAGGGTCGCTACAACGTGCTGCTCCTGGGCACCGACTCCGGCAAGGACCGCAGCGGCATGCGCCCCGACTCGATCAACGTCGCCAGCATCGACGCCGAGACCGGCAAGGCCGTCATCATCGGCCTGCCGCGCAACCTGGAGAACGTGCCCTTCCCGAAGGGCTCGGTCATGCGCGAGCAGTTCCCGAACGGCTTCGACTGCGACGGCTGCTACCTCAACGCCGTGAACACCTGGGCGAACGACCACGCGCAGCTCTTCGACGCCAAGGAGCCCGGCATCGACGCCACGATGGACGCGGTCGAGGAGATCACGGGGCTGAAGCTCAACTACTACGCGCTGGTCAACATGAAGGGCTTCTCGAAGCTCATCGACGCGGTCGGCGGCGTTCGCCTCAACGTGCGCGAGCGCACCGCGATCGGCGGCATCGGCTCGCCGATCCGCGGCTACATCGAGGCCGGCGAGCAGAAGCTCTCGGGCGACAAGGCCCTCTGGTACGCCCGCTCACGCGTGGAGAACGACGACTGGTCGCGCATGGGCCGCCAGAAGTGCGTGATGAACGCGATGGTGCGCCAGCTCAACCCGCAGAAGGTCCTCATGAACATGCAGGACATCGCGAACTCGAGCTCGGCGATGCTGCACACGAGCATCCCGCGCCAGGACCTCAACGTCTTCATGGACCTCGCGCTCAAGACGAAGTCGCAGCCGATCTCGTCGGTCTCGCTCGTGCCGCCGGTGATCTACACGGGCAACCCGGACTTCGACAAGGTGCGCCGCCTGGTCTCCAGCGCCGTCGGCAGCTCCGAGGCCCGCGAGGAGGTCCAGAAGTCCGCCCTCGTCACCGCGAAGCTCCCGCTGCTCGAGCTCGGCGGGGAGGCGCAGAAGAAGGACCCGCGCAAGGCCAACCGCAGCGCCGACCTCAACGAGAGCTGCTGAGCCGACCCGCCCGACCGGCGCTGGTTCGTCGGCGTTGGGAACCGGAGGGTTTAATGGGGCGTCGGTCGCGCACGGACGATCGGCCACGGCAGGCAGGAGAGGTGGCGGGGTGAGCGGTCTGGGAGCCCGACCCACGCGGGTCGCGCAGCGCGGTGGGCTGCGCCGTGCACTGGTGCTGATCCTCGGCACGGTCGTCTGGCCCGGCATCGCGCAGTTCCTGGCCGGCGCGCGCCGCCTCGGCGCGGTCGTCATGGTCGCCTGGGTGGCCGTGCTGACGGCCCTGCTGGTGGTCTGGTTCCGCTTCCGCCCCGATCGCGCCCAGGTCATCGACTGGCTCACCGACCCGTCCGTGCTCCAGACCGCGCGCGTCGCCGCCCTCGTCCTGGCGATCGGCTGGATGCTGCTGTTCGTCGACGCCTGGCGGCTCGCCCTCGTGCGCAGCCTGGGCTGGTGGCGACTCGGCATCATCTCGGTCGTCAACGTCACGATCGTCGCGCTGGTCACCTCCACGACGTACCTGAGCTGGAACACCGTCTCGGCCTCCAAGGAGGTCGTGGAGCAGGTCTTCCACGAGACCGAGGTCAAGTCGCCGCTTCAGGGCCGCTACAACATCCTGCTGCTCGGCGCCGACTCCGCCGACGACCGCACCGGCCTGCGCCCCGACTCGATCAACCTCGTCAGCATCGACGCCGAGACCGGCGTGCCGATCATGGTGTCGCTGCCGCGCAACCTGCAGAACGTGCCGTTCCCCGAGGACTCGCCGATGCGGACGGTCTACCCCTACGGCTACAACTGCGGCTCCGAGTGCCTGCTGAACGCGGTGCACACCGCCGCGGCCGACCGGTCCGACCTCTACCCGAAGAGCAAGGACCCGGGCCTGGACGCCACGCTCGAGGCCGTCGAGGGCGTCACCGGCCTGAAGGTCAACTACTACGTCCTCGTGAACATGAAGGGCTTCTCCAGCCTCGTCGACGCCACCGGCGGCGTGACGATGGACATCAAGGAGCCCATCGCGATGTTCGGCAAGGACGACGCCTGGAAGCAGGTGTACATCCAGCCGGGCAAGCAGAAGCTCAACGGCAAGGAGGCGCTCTGGTACGGGCGCAGCCGCGTGCAGTCCGACGACTACACGCGCATGGGCCGCCAGAAGTGCCTCATGCAGGCCATGCTCCAGCAGCTCAGCCCCGAGCAGGTCGTGCTGAACGCGGGCAAGATCGCCAAGAGCTCGGCGCAGATGCTCAGCACCGACATCCCCGCCTCCGAGCTGGGCGCGTTCGGCGACCTGGCCCTCAAGGCCAAGGACCAGCAGATCGCGACGCTGTCGGTCGTGCCGCCGGAGTACAGCACCGTCACGCCGAACTTCGAGCAGATCCGCGCCGACGTCGCGGCCCTGGTCAAGAAGAGCGAGCGTCAGCAGAAGAAGGCCGCGCAGCCGAAGCCCACGGACTCCACGGCGACCACGCAGGCCCCCGAGACGCAGCAGACGCCCGAGGCGCCGAAGACCGAGTCGCCGTCAGCCGCGAACAACACGGACGACCTCGCCGCCACCTGCTGATCCCGGCCCCGGCGCCGAGCCGACCGGGAAGCGGTGGCGGGGCGGGGAGCGCTGGGGTCAGCGGCTCTCCTCGTAGGCCGCGATGACCTCGTCGGGATCGCCGTCCATCATGAGCTCGCCCTTCTCGATCCAGATGACGCGATTGCACGTGTCGCGGATCGACTGCATCGAGTGGCTCACCAGGAACACCGTTCCGGCGTTGTCGCGGATCTCGCGGATGCGCTTCTCCGAGCGCTTGCGGAACTTGCGGTCGCCGACGGCCAGGGCCTCGTCGACGATGAGGATCTCGTGGTCGCGGATCGTGGCGATCGCGAACTTCAGGCGGGCGGTCATGCCCGAGGAGTACGTGCGCATCGGCAGGTCGATGAACGGGCGGATCCCGGCGAAGTCGACGATCTCGTCGTAGCGCTCCTCGATCTCGGCCTTGGAGAAGCCCAGGGCCAGGCCACCGAGGATGACGTTGCGCTGGCCGGACAGCTGCTTGATGAGGGCCGCGCCCACACCGAGCATGCTGGGCCGCGAGCTGGCGTAGATCGAGCCGCGGGTGGCGGGGGTCAGACCCGTGATGGCGCGCATCAGGGTGGACTTGCCCGAGCCGTTGGAGCCGATGACGCCGATGCTGTCGTTCTCGTACGCGGTGAACGAGATGCCCTTGAGGGCGTGCACCGTGCGGGTGCGCTTGGCGCGGCGCAGCACGCCGCCGCGGTCGGCCTCGGTGGCGCGCTTGCCGGTGGCGAAGACGCGGTACTCGACGTGCAGGTCCTGCACGACGACGACGGGTCGGCGCTGCTCGGTGTCCGCCGTCTCCACGGACTCAGTCGACGCGACCATAACGCTCCTCCGCGGCCCAGAAGAACACGACGCCGATCAGGAACAGCCCGATCGACCAGACGGCGATGATGGGCCAGAACTGCAGGCGCACGTCGTAGAGCGGGTCGGAGTCGAGCAGCAGCTCGCGCGACAGGCTCAGGAAGGCGTAGACCGGCTGGTACTGGACGATCTCGAGCAGCTTCGGGTTGCCCTCGAAGCGGATGTCGAAGCTGAAGAAGATGCCGGTCGTGTAGAAGAAGAACCGGGTGATGAACGGCAGCAGGTTCGTGAGGTCGGGCAGATGCACCGTGAGGCGCGCGGTGATGAACGCGACGCCCATGCAGAACAGGAAGTACAGGCCGATCAGGGGCACCATCAGCAGCCAGTTCCAGTTCGGCACGTGCCCCATGAGGAGAAGGAAGACCATGAGCAGGCCGACCGTGGGGATCAGCTGCATGAACTTCTGCACGACCACCGAGATCGGCAGCGACATGCGGGGGAAAGCCAGACTCTGCACGAGCGCCTGGTTCGACGTGATCGACTTCGAGCCGCTGCCCATGCACGCCGAGAAGAACTCGAACATGAACACGCCGATGATCAGGAACGGCACGAAGTCGGGGACCGACTTCGTGCTGGCCATGAGGATGCCGAAGACGATGCCGAACACCGCGGCGTTGAGGATGGGCTTGAGGACGATCCACAGCATGCCCAGGCGCTGACGCTGGTTCTCGGCCTCGATGCGGAACTTCGCCAGCGAGACGATGAAGTCCTTGCGTTGCGCGACTCCCCGCAGGTATTCCGTCAGCGGGGGTCGGCCGCCCACCCGGGTCAGGCCGTGGGCCTGCGGGTCGTCGACCGTTGGGGTCATGCGTGGTTCCTGTCGTGATGTCTCGGGGGCATCGGCCGTCGGCCCGGATGCCCCGTCGAGTCTAGGGCACCCACCATCGCGGATCGGCTCAACGTCCCGGCCCGTCGAGCCGTGCGTGCTCCTGCGCGGCGATGCGCACGAGGTCGTCGGGTCCGCCGCCGGCGACCATCACCAGCGAGCCACCACCGGTGAGGGCCGCCGCGAGGTCGGCGGCGTCGTCGGCCACGGACCCCGGCTCGCGCACGACCCGGTCGGTCAGGGCGGGCGCGGCGAGCAGCTCGGCGTGCGTGGCGCGGCGCCCCGCGACGTCGAGGGCGAGGTCGTCCGGCGCCGGGGGATCGAGGTCGATGAACACGTCCGGGCTCGCGGGCACGTGCACCGCGATGTCATGGAAGCCCTCGGGCTCGGCGGGGAAGCGGCCCCCGAGAGGACGCAGCGACGCCGCCAGCCGGATCGGCTCGGCGGCCTCGAGCTCGGGGCCCGACAGGCCGATCTGCGCGTCGGAGTCGGCCACCACGGCCCCGACGCGCCAGGCGCCCAGGATCCACACGTAGCGCAGCCAGTGGCTGGGCAGGCCGATCCGCACGCGGGTGCCACGCTCGGCGTCGAGCTCGTCGACGAGGAAGTTCGCGACCTTCGCCACCCAGTTCGCCAGCGTCACGCCGCTGAGCTCGACGCGCTCGCCGGTCGCGACGTCGTAGTACGTGACGACGGGGGAGGGCGTGGGGGTCAGGACGGTGGCAAGGGTGGTGGTCACGCCTCGACGCTAGCGCGGAGCCCGGAGGCGCGACACGCCGAGGATCGCCGGACATTTGCTATTCGGCTTGACGTTTGGCAGGCATCCGACTGTAATTACAGGCATGTCATTAGTCGGTTGGATCGAGGGCGACGACCCCGAGCTCATGTGGCAGGAGCGTGCTCTGTGCGCTCAGACCGACCCCGAGTCGTTCTTCCCCGAGAAGGGCGGCTCCACGCGCGAAGCCAAGCGCGTGTGCCTGAGCTGCGACGTCAAGACCGAGTGCCTCGAGTACGCACTGGCCCACGACGAGCGCTTCGGCATCTGGGGTGGCCTGTCCGAGCGAGAGCGTCGCAAGCTCAAGAAGCGCGCCTGACCTCCCCGCGCCGCTGACACCTGACGGTTGGTCGCAACCGCCTAAGGTGGCGATCATGCACGACGACGACCTCGAGGACGAATCCGTCCCGGCGTGGCGTGCCAGCCCTCCCTCCGTCCTCGCCGTTCTCGTCGCCCATCGCGGATCGCGATGGCTGCCCCAGACCCTCGCGGCCCTCGACCGGCTGCACCACCGGCCCGACCACCTCGTGCTCGTCCACGACGACAGCGACCCGGCCACGCGCGACCTCCTCGAGGGACATGCGCACGCCTCGCGCATCGTCACCGCCCCCGCCCGTCGCGGGTTCGGCGGCCAGGTCGCGGTGGCGGTGGAGTCGCAGACCGAGGCCTACGACTGGATCTGGCTGCTCCACGACGACCAGATCTGCGACCCCGACGCGCTCTCCGGCCTCCTCGACGAGGCCACGCGCGACCCCGACATCGGCATCGTCGGCCCCAAGGTCCGCGAGTGGCCGTCGCTCCGGCGGCTCCTCGAGGTCGGCCTCACGGTCACCGGCACGGGCCAGCGCGAGACGATGCTGGAGTCCGGCGAGCCCGACGCCGGCCAGCACGACCGGCCGCAGGACGTCCTGGCGGTCGGCTCCGCCGGCATGCTGGTCCGCCGCGACGTGTGGGAGCGCCTCGGCGGCACCGATCCGCGGCTGCCGCTGTTCTTCGACGACATCGACCTCGGCTGGCGCGCCAACCGCGCCGGCTACCGCGTGCGCACGGCGCCGCGCTCGATCGTGTTCCACGCCGAGGCCACGGCCAACCGGCGTCGCGTGCGCCGCAAGGGCGTCCGCGAGCACGCGGGCGAGCGCCGTGCCGCCGCGCTGCACACGATGCTGGCCAACAGCGACCCGCTGCGGTTCCTGCCGCTGAGCATCCGTCTGTTCGTGGGCTCGCTGCTGAGGTTCGTCGGCTTCCTTTTCGGCAAGGACCTGCGGTCGGCCCGCGGCGAGATCATGGCGATGGTCACGGTCTTCGCCAATCCCGGGCCGATGATCGCGGCGCGCCGCCGACGCAAGCCGAACGTCGTGCGCCGCAACCGCGAGCTGAAGGACCTGTTCGCCCCGTTCTGGATGCCGTACCAGCACGGACTCGACGTCGCCGCCACCACCGTGCAGGCCGTCGTCCGCCCCGAGTCGGTGGACTCACTCGGCCTGCGGTCGATCGGCGTCGCGGAGGAGGACGAGGAGGACCCGGTCGTCGTCGACCAGCCGCCGTGGTGGCGCCGTCGTCCGTGGCTGACCTGGGTGCTGGTGCTGCTCGTGGGCTCGCTCGTCGCGGCGCGCTCCGTGGCTGCGGGTCACCTGTTCAGCCCGGTCCTGCCCGCGTCGCCCGACGCGGTCTCGTCGTGGTGGCGGCTGCTGTTCGAGCGGTCGCACGCGGTCGGCCTCGGCAGCGCCGACGTCGCGCCGGCCTACGTGGTCCCGCTCGCGTTCGTCGGGCTGCTGGTGTGGTTCGCGCCGGGACTCATCTCCTGGATCCTCACGGTGCTGGCGGTGCCGTTCGCGGCGCTCACCGCCCACCGCTTCGGCCGCCTCGTCAGCGACGACCGTGCCGTCCGGATGACGTGGGCCGTGTCGTACGGCCTCGTCGTCGGCGTCACCGGCGCGATCGCCGGCGGCCGCCTGGGCACGGTGGTCACCCTCGTCGTGGCGCCCCTGTTCGCCAACGTCCTCCTGCGCCTCGTGCTCGAGCCCACGTGGACCCGTGCCGCCCTCGTCGGCCTGTGGATCGCGCTGGTCGCGGCGTTCGCGCCGGTCGCCTGGGCGCTGGGCATCGTCGCGCTCGTCGTCAGCGCGCTGCTGGTGCGGTCGTCCGCGCGCTACCTCGCGCTCAGCGGCGTGATCGGCACGGTGCTGCTGGGTCCGTGGCTGCTCGACCGTGTCCTGTCCGGGCGGATCTGGTGGGAGGTCGGCAACCCCGTCGACGCGCCCGCCTCCGCCTGGGACGTGGTCACCGGCACCGGCGGCGGGCCCGGATCGGCGCCGTGGTGGATCGCGGTCCCGCTCATCGTGCTCGCCGCCGCGGCCCTCGTCCCCGAGGCGACCCGTCGCGCCGTCGCCGGCGCCTGGATCGTCGCGGTCGCCGGTCTGGCCACGGGCCTGCTGGCCTCGATCTCGACCTACGTGCCGTTCCCCGGCGCTCCGGAGGTCAGGGCGTGGTCCGGGCTCGGCGCGGGCATCTGGCTCGGCGGCCTGCTGACCGCGGTGCTGTTCGCCTGGCCCGCCCTGCGCACGCGCAAGCACCGCCGCTGGCGACGCCCGGCGATCGCCCTGCTGGCAGCGTTCCCGATCCTCGCCGGCGGCTGGCTCGTCGTGCGCGGCATCGACGACCCGCTCGAGTCCGGTGACGCCCGCGTCGTACCCGCCTTCCTCGCGGCCCGACCCGGCACCACCGTCGTGCTGACCGGCGACTCCGAGTCCGGCATCGTCGCCGACGCCGTCGTGGGCCCCGGCCCCTACCTCGGGGCCGAGGCGCTGCGCACCACTGCCGAGCGCGAGGACCGCCTGCGCGACACCGTCACCTCGCTGGTCACCACGCCCACACGCGACGACGTCGACGAGCTGGCGCGACTCGGCGTCGACAGCATCTACGCGCCCGACGTCGACCTCGACCTCGCGCGACGGATCGACGCGGCGCCCGGGCTGGCCCAGAAGGGCAGCGACTCGCCCGACTCGCGCGTCTGGTCGGTGACCTCCGAGGTCGAGGCCGAGCCCGCGCCCGAGGCCGGACCCGCCCGCCCCTGGATCGCAGGCGTGTGGGTGCTGGCCTGGGTCGGCGCGTTCGTGGGTGCCCTGCCGGTGCGCCGCAACGCGGCCCCCGGGCCGGATCCGGACGAGGAGGACGACGCATGAGCAGCCGGTTCCCCGCCCGTTACGTCCTCCCCCTCGTGGCGGCGCTGCTCGTCGCCGCGATCTCGTTCGTGCCCGAGCCCGAGCCGCCCGTCGTGGCCGGAGGCAGCCAGACCGTCGAGGTCCGCCAGACCACGTGGGCCTGCCCCGTCGAGTCCGGGTGGACCGTCGCGGCGGGTCAGGTGGCGCCGGGCGACGAGGCCGTGGCTCGCCCCATCCCCGAGGAGGCGGCGGCCGACCCGGTGTGGGCGCGGGCCGACCGCTGGCGCACCGCCGAGCCGGGCGGCGACGCCCTCGTGCTCGAGCAGTCCGGCGAGGGCTCCGGATCGGTCGGCTACGTCGCCGGCCGACTGAAGGGCGACGCCGTGCTCGCGGCGTGCCCGCCCGTCGTCGACGAGGCCTGGTTCGCGGGCCTGGGCGACCGCGGCCGCTCCGACGCCACGATCACCCTGGTCAACCTTGGCGAGAACCGCGCCGTGGCCGACCTCAGCTGGTGGGGCGCCAACGGCCCAATCCAGTCGCTGGACACGTCGGGCCTCGTGGTGGAGCCGGGTCAGCGGCGCCAGATCTCGGTCGACGACGTCGCCGCGGGGGAGGGAGCCGTCTCGGCCCACGTCTCGCGCCGCCGCGGCTCGCTCACGGCGATCGCGCTCGACGCCGGCACCGGCGGTGCCGACCTGCTCGCCCCCGCGCCGGGCCCCGCCACCGAGCAGGTGCTGGCCGGCCTGCCCGAGGGCGACGGCACGCGCCTCGCGCTGGCGAACCCGGGCACGTCCACCGCGCACGTCGCGGTGTCGGTCCGCGGTCCGGGTGGCGCCTTCGCCGCCGAGGGCCTCGAGGACGTCTCGGTCGAGCCCGAGTCCACGCGGGTCGTCGCGGTCCCGGGTTCGGTCGACCTGCGACGCGCGTCCCTCGCGATCACGTCCGACCTGCCCGTCGTGGCCTCCGCCTCGATCGAGACCGACGACGACGTCGCCCGAGTGACGCCGTCGGCCGCCATCGAGGGTCCCGCGGTCGTGCCCGTCCGGCTCGCCGGCGGCGCCGTGCGCACGGTCGTCACGGCCAAGGAGGCCGCCGTGGTCGAGGTCGAGTCCTTCTCGGCGTCGATGGAGTCGCTCGGCACGAGCCGGGTGAGCGTCGGTGCAGGGGCCTCGGCCCTCGTCCCCGCGCCGAAGGACGGCGCCGCCTATCTCGTGCTGACCCCGCAGGAGGGCCGTCGCGTGATGGCCGGTCTCTGGAAGTCCGGGGGAGGCAGGATCGCCGCCACGGCGGTGCGTCCCGCGCCCGTCTCGGTGGTCGCTCCCGGCGTCTCCGTGCGCTGACCGGTGCCGCTGCTCAGGCGCGCGGGTCGAGGTCCTCGGGGTCGTGGTGCCAGACCTCGCCGAGCCGCGTGAGCAGCACGGTCCAGACCAGCTCCTCGAGGTCGACGGCCGAGCGTGCCCGTCCCACGATCGGCAGGCGGTAGACCACGATCCGGTACCCGCCCGGCGCCGGGTTGACGATGCTGCGGGGCACCGGCTCGTCCCAGCCGGGCGGCAGCATCGGCGCCTCCTCGACGGCGACCTCGACGTGGTCGGGCTCGCGCGCGAAGTGGTGGTCGAGCCGCGTGAGGATCTCGGCGACGAGGTCGTCGAACGCCTCGCGCGGGGTGCGGTGGACCGGAGCGCCCTGCGGCGAGAGGGGCCCCGGGAGCGACATCACGCCGCGCGGTCCGCGCCCGCGACGGTCGCGGGCGGAGCCCGGACGCGGACCGTGGACGCCGATGCGGGATCCCGGTTCGCTGGCCATCCGGTGAGCCTACTGCGGAGCGCTGGGGTCGCGGGCTAACCTCGCCCCGTGGGACTGCAACGTCGATGCTCGCGCGCAGGCTGCCCGAACTCCGCGGTGGCCACGCTGACGTACGTGTACGCCGACTCGGTCGCCGTCCTGGGCCCGCTGGCCACCTACGCCGAGCCCCACGCGTACGACCTGTGCTCGCGTCACGCCGAGCGCCTGTCGGCGCCGCAGGGCTGGAGCGTGGTGCGACTGGCCCCGGAGTTCACCGAGCCCGAGCCCACGCACGACGACCTCGTGGCACTGGCCGAGGCCGTCCGCGAGGCGGGCCGTCCGGCGCCCGAGCAGCCCTCCGACGACGGCTCGCCGGTGCTGCGGCTCGTGCGCGACGACTCGGCTACGGTGGTGCCGTGAACCTCGATCCAGCCCTCGTCGAGATCCTGGTGTGCCCCCAGTGCCGCTCCGGCCTGTTCGTGGACGCCGAGGCCGACGAGCTCGTGTGCAACGGCTGCGCCCTCGCGTACCCCGTCCGCCGCGACATCCCGGTCATGCTGGTCGACGAGGCCCGCTCGCTCGACGCCTCCTGACCCCACTTCTGCGGATCTGGGGCTGGTGTGACGAATGGGACTCCGGGGTGTGTCCACTGCACTACCATTCGTAGTGATCTGAGATGACTGAGCCTGCCGCAATTCCCCAGCGCGAGGCCATGGTCGAGGACGGTCTGCTCCAGGGCCTGTCAGGACTGGCGGCAGCGGTCGTCGCCATGCCCTTGGAACTCGACATACCCGGGGTCGAGCAGGACCGCGCGCTCCAGCGCGAGATCGCCGAGCAGCTGGGGGACTACGTCGTCCCCCGACTCGAGAATCTCGGCGCCCCGCTGCTGGTCGTGGTCGGCGGCTCCACCGGCGCGGGCAAGTCCACGCTGGTGAACTCGATCGTCGGCCGCCGTGTGTCGGCCACAGGAGTGCTGCGACCCACCACGCGCACCCCGGTGCTGGTCCACCACCCCGCCGACACCGAGTGGTTCCGCTCGGGCCGTGTCCTGCCCGACGTCGTCCGCACCGGCTCCAACAGCCGGCGCGCCAACACGATCCGCCAGGTGGCCTGCTCCACGCTGTGGCCGGGCGTGGCCGTGCTCGACGCCCCCGACTTCGACTCGATCGACGAGACCAACCGTGAGATGGCCGAGCAGCTGCTCGGGGCCGCCGACCTGTGGCTGTTCGTCACCTCGGCCGCGCGCTACGCCGACCAGGTGCCGTGGGACTACCTGCGTCGTGCCGCCGACCGCAACGCCTCGATCGCCGTGGTGCTCGACCGCACCTCGCCCGAGGCCCTGGGCGAGGTCCGGCGCCACCTGGCCCGGATGCTCAGTGAGCACGGCCTCTCCGACGTGGCGCTGTTCTCGGTGCCCGAGTCCACGCCCGACTCCGAGGGCGTCCTGCCGACGGGCGACGTCGCGCAGGTCGTGTCGTGGCTGCGGCACCTCGCCGACGACGAGGCCCAGCGCCGCGAGATCGTGCTGCGCACGCTGCAGGGCGCCATCACGCACGACGTGCAGGAGTCGCGCCGGCTCGAGAGCGCGCTGACCCGCCAGGTCGACGCCGCGGCGCAGCTGCGCCAGGACGTCGCGTCGGTCTACCTGAGCGCGCACGCCGACCTCATGACCGCCGCCACCGACGGCACCATGCTGCGCGGCGAGGTGCTCGCGCGCTGGCAGGACTTCGTGGGCTCGGGTGAGATCTTCCGCAAGCTCGAGCGCACCGTGGGCTCGTGGCGCGACAAGCTGTTCCGTCGCAAGCCCACCACGCCGGAGGAGGTCGAGGAGGCCGCCGTCTCGGGCCTGCACCTGCTGATCCTCGACCGCGCCGAGCGCGCCGCCGAGGAGGTCGCCCGCGCCTGGGACTCCACGCAGGCCGGTCGCACCCTGCTCGACAGCCAGCGAGGGCTGGACCGTGCCTCGCGCGACGTCCGGGTGCGCGCCGAGCGCATCGCGCGCGAGTGGCGCGAGGCCGTGTTCGAGCTCGTCGCCGAGCAGGGCTCCGACAAGAAGACCAAGGCCCGTGCGCTGTCGCTGGGCGTCAACGCTGCGGGCGTCACCCTCATGGTCGTGGTGTTCGCCGGCACGGCCGGTCTCACGGGCGCCGAGCTCGGCATCGCCGGCGGCACCGCCGCCGCGGGTCAGGCCGTCCTCAACGCCGTCTTCGGCGACCAGGCCGTCCGCGACCTCGCCGACCAGGCCGGCAAGGACCTCGCGCGCCGTCTCGAGGACCTGCTGGAGTCCGAGGCCGAGCGCTATCTCGACCTGCTGCCCGACGAGGTGACCCTCGAGTCCGCGCACTGGCAGCTCGAGGCCGCGATCGCGTCCGTCGCCCCTCCGCGCGGGAGGCGGTCGCGATGAGCGAGCGCCAGCGAGCGAACGATTCCACGCATCGAATCGCGGCACCGTCCTACCGTGCCCTTCCTCAGGCGGTGACGCGATGAGTGCATTGGACGAGCGGGTCACAGCCCTGCAGTCGGCGATCGAGGCCGCGGGCGACGTCATCGACCCCGACGTCGTCGCGCCTGCCGAGGCCACCTTCAGCCACGCGCAGGAGCGCCTCGAGCTCTCCACGCAGCACACGGTCGTGGTGCTCGCGGGCGCCACGGGCTCGGGCAAGTCGTCGCTGTTCAACCGCCTCGCGGGCCTGGACCTGGCCGAGGTCGGCTACCTGCGGCCCACCACCTCCACACCGCTGGCGTGTGCGTGGGGCCCCGCCGGCGCCACCGAGCTGCTCGACTGGATCGGCGTCGCCCGCCGCGACCAGATCGCCCGGCGCAGCATCCTCGACGCGCCGCAGGACGACGCGTTCGAGGGCCTCGTGCTGCTCGACCTGCCCGACCACGACTCGGTCGTCACCCAGAACCAAGAGGTCGTCGACCACGTCGCGCGCTACGCCGACCTGTTCGTGTGGGTGCTCGACCCGCAGAAGTACGCCGACGCCGCGATCCACGCGCGCTACCTCCAGCCGCTGGCGACGCACGCGGAGTCGTCGGTCGTGGTGCTCAACCTGGCCGACCGGCTCAGCGAGACCGACCTCAAGATCGCGGTCGACGACCTCGAGCTGATTCTCGAGCGTGAGGGCTTCCGCGGCGTGCCCGTGATCGCCACCAGCGCCACCAGCGGCAAGGGACTGCCCGAGCTGCGGGCCGAGATCGGTCGCCGGATCACCTCCAAGCGGGCCTCGCAGGCACGTCTGGTCGCCGACGTGCGCCAGGTGGCGCGCCGCCTCGCCGACGCCGGGGGAGTGGAGCCCGTGCGGGGCCTCGACCGCCCGGTCCGCGACGCCCTCGTCGAGACGTTCGTCCAGTGCGCCGGCGTGCCGCAGATCGCCGACGCGGTCGAGGAGTCCATGGCCCGACGCGCCGTGGTCGCCACCGACTGGCCGCTGATCGGCTGGGTGGGTCGGCTGCGCCACGACCCGCTGCGCGAGCTCGGCTTCGGCCGGTCGGCGCGCGACGCCGTGGCCGAGGTCATGCCGATCTCGCCGTCCGTGCAGCGCGCCCGCGCCGACCTGGCGCTGCGCGAGGCCACCGAGGTCGCCACCGAGGGCATGTCCCGCCCGTGGCGGGCCTCCGTCGTCGACGCGGTCGCCGGCGAGAGCGCGCGCGACGTCATCGACGAGCTCGACGAGGCCGTCGCCGGCGTCGACCTCGGGCTCAAGCAGCGTCCGCTGTGGTGGACCGCCGTCGGTGCCCTGCAGTGGCTCACGTTCCTGGCCGTCGTCGGCGGGCTCGCGTGGGCCGTCGCGGCCGCCTTCGGCCTCGTGGACCCCGATCCCTGGACCGGTGCGCCCCGGCCGCTCGGCATGAGCCTGCCGCTCGTGCTGATCGCCGGAGGCCTGCTGTTCGGCATCGCGCTCACGCTGTTCTCGCGCTGGCTCGGCGGGGTCGGCGCGCGGCGGGCCGGGGCCAGGGCGGAGAAGAAGCTCACCGAGGCGATCAACCGCACCACCGAGCGGATCGTGGTGGCGCGCCTGCGCAGCGAGCTCGACCGCTACGACCGCTGGCGCAACGGCCTGTCCACCGCCGGTCGCTGAGCGCTGCCGGTCGGCCGTCGTTCCGGCGTTCTCGCTAGGCTGGGGCCATCATGGCTGACTACGTTCTCTCTCTGCGCAACGTCCGCAAGGCCCACGGCGACAAGGTCGTCCTCGACAACGTCTCCCTCTCGTTCCTGCACGGGGCGAAGATCGGCGTGGTGGGTCCGAACGGCATGGGCAAGTCCACCCTGCTCAAGCTGATGGCCGGGCTCGACCAGCCGAACAACGGCGACCTCGTCCGCGATCCCGACGCGTCGGTCGGCATGCTGCAGCAGGAGCCGCCGCTGACCGAGGGCAAGACGGTGCTCGAGAACGTCGAGGAGGCCGTGTCCGAGATCAAGGGCAAGATGAAGCGCCTCGAGGAGGCCTACGCCGAGATGGGCGAGCCCGACGCCGACTACGACGCCCTCATGGCCGAGACCGGCGACCTGCAGACCTACCTGGACAACACCAACGCGTGGGACGTCGACAGCCGTCTCGAGCAGGCGATGGACGCGCTGCGCTGCCCGCCGTCCGACGCGCTCGTCGACAACCTCTCCGGTGGTGAGCGCCGCCGCGTCGCGCTGTGCAAGCTGCTGCTCCAGCAGCCCGATCTGCTGCTGCTCGACGAGCCCACCAACCACCTGGACGCCGAGAGCGTGCAGTGGCTCGAGGGTCACCTCAAGAGCTACCCGGGCGCCGTCCTGGCCGTCACCCACGACCGCTATTTCCTCGACAACGTCGCCGAGTGGATCGCCGAGGTCGACCGCGGCCAGATCCACGGCTACGAGGGCAACTACTCGACGTACCTCGAGACGAAGAAGGAGCGCCTCAAGATCGAGGGGCAGAAGGACGCCAAGCGCGCCAAGATGCTCGAGCGCGAGCTCGAGTGGGTCCGCTCCAACGCCAAGGGCCGCCAGACCAAGAGCAAGTCGCGTCTGGCCCGCTACGAGGAGCTCGCCGCCGAGGCCGAGAAGGCCCGCAAGATCGACACCACCGACATCAACATCCCGGCCGGTCCGCGCCTGGGCGACGTCGTCCTCGACGCGAAGAGCCTCACGAAGGCGTTCGACGGCCGCACGCTGTGGGACGACATCAGCTTCTCGCTGCCGCGCGCCGGCATCGTGGGCGTCGTCGGCCCGAACGGCGTCGGCAAGACCACGCTGTTCCGCATGATCACGGGCAACGAGGAGCCGGACTCCGGCGAGCTCGAGGTCGGCAAGACGGTCAAGATCAGCTACGTCGACCAGAACCGCGCCAACATCGACCCGAACAAGAACGTCTGGGAGGTCGTCTCCGACGGCCTGGACTTCATCAAGGTCGCGAACTTCGAGATGAACAGCCGCGCCTACGTGGCCTCGTTCGGCTTCAAGGGCTCGGACCAGCAGAAGAAGGCCGGCGTGCTCTCCGGTGGTGAGCGCAACCGCCTCAACCTGGCGCTGACGCTCAAGCAGGGCGGCAACATGCTGCTGCTCGACGAGCCCACCAACGACCTCGACGTCGAGACCCTGTCCTCGCTCGAGGACGCGCTGCTGGACTTCCCGGGCTGCGCCGTCGTCACGTCGCACGACCGCTGGTTCCTCGACCGCATCGCCACGCACATCCTGGCGTGGGAGGGCACCGAGGAGAACCCGGGCAACTGGTTCTGGTTCGAGGGCAACTTCGCGTCCTACGAGGCCAACAAGATCGAGCGCCTCGGCGAGGAGGCGGCTCGCCCGCACCGCGTCACCCACCGCCGCCTCACCCGCGACTGAACTCCCGCTTGGGCAAGATTTGCTCCGATTTCCACCTTTCAGCACGGCTGAAAAGTGGAAATCGGAGCATTTCTCGTGTCAGGAGTCGCCGAGGTCCTCGTCGCAGTCGATGGGACCGGAATGCACGAGGCCGATGCCTGCGCCGGTGGCGGCGATCTCATGGCTGCGGCCGAGCACCCTGATGGTGGCTCGAGGCGAGTCAGGCACCGACGACACCCCGGCGTCGTTGCAGCTGGCGTTGAACACGGCTCGGATCGTGAAGGGCGTGCGCTCGTCATCGTAGAGCTCTCCGAAGCCGTCCATGTCGAAGACCGCATCGATGCTGTCCCTCGCGCTGAAGCTGTCGGCGTCCTTCACGAGCCCGGGCCCGCCTCCGACAGCCCACTCGGCGCGGACGCCCATGCCGGTGGCCGGACCCATGTACGGCCACTCCAGGAACTCGACCTCGACGGGCACGGAGGCATCGCTGACGACCATGGTGCGCAGGACGCAGTCGAGCCGTCGATCGACGCTGATCGCGCGGAGGGGACCGGTGTGATCGAGCGGATCCTCGATCCCCTCGGGCAGGGGGACGATCGAGCGCGGGTCCTTGCACTCGACCAGCTCGGAACCCGTGATCGACACCTTCGAGGCCTGCCAGGCCGAGGCGCCGACCCACGCGGCGTAGCCGCCGACGACGAGGACGACGAAGGCGATCGCGATCGACCAGCGCAGGCGTGTGGACACGGATGACACCTAGGGCACCGGGCTCGCGTCCGGGCGGGATCGACGAATCAGGTCCGTGACGTCGCCGACACGTGTGAGACTGTCGCGACGACCGCGGACGGGCGGTCCGGGCACGGGAGGGTCCATGCGTTCTCGGGGGTTGCCGCGCATCGTGGTGATGACCGTGCTCGTGTCCCTGCTGGGTCTGACCGCGCCGGCGCAGGCGCGACCGGCGACTCGGCTGACCGTCGAGGGGCCGACGCGGTCGACGATCGACTCCGGCACCGCCATCGTGATGCGGGGCAGGCTCGCTCGAGCCCGCGGGGGCGAGAGCGTGCGCCTGCAGTTCTGGAACGGCTCCCGCTGGCACACGCAGGCCGTGAGCCGCGTGACGAAGCGCCGGGCCTACCGGTTGAGCCTCGTTCCACCCGTGGGCGAACGCCGCTGGCGCGTGCGCTTCGCCGGTGACGAGCGTCTGAAGCCTGCCACGTCCCGCACGGTCCGGGTCCGCGTGCGCCCTGCCCTCGACATCACGTCCGTGATCCCCGGCGAGCGGGCGATTCTCTCGGGGATCGTGCCGGGGCACCGCCGTCGCCCCGTGCAGCTGCAGCAGTGGTCAGGCACCGCGTGGCGCACGATCGATCGAGGCACCTCCCGGGCGGACGGGCTGGCACGATTCCCGGTGCGGGTGATGGCGACAGCCGGGGAGGGCCGGTACCGCCTCCACGCGCCGCGATCGGGTCGGCTCGGCGCCGTGTCCAGCCCGTCTCGTACCGCGATGAGGTCCCAGACCGCGCAAGTGCTGGCGCCGGACACCGCGTACCTCGAGGAGAGGGTCCACGTGACAGCGGTCTTCACGCCCGCGCGTGCCGATCGCCGGGTGGACGTGCAGAGCCTCGTGAACGGAGCGTGGGTGACCGTCGCATCGGGCTGGCAGGACGCCCGAGGCCAGGCGAGGCTCTCGGTCGAGGCGTCGAGTCTCGGTTCGATGCGGCTACGTGCGGTCGCGCTGCGCACGTCCGGCGGCGGACTGAGCGTGATCTCGCCGGCGCGCACGGTCGTCGTGACCGAGGGTCCCGTCCCGCCGCCCACGCTGATCAGCCGTCCCGCGGACGGCATGGCGACGGACCATGAGTCCTGGGCACCTTCCGTGTCCGCCGACGGCGGGTCCGTGGCGTTCTCCTCGTTCGTCCCCCACCTCACGGTCGACGACGCGAACGACGCCGCCGACGTGTTCGTCCGCGACGTCGGATCGGGGCAGGTGGTCCGCGCGTCGCTCGCGTCTGACGGTGCGGAGCTGGCGGAGTCGTCCGCGCAGTCATCGATCTCCGGTGACGGCTCGAGGGTCGCGTTCGTGACCGGGGCGTCTGCCGTTCCGGAGGATCTCAACGGCCGCCAGGACGTCTATCTCCGTGACCTGGACCGGGGGACCACCGTGCTGGTGAGCGCGTCCGAGGGCGGTGGCGCCGGTTCGGGACCCTCGGGCAGGCCCCGTCTCGCCTCCGACGGAAGCGTCGTCGTGTTCACCTCCGGTGCGGACGATCTCGTGCAGGGCGACACCAACGGCGTCACCGACGTGTTCGTGCGGGACCTCGCTTCCGGTCGCACGACCCGCGTGAGTCAGGCGCCCGACGGCTCGGAGCTGGCGTCGCCTTCCACGGCGCCGGCCCTCTCGAGCGATGGTCGCCACGTCGCCTTCACCGTTCGGCCCGAGGGTGCTGCCCCTCAGCTTCTCCTGCACGACGTCCGGCTCGGCACCACCGTCAACACGGGGGTGGCGCCGTGTGGAGTCGCGGCACCGACGGTGTCCGACGGCGGGCGATTCATCGCGTACGTCTCGTGCGACGACGGCCCCGGCGACGGGAACGGGCTGCCCGAAGTGCTGGTGCACGACCTCGCGACGGGCTTCACCGAGGTGATCAGCCGTTCACCCCAGGGTGCCGTGGGCGTCGCAGGAGCGCCGACGATGTCGGCCGACGGCCGGTTCATCGCCTTTGCCTCCGACTCCCCGGAGCTCGTGGCGGGGGACGCCAACGTCGCGCGCGACGTCTTCGTGCGTGACCGCGTGACCGGCTCCGTGACGCGGGCGAGCGTGGGTCGCAACGGCCGCGAGGCGTCGGGCGGCTCGGACGAGCCGGCCATCTCCGCAGACGGTCGCGCGGTGGCGTTCTCGTCGTTCGCGAGGCTCCACGCCGAGGATCTCGATCGCGGGCAGGACGTGTACCTGAGGCACCTGTCCCGCTAAGCCCCCGCCCGTCCCGAGATTTGCTCCCTTTTCGACCTCTCAGCACGTCTGAAAGGTCGAAGATGGAGCACATCTCGGGGCCGGGTCAGAAGCGGCGGCCGCCGATGGCCTCCTGGACCGCCTCCATGACGCGGCGCACGGCGGCGAGGTCCTCGTCGGAGCACTGGTCGATGAGGTAGTCGCGGACGCCGCGCACGTGGGTGTGGGCGGCGGTGGCCAGCAGCGCGAAGCCCTTGTCGGTCAGCACGGCGGTGACGCCGCGGCCGTCGGTGTCGCACTGCATGCGCAGCACGATGCCGTCGCGCTCCAGGCGGCCGATCGTGTGGGTGATGCGGCTGCGGGAGTGGGAGAGGGCGGCCGCGAGGTCGGCCATGCGGATCGACCGGTCGGGCGCCTCGGACAGGCGGACCAGGATCTCGTACTCGGACATCGACAGGCCGTGCTCGCTGCGCAGGTCGCGGTCGAGGCGGTCCATCAGCACGGTGGATCCGCCCAGGAACGCGCGCCAGGCGCGCTGCTGCGACTCGTCGAGCCAGCGGGTGTCGTTCACCGAAGCGATGGGCAGGTCAGTCATGTGAACTAGTTTACATCTTCAACGACTTGATTGAAAGTTCAATCATGTGTATCGTCGATCATGTTGAACGATCAACGACTCGACGACACAGACTGACACACAGGAGCAGCAATGAGCGACATCACCCCCGGTACCTGGCAGCTCGATCCCACGCACACCGAGATCGGCTTCACCGTCCGCCACATCATGAGCAAGGTGCGCGGCAAGTTCGAGAAGTTCGAGGGCACGATCGTCACCGCCGAGGACGTCACCGCCTCCAGCGCCACCGCCACGATCGACCTCTCCTCGATCAACACCGGCACCGCCGACCGCGACAACCACCTGCGCTCGGGTGACTTCTTCAACGTCGAGAGCACGCCGACCATGACCTTCGTGTCCACCGGCGTCGTCCGCAAGAGCGACACCGACTTCGTCGTCACCGGCGACCTCACCATCAAGGACGTCACCAAGCCGATCGAGCTCGACGTCGAGTTCCTGGGCGAGGGCAAGGACCCGTGGGGCGGCACCCGCGTGGGCGTCGAGGCCAAGGGCCAGCTGAGCCGCAAGGAGTTCGGCATCGACTTCAACATCCCCCTCGAGGGCGACAAGGTCATGATCGGCGACAAGATCACGCTGCTCATCACCGCGGAGGCCGTGCTGCAGGCCTGACCCGCACACCCCCTGTCTCGGAGGGGCTCGCGACGCACACCCCCCCCGGCGTCGCGGGCCCCTTCGTCATGTCCGGACCGCGCGATCGGACCCGACGAGTTCGGTGAAGTTGAAGTCGAACTCAAGTAGGGTGCGGTGATGGAGCGCGCCGGATCGAGACCGATGGAGGTCCGCGGCCCGGAGACGAGGCAGATCCTCGGCCTGCCGGCCACGGCCGTCAGGACGCTGGTCCTCGGCTTCCTCGCGAGGGTCCCGGCGGGCGCCCTCGGCCTGGTGATCGTCCTGCACGGACTGACGCTCGGGCAGACCTACACCGTCAGCGGGCTGATGGCGGCGGCCTACGCCCTCGGCATCGCGGTCGGGGCCCCCGTCGTCGGTCGAGGCATCGACCGCTGGGGCCAGACGACGCCGCTGTTCGCCGTCACGGTCGTTGCTGCGGCCATGATGGTCGGACTGTCCGCGCTGCCGCACGGCATCGCTCCGGCCGTGCCCGTGGCCCTGGCCGCGGTGACGGGCCTGACCCAGCCGCCGCTGGCGGTCTGCGCGCGGGCGATCTGGAACGAGCGGCTCGGTCCGGTGGACCTCAGCCGGATGCTGTCCCTGGACGCGTCACTGCAGGAGGTGACGTTCATCCTCGGTCCCCTGACCGTGGTGTCCTGGGCGACGGTGCGGGGGACTCACGAGGCACTGGTCCTGGCGGCGGGTCTCGTCCTGGTGCTCACGACGGTGTTCGCGCTGACGCCGGAGTCCCGTACGGCCTCGCGCCGGTCGAGCCGCCCGGTGATGGGGACCCCGAGCCGATTCCCGGCGACCGTCTGGATCCTCGTCGCCGTGACGTCCACCGTCGGCATCGCGATCGGCATCCTCGAGGTCGCGGTGGTGCGCCGCTCCGCCCAGCTCGACGCGTCCCACCTGATCGGCGTCTTCTACGGGCTCTGGGCGACGGGCAGTCTGGTGGGCGGGCTCGTCAACCTCCGAGCCGCGGGCCGGGGCCGACTCGCCGGTCGCCTGATCGTCTTCCTCGCCGCGCTCGCACTCACCCATCTGATCGTCGCGGCGGCGACCACGTCGCTCGTCCTGGGTCTGACCCTCCTCCTGGCGGGGCTGCCCGCGGCTCCGATGTTCGCCGCGTTCTACGAGCTGCTGGGGAGGTCGGCGCCCGAGGGCCGGGTCACGGAGGTCTTCGCCTGGGGCTCGACCGGCAGCATGGCCGGAGTGGCACTGGGCACCGCGACGGGCGGTGTCCTCGCCGACGCGATCAGCAGTCGCGGGAACATCGTCGTCTGCGCGGCGGTGCTGGGTCTGGCCTCGCTGTTCGCGCTCGTCTGCCGGGCTCCGCTGACGCGCGTCGAGCGTCGCTGAGGTCGGCGACGCTCAGGCGGCGCCGACCATCCGCAGGGCCAGCTCGCCGTGCAGGGTCGCGATCTCGTCGGGCGTGGTGGGCCCGTCCGGGTGATACCAGCGCACCAGGTCGATGCTGAGGGAGAGCAGCGCGAGCGCCGTGCCCTTGAGGTCGGCCACGGTCATGACCTCCGCCTCGACGCCGGCCTCGAGGGCCTCGCGCATGAGCGCCTCGATCGCGCGGCGGTACTCGGCGATCTCGGCGCGGTGCTCGGGGGTCAGGGCGTCGAACTCGTACTGCACGATTCGGCCGACGCGGCTGTTGACCGCGTGCCAGCGGCTGAACTCGGCGACCATCGTGCGAGTGCGCTCGGCCGGGTCGGACGCCGACTGCGAGGCCTTCTCGATGATCTCGACGGCGCTGCGGTGGCCGCGCCGGGAGATCTCGAAGAGGAGCTCCTCCTTGGTGGCGTGGTGCACGTAGACCGCCGCCGGGCTCATGCCCGCACGGGACGCGATGTCGCGAGTCGTGGTGCCGGCGAAGCCCGAGGTGGCGAACGCCTCGACGGCCGCCGCAAGGAGGCGCTCGCGCGTCGTGGCGGATCGATCGCGACCGTTCGCGGCGTCGGTGGTCATGGTGGACAGCATGACGCAGGAATGTCACACTAAGCAAGCGCTTAGTCATCGGCGGGTCGCCCCGTCGGCACATTCGAAAGGCCTACATCATGCCCGAAGCAGTCATCGTCTCCACCGCGCGCTCTCCCATCGGCCGCGCCGGCAAGGGATCCCTCAAGGACATGCGTCCGGACGACCTGACCGTCCAGATGATCGAGGCCGCGCTGGCCAAGGTGCCGGGCCTGGACCGTCGTGACATCACCGACCTGCACCTCGGTGTCGGCCAGCCCGCGGGCGAGGCCGGCCACAACCTGGCGCGCGCCGTCGCCGTGCTGTCGGGCATGGACCACCTGCCGGGCGTGACGGTCAACCGCTACTGCTCCTCCTCGCTGCAGACCACCCGCATGGCCTTCCACGCGATCAAGGCCGGCGAGGGCGACGCGTTCATCTCCGCCGGCGTCGAGACCGTCAGCCGCTTCGGCAACGGCTTCGCCGACATTCCGGGCACCGAGAACCCGCTGTTCGCCGAGGCCATCGCCCGCACCGCCAAGCGCGCCGAGGGCGGCGCCGACACGTGGGTCGACCCCCGCGGCAACAGCGAGCTGCCCGACCTCTACATCGCGATGGGCCAGACGGCCGAGAACGTCGCGCAGCACCTGGGCATGAGCCGCCAGGAGCAGGACGAGTTCGCCGTCCGCAGCCAGAACCTCACCGAGCAGCGCATCGAGGAGGGCTTCTGGGCCAAGGACATCACCGAGGTCACGCTGCCCGACGGCACGACCGTGAACAAGGACGACGGCCCGCGCGCCGGCACCACGCTGGAGGCCGTCAGCAGCCTCAAGCCGGTGTTCCGCCCCGACGGCACCGTCACCGCCGGCAACGCCTGCCCGCTCAACGACGGCGCCGCCGCCGTGGTGATCATGTCCGACACCAAGGCCAAGGAGCTGGGCCTGACCCCGCTCGCGCGCATCGTGTCCACGGCCGTCACCGGCCTGTCGCCCGAGATCATGGGCCTCGGCCCGGTCGAGGCGATCCCCGCCGCGCTGAAGCACGCCGGCATGGGCATCGACGACATCGACCTGTACGAGATCAACGAGGCCTTCGCGGTCCAGGCGTGGGGCTCGGCGCGTGAGCTCGGCATCCCGATGGACAAGCTCAACGTCAACGGCGGCGCCATCGCGGTCGGCCACCCGTTCGGCATGACCGGCGCCCGCATCACGTCCACGCTGATCAACTCGCTGCAGTGGCACGACAAGCAGTTCGGCGTCGAGTCCATGTGCGTCGGCGGTGGCATGGGCATGGCCATGGTGCTGGAGCGTCTTTCGTGACCGAGGGTCGCTTCGCCGGCAAGGTCGCGATCGTCACGGGCGCGTCGCGCGGCATCGGCCTCGGGGTCGCGCAGCGCCTCGTGGCCGACGGCGCGAAGGTCGTCATCACGGCGCGCAAGACCGAGGCCCTCGAGGCCGCGGTCGCCGAGCTCGGTCCCGACAATGCGGCGTACGTCGCGGGTGCGGCCGACGACGCCGCGCACCAGGACGAGACCATCGCGAAGGCCGTGGAGCAGTTCGGCGGGCTGGACTTCCTGGTGAACAACACCGGAATCAACCCGACCTACGGCCCCATGATCGAGATGGACCTCAACGCGGGTCGCAAGATCTTCGAGGTCAACGTGCTCGCCGCGGTGTCGTGGGCGCAGAAGGCGTACAACGCCTCGCTGAAGGACCACGGTGGCGCGATCGTCAACATCGCGTCGGTGGCCGGTCTCAAGCCCGCGCCGATGATCGGCATGTACGGCGCGTCGAAGGCCGCGGTCATCCACGTCACGCAGGAGCTCTCGCTCGAGCTGGCTCCGAACGTGCGCGTGAACGCGGTCGCTCCCGCGGTCGTGAAGACCCGGTTCGCCGGTGCGCTCTACGAGGGTCGCGAGGAGGAGGTCGCCGCGGCGTACCCCCTCAAGCGCCTCGGCCTGCCCGAGGACATCGCGGGCGTCACGACGTTCCTGCTCTCGCAGGACGCGGCCTGGGTGACCGGCCAGTGCCTCACGGTGGACGGCGGACTGCTGCTCACCGGCGGCGTCTGACCACCGATTGAGACGAAGGGCCCCGGGACTTCGGTCCCGGGGCCCTTCGCCGTCGATTTGCGAAATCCTGCACATAACCGCTCTCAGATGACGGTCTGGCGGAGATCTTGTCCCCACATGTGAACAATCCTGTGTGCAACTAGCAGTTACACGTCCCCTGAACCTCTCGCGCCACACCCGCCACGAACCACGGGCCGCGATGTGATCTAAAACATGAGGAAACCCTCGGGTCAAAGATGAGGAAAGCCTCATGTTTGTGTCACGATAGGGGAATGACGACGCTCGACACCTCCGTGTTCCACGCGCCCTCCACGCGCGACCGCCGCACCGACAGCCTCCTCGACGACCTCCGCTCCGGCACGCCGTGGGCCCTGGTCCTCGGAGGGCAGGGCGGCGACTGGCTGACGCCGCTCGCCGACCTCGTCCGCGACTTCGCGCTCGACGCGGAGGTCGCCGACCTCGTCCGCCGCTCCGACGGCCTCCTCGCGCCCGTCGCCGCCGAGCTCGCCCGGGCCGGCGTCGCCTTCGATCCCGTCGCGTGGGTCGACGTCCTGGCGGTCGGGGAGTCCGCCGAGGACGACGACGCGCCCGGCCTTCCCGCGGGCGCCGACGTCGCCGCGCCGGCCGCCTCGGTCCCCGGCATCACGCTGGCCCAGCTGGCCGGCCTCCACGCCCTCGCCCGCCAAGGCCTCGACGTCACCGCGCACCCGCCGGTCGCCGTCGCCGGTCACTCGCAGGGCGTGCTCGCCGCCGAGGCGCTCGCCGGCGTGCCCGAGGTGGAGGTGCTCGCGCTGGCCCGCCTCATCGGCACCGCCGCCCAGCTCGTCGGCCGTCGCCGCGGCCTGCTCGGCCGCACGATGCTCGCCGTCTCGGGAGTCGTCCCCGAGCGCGTCGCCGAGCTCGTGGAGGGTACGGGCGCCGTCTGCCACATCCGCAACGGCCGTCGCGCCGTGGTCCTGTCGGGTCCTGCCGCCGCCCTCGACGCGGCCACCGCCCGCCTCGAGCAGGAGGCCGCCCGCGAGAAGGACGAGCGCGACCGCAAGGTCACCGGAGGCGCCCCGTTCTCGCCCGTGATCGAGCCGGTCGAGTCCTCGCTCGCGTTCCACCACCCCGACCTCGCCGAGACCACCGAGCTGGTGGCCGGCTGGGCCGCCCGCATCGGCATCGACGCCGAGCACGCCCGCAGCGCCACGCAGCGCGCGATCGTCGACCCGGTCGACTGGGTCGCCTCGATCACCTCCGCACTGGACGCCGGCGCCGAGTGGGTCCTCGACCTCGGCCCCGCCGACCTCGCCTCGCGCCTGAGCGCCACCGAGACGAAGGTGCGCGGTGCCGGACTCGTCGCCCCCACGACCCGTCGCGGCCACCGCGAGCTCACCATCTCCGGCGCCAAGCCCGCGCGCCCCGTGGCCTGGTCGGCGTTCGCGCCGCGCCTGGTGACCCTGCCCGACGGCTCGACCGCCGTCGAGACCGGCTTCACCCGTGCCACCGGCAAGTCGCCGATCCTGCTCGCCGGCATGACGCCGACGACGGTGGACGCCCCGATCGTCGCCGCGGCGGCCAATGCCGGCTTCTGGGCCGAGCTCGCCGGCGGCGGTCAGGTGACCGAGGAGATCTTCGAGGCCCGCGTCGCCGAGCTCGACGAGCTGCTCGACGAGGGTGCGACCTACCAGTTCAACTCGCTCTTCCTCGACCCCTACCTGTGGCGCCTGCAGCTGGGCCAGAACCGCCTCGTGCAGCGCGCCCGCGCCGCCGGAGCCCCCATCGACGCCGTCATCGTCACGGCCGGCATCCCCGAGCTCGACGAGGCCGTCGCGCTGGTCGACGAGCTGACCGAGGCCGGCATCGAGCACGTCGTGTTCAAGCCCGGCACGATCCGCCAGATCCGCGAGGTCCTCGCGATCGCCAAGAAGGTCGACCGCACCGTGATCGTGCAGGTCGAGGGCGGCCGCGCCGGCGGTCACCACTCGTGGGAGGACCTGGACGACCTGATCCTGGCCACCTACGGCGAGCTGCGCGCGCAGTCGAACGTCGTCCTGTGCGTCGGCGGCGGCATCGGCACCGCCGAGGCCTCGGCCGCGTGGCTGACCGGCACGTGGGCCCAGCGCCACGGCTTCCCCGACATGCCCGTCGACGGCATCCTCGTCGGCACCGCCGCCATGGCGACCCTGGAGGCCACGACGGCCCCCGAGGTCAAGCAGCTGCTCGTCGAGACGCGCGGCACCGGCGCCTGGGTGGGCGCGGGCACCGCGAAGAACGGCATGGCCTCGGGCCGCAGCCAGCTCGGCGCCGACATCCACGAGATCGACAACACCGCCTCGCGCACCGGCCGTCTCCTCGACGAGGTCGCCGGCGACGCCGAGGCCGTGGCCGCCCGCCGTGACGAGATCGTCGAGGCGCTCGACCGCACCGCGAAGCCGTACTTCGGCGACGTCGTCACGATGACGTACGCCCAGTGGCTGGGTCGCTTCGTCGAGCTCTCCGGCACCGCCGCCGACGGCTCGGCGCAGTGGCTGGACGTGTCGCTGCGCGACCGTTTCCACGCGATGCTCCAGCGGGCCGAGGCCCGTCTGGCCACGCAGGACCGCGGCGAGATCGCGACGCTGTTCCCCGAGGCCTCCGACGTCGAGGACGGCCCCGCCGCCCTCGCGCGCCTGCTCGAGGCGCACGCCGACGCCGCGTCCGTGACGCTGCACCCGGCCGACGAGGCCTTCTTCGTCGAGGTCTGCCGCCGCGCCGGCAAGCCCGTCAACTTCGTGCCCGTCATCGACGCCGACGTGCGCCGCTGGTGGCGCTCGGACTCGCTGTGGCAGGCGCACGACCCGCGCTACGGCGCCGACGAGGTCTGCATCATCCCCGGCACCGCGAGCGTCGCCGGCATCACGCGGGTGGACGAGCCCGTCGCCGAGCTGCTCCAGCGCTTCGAGGACGCCGCCGTCGACGCCCTGCTCGCCTCGGGCCGCGCGCCCCAGCGGGTGCCCGGCCGTCGCCGTGAGGGCGACGCGCACCTGTCCTCGCCGCTCGCGGTCGTCCTGGCCGCGCCCGACGTGGCGTGGGCCGGCCGCACGGTCACGAACCCCGTCCAGCGCCTCGGCGCCGAGTGGGTGCTGACCGACGCCGACACCGCCGAGCAGGCCGCCACCGGCGCGCGCCTGTCCACCGCGGGCGACTCGGCCGTCGACCTGACCGTGCCGCTGGGCCAGGGCCGCGACCTGACCCTGCGCATCGAGGTCCCGTCCAGTGCCTCGCGCGGCCACGCCCCGGTCGTCTCCACCGATGCCGCCGACGCCGCCATGGCGCAGATCGTCAGCGGCGCCGTCGCCGGCGAGCTGCCCGAGGTCTCCGACGGCGTCGCCCACCTCGACGTCGACTGGGACCCGGACCTCGCCGCCGACCACGCCGCCGTCAGCGCGGGCCCGCTCGTGCTGGGCCGCCACCGCGTGCCCGACGTGCTCGTGGGGCTCGCCTGGCCGGCCGTGTTCGCCGTCATCGGCGCCGCCCGCAACGCCGACGGCCTGCCGGTCGTCGAGGGCATGCTCGACCTGGTCCACCTCGACCACGCGATCACCACGCAGGTCCTCCCCACCGAGCGCACCCCGCTCGCGGTCCGCGCCGCGCTCGTGGACGTGGAGGAGTCGCAGTACGGTCGCGTCGTCACCGTCGACGTCACCGTCGGCGACGTCGCCACGATGCGCGAGCGGTTCGCCATCCGCGGCCGCACGGGCGCGGCGGCCCTCGCCGACCCGGCGCGCGCCGGCGGCGCCCTGGGCGACGACGAGCTCAAGGACACCCCGCGTCGCACGCGTGCCAAGGTGACCGTGACCGCCCCGTCCGACCTCGGCGCCTTCGCCGCGGTCACGGGCGACCACAACCCGATCCACACGAGCGTCGCCGCCGCCCGCCTCGCGGGCCTGGGCGAGCCGATCGTCCACGGCATGTGGACCTCGGCCGCCGCGCAGCACGCCGTGGCCGACGAGACCGGCCGACGCATCGCCGGCTGGACGACGCGCTTCATGGCGCCCGTCCGCCCCGGTGCCGACGTCGAGATCCGCGCCGACCGCGTGGGCCTCTCGCACGGCCGCGAGGTGCTCGACGTGACCGTGCGCGCCGATGGTGAGATCGTCATGGCCGCCTCGGCCGTGCTCGACGCGCCCCGCACCGCGTACGCGTTCCCCGGCCAGGGCATCCAGAGCCCCGGCATGGGCATGGCCGGCTACCAGCGCTGCCCCGCGGCGCGCGAGGTCTGGGACCGCGCCGACAAGCACACGCGGGCGGCGCTCGGCTTCTCGATCCTCACGGTCGTGCGCGACAACCCGACCGAGTTGACCGTCCGCGGCGTCACGCACCACCACCCCGAGGGCGTGCTCTACCTGACGCAGTTCACGCAGGTCGCGATGGCCGTGCTGGGCGCCGCCCAGATGGCCGAGCTGCGCGAGGGCGGCGCGTTCGTCGACGGCGCGGTGCTGGCCGGCCACTCGGTGGGCGAGTACAACGCGCTCGCCGCGGTCTCGGGCGTCATCAGCCTCGAGGCCGTCGTGGAGGTCGTCTTCCAGCGCGGCTCGGTCATGCACACGCTGGTCCCGCGCGACGAGAAGGGCCGCAGCGACTACCGTCTCGCGGCCATCCGTCCCTCGCAGATCGGCCTGGCCGACGACGAGGTCAAGGACTACGTCGAGGGTGTGGGCGAGGCGTCGGGCGAGTTCCTGCAGATCGTGAACTACAACCTGCGCGGCTCGCAGTACGCGATCGCCGGCACGGTGCGTGGACTCGAGGCGCTGGAGAAGGACGTGGCCGAGCGCCGCGACCGCTTCGGCGGCAAGGCCGCGTTCATCCTCGTGCCCGGCATCGACGTGCCGTTCCACAGCCGCGTGCTGCACGGCGGCGTGCCGGACTTCCGCCACAAGCTGCAGGACCTGCTGCCGCCCACGATCGACCCGTCGATCCTCGAGGGCCGCTACGTGCCGAACCTCGTACCGCGGCCGTTCAGCCTCGACGAGGAGTTCATCCGCGAGGTCGAGCAGTACGTCGGCACCACGGTCCCGCGGTCGGACGACCCGGGCCGCCTGTGCCGCGACCTGCTGATCGAGCTGCTGGCCTGGCAGTTCGCCAGCCCCGTGCGCTGGATCGAGACGCAGGACCTCATGTTCACCCCCGTCGAGGAGGGCGGACTGGGCGTCGAGCGCTTCGTCGAGGTCGGCGTCGGCTCGGCCCCGACCGTCGCGAACCTCGCCTCCGGCACTCTCAAGCTGCCCGGCTACCCGCGCGTCGAGGTGCTCAACGTCGAGCGCGACGCCGCCGCCGTCTACGGGACCGACGAGGACCCGGCGCCGGTGGAGGACGATGCCCCGGAGGCTCCCGAGGCGACCGCCACCGAGACGGCCCCGCAGGCGGCCGCCCCGGCCGCGGCTCCCGCCGGCGGACCGGCCACGCAGACCGCCGCCGACCTGCCGTTCTCGGCGGCCGACGCGACCCGCGTGCTCATCGCCTGGTGGACGAAGCTGCGTCTCGACCAGCTCGGCGCGGCCGACACGATCGAGTCGCTGACCGACGGCGCCTCCAGCCGCCGCAACCAGCTGCTGATCGACCTCGGCGGCGAGCTGTCGCTCGGCGCGATCGACGGCGCCGCGGAGGCCGACCTCACCACCCTCGGTGGCCAGGTCGACGCCCTCGCGCGCACCTACAAGCCCTTCGGCCCCGTCCTGGGCGAGGCCTTCGGCGACCACCTCAAGAAGGTGCTCGGCCCGACGGGTCGCAAGCAGTCGGCGGTCGCCGAGCGCGTCACGGGTGCGTGGCAGCTCGGCGCCGGCTGGGCGTCGCACGTCCTGGCCGAGCTGGCCATGGTCACCCGTGAGGGCCAGAGCGTCCGCGGTGGCGCGTTCGGCGAGGCGACCATCGCCTCGGCCGGCGACGTCGACGCGGCGATCGACGCCGCGGTCCAGGCGGTGGCCGCGCGCCACGGCGTGACGGTGCAGATGCCGTCCGCCGGCGGCGGAGACGGCGCCACGATCGACGCGGCGGCGCTCGGCGAGTTCACGGCGGCCATCACCGGTCGCGACGGCGTGCTCGCCTCGGCCGCGCGCCTCGTGCTCGAGCACCTCGACCTGGTCGACGTGCCCGAGGCCGTCGAGCCCGACGAGCAGGCGGCCGCGGTCGTCGTGCGCGTCGAGGCCGAGCTGGGCTCGGACTGGATCAAGGCCACGGCGGGCGTCTTCGACGCCGAGCACGCCGTCGTCCTGGACGACCGCTGGGCGTCGGCACGCGAGGACCTCGCGCGCCTGGCCCACGGCGACGAGGTCACGGGCTCCTTCGCGGGCACCGGCGAGGTCGTCGCCAAGCAGGCCGAGCACTGGCTCGCGCGGACCGGCGACGAGCGCTTCGCCCGCATCGCCGAGGACGCCCGCGACACCACGCCGGGAGCGTTCGCCGGCGAGGTCGCGGTCGTGACCGGTGCCGCCGACGGCTCCATCGCGGGGTCCGTCGTGGGCGAGCTGCTCGCCGGCGGCGCCACGGTCGTGGCGACCACCTCGTCGCTCGCGCCGCGGAAGCTCGCGTTCTTCAAGGACCTCTACCGCCGCTCGGCCCGCGCCGGCGCGACGCTGTGGGTCGTCCCCGCCAACCTGGCGTCGTTCGCCGACGTGGACGCGCTGGTCGAGTGGATCGGGGCCGAGCAGTCCCGCACCGCCGCCGGTGTCACGACGGTGTCCAAGCCGTCGCTGACCCCGACCCTGCTGGTGCCGTTCGCGGCCGGCCGGGTCATGGGCGACGCGACCGAGGCCGGCCCGCGCGCCGAGCTCGAGATGCGCATCCTGCTGTGGTCGGTCGAGCGACTCGTCGGCGCGCTGTCGTCGTCGGTCACCGACCGCAACCTCGACGCCCGCCTGCACGTGCTGCTGCCGGGCTCGCCCAACCGCGGCATGTTCGGCGGCGACGGTGCCTACGGCGAGGCCAAGGCCGCGCTCGACGCGCTCGTCACGAAGTGGGGCTCGGAGAAGCGCTGGGCCGACAAGGTCACGCTGGCCCACGCCATCATCGGCTGGGTCCGCGGCACGGGCCTCATGGGCGGCAACGACCCGCTGGTCGAGGCCGTCGAGGCCGCCGGCGTCCGCACCTGGTCGCCCGACGAGATGGCCGCCGCGCTGCTCGAGGCCTGCACGCCCGAGGCCCGCGTCCGCGCGACCGAGGGTCCGCTGACGCTCGACCTCACCGGCGGTCTCGGCGAGGCCGACCTCGACATGAAGGCCCTCGCCGGTCAGGTCGTGCTCGAGAAGGACGACCCCTCGTCCGACGACACCGCGACGATCCCGGCGCTGCCCGCGCCGCCGTCGCGCCTCGACCGGGTCGAGACGCCCGAGTGGGCCGAGGTCACCGCCCGCCCCGAGGACCTCGTGGTCATCGTCGGCGCCGGCGAGCTGGGCCCGTACGGCTCGGCGCGCACGCGCTTCGAGATGGAGGTGGAGGACACCCTCTCGGCCGCCGGCGTGCTCGAGCTGGCGTGGTCCACGGGCCTGCTCAGCTGGGACGCGACGAACCGCGGCTGGTACGACGCCGAGTCCGGCGAGGCCGTGCCCGAGCACGAGATCGCCGACCGCTACGAGGACGCCGTCCGTGAGCGGGTCGGCGTGCGCCGGTACGCCGACGACGGCGACATGGTCGACAACAGCGCCCCGCTGCTGGCGTCGGTCTACCTCGACCAGGACCTGACCTTCACGGTCTCGGGACAGGCGGAGGCGCAGGCCATGCGCGACGCCGACCCCGAGCACACCGTGATCGCGCAGGACGCCGAGGGCGAGTGGACCGTCACCCGCAAGGCGGGCACGCAGGTCCGCGTGCCGCGCAAGATGAAGCTGACCCGCACGGTCGGCGGCCAGATCCCGACGGGCTTCGACCCGACGGTGTGGGGCGTGCCGGCCGAGATGGTCGAGGCCGTCGACCGCGTGGCGCTGTGGAACCTCGTCTGCACCGTGGACGCGTTCCTCTCGTCGGGCTTCACCCCGTCCGAGCTGATGCGCTGGACCCACCCGACGCTGGTCGCCAACACCCAGGGCACCGGCATGGGCGGCATGACGTCGATGCACTCGCTGTACATCGACACGCTGCTGGGCGAGGCGAAGCCGAACGACATCCTGCAGGAGGCGTTGCCGAACGTCATCGCCGCGCACGTGGTGCAGTCCTACGTGGGCAGCTACGGCGCGATGGTGCACCCGGTGGCCGCCTGCGCCACGACCGCCGTGTCGGTCGAGGAGGGCGTCGACAAGATCCGCCTGAACAAGGCCGAGTTCGTCGTGGCCGGTGGCTTCGACGACCTCTCGGTCGAGGGCATCGTGGGCTTCGGCGACATGTCGGCCACGGCGGACTCCGCGGCGATGGCCGCCAAGGGCCTCGAGGACCGCTACTTCAGCCGGGCCAACGACCGCCGCTACGGCGGGTTCGTCGAGTCGCAGGGCGGCGGCACGATCCTGCTGGCCCGCGGCGACCTGGCCGCGCGGATGGGCCTGCCGGTGCTGGGCGTCGTCGCCTACGCGGCGTCGTTCGCCGACGGCGTGCACACCTCGATCCCGGCGCCGGGCCTCGGTGCCCTGGCCGCGGGCCGCGGTGGGCGCGAGTCGCAGCTGGCCCGGTCGCTGTCCGCGCTGGGCGTGGGAGCCGACGACATCGGCGTGCTGTCCAAGCACGACACGTCGACGGGCGTCAACGAGCGCAACGAGTCCGAGCTGCACGAGCGGCTCGCGGCGGCGCTGGGTCGCTCCGACGGCAACCCGCTGTACGTCATGAGCCAGAAGACGCTCACGGGCCACGCGAAGGGCGGCGCCGCGGCGTTCCAGCTCATCGGCCTGTGCCAGGTGCTGGAGGGCGGCGTCGTGCCGCCGAACCGGAGCCTGGACTGCGTCATGGACGATCTGGCCGAGCACGAGCACCTCGTGTGGCTGCGCGAGCCGCTGGCGACCGGTCCGCTCAAGGCGGGCCTGCTGACCAGCCTCGGCTTCGGCCACGTGGCCGGCCTCATCGCCGTGGTGCACGCGCAGGCGTTCGTGGAGTCGCTCGCGGCCGACGAGCGCGACCGCTACCTCGAGGCGGCGGAGCGTCGCCGCATCGAGGGTCGCACGCGCCTGGTGGACGCGATGTACGGAGGCGACGCGCTGTACCGGCGCCCGGCGGACCGCCGCCTGGGCGACTCGGGCGTGCGGGAGCGCGAGGCCGCGCTGCTGCTCGACGACAGCGGTCGCCTCGGCGAGGACGGGGTGTACGCGTGCCGGTGATCGGCACGGGGATCGACCTCGTGGACGTGCCCGGATTCGCCGAGCAGCATCGGCAGCCGGGTACCCGCGCGGGCAGCGCCTTCACTGCTGCCGAGCGCCGCGACGCCCGGAGCTCTCCTTCTGGCTCCGGGCGTCCCTGGCGGCCCTCTGGCCCCCCAAGGAGGCGTTCATCAAGGCCTGGTCGGAGTCGCTGTGGGGGAGTCCGCCGCCGGTCGGCGAGCACGTGCACGACCAGATCGAGATCATCCGCGATGCCTGGGGTAGGCCCCGCATCCGTCTCCTCGGCGAGGTCGCGAAGCACCTCGAGGACGTCACGGTGCACGTCAGCCTCAGCCACGACGGCCCGGCCGCGATCGCCATGGTGACGCTGTCCCGTCCCTAGCGAGATGTGCTCCGATTTCCACCTTTCAGCACGTCTGAGACGTCGATAAGGGAGCACATCTCGGGGCCGGCGGGGATGGTGCCGTCGGCGAACAGGGCTTCCCACCGCCCGGCGGCGGGGGTTGGCTGGGGCGATGGAGCTCCTCGTGCTGGGCGGTACCGCGTTCCTCGGTCGTGAGATCGCGCGGACGGCGCTCGCGCGCGGGCACCGCGTCACGTGCGCGGCTCGAGGCTCGTCCGCGCCTCCCGACGGCGCCGCCTTCGTCCGCGTGGACCGCGACGAGGAGGACGGCCTCGCGCCGCTCGCCGGCCGTCGCTGGGACGGCGTGATCGACGTGGCGCGCCAGCCCGGGCACGTGCGGCGTGCGGTGCGCGACGTCGGGGCCGACCACCGCGTCCTCGTCTCCAGCGGCAACGCGTACGCCGACTTCTCCTCGATCGAGCAGTCGGAGGACGCCGCCACGCTGCCGCCGCTCGAGGCCGACACGATGGCCTCGGACGAGGACTACGGCGCCGCGAAGGTGGCCTGCGAGCAGGCGGTGCTGGCGGCGGGCCCGGCGGCCGTGGTGCGCTCGGGCCTCATCGCCGGACCGGGGGACTGGTCGGGCCGCACGGGCTACTGGCCGTGGAGGCTCGCGCACCCCGTCGGCCCGGAGGTCGTCGTGCCGGACGAGCTCGACTTCCCCTGCGCGATGGTCGACGTCCGCGACCTCGCGGTCTGGATCGTCGACCTCGCGGAGCGGCAGGTCGGGGGCGTCTTCAACGCCACGGGCCCGACGACCGACCTGGGATCGGTGCTCGACGTGGCGGCGCGCGTGGCAGGTTCGGCGGCGACCCGGCGGCGCGTGCCGGTCGAGCGACTGCGCGAGCTGGGGATCGGCCACTGGATGGGGCCCGCGTCGCTGCCGCTGTGGATCGACGACCCGAAGTGGCGCGGCTTCGCCACCCTGGACACGCGGCGCGCCCGCGCCGAGGGCTTGGTCACCCGGCCGCTCGAGGACACGCTCGCCGACACGCTCGCGTGGGAGGAGACCCGCACCGAGCCGCGCCGGTGCGGCCTCACCGACGACGAGGAGCGCCGCGTCCTGGCCGCCCTCTGACGAGATGTGCTCCTGTTTCCACCTTTCAGCACGGCTGAAAGGTGGAAACCGGAGCACATCTCGGGAGGGGCGGTCGGCTCAGGTGGCGCCGGCCTCGGCGGCCAGCAGGTAGGTGCCCAGGAGGCGCTTGAGCTCGATGATGGCCTCGGCGTGCTCCTGCAGGTCGCGCACCGAGAAGTTGAGCATCGAGTAGGACATGTGCACGAGGACCTCGGCCATGATCTTGCGGCGCTCGCGCGGGGTGCCGGGGGTCAGCGGCGCGAGCACGTGGGCGACGCGGGCCGCAAGCTGCTGCTCGGTGACCTCGGCCGTCGCGCGGGTGATCGGCGTGGACTGCACGGCGTACCAGACGGCGCTGCGTGACGGGTCGTTCAGCCACAGCGCAGCCATGTGGTCGACCAGTCGGTCGAGCAGCACGAGCCAGTCGAGCGTGGGCAGCTCGGACGCCAGCTTGTCCAGCTCGGACTGGATCGCGACGGCGTTCTGGCGGTCGAGCTCGCACACGATCACGTACTTGTTCGCGAAGAACTGGTACAGGGTGCCGATGGGCAGTCCGGCGCGCTGAGCCACCTCCTCGCACGTGAACGACTCGAAGCCTGCTTCGAGCAGCACGTCGCGCGACGCCTGGAGCAGGCTGTCGAACTTGACCTTGCTGCGCTCCTGCGTGGGACGCCGGCGAGGTTCGAGGATCTGGGCCGTCACGCGCGCCAGACTACCCTTACTTACTTGGAAGTAGCCGCAAGTCCGTGCTGGACGAGCGGATCGATCATGGCGCCGATCCCGTCGAAGCCCGAGCCGACCGTCTGGCCGGCCGAGTGGCGGAAGTGGATGCCCTCGAGGATCACGGCCAGCTTGAAGTAGGCCAGACCCAGGTGGAACCCGAGCTCGCTGACGTCGCGGCCCGAGCGCTTCGCGTAGCGCTCGACCGACTCGTCGGGGGAGAGGTAGCCGGGCGCCTGCGGGGCGTCGGTGACCTGACCGCTCGACGGTCCGGCGTCCAGGGCCAGGTGCTGGTAGGCCAGCATCACGGCCACGTCGGTGAGCGGATCGCCGAGCGTGCTCATCTCCCAGTCCAGGACCGTGGTGATGCGGTCGCCGTCCTCGGTGTCCACCAGCACGTTGTCGAGGCGGTAGTCGCCATGGACGATCGTGCTCTCGCCGGTCTCGGGGACCGAAGCGGTCAGGCGGTCGGCCAGCTCGTCGATGCCGTCGATCTGGCGCGATCGCGAGGAGTCGAGCTGCTTCTTCCACCGCGCGACCTGGCGGGTGAGGTAGCCGTCGGGGCGACCGAAGTCGCCCAGGCCGACCGCCTGGTAGTCCACCGCGTGCAGGTCGGCGAGGGTGTCGACGAGGCGCTCGGTGACGGCGCGGGTGCGCTCGGCTCCGATCACCTCGAGGTCGGACGCCCGCTGGAAGGCGGTGCCCGACATGCGCTCCATGACGTAGAACGTGGCGCCGATGACCGACTCGTCGGTGCACTCGGCGATCATCCGCGGGACGGGCACGGAGGTGCCGGCCAGCGCCGCCATCACGCGGTGCTCACGGCCCATGTCGTGGGCGGTGGCCAGCACGTGGCCCAGCGGCGGACGGCGCACGATCACGTCACGCTCGCCGTTGGTGACGGCGTACGTGAGGTTGGACTTGCCACCGGTGATCAGGCTGGCGCTGAGCGCCCCCGGGAGCTCCCCGGGGGCCTCGGCGTCCAGCCACGTGCGCAGTGCCTCGAGGTCGAGGCCCTTGACGACGTCAGGAGCGGTCACGTCAGTCCTTCGGTCCGCCGGCGACGTAGATGACCTGGCCCGACACGAAGCCGGCGGCCTCGCCACACAGGAACGCCGCGGTGTTCGCGATGTCCTCGGGCTGGCCGACGCGCTGCACCGGGATCTCCTTCGAGGCGTACTCGATGAAGTCGTCGAACGGCACGCCGATGCGCTCGGCGGTCGCGGCGGTCATGTCGGTCTGGATGAAGCCCGGGGCGATCGCGTTGGCGGTCACGCCGTACTTGCCCAGCTCGATGGCGAGGGTCTTGGTGAAGCCCTGCAGGCCGGCCTTGGCGGCCGAGTAGTTGGCCTGGCCGCGGTTGCCCAGCGCCGACGTGCTCGACAGGTTGACGATGCGGCCGTACTTGGCCTCGGTCATGTGCTTCTGGACGGCCTTCGTCATGAGGAACGAGCCCTTGAGGTGCACGTCCATGACCAGGTCCCAGTCGTCGGTGGTCATCTTGAACAGCAGGTTGTCGCGGATGACACCGGCGTTGTTGACCAGCACGGTCGGCGCGCCGAGCTCCTCGGCGACCTTGCTCACGGCCGCCTCGACGGCGTCGGCGTCGGCCACGTTGGCGCCGACGGCGAGGGCCTGGCCACCGTTCGCGACGATCTCGTCGACGACGGTCTGGCAGGCGGCCTCGTCGAGGTCGAGGACGGCGACCTTGAAGCCGTCGGCGGCGAATCGCTTGGCGATGCCGGCGCCGATGCCACGGGCGGCTCCGGTGATGATGGCGGTACGGGGTTCGGACACGTAGGTCTCCTCGGTTGTCTAAGCGCTTGCTTAGTCGTCACCGTATCGCACGCCCCTCTGGTGCGAAAGGTCACATCGAAAACACGCCGAACGAATATGAGGGAATCCTCACGTTTGGTCTATAGTCGAGGAATGCCTCATGTTTCGGACGACCGGCTGACGACCCAGACGACCGCCCCGGAGTCGGCCCCGCGCGCCGGCCTCGACACCCGACGCCGCGAGCGCTTCGCTCGCGTCGAGCCCCGCGGAGCCCGCGTGCACACCGCACGCGAGCGCGCCGAGCTCCTGCTCGACGAGGGCACCTTCGTCGAGCTCGCCCCGCTGCGCGCCGCCACCCCCGGCGCCGGCAGCGGCGTGGTGACCGGATGGGGCCTGGTCGACGGCCGCCCCGTCGTCGTGGCCTGCCACGACGCCGCCATCGCCTCCGGTGCCATCGGCGCCGTGATGGCCGAGGCGATCTGCCGCGCCCAGCGGTTCGCGATCGATCGCGGCTTCCCGATCGTCTACGTCAACGACTCCGGCGGAGCCCGCGTGCCCGACGGCATCCTCGCCCTCCACGGCTGCGGCGAGATCTTCGCGCTCAACGTGGAGGCCCAGCAGCGCATCCCGCAGATCTCGGTGATCCTCGGCCCGTGCGCCGGCGCCGCGGCCTACTCGCCCGCGCTGACCGACTGGACCGTCATGGTCAAGGGTCACGGCCACATGTTCCTGACCGGCCCCGACATCGTCCGCGCCGCGACCGGCGAGGACGCCACCGCCGACGAGATCGGCGGCTCGGGCATGCACACCCGCACGAGCGGTGTCGCGCACCTCGAGGTCGAGACCGAGGTCGAGGCCCTGCAGTCGGTCCGCCACCTGCTGTCCTACGTGCCCTCGAACGCCGACGCGCCGCTGCCGGTGACCGCCCCCGTGCCGGTCAACCCGATCGCGGCGGAGGCGCTGCCGACCGTGGTGCCCGAGAAGGCCAGCGTCGTCTTCGACATGCACCAGGTCATCGACGGCGTGCTCGACAACGGCGCCCGCCTCGAGCTGTCGCCGGAGTACTGCGGGAGCGCGCTGACGATGTTCGGCCGGATCGACGGCCGCCCCGTGGGCGTCGTCGCCAACCAGCCCGCCGTCCGCGGCGGCATCCTCGACTCGAAGAACTCGGTCAAGATCGCCCGCTTCGTCGAGTTCTGCGGCCGCTTCGGCATCCCGATCGTCACGCTCGTCGACGTGCCCGGCTTCCTGCCCGGCACGGTCGAGGAGGGGCGCGGCATCATCACGCAGGGCGCGAAGGTGCTCAAGGCGTACGTCGAGGCCAAGAAGTCGATGCGCCTGACCGTCGTGGTGCGCAAGGCCTACGGCGGCGCGTACATCGCGATGGGCTCGACCTCGCTCGGCGCGGACCACGCGTGGGCCTGGTCCAACGCCGAGATCGCCGTGATGGGCCCCGGCGGCGCCGTGGCGCTGCTGCACCGTCGCGCGCTCGCCGCCGCGGAGGACCCCGCCGCGCTGCGCGACGAGCTGGCCGCCGACTACCGCGAGAACGTCGCCCGTCCGTTCGTCGCGGCCGAGAACGGCATCATCGAGGACGTCATCCACCCCGAGGAGACGCGCGAGCGCCTCGCCGCCTCGCTGCGCCTGCTGGAGCACGCGTGATCGACGCCAAGGCCGAGATCGTCGGCAACGTGTGGAAGATCCTCGCCCGCGAGGGCGACCAGGTCGGTCCCGGCGACACGCTCGTCATCATCGAGTCGATGAAGATGGAGATCCCCGTCGTCGCGCCGGCCCACGGCCACGTCGCGAGCATCCTCGTCGCGGAGGGCCAGATCGTCCAGGAGGGCGACTCCGTCGTCGAGATCGACGACACGCTCGGCGCCTGAGCATCACTCCGGGCGCCGTGACAGGATGCGCGGGTGACCGAGTACCGACACGAGATCCCGATGCGGTGGGCCGACCTCGACTCGCTCAACCACGTCAACAACGTCGTCTACCTCAAGTACGCCGAGAACGCGCGGGCTGCGATCCCGGAGCTGCCGGCGGGCCCGATCGGCGCGATGAACATCCAGTTCAAGCGCCCGATGCTGCTGGGGAGGCGCCCCGTCGTGGTCACCAGCCGCGTCGAGGGTGACCGCGTGCAGCAGGTCATCGGGGTCGAGGGCTCGGACGACGAGTTCGCGGTCGTCGACGTCACCTACGGCGCCCTCGCGCCGGAGGAGCGGCTCAACGCCGCGGCCCAGCCCGGCTCGATCGCGCTACGGCACACCGACCTCGACGCCACCGGCCTCGTCAACGAGGCGCAGGTCTTCGAGCTCTTCCAGGAGACCCGCGTGCCGTTCATCAACGGCGTCCTCACGCGGCTCACGCCGGGCAACTTCGTGGTCGCCAGCGTGGAGGCGCGCTACCACCGCCCGATCCCGGCGCAGGCGCGCCTGGAGTCCACGGCGCGCGTGGGTCGCGTCGGCAACGCCTCGTTCACGATCGAGGCCCAGCTCGGCGACGAGGGCGTCGCGTTCGCCTCGTCGCTGGCGGTGCTGGTGGGCTTCGACGCCGCGACCCAGTCGTCGCGCCCGTTCAGCGACCGCGAGAAGGAGTCGCTCGCGGCCGCGATGTCCTGATCAGCTCGGCGAGTTGATCATGAAGTTGGCGGCGTGCTGCGCGTACGCCCAGAACTGGGCGTCGTGCTCGGGATCGAGCCGCGCCGCGTCGAGTCCCTCGCGGAAGTGCTTCAGCCAGCGGTCACGCGCGTCCTCGGTGACGGCGTAGGGCGCGTGCCGCATCCGCAGGCGCGGGTGACCGCGACGCTGCGAGTACTCGGTGGGGCCGCCCCAGTACTGCTCGAGGAACATCGTGAGCCGCTCGGCCGCGGGACCGAGGTCCTCCTCGGGGTACATCGGCTTCAGCACCTCGTCCTGCGCGACGCCCTGGTAGAAGACGTCCACGATCAGCTCGATCGTGGCGCGGCCGCCGATGGCCTCGTAGAACGTCTCCTGCGCGGGTGATTCGGTCATGCGGTGCCTCCCGAGGGCGGAAGTGTGGTCGAGGGGATGCGGATGCCGTTCTCGTCGAAGCGGCGCAGGACGCGGCTGCGCAGCGCGCGACCCACGTCGGCCTGGTGCAGGGGAGCGGTCTTGAGGACCGTGCGCACGACCGCGCCGTCCTTGTCGAACCGCTCGACGCCCCACACCTCGGGCTCCTCGATGATGACGGCGGACAGGGTGGAGTCGGTGAACAGCCCGTGCGCCTCCTCGCGCAGGATCTGCTGCACGAGCTCGAGGTCGGAGTCGTAGGCGACCGTCACGTCGAGCACGGTGCGCGCCCACTCCTGGCTGTGGTTGCCGACGCGCAGGATCTCGCCGTTGCGGACGTACCAGACGGTGCCGTTCACGTCGCGCAGCCGCGTGACCCGCAGGCCCACCGCCTCGACCGTGCCGACGGCCTCGCCCACGTCGACCGCGTCGCCGACGCCGTACTGGTCCTCGAGGATCATGAAGATGCCCGAGAGGAAGTCCTTCACCAGCGTCTGCGCGCCGAAGCCGAGGGCCACGCCCGCGACGCCGGCGCCGGTGAGCAGCGGGGCGATCGGCAGGCCGAAGACGCCGAGCACCATGACGAACGCGATGCTCCAGATGACGCCCGAGGCGATGCTGCGCAGCAGCGATCCCATCGTCTCGGCGCGCTGGCGACGGCGCTCGCTCGAGCCGTTGCGCAGGTCGGCCAGGAAGACGCCGGCCTTCGAGTTCGCCAGGACTCCCGGCACGGCGCCCTTCGCGGCGCGACCGGTCAGTCGGTTGATGAAGCGGTGCGCCAGCCACCGCATGGCGATGGCGATGAGCACGATGAGCAGGGCTCGCCCGGGCACGTCGAGCAGCCACGCCACGACGTCCTCAGGGGTCCATGTCCATTCCACCCCTCAACCCTACGGGTGAGCGGTCAGGCCCAGACGGTGGCCGATACCATGGCCCCATGAGCCTCGCCCGAGTGATCACCGCCGTCACCGCAGCCCTGCTCGCCGTCGTCGCCGCCGCGACCCCGGCCATGGCCAGCACCGTCCCCGACTCGGACTCCTGGCCGGTCGACGAGAACGCCCTGTCCACGATCGAGTGGATCGGCCTGTTCATCGGCGGCACCGCGCTGGTGTACGTCGTCATCTGGATCCTCGCGATGGCCGTCAACGCCAAGAGCAAGCACCACGTCCCGGTGATCCCGCCGGAGACCGCCACGGACGGCCACGACATCGAGGCCACGCAGCGCATGCCGCTTCCCGCCGCCGAGGGCACCCCGAAGCACTGATCGTGGTCGAGGACGCCCGCGACCGGTTCGCCGAGGACGTCTTCACCCATCGCGTCACGAAGGACGGCACGGTCCTCATCGACTGGCAGGGCCGCACCGTGACCACCGTGTCCGGCCGCGCCGCCGAACGGCTCGCCGCGCGCCTCGCGTCGGCTGACCGTCGCCAGGTCCAGCACCTGCTCGCGCGGGCCACGGGGAATTTCAAGCGCGGCAACGAGCGCTGAATTCTCTTTTTCTCGAGATATCGATATCGATGAGACGACTTTCTCGTGTTCTCTGTCGATAAGGTGAATTCGACGGCGGAATGACAATTCTCGCCGAATAGGGAATTCACGGCGAAAGGCAGAAACCATGGCGCAGCGCGTGGTCACCATTCTCTCCAGCGACATCTCCGGCAAGGAGATCGAGGACGGCAAGGGTGAGACCGTCTCCTTCGCGCTCGACGGCACCGCCTACGAGATCGACCTGACGACGAAGGAGGCCGACGAGCTGCGGTCCGCCCTCGCCACCTACATCAAGGCCGGGCGCAGGACGACGACCCGCTCGTCGGCGCCCTCCTCCCGCCGCGGCAGCACCGGCAGCGGCTCGGGCCGGTCGCCCGAGGAGCTCGCCCACGTGCGTGCGTGGGCCAAGGAGAACGGCCACCAGGTGAACGAGCGCGGCCGGATCAAGAAGGAGATCCTCGAGGCGTTCGACGCCGCCAACTGAGCCCTGCGCGCGACACACCCTTGTCAGCCGCGGGACCGCGGGATCATGCTGGAGCCGGAGGACCGGTCTCGGGAATCGACTCCCGCTGAACGGCTCCTCCGGTCGGGGGCGACATGGCGGGCCGCGGCGAGCGCACGGGTCGATCCGCCGCGCGCGCCGGACGGTCGACCCGCGATGCCGGGGCCGTCTCGTGGCTGACGCAGCGCTCGAAGGTGATCGCCGCGGGGCTCGCGTCCATCGTGGCCGCCTGGGCGGTCTCCTACTTCGGACCCGGTCTGTGGTCGTCGGTCCGTGACGCCACCGGGCGTGACCCGCTCCAGGTCACCGTGCTGGCCACGGACGAGTTCGACTCCATGGTGGAGGCCGAGCACCGCGACGAGCACGTGTGGCCGCCCGGCGCGCCCGACGTGCGCCAGCACGCCCAGGAGCACATCGCGGGCGAGGGCGGCGAGGCCGCGATGGAGCAGGAGGACGCCGCGGGCGCCTTCGACGCCGGCACCACGATGTTCCGCCTCCAGCTGCGTGCCGCGACGGACGACCCGGTGACGATCCACCAGTTCACGGTCCGGGTCAGCGAGCGGGACCGGCCCCTCGCCGGCTACTGGTTCACCGGCGACAAGGGCGGCGTCGCCGACGTCTCCTACCTGAGCGTGTCGCTGGACGAGGAGCGCGTGGCCTGGCGCGATCCCGTCTCCGGGGCCGAGACTGAGCCGAAGACCCTCGAGGTGACCAGCTCCGACCTCGAGTTCGTCGACGTCCTGGCGTCGGCGCGCGACTGCGCGTGCTCGTGGCAGTTGGACCTCGCCTACAGCACGGCGGACGGCGAACGGGGCCACGTCGTCGTCGGTCCCGGGACCGCGGAGGGTGAGGAGGCGGACGTGTTCCGGACGACGGGCCTCGGCGCGGCCGCCGTCGTTCACTCTCCGTACGGGTGCACGCCTCCCACGGCCGCTCCCGATCTCTGCGAGGGCCTGACGCTGTACGAGTCGGGGGTCAGCGGATGATCCGCATCGCCCGGAACTTGCCGGTGATGACGGGGGCGAGCGTCTTGGAGTAGGTCACGGTGATGTGCGTGTGGTCGCGGTAGACGTTCGCGCCGCCGATCACCGCTGGGCAGAAGCCCTTCTTGCAGAACCGGGGACGCAGGTCGAGCGCGGTGGCGCCCCGCGTCTTCTTCGCGGTGAGCAGGAACGGGTCGCGGTGGAGCCCGGCCTTCGTCGAGACGCCGCACTTCCTCGCGCCGCGCGTCGCGCCGTACTTCACGAGGCACTTCTGCGGCTCGCGCTTGAGTCGCGGGTTGTCGCTGATCGCGATCACGCGCACGCCGCGCTTGATGACCGGTCGCCACAGGTCGCGCATCTTGATGACCTGCGACTTCGCGCTGCCCGAGACCTGGCGTGCATAGCCGGTGGTCACGACGACGTCGGTGGTGCGCGCCTGCCTGAGCAGCCACCGCTGCAGGTTCTTCCGGTAGAGCGTGCACGGTCGGATGCGGGATCTGTCGGGGTGGTTGACGCGGGAGGTCGTCCACGAGCACGAGCCGCGCACCTGCGCCTCCAGCGAGATGTGGCCGGCCTCGGCCATCTCCACGAACGCGGGCATCAGGGCCCTCGCGTGTGAGTCGCCGACGAGGATCACGTGAGGCCGCCCCGCGGCGCGGGTGCCGAACGTGCAGCCGCGGTTGAGGCGGATCTGCTGGACGCCCGACTGGTAGCACTCCTTGCCCGGGTACCGGGCTGTCTCGCGCCTGGCGATGCTCGGCCTCGGGATCAGCCGTCCCTTGAGCGCCGGGTTGTGGCACCGCTTCCTGGCCATCGACGCGGCGCCGAAGCAGCGCGGCGTGGCGGCGGCGACCCGGACGGCCGCGGGGGCTGGAGCGACGACCGTCGCCGCCACGGGCGCGGTGGCCGTCGTGCCGGATGACCTCCGCTGCTCGGTGGACTCGGAGACGGCGAGCAGGGCGCCGGCGCCCAGCACGGCCGACGCGACCAGCGCGATCCGGATCCGGCGGCGCCCCCACACCATGTGACCACCATCACCCGGACGGGCGCGAGGAGCAAGTCCGGATCAGTCGCTCGCGTCCAGCTTCCAGCGGCCGTCCTGGCGGATCAGCGTGTAGGTCTCCACCGAGGAGACCCGCTGACGCTCGCCGTCCAGGCCGACCCAGCCCGAGTCGTCCACCAGCAGGATCCCCACAGGCCCGAGGCGCATGCCCCACACCGGATCACCGCCCTGCATCACCGGCGGGCGCGAGGCGAGGAGGGCACACGTGAACGGCTCGTCGTACAGGTCGTCGCGGAAGCTGCGGGTCGTGACCTCCTCGAGCGCGGCACAGTCGCGCGTCTGCTCGGCGCGCACGAAGTCCGCGTAGGTCCGCTCCAGCGGGTCGGCGTCGAAGCCGCCCGCGTTCCAGGCCGCCACGGCCGACAGGGCGCCCACGAGTGCCGCGATCACGAACACGATGGGCAGGATCCAGACGAGCTTCGAGCGCTTGACCTGGACGAGGTCCTCCCGTCGGACCTGCTGGCGCGGAGGCGCGACGGGCTGCTGGGGCACCCGCGGAGGACCGGCCTGCGCCAGGGGTGCGGTGTGCTGGGTCCACTGCGAGCCGTCGTACCAGCGCAGCTGCCCGTGACCGTCGTCGTACCAGCCGGGCGGGGTGATCGGCCTGGGAGCGTCCATGACCCCATCATGCCGCGCGAGGGGCCGCGGGTGGCCGACCGATCGCCGCGCACTCTTCCAGCCGGGTTCACCACGGGTTCACCCCGATCGGCTGCGCTGGTGTCATGAACCGCATCACGTGGCAACAGGCCAGGCGCACCGCGCTCGTGCTCTCGTGCGCGACGTTCTTCACGACCTTCACGGTCATCGGCCAGGTCGCCGACCCCGGCCCGGCTCCCGATCCCACCCACCGACTCGTCCAGGCGCGCTGACGCGTGCCCGACTGGACCGCCGGACTTCCCCCGCGGTTCACCCGGTCGTCACCGCAGGGCGCTGGGCTGAGGCCATGAACCTACGCACCAGCACCCGCAGCGTGCTCGTCCTCGGCACCGCCTCACTGCTTCTCGGGGGAGCAGTGGTCGGATCGGTGGCGACGGCCGAGCGCGACCTCAGTCGCCACGGCGGCGCGGCCCGCCTCTCCGGCGACCAGACCCAGGCCGTGAAGAAGGCCATCGACGGCGGTCGACCGGACAACGTCATCCTCATCATCGGCGACGGCATGGGCGACTCGGAGATCACCAGTGCCCGCAACTACGTCCACGGCGCCGCCGGCCGGTTCCCCGGGATCGACGCCCTGCCCCTCACGGGTCAGTACACGACGTACTCGCTCACCAAGGACGGCAAGCCCGACTACGTGCCCGACTCGGCCGCCACCGGATCGGCCTGGGCGACGGGCGCCAAGACGTACGACAACGCGGTGAGCGTCGACATCCACGGCAAGCCTCAGCGGACCCTGCTCGAGCTGGCGAAGCGGGCCGGGTACAAGACCGGCAGCGTCTCCACCGCCGAGCTCCAGGACGCGACTCCGGCGGTGCAGGTCGCGCACGTCACCGCGCGCAGCTGCTACGGCCCGACCGCGACCACCAAGACCTGCCCGACCAACGCCAAGGAGAACGGTGGCGCCGGCAGCATCACGGAGCAGCTGCTCGACACGCGTCCGGACGTCAGCCTCGGCGGCGGCGCGACCACGTTCGCCGAGACCGCGACCGCCGGTCGCTGGCAGGGCCGCACGCTGCGCGAGCAGGCTCAGCAGCGGGGCTACCGCGTCGTCGACGACCTCGCCGCGCTGTCGAAGGTCAAGAAGGCCGACCAGGACGAGCCGCTGCTCGGCCTTTTCGCGCCGGGCAACTTCCCGGTGCGGTGGACCGGCCCGGCCGCCACGGCCGACGGCGGCACGAAGGCCCCGGTCTCCTGCACCGAGAACCCCGCGCGCACGGCCTCGCTGCCGAGCCTGGCCGACATGACGGAGAAGTCGATCGAGCTGCTCGATCGCAAGGGCCGCAAGGGCTTCTTCCTCCAGGTGGAGGGCGCGAGCATCGACAAGCGCAACCACTCGTCGGACGCCTGCGGCCAGATCGGCGAGACGCTCGACCTCGACGAGGCCGTGAAGGTCGCGCTGGACTACGCGAAGAAGGACAAGAACACGACGGTGATCGTGACCGCCGACCACGCCCACACCAGCCAGATCGTGGAGGCGGGCTCGACGACGCCCGGCGCCACGGTCAACCTGCTGACGCGCGACGGCCAGCCGATGACGATCAACTACGCGACGAGCGCCGCGGCCGGCTCGCAGCAGCACACCGGCTCGCAGCTGCGCATCGCCGGGTACGGGCCGCGCGCCGCGAACGTGGTGGGGCTGACCGACCAGACCGACGTGTTCTTCACGATCCGCGACGCGCTGCGCCTGGGGAGGTAGGGCGTCGGACGAAGCAGCGGCGGGTCGCCTCCCTCGAGACGGCCCGCCGCTGGCGTGTCAGGCGGACAGGTCGGCGAGTGACAGGTCCCACGTGGGGTCCAGTGCCACCTCGCGCCACGGATCGTCCGCCCCGCATGCGGCGATCACCAGTCGGGCGGCCACGGCGGTGACCGCCGCCGAGACGACGAGCAGCACGAGACTCCCCAGCGGTCCGAGTGTCTCGGCGTGCGGCACGAGCCCGAAGGCGAGGAATCCCAGCTCGCCGCCCGCAGCAGTGGCGGCGATGCGCTCGTTCGTCATGGCGTCTCCGATTCGGTGATCGACTCCCTCGGTCGATGATCATGCCGGTCACCCCCGGCCCATGTGACGTGAATCACTGAAGATACCGACGGTTTCTGGAACGACGGCCCGCGACGGCGGTCGAGGACACCGTGCTTCGCCCGCAGCGGTAACCTCGACAGGTGGCCACCACGGACCTGAACGACCGGATCAAACAGCTCGGCGCGACGCTGACGTCGATCGAGCGCGTGCTCGACCTGCCCAAGATGGAGGCCGAGATCGCCGACCTCCAGGAGCAGGTGGGCGCCCCCGACCTCTGGGACGACCAGGCCAATGCCCAGCGCGTCACCGGGCGGCTGTCGGCCCTCCAGGCCGAGAGCGAGCGCGTCTCCAACCTGCGCCAGCGGCTCGAGGACGTCGAGGTCCTGCTCGAGCTCGGTGCCGAGGAGGGCGACGCCGACTCCCTCGCCGAGGCCGAGGCCGAGGTCAACCGCCTGGCCAACTCCATCGACAGCCTCGAGGTGCGCACGCTGCTCTCGGGCGAGTACGACGAGCGCGAGGCCCTCGTGACGATCCGCTCCGGCGCCGGCGGCGTCGACGCCGCGGACTTCGCCGAGATGCTCCAGCGCATGTACATCCGCTGGTCCGAGCGCCACAAGTACCCGGTCGAGATCTACGACACCAGCTACGCCGAGGAGGCGGGGCTCAAGTCCACGACCTTCGCGATCCGGGCTCCCTACGCCTACGGCACGCTGTCGGTCGAGGCCGGCACCCACCGCCTCGTGCGCATCAGCCCGTTCGACAACCAGGGCCGCCGCCAGACGTCCTTCGCCGCGGTCGAGGTCGTCCCGGTGCTCGAGGAGACCGACAACATCGAGATCCCCGAGGACGAGGTGCGCGTCGACGTCTACCGCTCCAGCGGCCCCGGCGGCCAGAGCGTCAACACCACCGACTCGGCGGTGCGCCTGACCCACATCCCCACCGGCGTGGTCGTCAGCTGCCAGAACGAGAAGAGCCAGCTGCAGAACAAGGCCAGCGCGATGGTGATCCTCAAGGCGAAGCTGCTCGCGCTGAAGAAGGCCGAGGAGCGCGCCCACCTCGACGAGCTCCGCGGAGACGTGCAGGCGTCCTGGGGCGACCAGATGCGCAACTACGTGCTCAACCCGTACCAGCTGGTCAAGGACCTGCGCACCGAGTACGAGACCGGCAACACCCAGGCGGTCCTCGACGGCGAGATCGACGACTTCATCGAGGCCGGCATCCGCTGGCGCCGGAACCAGTCCACTGCGGCCTGACCGTCCCGATGCTGACCGTCCTCGGGATCTCCGGGCTGCCCGAGATCCGTCCCGGCGACGACCTCGCCGCCCTGATCCGCGAGCACGCGGAGTTGCAGGACGGCGACATCGTCGTGGTGACCTCGAAGGTCGTCAGCAAGGCCGAGGGGCGCTTCGTCCCCGCGGCTGACCGCGAGGCCGCGATCGCCGCCGAGACGGTGCGCGTGGTGGCCGAACGGGGTCCGGTGCGGATCGTCGAGAACCGCCTCGGCATCGTCGCGGCCGCCGCGGGCATCGACGCGAGCAACGTGCCCGAGGGTCAGGTGCTGCTGCTGCCCGAGGACCCCGACGCCTCGGCGCGGGCCCTCGCCGAGGACCTGCGGCGCGAGGCGTACGTCGGCGTGCTGGTCTCGGACACCCTGGGCCGACCGTGGCGGATGGGTCAGACCGACGTCGCGATCGGCGCGGCCGCGGTGCGGCTGTTCGAGCGGCCCGACCGGGACGCCGACGGCCGGCCGCTGGCCGTCACCCTGCCGTGCGTCGGCGACGAGCTGTGCTCGGCGGCCGAGCTGGTCAAGCCCAAGGACGGACACGTGCCGGTCGCGGTCGTGCGCGGTCGATCCGACCTCGTGGGCGATCTCGACCTGCCGGGAGCGCGCAGCATCCTGCGTCCGCTCGAGGACGACCTCTTCCGGACGGGCGGCTGATGCGCGTCACCGTGCTGGCCGGCGGGGTCGGCGGCGCCCGCTTCGTCAAGGGCCTGCGCGACGCGGTCGAGGACGCCGACGAGATCACGGTCGTGGTCAACACGGGCGACGACCTGTGGCTCTCCGGCGTGCGCCTGCAGCCCGACATCGACTCGATCCTCTACGCGCTGGCCGGCGTGAACGACACCGAGCGCGGCTGGGGCCGGGCGGGGGAGAGCGAACGCGTCAGCGCCGAGCTCCAGGCGTGGGGCGCGGGCTGGCCGTGGTTCACCCTCGGCGACCTCGACCTCGGCACCCACCTGGCTCGCACGGGTTGGCTGCGCGACGGGCTGGCTCCGTCGCAGGTCGCCGAGCGGCTGGGCGCGCGGTGGCCGATCGGCGTGCGTCTGCTGCCCATGACCGACACCGAGGTCGACACCCACGTGGTCGTCGAGGACGGCACCCGGATGCACTTCCAGGAGTGGTGGACGCGGCACCGGGCCTCCCTGCGGGCGACCGCGTTCGAGAGCCCCGGGATCGCCGACGCCCGTCCCGCGCCCGGGGTGGTCGAGGCGATCGAGGAGGCCGACGTCGTCGTGCTCGCGCCGTCGAACCCCGTCGTGTCGATCGGCCCGATCCTCGCGGTGCCGGGCGTGCGCGAGGCGCTGGGCCGCGCGCGCCGGGTCGTGGGCGTCTCGCCGATCATCGGCGGGAAGGTCGTGCGCGGGATGGCCGACGCCTGCCTCGCCGCGATCGGCGTGGAGACCGCGGCCGACGCCGTGGCGCGCCACTACGGACGCCGCGCCGAGGGCGGCGTGCTCGACACCTGGCTCGTGGCCGAGGAGGATGCCGCGCTCGCCCCCGGGCTCGAGGCCGAGGGCTGGGACGTGCGCGTCGAGCCGCTCTGGATGACCGACCCCGAGAGGTCCGCCACCCTCGCCCGCGCCGCCCTCCGCCCCTGACGCGCCGGGGTGGCGGTGAGTCCTCAACCCCTCCCGCAGAGAGGCGGTGAGCTGTCAACCGAATGGACCCCCTGAGCGGTTGACCACCCACCGCCCCCAAGCGGGAAGGGTTGAGGACTCACCGCCCACCGCGCGCATCGACCAGTCTCAGGGCGGTCGCTAGCGTGGGCGCATGCGCCTCCTCGCTGCACTCCTGCTCGCGCTCGCCCTGCTGACCGGGTGCTCGGACGGCTCCGACCCCGCATCGGACCCGGGCACCTCGCCGGGGGAGGAGCAGCCGGAGGACACGCTGCCCGTGCTGGGCCGCTGGACGTCCGAGCCGCTCGAGTCGGGCCAGACCGTCATCCTCACGCTCTCCGACGACAACACCTACGTCGCCGAGAACGAGTGCCTCGAGCTGACCGGGCGCTGGGAGCTGACGGGAGGCGAGGTCGTGCTGACGCCCGACGACGGCGGGACCCAGTGCGGCGAGGACGTGGGCGCGCCGGTGGAGCTGCCGCCGGCCCTCACGGTGGACGGCGACCAGCTCGTTCCTCAGGGCGTCGGGCCGACCTTCACGAAGGACTGAGGGGCCAGAGCGACTGCTGTGAAGGATGCTCGCATTCCAGCCTGAAATCCATCCCTCAGAGGTGCTGACCGCGGCGCGGGCCGGGTCTACCTTGTGGCCATGCGCACCCTGTCGGCCCTCGTCCTGGCGGTCCTCGTGCTGGCCGGGTGTGCGGGCGAGACGCCCGAGGGCTACCCCGCGCAGACCTCGTCGGCGGGCGTCGGTGAGCCCGAGGACACGCTGCCCGTGCTGGGTGCCTGGGTCTCCCAGCCGGTGCCCGAGACCGGCCGCCGGCTCATCCTCACGCTCCTGGACGACGACACCTACGTCATCACCGACACGTGCTCGGAGATGCCCGGTCGCTGGGACCTGCGCGGAGGCCAGGTGCTGCTGACGCCCGACGAGCGCGGGGTGGTCCACTGCGGTGACGACGAGGACCCGCCGGCCGAGCTGCCCGCGGCGCTCACCGTGGACGGTGGCCGGCTGGTGCCCGAGGGCACGGGCCCCGTCTTCAGCAGGAACTGACCCTCAGACCACGCGCCGCAGCACTGCCGAGGTGCGCGGGCCGAGAGGGCCGACGAGGTGGTCGGCCCGGTCGACGTCACGGCGCATCGTGGACGAGACGGGGACGGGCAGCTCGACGAAGCCGGCCTCGCGGTGGCGCTGCCACGACCCCGGCCCGAACGCGGCCGGCAGGTCGCCCTCGCGCGCGCTGACCAGCGTGGTGCCCTGACGCTCCTCGTCGGGCACGGCTCCGAGCCGGACTTCCTCGGCCAGCTCCAGCGCGAGCGCGAGGTCGTCGGGACGCAGGCCCGGCAGGTCGCCGAGCAGCACGGCCCGACGTCCGTGGGCTGCGACCGCCAGGCCGTCGGTGACGGCGGCGGCGATGCCGCGCGGCTCGGGCTCCAGTACGACCTCCACGCCGGGAGCGCCGATCAACGGGTCGGCCGTGACGACGACGACCCGGGCGACCTCGGCGGCCGCCTCGATCGTGTCGAGGGCGATCGCGCGGGCGAGCTCGACCCGGTCGATCCCGGGCAGGTCGAGACGGGACTTGCCCAGGTGCGGGGGCTTCACCGGGATCACGACCGTCCAGGCACGCCGCCGGTCAGGCACCCGCGGACTCCGAAGGGTCGAGGTGCGCCAGCCCGAACGGCTCGGGCTCGAAGTACCCGAAGCGGTCGCGGAACTCCTGGGCCTTGCCCGGCCACAGCAGCACCTGGCGGCCCGACTGCTCGTCGACGTACCAGTTGCTGCAGCCCGAGGTCCACACGCCGCTGCGCCCCTGGATCTCGTCGATGTAGGCCTGCTCGGCCTCCACCGACACCTCGAGCGGGCCGTGCGCGGTCCACGGGATCGCGGACATGGCGTAGTCGGCCTGGGCCTCGATCATCAGCACGGCCGAGTTGTGGGCGAGCGTGGCGTTGGGGCCGTCGAGCACGAACAGGTTGGGGAAGCCGTGCACCGCGGTGGAGGCGTAGGCGCGCATGCCCTGTGACCAGTACTGGTCGAGCGAGATCCCGTCGCGCCCGGTGACGAGCTCGGCGTAGGGCTGGCGCGTGCTGTGGAACCCCGTGGCCGCGACGACGACGTCGACCTCGTGGCGCGAGCCGTCGGCCGCCAGCACGGCGCCGGGCTCGTAGCCGGTGAGGGCGCCGGGGACGAGCCGCACGTGGGGGAGCCGCAGGGTGGCGAAGTAGTCGTCGCTGAACAGGACGCGCTTGCAGCCGAACTCGTGGTCGGGCGTCAATGCCGCGCGCAGGACGGGGTCGGGCACCTGGTCGGCGAGGTGGCCGAGGGCCCGGGCGCGCGCCTCGGCCCGGCCGTCCCCGGCGCGCTGGTCGAAGACCTCCTCGGTCTCGCGCATGAGCGCGCCACGCAGGTCGGCGAGCCGCTCGGGCTGCTGCTCGAACAGGGTGATCTCGGCGTCGGCATACGCGCGATCGCCCTTGGGCAGGATGTACGGCGCGCTGCGCTGCAGCACCACGACGGACTCGGCCCGCCGGGCGAGCTCGGGTACCACTTGGACGCCGGAGGCGCCGGTGCCGACGATGGCGACCCGCAGGCCCTCGAGGTCGAGCTCGTCGTCCCAGCGCGCCGTGTGCACGACGGGGCCGTCGAAGGTGCCCGGCACGTCGGGCAGGCGCGGCTCGGTGAGTCGGCCGGCCGCCATCACGAGGACCTCGGCCTCGAGCGCGCCCCTCGAGGTGATGAGCTGCCAGTGGGTGCCGTCCCACCGCGCGTCGTCGAGCCGCGTGGACAGCATGATGCGGTCGGCGACGGGAGCGGCGGCGTCCTCGAGGTACTCGCGGATCTCGGCCCCGGGCGCGAACACCCGGCTGAAGCCCGGGTGGGCGATGTCGGAGTAGCCGTACAGGTGCGCGGGCACGTCGCAGGCGACGCCGGGGTAGCGGTTGTCGTGCCACGTGCCGCCGATGCCCGGACGTCGCTCGAGCACGACGAACGACTCGCCTGCTGCGGCGAGACGGCGGGCCATGGCGACCCCGGCGAAGCCGGCGCCGACGACCGCGACGCGGACGCGGGTCATCGCGCGACGCCGTAGGTGGTGGTGCGCAGGCGCAGCTGGCGGCCGAGGGAGCGGGCGATGCGCTCGGCGGCCTCGACGGTGAGCTCGTGGCCGAACTCGACACCGTCCTCGGGCAGGACCCGGCCGTCGTACAGGGTGCCGCCGAGGTCGTCGGCGCCCGAACGCAGGACGACCGTGGCGCCGTCGACGCCCAGACGCGTCCAGGCGGCCTGCACGTGGCTGATGCTGCCGTGCAGCAGGAGCCGGGCCACGGCGTGCACGGCGCGGTGCTGGTCGTCGTCGTGGTCGCCGCCGGGGAAGGCCATCGGCACGAGCTCGTTGAAGCCCCCGGAGTCGGACTGGATCGCACGGAGGCGGCGCAGGTGGCGCACGCGCTGCAGGGGCGACTCGCCGTGACCGTAGAACAGCACCGAGGTGGACCGTAGGCCGAGCCCGTGGGCCGCGCGGATCGCCTGCTCCCAGTCGTCGACCGGCAGGTCGGCGGGGAAGTGCCGGGCGCGGTGCTCCTCGTCGAGGACCTTCACGCCCGTGCCGGGCACGGTGTCGACGCCGGCGGCGGTCAGCGCGGCGTACTGCTCGGCCACCGTGCGGCCCGTACGGCGCGCGCCGTCGATGACGTCGGCAGGGCGGAAGGCGTGCAGGTGCAGGCCCGGCGCGGCGGAGCGGGCGGCGCGCAGCATCTGCTCGTAGACGTCGTCCGGCGTGCCGGCCGGCGCGGTGCCCTGGATGCACAGCTCGGTGGCCCCGAGGTCGACGGCGTCGGCCGCGACCTGCGCGACGAGGTCGGGGTCGGTGACCCGGTCGGACCCGAGGTTGCGGTTCTGCACCAGCGAGACGGTGGCCCCGGCGACCGAGCGCCGCAGCTCGTCGGCCAGCCCGGCGAGCCGATCGAGCTCGCGCCCGGTGGAGGTCATCAGCCGGACGTACTCGTCGTCGGAGAGCCCGGCCGGGTCGTCCTCGATCCGCGCCCGCTGGGCGTGACGTCTGCGGGGCGTCTCGGCCGATTCCGCCCCGGGAACGTCACTGCCAGCGCTTCCCCGGGCCAGGCCGTCGTCGTCGGCGAGCGCGAGCACGGCGTCGTGCAGCGCGGGGTCGATCCACGTGTCGCGGTCGCGGATGTAGTGCGGGTGCACGGTGAGGCGCTCGCGCAGCTCGAACCCGGCGGCGCGGGTGAGCTCGGCCAGCTGGTCGACCTGGGGCCACGGGCGCTCGGGGTTCACGTGGTCGGCGGTGAGCGGGCTGACGCCGCCCCAGTCGTCGATGCCGGCCGCGACGAGGAGGGAGAGCTCGGCGGGGTCGGAGAGGTTCGGAGGCGCCTGGATGCGGGCGTCGGGGCCCAGCACGATGCGCGCGGTGGCGACGGCGGCGATGTAGGCATCGGTCTCGGCGTCGGCGACGCCCTGCATCGCGGTGGCGGGCTTGGCGCGGAAGTTCTGCACGATCACCTCCTGCACGTTGCCGTGGCGGTCCGACAGGTCGCGCAGCGCGAGGATCGAGTCGAAGCGCTCCTCGACCGTCTCGCCGATCCCCACGAGGATGCCGGTGGTGAACGGAATGCGCTGGCGGCCGGCGTCCTCGAGCACCTGAAGCCGCAGCGCCGGATCCTTGTCGGGGGAGCCGAAGTGCGCCTGGCCGGGCTCGGCGAACAGCCGGTGACTGGTGGTCTCGAGCATCATCCCCATCGACGGGGCGGTGGGGCGCAGGACCCGCAGCTCCCCGGCGGTCATCACGCCGGGGTTGAGGTGCGCCAGCAGGCCCGTCTCGGCGGTGATCCGCCGGGCCAGGTGGCCGACGTAGTCGAGCGTGGACGCGAAGCCGTGCGCGTCGAGCCACTCGCGCGCGACGTCCCAGCGGTCCTCGGGACGGTCGCCGAGGGTCAGCAGCGCCTCCTTGCAGCCGAGCGCCGCTCCTTGGTGGGCGATCGCGAGCACGTGGTCCTCGGAGAGGTACGGTGCGATGCCCTTGCGCTCGAGCTTGGCGGGGGTGTCGACGAAGACGCAGTAGTGGCAGCGGTCGCGGCACAGCGTGGTGACGGGCACGAACACCTTGCGCGACCACGTGATGACGCCGGGCCGGCCGGCGCGGGAGAGGCCCTCGTCGCGGATTCGTCCGGCCTCGCGGACGAGCTCCTCCAGGTCGGTGCCCCGAGCCGAGAGCATCGAGGCGGCGGCCTCGACTGCATGCAGACTCATGTGAACTCCCGGCGTGCTGACTCGCTCTCACCCTAGCCGCCGCGACCACGGCAGGTCGCGCCGGAGGAACGCCCCTCGGACGGCCCTGCCCCGCGTTCGAGGGCGCATCCGCAGTGAGGCACTCCTCACGGGAAACGGGCCCGGCGGCTGCCGGGTTTCCTCAGGTCACACACCTACACTCAATCGGGTGATTCGCTTCGACAAGGTCACCAAGACCTACCCCGGCCAGAAGCGCGCCGCCCTCGACCGGCTCGACCTGGAGATCACGAAGGGCGAGTTCGTCTTCCTCGTGGGCGCCTCCGGCTCCGGCAAGTCGACCTTCCTGCGCCTGATCCTGCGTGAGGCCCGTCCGACCTCGGGCCACGTCTACGTCGCGGGCAAGGAGATCAACAAGCTCTCCAGCTGGAAGGTGCCGAAGCTGCGCCGTCAGCTGGGCACCGTCTTCCAGGACTTCCGGCTGCTGCCGAACAAGACCGTGTTCGAGAACGTCGCGTACGCGCTCGAGGTCATCGGCAAGCCGCGCGAGGAGATCAAGCGCCTCGTCCCCGAGACCCTCGACCTGGTCGGCCTCGACGGCAAGGGCCACCGCCGGCCCGACGAGCTCTCCGGTGGCGAGCAGCAGCGCGTCGCCATCGCGCGGGCCTACGTCAACCGGCCGATGATCCTCATCGCCGACGAGCCCACCGGCAACCTCGATCCCAGCACCAGCGTCGGCATCATGAAGCTGCTCGACCGGATCAACCGCGAGGACACCACCGTCCTGATGGCCACCCACGACTCCTCGATCGTCGACCAGATGCGCAAGCGCGTCATCGAGCTCGACGAGGGGCGCGTCGTGCGCGACGAGGCCCGCGGCATCTACGGCTACGAGAACTGAGACCCATGCGAGCGATCCTCAACGAGCTGCGCGCCAGCCTGACCCGCAACACCTCCATGACGATCTCGCTGATCGTCACGATGAGCGTGTCGCTGCTGCTGGCCTCCCTCGGCCTGCTGATCCAGGCCCAGGCCGAGCGCACCGAGCAGTACTTCGGCGACCGCCTGCAGCTGCAGGTGAACCTGTGCACCAAGAACTCCCCGGCGGCCACGTGCGTCGGCGGTGCGGCCACCGACGAGCAGAAGCAGGCCGTCCAGGACGCCCTCACCGACAACCCCGAGGTGCGCGACTTCACCGTCCGCAGCCCTCAGGAGAACTACGCCCAGGCGCGTGAGCTCCTCGGCCAGACCGACACGGGCCGCAAGCAGCTCGAGACCCTCGGCGTCGACTCGTTCCCCGAGTCGTACTTCGTCACGCTGAAGGACCCACAGCAGTTCGACGGCGTCGTCAGCGAGGTCTCGGGCATGGACGGCGTGGGCAACGTCAACTCGCTCCGCGACCTGCTCGGGCCGCTGTTCGAGATGCTCGACAAGATGCAGTGGGCGGCGCTCGCGACAGCGGGCCTGCTGATCATCGCGGCGATCCTGCAGGTCTCCAACACGATCCGGATGACGGCCTTCGCGCGGCGCCGCGAGATCGGCATCATGCGGCTCGTCGGCGCCTCCAGCTGGCACATCCAGGCGCCGTTCGTCCTCGAGTCGCTCGTCGCGGCGTTCATCTCGGCGGCCCTCGCGGCGGGTGGCCTCGCGGCGTTCATGCACTTCGTCGTCTACGGCTACCTGCGCGACACGCTCGGCCGGATCACCACGTGGGTGCGCTGGGAGGACGCGTTCCTGGTCATGGGCATGACCACGGTCCTCGCCCTGCTCCTCGCGCTCGTGCCGACGTTCGTGATGACCCGCAAGTACCTCGACGTCTGAGGTCCGGCGGCGACACGCGCGGCGCGGAGCGCCCACCAAACCCTCAACCTGAGGCGTAGAGTCACTCGAGTCACATCGCACGATTCCGTCCTGACGGACACTTCCCCGGATTCGAGGCACATGACGAGATTGCGCAAGCCGCTGCTCGCCCTCGCCCTCAGCGCCCTGCTGGTGGCCGGTTTCAGCGCGCCCACCTTCGGTGACGAGAAGGACGACGTCAAGCGCGAGCAGCGCGAGAACGACAAGCGCCTCAAGGACGCCAAGAACGAGGTCCAGGAGTCCACGAAGGCGGCCCGCGACGCGAAGCTCGCCTTCATCAACGCCAACACGAAGCTCGCCGACGCGCAGTCCCAGCTGGGGCAGACGCGCGGCCGGCTCGCGGTCGCCCAGGCCGAGGACGCGCGCCTGCGCGCCGCCCTGGACAAGGCGGAGGCCGAGCTCTCCGCCGCCGAGGCCCGCCTCGAGCGGGCCGAGAAGGAGCTGCGTCAGTCGCGCGGCGCCGTGGAGTCCTTCGCCGTCGAGTCCGTCATGGCCGGCGACGCCGGGCTGAAGGCCTTCGGCGACCTCCTCCGCGGCTCCGACCCCGGACTGTTCTCCGAGCAGATGAGCGCCAAGACCTCGATCGGCGACGCCCAGATCGCCGTCATGCAGGAGCTCGCGGCCTCCGAGGTCATGCTCGGCATCGAGCGCGACAAGGTCGAGGAGCTCCGCGACCAGGTGGCGAAGCAGAAGCAGCAGGCCGAGGCCGTCGTCGTGCAGATGCAGGAGCTGACCGCCCAGGCCGAGGCGCAGGCCGCCTCCGTGGCGAAGCTGGTCACCGCTCGGGCCGGTGCCAAGCGCACCGCCGACGCGACCCTCGCCGAGGACCTGGCCCTCCAGGCCGAGCTCGAGGCCGACCGTCGTCGCCTCGAGAGCCAGATGGCCGAGATCGTCCGCAAGGAGCTCGAGGCCGCCGAGCGCGCCCGCAAGGAGAGGGAGAAGAAGGGCGGCGGCGGTGGAGGCGGCGGCGACGGCGGTGGCACCACCGGCGACTCCGGTGGCGCCCTGAGCCGCCCGGTCAACGGCCCGATCACCTCGCCCTACGGCATGCGTCGTCACCCGATCACCGGCGTCTACAAGCTGCACGACGGCACCGACTTCGGCGTCGGCTGCGGCGTCCCGATCCGCGCGGCCGCCGGCGGCACGATCGTGTCGCAGTACTACAACGGCGGCTACGGCAACCGCGTCATCCTCAACAACGGCGTCAAGCGCGGCAAGAGCGTCATTACGACCTACAACCACCTGTCGCGGTTCGCCCGCAGCAGTGGCGCGAAGGTCAAGCGTGGCGAGGTCATCGGCTACGTCGGCTCCACGGGCTACTCCACGGGCTGCCACCTGCACTTCATGGTGCTGGTCAACGGGTCGACGACGAACCCGATGAACTGGCTCTGAGCGTCCGGTCGCCCCCAGCTGACGCTCGCCCGACCTGACACAATGGTCGAATGGCCAAGGAGACCGGTCGCAAGCTGATTGCGCAGAACAAGAAGGCGCGGCACGACTATCACATCGAGGACACTTTCGAGGCGGGTCTGGTGCTGACCGGCACGGAGGTCAAGTCGCTGCGCCAGGGCCGGGCCTCCCTCGTCGACGGGTTCGGTGAGATCGACCGCGGCGAGGCCTGGCTGCTGCAGGTGCACATCCCGCAGTACGACAACGGCACGTGGACCAACCACGAGACGCGCCGTCGCCGCAAGCTGCTGCTCAACCGGCACGAGATCGAGCGCATCGAGCACCGCACGCAGTCCAAGGGCCTCACGATCATCCCGCTGAGCCTGTACTTCAAGGACGGCCGCGCCAAGGTCGAGATCGCCCTCGCCCGCGGCAAGAAGGCCTTCGACAAGCGCCACGCCATCGCCGAGCGCCAGGCGTCCCGCGACGCCGAGCGCGAGGTCGGTCGCCGGCTCAAGGGCATATGACCTGGCAGGACGCCGACCTCGCCGCGTACCTCGAGCGGCTGGGCGTGCCGGGGATCGTCGACGTCCACGTGCACTTCATGGCGCCGCAGGTGCTGGCGAAGGTCTGGGCGTACTTCGACTCCGCCGGCCCGAAGCTGGGCCGCGCGTGGCCGATCCACTACCGCACGAGCGACGAGGAGCGCGTCGAGACGCTGCGCTCGCTCGGCGTGAGGCGTTTCACCGCGCTGTCCTACGCGCACAAGCCGGGCATCGCCCCGTTCATGAACGAGTGGCTCGCCGGGTTCGCCCAGCGGGTGCCCGACTCGGTGCCGTCGGCCACGTTCTTCCCCGAGCCCGAGGCGGCCGAGTACGTCCCGGCCGCCCTCGCGTCGGGCGTGCGGATCTTCAAGGCCCACCTGCAGGTGGGGGAGTTCGCCGCCGACGACCCGTTGCTCGACCCCGTCTGGGCGGCGCTCGAGGAGGCGCAGGTCCCGATCGTGCTGCACGCCGGCTCCGGGCCGGCGCCCGGTCCGCACACGGGCCCGCGCGGCGTGGCCGCCGTGCTGGAGCGCTTCCCGCGGCTGCCGCTCGTCATCGCCCACCTCGGCATGCCCGAGGTCGATGCGTTCTGCGACCTTGCCGAGCAGTACCCGAACGTGCGGCTGGACACGACGATGACCTTCGTCGACTTCTTCGACGACCCGCCGCCGGTGGACCCGAAGCGGCTGTTGGCGCTGCAGGACCGGATCGTCTTCGGGAGCGACTTCCCGAACATCCCGTACCCCTACGCGCACCAGGTCGAGGCCCTCGACCGCCTCGGCCTCGGCGACGACTGGATGCGCTCGGTGCTGTGGCACAACGGCGCCGACCTCGTCGGCCCCGTCCACTGACCGCTCGCGAGCCCGACGGGAACAATTCGCACCGGCAGCCGGTTAGAATGGGTGCATTGACAATTTCAGAGGGGCTGATCGGTTTCGACTGTGGTCGTTCGATCCAAGAGAAGCGGGTAGAGAAGGCAACGTCATCTCTCAAACGATCGTTGCAAACCCATAAGTGCCGATTCCAAGCGCACTGACTTCGCCCTCGCTGCCTGACAGCGACCTGCGAAGGGTGGACCCGGGAGCGTCCTCGTCCCGGATCGTCCATCTCATCTAGAGGACTTGCTGGTCTGACCGCGTAGCGAGGTCAGATCGGGACTTCTCCGCTACTGAGCCTGTCGGTGACGCGTTCGTCCGAGCACCGGGGCCGAGAAAAGCGCCAGACGAACTGCACCCGGAGAAGTCTTGGTTCAGCGTCATAGGACCCGGGTTCGATTCCCGGCAGCTCCACCAGCCCTCATGAGTCAACGCGACAGGGCCACCCCGCACGGGGTGGCCCTGAGTCGTTCCCGGGTGTCGTTCCCGGGATCAGGCGACGAAGTCGTCCCAGCCGTCGGCGAGATAGTCGATGAAGTCGCGGCCGAGGTGCTCCTGCTCGAGGCGGCTGCGGCTGAAGGGCTGCGGCTCGCTGACGAACCCGGGCGTCGAGGCGACGAGTCGGGGGAGGTCGTGGTGGATGATCGCCGCCGTGCCCACGGTGACGAAGTCGGCCCCGCGCTCGAGGCACCAGTCGGCGTCCTGGGCCGCCAGGATCTTCCCGGCCACGCCGAGGCGAGTGCCGTGACGCGGCAGATCGACGTACTGGTCGATCAGCAGGCCGTCCACCGCGGTGTCGCGCGGCTCCTTCGCGACGTCCCACAGCGACAGGTCGACGTAGTCGGCGTCGCCCGACGCGAGGATCTGCTCGACGAGGGCACGCGAGTCGGCGACCGTGATGCCGTAGCCCTCCGGTGAGACCCGGACGCCCACCTGGAAGTCCGCGCCGGTGGCGGCGCGGATCCCGCTCAGGACCTCGCGCAGCGGTCGGCTGCGACCCTCGAGCGAGCCGCCGTACCCGTCGGTGCGGTGGTTCTTGCGCGCGTCGAGGAACTGGCACAGCACGTAGCCGTGGGCGCCGTGGATCTCCACGCCGTCGAACCCGGCCTTCTCGGCGCGGACGGCGGCGGCCACGAAGTCGTCGATGACGCGCTGGACGTCGCTCGTCGAGAGGGCGTGGACGCCGCGGTCGGGGTCGTCCCACGGCGCGACGAGCGGGTGGCCCGAGATCGACGCGTCCGCGCGCATGCCGCCGTGGTGCAGTTGGATCGAGGAGACGGCACCGAGCTCGCGGATGCCGTCGGCGAGCCGTCGCAGGCCCGCGTCGTGCCGGTCGTCGCTGATGCCGAGCTGCCCCTTCCAGGCCTGGCCCTCGGGCGAGACGTAGGCGGCGCAGGTCATCACGAGGCCGAAGCCACCGCGGGCCCGCGCGACGAGCCACTCGTACTCGTCGTCCGACAGGGTGCCGTCGGCGTGGCTCTGCTTGTTCGTCAGGGGAGCGAGCGTCCAGCGGTTCGGCCAGGCAGGACCGTGGGCGAGCTCGAGGGGCGCGGCGGGGTTCGGGGTCGACACGTCCTTCACCCTACGATCCGGCACCCGAGCGGGAGCACGGGCGCCCGCCCGCGATGATGGACCCATGACCGACGTCTGGCTGCCCGAGGGCGACTTCCTGACCGATCGCCACCTCGCGACCCTGTCCACGATCGGACCCGGCGGACGGATCCACGTCGTCGCGGTGGGCTTCACCGTGCACGAGGGCATCGTGCGGATCACCACGATGGACGGCAGCCAGAAGGTGCGCAACGTCGAGCGAGACCCGCGCGCCACCGTGGCCCAGGTGGCCGGACCGCAGTGGCTGAGCATCGCCGGCACCGCCGAGATCCTGCGCGACCGCGAGTCGATCACCCTGGCCGAGCAGCTCTACGCGCAGCGCTACCGCCAGCCGAAGGAGAACCCGCGCCGCGTCGTCATCGCGATCACGCCCGAGAAGGTCATGTGCTCGCCCGGCCTGCGCGGCGAGGCGCCGGCGCACGACTGAGCCCGTGGAGGTCCTGCTACTGGGCACCGGCTCGGCTGACGGCTGGCCGTCGCCGTTCTGCCGCTGCGCCTCGTGCACGACGATGGGCGAGCGCGGCGAGCTCCGGACGCCCACCAGCGTGCTCGTCGACGGGCGGCTCTGGATCGATCCCGGTCCCGAGGCCGCGCGGCAGGCGCTGCGCGCCGGAGTCGACCTCGTCGATGTCGACACGGTGCTCGTGTCGCACGCGCACTCCGACCACCTCGACCCGGCGTTCCTCCTGCACCGCGGCTGGGTCAGCGAGCGGCCACTCACGGTCTTCGGACCGGCGCCCGCGATCGCGCGGTGCCGCGACTGGCTCGCTCCCGGCCAGACCGCGGTGCGGCTCGTCGAGGTGACGGCGGGCGAAGCGGTCGAGGCGGGACCGTTCGGGATCACCGTGGTGCCCGCGGCCCACGAGGCCCTCGGGGAGGCCGTGCTCTACCGCGTCGACGCCGCCGGCAGCCTGCTCTACGGCTGCGACACGGGGCCGTGGGCGCCCGGCGCCTTGGAGGCGATCGGGGCGCCGCGGCTCGACGTGGTGCTGCTGGAGCAGACGTTCGGCGACCGGCTCGACCTGGCGGGGGAGCGGCACCTGGGACTCGCGACCTTCGCGGACGCGGTCGAGGCGTTGCGGTCGGCCGGCGTGGTGGACGCGGCGACGCAGGTCGTTGCGGTGCACCTCAGTCACCACAACGACCCCGACGTCGAGCAGCGGCTCGCGGCCCTCGGCGCCGCCGTCGGGCGCGACGGTGACCGCCTCCGCGTCTAGCAGGGAGACCCGAAAAGTGGAAAGCCCCCGCCAGTGGCGGGGGCTTTCCGGGGAGTTCTCGCGTTGCGAAAGCTCAGATCGCGCGGATCTTGGCGGCCTGCAGGCCCTTCTGGCCCTGCGTCACCTCGAACTCGACCTTCTGGTTGTCCTCGAGCGAACGGTAGCCGTTGCCCTGGATCTCGCTGAAGTGCGCGAACAGGTCCTCGCCGCCGTCGTCGGGGGCGATGAAGCCGAAGCCCTTCTCAGCGTTGAACCACTTCACAGTTCCGGTAGCCATGTTGTCTCCTTGGGAGTTGTGCGCACTCGTGAGTCGCGTGCGGCTGGATGTCACGCGTCACTACCAACCAAAGAGAAAACCGATAAGCCTCGAAGAGAGGCTCGACCATCAATCTGCTGAGTCATGCCATGCAACGTGTCCAGTCTAGGGCATAAGTCCCACGCGGGGCCAATCTCAGTGGCCGGGTCGCAGCCGAACCTTGCGCGTCTGGCCGGACTCGTCGACCTCGACAGCGGACTTGCGCGACTTGAGGAAGTCCGTGAACGACTTGAATCCCAGGTCCTTCTCGTTGAACGAGGAGTCCATGCGCTTCATCTGGCTCTTCACGGTCCCCGAGTGGACCCACTCGTCGTCCGAGTCCTTCTCGCCCAGCAGGCGCATCGCCCGCAGCAGCAGGCGGGTGGCCTGGCGCGCCAGCGCGCGCTCGTCGTCCTGCTCGTCGTCGGAGTCGGGGGCGGCGGCCACGAAGATCGGCTTGAGCGCGACGGCGGGCGTTTGAGCGGGCTCGGGATCGGCCTCGGGATCGGCCTCGGGAGCCGCCTTCGTGGACTTCCTGGCCGTCTTCTTCGCGGCCTTCTTCGCCGGGGGCGCGGTCTCCTCGACCTCGTCTGAGCCCTGCGAGAGACCCGGCAGGCTGTCGTACGTGAGCAGCTCGTCGCACGCGGCGGCCAGCGAACGGCTGGTGGCGCCCGCGACGCCGACGGCCACGACGTAGCGCCCCATCCGCTTCAGGCGCTGGGCCAGCGGGATGTAGTCGGAGTCGCCCGCGGCCAGCACGACCGTGCCGACCTGCGGCATCCGTGCCATGTCCTCGAGCGCGTCGACGGCGAGCCGGATGTCGGCGCCGTTCTTCGAGCCCGACGCGGGGAAGAGCTGGATGAGGTCGATGGCGCGGTCGACGAGCTGCTTCTTGTAGCGGGTGTTCACCGGCATCGACCAGTCGGCGTAGGCGCGCGTCAGTGCGAGCCGCCCGAAGGAGGAGGCGTAGTCGAGGATCGCGTGGACGTCGACCTCGGCCGCCTTGAGCCTGGCGTCGTCGAAGCCGGCGTCGCGGTCGCGCCAGAAGGACTGCTTGCCGTGCACCTGGTCGTACCGCGAGATGACGATGTTGTCGAAGTCCAGGTAGACGGCGACGGCGGAGTCGCTCGAGCTGTTCATGGGTCCAGTCTGCCGGTCGGGGTGGGCACGGTCAGTCCGCCGGGGTCGGGGAGGGCAGGAAGCGCGCCGCGACCGACACCGCCGCCACGGTGAGGAGTGCCCCAAGGATCAGCGCCGCCGGCAGCCCACCCTCGAGCTCGCCGGTCTGCGTGCCGATGGCGGCAGCGGCGACGGGCACCCCGACCTGGCCGGCCGTCAGCACCGTGAGCGGCACGGGCAGCCCGGTCAGCCGCACGACGAGGTGGGTGAGGAGCGCGCCGAGGCCGAGGCAGACGCCGAGGGCGATCAGTCCGGGCTCGTCGAGCAGGCCCGTGAGGTCGAGGGAGGCGCCCAGCCACACGAAGAACACCGGGCCGAGGAAGCCGTCCGCCAGGGCGAACAGCTGGCGTGCGAGTCGCCGCGGGGGACCGACGGCGGCGATCGCGAGCCCGCACACGAAGCCGGCGAGCATCACGGTGACGTGCGTGGCCACCGCGAGTGCCGCGATGGCGGTCAGCACGATGAGGCTGAACCGCAGTTCGACGGCGAACCGGCGCTCCTTGCTCTCCTCGTGCACGGCCTCCCAGATGCCGCGGGCCTCCAGTGTGCGCAGGGCGAGGAACAGGGCCACGCCGGCCATCACGACGAACAGCGAGCCGAGCGCGGCCTCCGCGGCCCGGTCCGGCGCGATGGCCAGCGGCAGCGCGAGGATGCACGCCACGTCGGCGACGGCGATCTGCGTGAGCATCGGGACGAGATGGGGTCCGTCGAACTCCTCGTCCTCGAGGACCGGCATGGCCAGCGCTGCCGACGACGAGGCCATGAGGACCGCGAACACCGCGGCGTGAGGGGAGTCGAACGCCCAGGCCAGCGTTGCGCCGGCCACGGCCGCAGCGACGCCGACGAGCGCCGCCCGGCCCGCCCCGACGACGAGCGCCGACCTCAGTCCGCGCTCGGGGATCGGCACCCGCGTGCCGACCACGAACATCGTCATGGCGAAGCCGAGCTCGGCCAGGAACGTGAACGTCTCGTCGCCGGGATCGAGCCAGCCGGCGCCACTCGCGCCGACGACGAGCCCGCCGATCAGCTCGCCGACCACCACGGGGATGCGCCAGGTCGACGGCACCGCCAGCAGGGGCCCGAGCAGGCCGATCACGCAGATGAGCGCGAGGGTCTGGAAGTCCATCCTTCGATTGTCTGCCGGTTCGTCCGCGGGCGCGGCCGGAAAGGCCTGCGGTTTCTCGGTGAAACCGGCGCGGCCGGGTCGGGGGTGGACTACCTTCAGCCCCAAGCGTCACAGCGGCCCACGTCTCGGGGACGGGCGCGACGATCCCCAGGAGACGACCATGCACCAGCAGCAGCCCACCCCGCGCCGGGGAGAGCGTGGCGCGAGCGCCACGGAGTACGCGCTGTTGATCAGCGGCGTGGCGATCATGCTCGTCGCGATCATCGTGATGTTCGGCGACTCGCTCGCCGCGAACTGGCTGCGCTTCGCCACCCTGTTGTGACCAGTGGGACGTGGCTGATCCGGGCCATGCGGCTGATCCGAGTTAGCCCTGCCGTCCCAGACACAAACCACATCAGTCACATGAGCCTCAGTAGTCCCAAAGAACCATTTTCTGAACTTCGGCGTGTTTGTTTCTCAGAAAGCAACACCGATGCGATACAGCCCCACTAGTTTTCGATCTGTGACTTGCAGTATGCGAGCTCACCACGACACACAGAGGAGAAAACCCATGCTGCAGATCTTCAGCTTCCTGACCGCCGTCCTGTCCGAGCGTGACGAGAAGGGCGCCACCGCGACCGAGTACGCGCTCATCATCGCCGGCATCGCCGTCGCGATCGTCGGCGCCATCGCCGTCTTCGGTGGCGAGCTCACCGGCTTCTGGAACGGCCTCGGCGGCCAGCTCGGTCTCTGAGTCCGAGCGGTTCGCACGACGAACCGACCTGGGGTGTACCGCGTCGCGAATCGCGGCGCGGCACACCCGTCCCCGGGGCACCGACGCCCCACCCACGAGTCCTTGAGGGAGGAGACGTGATGCTGCACTTCACGACCTGGACACGACGTTCGCGCCGCGAGCGCGAGCGCGGTGTTGCGGCCGTGGAGTTCGCCCTCGTCGTCCCCATCCTGATGACGATCATCATCGGGATCGTCGAGTTCGGCATGGCGTTCAACTACCGGACCCAGCTGAACAACGCGACGCAGATCGCGGCCCGGAACTACGCGGTCGACCGCAACTGGAACACGGCACGAGCCAACGTGACCGGGATGGCCCCGACGGCCAACGTCACCCGGAACATCGACTGCACGACCGCCACGGCCGGCCAGGCGGTCACCGTGACGACCACGGTCACCCGACCCACCTACACCGGTCTCTTCGGTGCCAGCTTCACCTACCGCGGAAAGGGCGTGGCGCAATGCAACTGACGACTCGTCCCCGGTCGCGCCGGTTCGGGCTCCGCAAGAAGGAGAAGGGCGCCACGATCGTCCTGGTGACCCTCTCGATGGTCGCCCTGCTCGGCATGGCCGCCGTCTCCATCGACTTCGCCGTCGCCTCCAGTGAGAAGGCCGCGGTGCAGAACGCCGCCGACCAGGCCGTCCTGGCGCTGGCCACGGACTGCTCGCTCAAGAAGACCTCGTCATGCAACCCCAGCACCGCGACCTGGTACGCCCAGCAGAACGCCGGCGCCAGCGTCTCGGCCCAGACGCTCAAGGACGGAGTGACGAAGAGCCCCGTCTTCGACGACGGCAAGGTCACCGTGCGCGTCTCGAAGAATGTCAACCACACCTTCGCGCGCGTCCTGGGCGACTCGGCCAGTACGGTCCGGGCCGAGGCCACTGCGTCGTGGGGCACCGTGCCGTTGGTCGGCACGAAGCTGATCCCCATGGGCCTGCCCTACTGCGACTGGCTGGCGGCCCAGCCGGGCTCGGCGACGTCGCCCGGTGCGATGCGCACCTATCTGTGGGCCCGCTACAGCACCAACGAGTCCAGCTGCCCGGGTACGGGCGCGACGGCGGCCACGGTCTACGGCAAGCGCGGCTCGGCCTCGGGCTACACCTCGGTCGGCCAGGCCATGTACTTCACGCGCTCGTTCTTCCCGGGCGTCAACACGAACTGCGACTTCAGCGCCAACCTCTGGGATGTCTACCGCAACATGCTGGACGACTGGTCGCTCATCACCGCCGACACGTGCATGGAGAGCAAGCTCGCCGGCGTCGGTAACGGCAGCGTCATCATGATGCCGATCTACGCGGTGGAGAAGAAGTCGGTCTTCTGGGGCTCGGTGACCTACCCGAGCCGCCTGGTGATCCTCGGCTTCGCGCCCTTCAGGGTCGACAAGTGGGTCAACTACCCGTTCATCTACTTCGGCGTGCAGCCCAGCTTCTCGGCGCTCAGCTACACCAACAACTGCGACATGAAGTTCAACTTCGCCACCATCGGCGGCGGGTGCGCCGGCGTCCGCGGGCAGTTCGTCCGCTCGTCCGAGGGCGCCCTCTTCAACGGCTTCACCCAGTACGGGTCGTTCTACAACAACACGGGCTCCGGCCTCAGCGGCGAGGCGCCCAACCTGGGCCTCGCCAGCGTCAAGCTCGTCGACTGACACTCACTACCTGAAGGACACGGTTCATGAACTCTCGCGTGATCGCCGCCATCGCCGCCGCTCTGTTCGCGATCATCGGCATCGGCGCTGTCGTCGCGTACGCGGCGAGCGCCAAGAACCGCGCGTTCGAGGGTGCCGAGATGGTGGAGGTCTACCGGGTCGCGAACGACATCAGCGCGAATGCCGACGCCGCGACCGTGAAGGACAACGTCGAGCTCGTCCAGCTGCCCAACGCCGCCACCGCGAAGGGTGCCATCAACGACCTCAAGAAGATCGAGGGTCTGAAGTCCACCGTCCCCCTCGTCGCGGGCGAGCTCCTGCTGGAGTCTCGCTTCGACGAGAAGGGTGCCAAGGCCGCGTCGAAGGCGGACGTGCCGGACGGCCTGCAGGAGATGTCGGTCTCGCTCGACGCCGCGGCCGGCGTCGGGGAGCGCATCGAGGAAGGCGTTCGCGTCGGTGTCATCGCCACCGTCGAGCAGGACAAGGACAAGCGCAGTCGCATGATCGCGCAGAACGTCCTGGTCACGAACGTCAAGTCCAACGAGGACAACACCATGGTGGTCACCCTCGCGGTGAACACCTCCCAGGCCACACAGGTGGCTGCCGCTGCCCAGTTCGGACAGGTCCGTCTCACCGTGCAGAACGAGAAGACCAACCGTGACGGTGCCTCGGCCGTGGATGTGGGGACACTCTTCAAGTGAGCATCATCGTCGTCATCACCGAGTCCAGCCCCTACGCGGGAAGGCTGCGGCGCGTCGCAGACCGTCAGGTCGTGGGCCTCAAGCCCACGTTCACCGAGCACGCGCTCAACTCCATGCTGGGCACGATGAGGGCGATCGACCTCGTGGTCATCTGCGAGGACGTCGATGACGAGCAGTCCATGGAGCTGGCCGACATCGTCCATGACCACCAGCTGGACGTCCCCGTCGTGCTGGTCCGAGAGTCCCCTGAGCCGCTGTCCTCCGAGCAGCGGCAGTTCGGCGTCGTGGAGGCGGTCGCGGCGATCTCCTCCGACCTCGAGATCGAGCGGCTGCTGGCCCGTCACATCGGCTCGGCCATGCCGGGCGCGACCAGTGAGCGCGACGCGACTCCGCCGGTCCCCGCGGCGCCCGTCGTCAAGATCGACCCCGACGAGCACCGCGTGGTCGTGGTGCTGTCGCCCAAGGGCGGGGTCGGCAAGACCACCATCTCCACGAACCTCGCGATCGCCCTGTCGAGGCGTGCCCCGCTGGACACGGTGATCGTCGACTTCGACTCCCAGTTCGGCGACGTCGCGAGCGTCCTGAACATCAGCGCCCAGCACACCCTCGAGGACGCGTTCACCGAGGAGGCCGTGCACCCGCCCCTCGTCGTGAAGGGCCTGCTCAACGCGTTCGACGAGAAGCTGCTCGTGCTGGCCGCCTCGGAGTCGCCGGCGGCGCTGGAGAAGATCGCGCCGCACCAGGAGAGCAACCTGCTGCGCCAGCTGTCCACGGACTACGCGTTCGTCGTCGTCGACACGGGCTCGGGCTTGACCGACGAGACGATGGCGGCGCTCGAGGTCGCAACCGACGTGATCATGGTGACGACGATGGACGTGTCGAGCGTCAAGGCGCTGCGTCGTGCCGCCGACCTGCTCGACCGGATCGACCTGCTGCCGCGGAACCGCCACCTCGTGGTCAACATGACCGAGTCCGGCACCGGCCTGGAGATCGACGACATCGCCCAGGCGATGCGGATGCCGGTCGACGTGTCGATCGCTCGCTCGGTCGACATCGCGCTGTCGGTCAACACCGGCAGGCCCCTGGCGCAGGCGAAGCGCTCGGCCGAGCTCTCCGGAGCCGTCGACGCGCTCGTGGCGAAGCTGCGCGGCGAGACCGCTCGCCGCCGAGGTGGACTGTTCAGGAGGGACGAATGAGCATCACCGACCGGCTGCTGGCCGCCGAGAAGGTCTCCGACACCGCGAATCGCCCCACGACCGTCCTGCAGCGCTCCGCGGTGCTCGACGACCTGAAGAAGCGCTCGGTGGAGTCGCTGTTCCGACGCATCGGCTCGCGCATCAACGACGCCTCGCTGACCGACCTGCAGCTGCGTGACTTCGTCCGCTCCGAGCTCGAGCTCATCCTGCAGGAGGAGCACGTCCAGCTCGGTGCCTCCGAGCGCGCGCAGCTCATGCGCGAGATCGAGGACGACGCGCTCGGCCTCGGCCCCATCCAGCGCCTGCTCGACGACGACGACGTCAGCGAGATCATGGTCAACCACCCGGAGCAGATCTTCGTCGAGCGCAAGGGCAAGCTGACGCTGGCCGACGAGTCCTTCAGCTCCGAGGACCAGCTGCGGCGCGTCATCGAGCGCATCGTCGGCAAGGTCGGCCGCCGCATCGACGAGTCCTCGCCGCTGGTTGACGCCCGCCTGACCGACGGCTCGCGCGTCAACGCCGTCATCCCGCCGCTGGCCGTGCGCGGCTCGTCGCTCACGATCCGCAAGTTCGCCAAGAAGGCGCTCAGCATCCAGGACCTCATCAACTACGGGTCGATGAGCCCGCAGCTGGCCGAGCTGCTCGAGCTGTGCGTGCGCGGTCGCCTCAACATCCTGGTCTCGGGCGGTACCGGCACCGGCAAGACCACCCTGCTCAACGTGCTCTCGTCGTTCATCCCCGAGGACGAGCGCATCGTCACGATCGAGGACGCCATCGAGCTCAAGCTGCAGCAGACGCACGTCGTCCAGCTCGAGGCTCGGCCCGCGAACATCGAGGGTCGCGGCGAGGTCACGATCCGCGACCTGGTCAAGAACTCGCTGCGCATGCGTCCCGACCGTGTCGTCATCGGCGAGTGCCGCTCGGGAGAGGCGCTCGACATGCTGCAGGCGATGAACACGGGTCACGACGGCTCGATCTCCACCCTGCACGCCAACTCGCCGCGCGACTGCATCGCGCGTCTCGAGACGCTCGTGCTGATGGCCGGCATGGACCTGCCGCTGCGCGCGATCCGCGAGCAGATCGGCTCGGCCGTCGACATGATCGTCCAGATCTCGCGCCTGCGCGACGGCTCGCGCCGCATCACCTACGTCACCGAGCTGGTCGGTGTCCAGGACGACGAGCCCGTGCTGCGTGACCTCTACCGCTTCGACTTCGGTGCCGGCTACGACGAGGACGGCCACCCCCGTGGCACCGTCAAGGCCGTCGGCGACGGCGCCCACCTGGTCGACCTGCTCGAGGAGCGCGGCATCCACGTGCCGCCGCACCTGCTCACCGCACGCGAGGAGTCCGCTTCATGACCGGTCTGCTGTCGATCGGCGTCGTGTCGATCCTGGTCGCCGTCGCGGCGTTCGGCTACGCCATGCTGCAGCCGGACCTGGCCAACCTGCGCTCCGAGCAGATGAGGGCCGAGGCCGCCGGCGGCGTGGCCACGGAGGGTCAGCGGATCCAGACGTCGACCCCGGTCTACGACCTCATCGACAAGGTCCTCTCGACGTTCGGCCTCAAGCCGTTCTCGGAGGAGGAGCTGGCGCTGGCCGGGATCAAGTCCAGCGTCACCTCGGTGGTCGCCACGACGCTGCTGATCGCGTTCGTCGCGTTCACGGCGGGCCTCGCGCTGACGAGCTCGCTGTTCTTCGGTGTCATCCTGCTGCTGGCGGCTCCGTTCCTGGTGAAGATGTACGTCGGCGTGAAGACCTCGCGCCGCCGCGAGAAGTTCGGCCAGCAGATGTCCGAGACCATGTCGCAGTTCAGCTCGGCGCTGAAGTCGGGCATGAACGTGCCGAATGCGCTGGGCAGCGTCGCCGCCGAGATGGACGAGCCGATGGGCGAGGAGCTCGCCCGGATCGTCAACGAGACCCGCTTGGGTCGCGATCTGATCGACGGCATGAAGGACACCGCCGAGCGGATGCAGAGCGCCGACTTCATGTGGGTCACCGAGGCCGTGGCGATCCAGCGTGAGTCGGGCGGTCGCCTGAGCGAGATCCTCGACCGCGTCACCGAGACGATCTCGCAGCGCAACGAACTGCGGATGAAGGTCGAGTCGCTCGCCGCCGAGGGCAAGGCATCGGCGCTCATCCTGATGAGCCTGCCGGTGGCCGTCGGCCTGCTGTTCCTGCTGGTGAACCGGGCCTACATGATGCCGCTGTTCAACACAGGCGCGGGCAAGATCCTGCTGATCATCAGCCTGGTGTTCTACACGCTCGGTGGCCTGTGGCTCCGGTCCATCACGAAGGTGAAACTCTGATGCTCCTCATCGGTATCGTCTCGATCTTCATCGCGCTGGGCCTGCTGTTCAAGGCGCTCGGCGTCTTCGGCAAGCAGGAGTCGGCGGCCGCCGCGCGCCTGCGCGAGCTGACCGAGTCCGAGGTCGTCGTCGGAGGCTCGGCGAAGGACCTGCACCAGGGCACGACGAAGAGCGGTCTCGGCTACCGACTGACGCCGCGCTCGATCGTGGACAAGGCCGAGCGCAACTACATGCTCGCCGGTCGCCCCGAGGGCTCGAGCGTCGCCAAGATCCTCCTGCAGAAGGTCATCTTCGGAGCCTTCGGCGTGGGCGTCGGCATCATGATCTTCTCGGGCCAGGGCGGCCTGCTCGGCTGGATGCTGCTGATCGGCGCGCCGGTCATGGGCTACTTCGCGCCCGACATCATCATCAACGGCAAGGCGGTGCGGCGCCAGGAGGAGATCCAGTACGCGCTGCCCGACATGCTCGACCAGATCACCATCTCGATCGAGTCCGGCACGAGCTTCGAGAACGCGCTCGCCCGCACCGGACAGACCGGCAAGGGCCCGCTGGCCGACGAGATCGTCCGCACGGTCCAGGACATCAGCCTGGGCCTGCCGCGCCGCGAGGCCTACGAGTCGCTCGTCGCCCGCACCGACGTGGACGAGCTGCGCAAGTTCGTGCGCTCGATCCTGCAGGGCGAGGAGTTCGGCGTCCCGGTGTCGGACATCGTGCGCGACCAGGCCAACGAGATGCGCATGGGCCGACGCCTGCGCGCGGAGGGTGTCGCCAACCAGATTCCCGTCAAGATGCTGCTGCCCCTCATGGGCACGATCCTGCCGGTGCTGTTCATCATCGTCATCGGTCCCGCGATCATCGCGGCGATCGCTCAGTTCAAGGCTGCATGACCCGCCGCCGGGGAACTGCACCCGGCGTCGGCTTTTCGGATCAGAGGGGACATCCAATGCGCAGGTACACCAGCCCGGTCATCGCGGGCACGCTGCTGGGCGGACTGCTCGCGGCGTCGTCGGTGGGGACCGCCCACGCTGACGCGTCCGACGCCGCCCTGGCGACCGCACTCGATCTGCCGGCCGGCATCACGGTCACGCAGGCGGGCGACCCGATCGCCTTCGGCGTCGAGACCCGCGCGTTTAACGACTTCCCGCGCCGCGGGGGCAACGGGCAGTACGCCGTCATGTCGACCGGTCGCGCGTCGGACATCTTCAACATGAGCGTGCCAGGGCTGCAGCCGTCGACGAACCTCGCGGGTGACGACACGGTGTCGATGACGTTCGACGTGTCGGCTCAGGCCGCGGGCACCTGCCTGCTGGTGGACGTTGCGATGGGCACCGAGGAGCGCGTGCACACGTACGATCCGCGGACCACGGAGTCCGATCTGATCTCTCTGAAGCGGGCGGGTAGTGACACCGAGTACGCGATGCACGCCGGGCCCCGGTACATCGCCCAGACTCCCGAGCGCGTCATCGACAAGGTGGAGCTCGAGCCGACGCCCATGTCGACCAATGCCATCACGTACTGGCACGGGATCAACCAGGAGTTCGAGCGTCAGCCTGATGATCAGGCGATCCCGCTGCACGCCGACATCACGCCGTTCAACCACTTCAGCTCGGTCGAGACGTTCGAGGTGCCGGTCACGGCCGGCTCGTCGGTGACCCTGTCGATCTCCGATGCCAACAACGCGTCCCTCGATTCGCTGGCTCTGGTCGACCGCGTCCGGACCGCTGAGACCTGCTCCACGTCGAGCTCCGCAGAGACCGGGCTGCAGCCGCTGCGCCCCGCTGTGGTCATCGGTCACCGCGGAGTGCAGAACATCCTGACGGTCGACCTCAATCCTGACACGCCTCAGATCGAGCGCTACGACGCCGCTGACAATGGGTGGCACCCGGGAGGCGTCGACCTGCGCTTCCGCTGGTACCGGTACTGGATCGAGACCCCCAACTGCAACGAGGGCATTCTCAAGCGGTGGGAACCCATCCCCGATGCAGACAGACAGTCCTTCGCTCCGACGCTGAACGAGAAGGGCCGCTGCCTGATGGCGGTGGTTACGGGCAAGAAGGACGGCTACCGGTCGGAGACCTTCCCCAGCCCCGCATCGGCTCAGTGGACTCCCACGCTGCCGATCCAGGACGGCGTCTTCACGAACAACGCGGTGCCGACGATCACGAAGCCGCGCAACGACATCCAGGTCAACGACACCCTGAGCGCTTCGACCGGCAGCTTCTCGCCTCGACCGGACTCCTTCTCCTACCAGTGGTGGGCGGACAACCAGCCGATCTCGGGCGAGACCGGCGAGACGTTCCGGGTCACCGCGGCGCAGGCCGGCAAGGTCATTCGTGTCCGGGTCACGGCTCGCCGCCTCAACTTCGATCCGATGACGATCGAGAGCGCTCCCACGGTGACGGTCACGAACCTGGACTTCACGTCCACGCCTACGCCGCGGATCGAAGGGTCAGGAGTGCAAGGTAAGCCGCTCACCGCGGTGCCAGGCACGTGGACTCCGCTGACAGACAAGTTCGAGTACGAGTGGTACGCCGACGGGGAGAAGATCCCCAGTCAGACGCGCGCCACATTCACCCCGTCCTCCGGTTTGATCGGTTCCGACGTGCACGCCGTGGTCAAGGGCATCCGTGCCGGTTACAACCCCAAGTCGTTCGCCACCCCGACCGTCAGGATCACGGGCGCCTCGTTCACCGGGGGCAAGGTGGCGGTGACCGGCACGCTGCGCGTGGGTCAGCGCCTGACGGCCAGTGCGACGGGATGGACTCCGGTCTCGCCTGCGACGCGTCGCTACACGTGGCTCGTCGGCGGACGCATCGCGCAGGAGGGCACCTCGACGATGTACACCGTTCCTGCGAGCGCGGTGGGCAAGTCGATCGTCGTCCAGGTCCGGGGTGAGCGCACGGGGTACGCGCCGATCACGATCTCGAGCCCGGCGACCCGTGCGGTGGCCCGTGGCGTGCTGACGACGAACACGCCGCGTGTGTTCGGCTCGGCCCGCTACAAGGGCACGTTGCGAGCCTCGGCGTCGTGGCGTCCGGCTCCGGTCACGTACCGCTACCAGTGGTACGTGGGCTCGAAGCGGATCTCGAAGGCGACGAAGTCGAGCTACAAGATCCCGAAGAAGTACCGCGGCAAGAAGATCCGCGTGCGGATCACCGCGTACAAGTCGGGGTACACCACGGTGTCCCGGTACTCCGGATTCACGAAGATCGCCAAGAAGTAGCACCAGGAACGACGACGGCCCGCTGGATCACCAGCCGGGCCGTCGTCGTTGCGTGGGGGAGAAGGGCGTCAGGCCCAGAGGGTCTCGCCGAACTCGAACCAGATCGTGGCCACGACGGCGACCATCCACAGGGCCGAGATCAGAACCGCCCAGTTCTTGAGGAAGCGGCTGCCGGTGACGCGGCCGACGACCACGACGAACATCGGGATCATCATCGCCCAGACGACCATGCACCAGGGGCAGAGCTTCCCGATCTCGAAGATCGCCTGGTACTGCAGCCAGGTGACGAAGCCGATGCCGAACAGGGTGCCGAGTCCGAGGCCGACCCAGATCCAACGCGGGAACACCACGCCGGCGGCCAGCAGGACGCCCAGCGTCACCACGACGCTGAAGCCGACGATGCCCATGAACGTGTTCGGGAAGCCGAACGCCTCGGACTGGTCCGAGCTGACGACGCTGCTGCAGCTGACGAACGCCGACAGGTCGCAGCCGAGCTCCTTCGCGGTGCCCGCGGCCTCGCCCTTGAGCAGCGAGATCTTGTCGTACGTGAGGATCAGCGACGACCACAGCGCGATGGCTCCGGTCACGACGAGGAAGATCCCCAGTCCGCGATCGGAGCGCGGGGAGTCTTCGGCAGGTGCCGGCGCAGGCGCGTCGGAGGCAACGGCGGTCATGCCGCACATTCTAGAGGGGCACGGGTCATGGCTCCGGCGCTGAACGGGCTCACGAGCCGCTCCGCAACTCCGAGTGACGCGAGCCGGTGACGTGCGCCACACGTGCTGCTAATGTGACATCACCAATGTCACATAGGAGTGTGCAATGACCGAACACGTCGACGTCCTCATCGTCGGTGCCGGCCTGTCGGGCATCGGGGCCGCCTACCGCCTCCAGGAGCGAGCCCCGGGCAAGTCGTACGCCGTGCTGGAGCAGCGCGACGCGATCGGCGGCACCTGGGACCTCTTCCGGTACCCGGGCGTCCGGTCCGACTCCGACATGTACACGCTGAGCTTCCCGTTCGAGCCGTGGACGCACCCCAAGGCGATCGCGGACGGCGACGACATCCGCCACTACCTCGAGACCACGGCCGCCAAGCACGGCATCGCCGACCGGATCCGGTTCGGGCGTCGCGTCACCACCGCCGAGTGGTCGAGCGACGACGCCACCTGGACGGTCACCAGCACGGTGAAGGACGGCTCCACCGAGGTCGTCACCGCCTCGTTCCTCTATCTCTGCAGCGGCTACTACTCCTACGAGGAGGGCTACACGCCCGACTTCCCGGGCCTCGAGGACTTCGAGGGGGAGGTCGTGCACCCGCAGTTCTGGCCCGAGGGCCTCGACCACGCCGGCAAGAAGGTCGTCGTGATCGGCTCGGGCGCCACGGCCGTCACGCTGCTGCCGTCGATGGCCAAGGACGCCGAGAAGGTCACGATGCTGCAGCGCACGCCCACCTACGTCCTGAGCCAGCCCGGCAGCGACCCGGTCGCCAACGCGGCCCGCAAGGTGCTGCCCGCCGGCCTCGTCCACCGGGTCGCGCGACTGCGCTACGCCGTGATGACCGTGGGCTTCTACATGTTCTGCCGCGCGTTCCCGCGGGCGTCGCGGTCGATCCTGCTGGGACTCACCGGCAGGTCGATGCCCGGCGTCGACCGCGACAGCCTGACGCCGCCGTACAAGCCGTGGGACCAGCGGCTGTGCGTCGTGCCCGACGGCGACCTCTACCAGGCGGTGCGCGCGGGCAAGGCCGAGATCGTCACCGACCGGATCACCGAGCTCACGCCGAAGGGCGTCGCGCTGGCGTCCGGCGAGCACCTCGACGCCGACATCGTCGTCACGGCGACGGGCCTCAAGCTGGTGGCGCTGGGCCAGATCGACGTCAGCATCGACGGCACCAAGGTGAACCCGCACGAGCTCTACACCTACAAGGGGCAGATGTTCAGCGGCGTGCCCAACCTGGCGTGGTGCGTCGGGTACACGAACGCGTCGTGGACACTGCGGGCCGACCTGACCTGGAAGTACGTGGCCGACTACCTGAACCATCTCGACGCGAAGGGCTACGCGTACGGCATCCCCGACCCGGACGCCGACTTCGGCCACGACGCGCGACTGCTCGACCTGTCCTCGGGCTACATCGCGCGCGCCGACGAGCTGCTGCCGAAGTCGGGCGCCCGCACGCCGTGGAAGGTGCGGCAGAACTGGTTCCTCGACAGCTGGGACGCGCGGCGCACCGACCTCGACGAGGACATGGTGTGGGTGCGTCGCGCCGACCTTCCGGCGACGCGCTCCGGCGTGGCCTGACGGTTCACCCGCCGTTCCCGCGCGGGTCGGCCATGATGGGTCGATGGACGTCATCGTCATCGGCGGCGGGATCTCCGGCGTCGCCGTCGCGTACGAGCTGGCCGCCGACCGCGAGGTCCTCGTGCTGGAGGCCGAGCGGTCGCTGGCCGTGCACACCACCGGCCGGTCGGCCGCGACCTGGATCGGCAGCTACGGCCCACCCGTGGTCCGCGAGCTGACCACCGCCTCCCGCGACTACCTGATCGACCCGCCGTTCGACGTCGACGGGCCCGTCGCGTCGCCGATGTCGTGCCTGTGGCTCGGGGTGAACGGGCGCGACGCCGAGGTCGAGCGGCTCGCGGCCGAGACGCAGGCGCAGCTGATCGAGGGCGCCGAGGCCGAGCGGCTGTGCCCCGTGCTGAGGCCGGGGGAGATCAAGGTCGCCGCGTGGGACGAGACGGCGCTGGACCTCGACGTCATGGGCCTGCACCACGCCTACGCCCGCGCGTTCCGGGCGCGCGGCGGCACGATCGCGACCTCGGCCCGGGTGGCCTCGGCGCTGCGCGAGGGCTCGGAGTGGGTGGTCACGACGACCGCTGGCGACGTGTTCCGTGCCGACGTGGTGGTGAACGCCTCGGGCGCCTGGGGCGACGTCGTGGGCGCGCTGTTCGGCGCCGAGCGGCTGCGGCTCGAGCCGCGGCGCCGCACGATCTTCCAGTCCTCGACGAACGCGTCTCTGGACGGCGTGCCGTTCACGGCGGGCATCGACGACGGCTTCTACTTCAAGGCCGAGGGCGGTGCGGTGCTGTGCTCGCCGCAGGACGCATCGCTGCACGAGCCGGGCGACCCCAAGCCGGACGAGCTCGAGATCGCGCGCGCCATCGAGGCCGTCAACGCGGTGACCACGCTCGGTCTGCGCAGCGTGCGCACGGCCTGGGCGGGGCTGCGCACGTTCGCTCCCGACGGCAACCCCGTGGCCCGCTGGGACGCCAAGGCTGACGGCTTCTTCCACTACGTCGGCCAGGCCGGCTACGGCATCCAGATGGCCCCGGCCCTGGCCCAGCTGGCCGCCCCGCTGATTCGCGAGCGCTGACCACGGCCCCGGCCGCGCGAGATCTGTAGCGGTATCCACCCTTTTCGTCGGTTGAGTCCGAGAAAGGGTGGACAGCGCTACAGATCTGGCCCGCCGGAGGCGGGGGAGGGGGCCTGACAGTTCGGGCAGAAGTAGACGCGGCGCTCCTGGGTGGGAGGGCCGAGGGCGATCTCGCGGATGGTCGTGCCGCAGCGGTGGCACGGACGGTCGGTGCGGCCGAAGACCCAGTGCAGCTCGCCGGGGCGCAGGCTGCCGGTGAACGAGCGCTCGGTGCGGTCGCGGTTGAGGCGGATGAGCTTCACGCCACGGTCGACCACGCGGCCGAGGTCGACGTCGGCGACCGGGGTGCGGGGGTCGACGGCCGACAGGAACAGCATCTCGTTGACGAACTCGTTGCCGAAGCCGGCGAGGTTCCGCTGGTCGTGCAGCGCCACGAAGATCGGCCGGTCGGGCTGGCGCGCGAGGTTCGCCAGCGCCAGCTCGCGGTCGAAGTCGGGATCGAGGACGTCGGGTCCGAGGTGACCGACGACGGTGTCCTCGTCCTCGCGTCGCAGCACCTCGACGACGCCCAGGCTGAAGCCGACCGCCGACCACTCCTCGGTGCTGACGATCGCGCGCACCGTGTGAGCCGGACGCCGCAGCCCGCGCCCGCCGCGGCGCAGGGTGGCGGGGCGGTAGAGGTGCCACGAGCCCTCCATCTTCAGGTGCGAGTGGATCGTCCAGTCGTCGGTGCGCATCAGCAGGTGCTTGCCGCGCGGCACGACCTCGCGCAGGACCTGGCCGGCGAGGTCGGTGGTGGCGTAGCGCGGCACCCGGAACTCCGTGGACGTCAGCACGTGCCCGGCCATCGCCTCGTGGAGGTGGTGACAGGCGCGCCAGACGGTGTCGCCCTCAGGCATCGAGTCGCAGCCCCTTCAGGTGGGCCTCGAAGCCGGCCGCGGCCAGCGCCTCGCCCAGCGGCGTGGACGCCACCGGCTCGCCGTCGGCGGTCTGCACCGTGACCCGACCGAGGCGGCCCCGCCGCACGGTCTGCACGAGGGACTCGGCCGCGGCGGCCAGCGCGACGGGCTCGTCGCTGAAGGTGAGCGCCGACTTCCCGCCGCGCTCGAGGTAGATGACCGGCCGGCCGTCGTGGATGACCACGAGGGAGCCGGCCTTGCGCGCCGGACGGTGGCCGTCGCCACCGCGATCGGGCCACGGCAGCGCCGCGCCGAACGGGTTCGCCGGATCGGTGGCCGCCAGCGTGACCGCGGGGGAGTCGGCGGGCTCGTCGGCGTCGCGCACGAACGAGCGCAGCCGGTCGACGACGCCCGGCGCCGCGAACTGGGCGGCCCCGAGCGAGTCGACGAAGTAGCCGCGCAGGGCCGTGCCGTTCTGCTCCATCTCGCGCAGGACGCGGTAGGCGGCGGCGAAGCCACCCGGGGTCTGCTCGGCCTGCACCGAGCCGCGCGTGACGACCCCGTACCGGTGCAGCAGGGTCTCGGCCCGGGCGATGTGCTCGGCCGTGGTCTGCCCGCCGAGTGGGACCGAGAACCAGCGGCCCGAGGCGATCGGAGGCACCACGGCACGGGGCGCGCGCATGCGCCCACCCACCATCCGCGCCCGTGGAGCCTGCCGCTTCGTGCGGTGTGAGCCGCCACCCGCCACGAGGCTGCGGACCGGGGCGAAGGTGTCGTTGCTGACCTGGCCGCTCCAGACCAGCTCCCACAGCGCCTCGACCAGACCTTCGCGCTCGCCCTCCACGCGGTCGGCGAGCTCGCCGAACAGCCAGGCGCCCGAGTCGCCGAGGACCTCGAGCAGGCGCCCGGCGGGGGTGTCGGAGCCGGCCTCGACGAGCTCGCCGGTGGCGGGCCCGGCGGTGTCGCCCGGCAGCAGCCGGATCCAGCCGTCGCGGCCGGGCAGGGTGCCGGCGCCGGTCCACGTGACCTCGCCCGCGGTGGTCAGCTCGTCGAGCATGGCGGGGGAGTAGTCGCTGATGCGCGAGGGCAGCACGAGCGACTCCCACGCGCTGGCGGGCAGCGCGGCGCCGGCCAGCTGCTCGACCACGGTGAGGACGCCGTCGACGCCGCGCAGGCGCGAGCCGACGTGCTGCCAGGCCGGCAGGAAGCGCGCGAACGCGGCGGAGTCGACCGGCTCGACCTGCTTGCGGGCCGCGGCCAGCGAGCGGTTCCGCAGTCGGCGCAGCACCTCGGTGTCGACCCACTCGGCCTCGCCCGACGCGACCGGCAGGAACTCGCCGCGGGTGACCCGGCCGGACTCGCTGAGGCGCTGCAGCGCGTCGCGGACGACGGCCGGACCGAGCGCGAGGCGCTGCGAGACGTGCTCGCCGGTGAACGGGCCGTGGGTGCGGGCGTAGCGCGCCACGAGCTCGCCGAGCGGGTCGGCACCGGTGGCGAGGTGGGCCTCGGCGACACCGAGCGGCAGCGCGGTGCCCAGCGCCTCGCGCAGCCGGCCGGCGTCCTCGATCGCGGCCCAGCGCGCCTGCCCGCCGACCTGCACCTCGATGGCGCGCCGCGACTCGCGCAGCTCCTTGAGCCAGCCGCCGGCCTGCAGTCGCACGTCCTCACGGGTGCGCTCGGCGACCTCCTCGACCGAGAGCGGTCCGAGCAGGCGCAGCAGATCGGCCACGCCCTCGAGGTCCTTGGCGTGCCGCTCGGGGACGAGGCGCTGGAGCTCGGCCTCGGTCTGCGCGACGACCTCGGGATCGAGCAGCTCGCGCAGGTCGGCCCGCCCCAGCAGCTGACCCAGCAGCTCGGGGTCGAGCGTGAGCGCGGCCGCGCGCCGCTCGGCCAGGGGCAGGTCGCCGTCGTAGAGGAACGCGCCGACGTAGCCGAACAGCAGCCGCTGGGCGAACGGCGAGGCGTTGTCGGTTCCGACCTCGACCAGGGCGACCTCGCGCGAGCGGATCCGCCGGGCGAGCGTGACCAGCGCGGGCAGGTCGTAGACGTCCTGGAGCACCTCGCGCGCGGTCTCGAGCAGGATCGGGAAGTCGGGGTACTTGCGCGTGACGTCGAGCAGCATGGAGGCGCGCCGGCGCTGCTGCCACAGGGGCGCGCGGGCGCCGGGATTCCGCCGCGGCAGCAGCAGCGCCCGCGCCGCGCACTCGCGGAAGCGCGCCGCGAACAGCGCCGAGCCGCCGACGAGCTCGGTGACCTGGGGCTCGAGGTCGTCAGGGTCCTCGAGGTCGAACAGCTCGGCACCCGGCGGCTCGCCACTGACGTCGGGGACGCGCGCGACGATGCCGTCGTCGGAGGCCACGACCGCGCCGTCGACGCCGTAGCGCTGCTCGATCCGGCGGCCGACGACGAGCGCCCACGGCGCGTGCACGGCACGGCCGTACGGCGAGAGCAGCACGAGCCGCCAGTCGCCGACCTCGTCGCGGAACCGCTCGACGACGAGCGTGGTGTCGGTGGGCAGCTGGCGCGTGGCCTCGTACTGGTCGGCGACGAGGGCGGACAGGTTGCCCACGGCGTAGGCGTCGAGGCCGACCTCCTCGACCCGCCGGCGCTGCTTCGCCGGCGACATCGCGCTCAGCTCGCGCAGGAACGCGCCCATCGCCTCGCCGAGCTCGTAGGGACGCCCCATCGCGTCGCCGCGCCAGAACGGCAGCCGCGCGGGCAGGCCGAACGCGGGCGTGACGATGACCCGGTCGGCGGTGATCTCCATGATCCGCCAGCTGGTGGCGCCGAGGGCGATCACGTCGTTGATGCGCGACTCGTAGACCATCTCCTCGTCGAGCTCGCCGACGCGGCGCCCGGCCGTGCCCTCCTCGCCCGCCAGCACCACCGAGAACATGCCGCGGTCGGGGATCGTGCCGCCGCTGGTGACTGCCAGGCGCTGGGCGCCCGGCCGCCCGGTGAGGGTGCCGGCGTGACGGTCCCACACGGCGCGCGGGCGCAGCTCGGCGAACTCGTCGGACGGGTAGCGCCCGGCGACGAGGTCGAGCGTGGCCTCGAAGGCGGCGTGGGGCAGGGTGGCGAAGGGCGCCGAGCGGCGCAGGGTCTCGAACCACGCCTCGACGTCGATCGGCTCGAGGGCGCACGCCGCGATGGTCTGCTGGGCGAGGATGTCGAGCGGATTGGCCGGCACCGCGAGGCGTTCGATCCGCCCCGCCAGCATCCGCTCGACCGTGACCGTGGTGGACAGCAGGTCGTGCCGTCCCGTGGGGAACACGAGCCCGCGCGAGACCTCGCCGACCTGGTGCCCGGCGCGACCCACGCGCTGCAGGCCCGAGGCGACCGACGGCGGCGCCGAGACCTGGATGACGAGGTCGACCGCACCCATGTCGATGCCGAGCTCGAGGCTGGAGGTGGCCACGACGCAGCGCAGCCGGCCGGACTTGAGGTCGTCCTCGATGAGCGCCCGCTGCTCCTTGCTGACCGAGCCGTGATGGGCGCGCGCCAGCACCGGCTCGACCCCCGAGGAGACCCCCGAGAGTCCACCCATCTGCGCGGGGTTGCGGGTGTCGGGCTGGGGACGCTCGCCCGTGGTGCGCTCGACCCAGACCTCGTTGAGCCGCTGGGTGAGCCGCTCGGCCACGCCGCGGCTGTTGGCGAACACGATCGTGGTGCGCGCCGACTCGATCGCGTCGACGATCGCCTCCTCGACGTGGGGCCAGATCGTGCCGCCCGCCTCCTGGGAGCGGGACTCGTCGAGGCCGCGGGCGGCGCTGCCCTCACGCGGCCCCTCGTGCCGCGGCGGCATCTCGGTGAGGTCCTCGACCGGCACCCGCACCGACAGCTCGAGCCGCGAGGGCGCGTCGGGTGCGACGACCTCGACCGGCGCGCGCCCGCCGAGGAACCGCGCGACCTCGTCGTGCGGGCTGACCGTGGCCGACAGACCGATGCGCTGGGCGGGTGAGTCGAGCAGGTCGTCGAGCCGCTCGAGCGACACCGCCAGGTGGGCGCCGCGCTTGGTGCCCGCGACCGCGTGGACCTCGTCGACGATCACGGTGTGGACGCCGGCGAGCATCTCGCGTGCCGCGGAGGTGAGGACCAGGAACAAGGACTCGGGCGTGGTGATGAGGACGTCGGGCGGGTGCGACTGGAGCCGTCGCCGCTCGGCCGGGGGCGTGTCGCCCGTGCGCACGCCCACGGACACCGGCGCGAGCTCGTGACCCAGCCGCGCCGCCACCCCGGAGATGCCCACGAGCGGCGAGCGCAGGTTGCGCTCGACGTCGACCGCGAGCGCCTTGAGCGGCGAGATGTAGAGGACCGAGGTGCCCCGCGGCTCGGCCTCGGGGTCGCGGTGCAGCAGCCGGTCGATCGCCGACAGGAACGCCGCGAGGGTCTTGCCCGAGCCCGTGGGCGCGACGACGAGCGTGTGGCGGCCGTTCTCGATCGCGTTCCACGCGCCGGTCTGCGCGCTGGTGGGTGCGGTGAACGACTCGTCGAACCACGTCTGGGTCGCGGGGCCGAAGGACATGGACCCATCGTGGCACCGGACTCCGACACTGGCCCTGCGAGCCGGAGGAGGGCAGGGTAATCACGGGGATTCCAAGCCGGGACGCGCCCCCGGGTCCGGCGTGCCGTGGCCGGCCGCCCACACCCCCTCAGGCATGCTGGGGGGCATGAAGTTGCGGATGCTGTCGGTGACCTGTGCCCTCGTGCTGTCGGTGGGCGCGTGCTCGAACGGAGGCGAGGAGAAGGAGTCGCCCGCCCCGAAGGAGCCTGCGAAGACCACGGCCGCGAAGGTCGCGGCGATCAACCCGCTGACCGGCGGCACCCTGAAGAAGACGCCTGCGAACCCGGTCTTCGTCGTCAAGGTCGACAACACCCCGGCCTCGGCCCCGCAGACCAGCATCGACCAGGCCGACCTGGTGGTCGAGCAGACCGTCGAGGGCGGCATCACGCGCCTCGCCGCGCTCTACTACACGCGCCTGCCCGGCGACGTCGGCCACGTGCGCTCGATGCGCGCCACCGACATCGGCATCGCGAAGCCGGTGCGCGGCCAGGTCGTCGCCTCGGGCGGCGCGGGCAGGACGATCTCGCGCATCAAGGACGCGGGCATCCCGATCCACTCGCAGGACGCCGGGTCGCCCGGCCTCTCGCGCGACGCCGGCTACGCGCCGTACAACGTCGTCGTCGACCTCGGCCGGCTCAACAAGGACGTCAAGAACGAGCAGCCCGAGCGCCCCTACTTCCAGTGGGCCACCGACGCCGCGGCGCCGAAGGGCCCGCAGGTCACCGGCGCCACCGTGAAGTTCTCCCGCAGCCACACCACGTCGTGGAAGTTCAACGGCAAGGCCTGGAAGCGCACCAACGGCACCAGCGCGAAGGAGTTCGGCGCCAGGAACCTCGTGGTCCTGTGGGCCGACGAGAAGGACGCCGGCTACACCGATCCCGCTGGGAACCCGGTGCCCGAGACCACGTTCCAGGGCGGCGGCAAGGCGGTCGTCTTCGTCGGCGGAACCCGCGTCAACGCCAAGTGGAAGAAGGCGAACAACGCCTCCACGATCGTGCTGACCACGCGCGACGGCCAGGCGATGAAGCTGCCCAAGGGCAAGACCTGGATCGAGCTGCTGAGCAAGCGGGAGTCCACGGCGCTCAGCGCGCAGTAGTCGTCAGGGGGACGGCTGGTCGCTCTCGGCGGCCAGCTCCTCCAGCTTGTGGCCGATCTCGACCTCGATCGCCTCGCGCAGCACACTGCGGAACATCGCCACGACCACCTGGCTCGCGATGGGGATCAGCTGGTCGATCCTCTCGAAGACCGTGGGCCACTCCTCCTGGGGCAGGCCGGCGTCGAGGAACGGCTGCGCGACGTCGCGGCTGACGTGGTGGACGAACCGGTCGGAGATCTGCTCGAGGTGCTCGCGCATGTGCGGCACGATGTCGACCACGCTGTCGGGGCTCAGGCCGAGGGCGACCGACGCGGCCCCCTGACGCACGACGCTCGGGTTCAGCATGCGCACCGTCTGGTCGTCGACGTGCTCCAGCAGCCCGAGCTCGATCATCTGGTCGATCAGCTTGTGGTCGGGACTCACGTTCGACAGCGAGGCCAGCTCGGCCCGGCTGATCACCTCGGTGGGGTCCTGGGCGTCGTCGACCTCGAAGATGTTCAGCAGGTCGAGCGCCACGTGGGAGGCGGTGGACGGCGACTTCAGGATCGCGTCCTCGACCGCCGCCAGGGTGAAGCCACGACCCAGCAGGGTGCGGATGAGGACGAGGCGCTGGAGGTGCTTCTGCGTGTAGTACCCGGTGCGTCCCTCGAGGCGTGGCGGGTCGATCAGTCCACGCGTGGAGTAGGCGCGCACGTTGCGCACCGTCATGCCGGCCCGCTCGGCGAGCACGTCGACGGTGAACTCCTCGTCGCGCGCCGCGTCCGTCATGCCGCAAGTCTAGGTGAGCGTGACCGCGGATCCGGCATCATGGGGGTATGGCAACGGTGCGAGGCCAGCTCCTGGTCGCCACCTCGGCGATCGACTCCGGCCCCTTCCGGCGAAGCGTCGTGTACGTCCTGGACCACGACGAGGACGGCGCGCTGGGCGTGATCGTGAACCACCCCCTCGAGTCCGACCTCGACGAGGTCCTGCCCGGGTGGGCCGAGTCGGCCAATGCGCCCGGCTGCCTGTTCGAGGGCGGCCCCTGCGCGATGGACTCCGCGCTGGCGGTGGGCGTCGTCAGCGACATGGAGTCGCGCCCGATCGGCTGGCGCCAGATGGCCGGCCGCGTCGGGATCGTCGATCTCGAGGGACCCGTCCCGGTGGGCGGCGAGCTGCTCGGCCTGCGCGTGTTCGCGGGCTACGCCGGCTGGTCCACGGGCCAGCTGGAGGAGGAGATCGCGGAGGGCGCGTGGCTCGTGGTGCCGGCCCGGGACGGCGACCTGATCTCGCCCGATCCCGACCGCCTGTGGAGCGAGGTGCTCCGGCGTCAGGCGGGCGACACCCGCTTCTGGTCGACATTGCCCGACGACCCCGGGCTGAACTGAGGTCGTCGGCGTGGACCGGTCCTCGGCGTCGGATCCGTCGCCTACGATGGAGGCGTGGGATTCTTCGGCCGCGGCACCCAGACCGTTCAAGACGAGCGCACCGAGCAGCGCCTCGACAACGGCGACCACGAGCGCTTCAGCCACTACGTCCCGAAGGACAAGCTGACCGAGGCCATGGTCATGGGCACGCCCGTCGTGGCCCTGTGCGGCAAGGTCTGGGTCCCCAGTCGCGATCCGCAGCGCTTCCCGGTCTGCCCGGAGTGCAAGGACATCTGGGAGAACTTCAACCCCGGCGACGACGACGAGTCCGGGAGTGACTCCGACCAGTGAGTGCGGGCCTGTCGCTACGGGCCTGGCAGCGTGAGGCGTTCGAGCAGTACGTCCGCACGCAGCCGGCCGACTTCCTCACCGTCGCCACGCCCGGCGCCGGCAAGACCACCTTCGCGCTGACGATCGCGGCCGACCTGCTGCACCGTCGCGTCGTCGAGCGGGTCGTCGTGGTCACCCCCACCGAGCACCTCAAGTCGCAGTGGGCGCAGGCCGCCGCGCGCTCGGGCATCGCGCTCGAGCCGAACCTGTCGGGGGCGCTCGGTGCCCGCTTCGACGGCTACTGCGTCACGTACGCGGGCCTGGCCACCAACCCTGTCGGCCACCGCGTGCGCATCGAGCGCAGCCGCACCTTCGTGATCCTCGACGAGGTCCACCACGCCGGCGACGCGCTGTCGTGGGGCGACGCCGTGCTGGAGGCGTGCGAGCCGGCGATCCGCCGCCTCTCGCTCACCGGCACGCCGTTCCGCTCCGACGACAACCCGATCCCGTTCGTCACCTACGCGCCGGTCGGCGACGGCTCGATCTCGTCGGTGGCCGACTACGCCTACGGCTACGGCGAGGCCCTCAAGGAGGGCGTCGTCCGACCGGTCCTGTTCATGGCCTACTCGGGCGAGATGCAGTGGCGCACCAGCGCGGGCGACGAGGTCTCGGCCCGGCTCGGCGAGCCGCTCACGCGCGACCAGACCGCGCAGGCCCTGCGCACCGCGCTCGACCCCACGGGCTCGTGGGTGCCGGCCGTGCTCGAGGCCGCCCACAAGCGTCTCGTCGAGGTCCGCCGCGACATCCACGACGCGGGTGGCCTCGTGATCGCCAGCGACCAGACGTCAGCCCGCGCCTACGCCGCGCTGCTCAAGGAGCTCACGGGGCAGTCGCCCACGCTGGTGCTCTCCGACGAAGCCGGCTCGAGCGCCAAGATCGCCGAGTTCGCCGCCGGGAACGACCCGTGGATGGTCGCGGTCCGCATGGTCAGCGAGGGCGTCGACGTCCCGCGTCTCGCCGTCGGCGTCTACGCCACCACGATCGCCACCCCGCTGTTCTTCGCCCAGGCGATCGGCCGCTTCGTGCGTGCCCGGCGCCGCGGGGAGACCGCGTCGGTCTTCCTGCCCAGCGTGCCGGGCCTGCTGAAGCTCGCCGCCGACCTCGAGGCCGAGCGCGACCACGTCATCGGCCGCCCCGTGCACGACGAGTCCGACCTGTTCGCCGCCGAGGAGGCGCTCATCGCACGCGCCAACGCGTCCGAGGGCGCCAGCGACGAGCTCGGCAACCAGTACGCCGCGATCGGCAGCGAGGCGCTGTTCGACCGCGTGGTCTACGACGGCGACGAGTTCGCGCCGATCGACTACGAGATGGTGGCCGGCGACGCCGAGGAGCTCGACTTCCTCGGCATCCCCGGCCTGCTCGAGCGCGACCAGGTGGCCGAGCTGCTGCGCAGCGCGCGCACCCGCAAGCGCGAGGACGCCCCGGCGCGCGCCGAGGCCGACGTCGAGTACGAGCGCCGCGCCCAGCTGCGCCGCGACCTGAACTCGCTCGTGGCCGCCTGGCACCATCGCACGGGCACGCCGCACGGCGTCACCCACAACAAGCTGCGCCAGGAGTGTGGTGGCCCGGCCGCCGCCCAGGCCACCACGGCGCAGCTGCAGCACCGCATCGACATGCTGCGCGACTGGGCCCTGCGCGCCTCGGGCTGAGCCGACGGGTGACCCCGGTCACGCCCGACCCCTAGGCTGTGCCCCGTGAGTGCCCCACTGCCGCCGCGGACCCGTGCGTTCGCCGCCCTCATGAAGCGCCTGGCCACCCCGGTCGAGGAGGCCACGGACTACGCCGAGCTGCGCGCCCAGCGGCTGCGGCTCATGGAGTCGCCGCCCGGCCGGCTGGTGTTCGGCCGCCCCGATCGGCGCGTGCGGACCGAGGAGATCGAGATCCCGCTCAAGGGCCGCACCCTGCGCGCGATCGTGCACCGCCCGACGGGCGTCGGGGGCCTGCGCCCCGCGGTCGTGAACTTCCACGGCGGAGGCTGGGTGCAGGGCTCGCCCGAGCAGTCGGCGTGGCTCGCCTCGCGGCTCGCCGCGGGCAGCGGCGCGGTCGTGGTCTCGCCGTCGTACCGGCTGGCGCCGGAGCACCCGTACCCCGCCGCCGTCGAGGACACGTGGGAGGCGCTGGGCTGGATCGCCGCACGCGCCGACGGCCTCGGGCTCGACGCCGACCGGCTCGCCGTGATGGGCGACAGCGCCGGCGGCAACCTCGCGGCCGTCGCGGCACAGCGATCGGTGAGCGAGGGCGGGCCGGCGCTGCGCGCCCAGGTGCTGATCTACCCCGCGGTGGAGATGTACGACAAGTTCGCCTCCGAGCTGCGGATGCCCGACGAGCCGGTGCTGTCCTCGGCCAACATGAGCGCCTTCGCGCACCTCTACATGGGCGACGCCTACGGCACCGAGGACCCGCTCGCCTCGCCGCTGCGGGCCACGTCCTTCGACGGGCTCCCGCCGGCGTTCATCCTGACGGCCGACCACGACCCGCTGCTCGACAACGGCGTCCACTACCGCGAGGCGCTGCAGCGCGCGGGTGTTCCGGTGCGCTACCGCGAGTACCCGGGCACGGTGCACGGGTTCGTCAGCCTGCCGGGCGTCTCGCCGGCCGCGACCGACGCCGCCTCCGACATCGTCGACTTCGTCGCCGCGCACGTGGTGGTGCCGAGGTGACCCGCCGGGTCCGCTCGGACGGCCTCGATCCCGAGGTCGACTACGAGGAGATCGCGCGGCTGTTCGGCCAGTACGACTTCCCGTGGGACCTCGAGCAGGCCCTGAGCTTCGCGCTGTTTCGCACGTACGCGGTCCCGTCGATCGGGCGGCTGCTGTACGAGACCGAGCAGTTCGGCACCGACACCCAGCGGCGCCACGACGACACGGCGCTGCTGCTGGGCGAGATCGTCGACCAGGGACTCGAGAGCACGCCTGGTCGCGCCGCGATCCGACGGATGAACCAGATGCACGGCCGCTACGACATCAGCAACGACGACATGCGGTACGTGCTGGCGACCTTCGTCGTGATGCCGAACCGCTGGGTCAACCGCTACGGCTTCCGTCGCACCACGCCCATCGAGGACGTCGCGGGCGTGAACTACTACCGCCGCCTCGGGCGCCTGATGGGGATCACGGACCTGCCCACGGACCTTGCCGGGTTCGAGCGCCTGCTCGACGACTACGAGGCCGAGCACTTCCGCTTCGACCCGCGGTCGCGCGCGGTGGCCGATGCGACGCTCGACCTGCTGACCACGTTCTACCCGCGTCCGCTCGCCCCCGCCGTCCGACGCTTCAGCATCGCGATCATGGACCCGCACCTGCGCGAGGCCTTCGGCTACGAGCACCCACCGGCCTGGTTCGAGCGCCTCAGCCACGGTGCGCTGGGCCTGCGCGGCCGTGTGGTGCGGCTCCTGCCCGAGCGCACCGAGCCGCGCCGGGTGCGCGACTCGAGCCGCATCAAGAGCTACCCCGGAGGCTTCCTCATCGAGAACCTCGGCACGTGACCCAGGTCGCACTTTCCCCAAAGTTGTGCGAACGTACAACTCAGGGTTCCTTCGGGAGGTGACGCCCGGCTCGGCATCCTCGGGGTGCCGACCGGGCGTCACGCACGCAGGGCGTCGACCACGCTGTCGAGGTCCTCCTCGTCGTTGTAGAGGTGGAACGCGATCCGGGCCGCGCCTTGGCGCACCGAGGCGCGCAGCCCCGCGTCCTGCAGGCGTGTGGCGGCGTGCTCGATCGGGATCGAGACGATCGCCGAGTCCAGCGGCGGCAGGTCCAGCGCGGCCCGCGCCCGCCCGGCGAGGTCGAGGTTGTGCGCGGTGACGGCGGCGAGGTCGAGCGTCGCCATCCACGCCAGGCTCGTGGCTGCGCCGACCACCGGGAACCACGAGGGGGAGATGTCGAACCGGCGGGCGTCGTCGGTGAGCCGCAGCGGCAGCCCGTAGGTGGTCTGCCACGGCGCGCCCCCGGCGTAGCGGTTGGCGTGGTGGGGGACGAGCCGCTCGACCATCCGCTCGGCGTAGGACGCCCAGGCGATGCCGGTGGGCGCCAGCAGCCACTTGTAGCTCGAGCTCACGACGACGTCGGCCCACGCGAGGTCGAGCCGGAGCCAGCCGAGCTGCTGCGTCGCGTCGAGGATCACGAGGGTCTCCGAGCCCTCGGTGGCGGCTCGCAGCGCGGCGAGGTCGACCTGCGCGCCGTCGGCCGACTGCACGGTGGACACCGCCACCACGTCGTGATCGGCGGCCAGCTCGGGCAACCGCTCGAGCGGCACCTCGGTGACGGTCACGCCGCGGCCGTCGTGGGCGGCGAACGGGAAGCTGACCGACGTGAACTCGCCCTCGGGGACCAGCACGCGCGAGCCGTGGGGCAGGGCGGAGGCCACCGGGCCGAGCAGCGCCGCGACGGACGAGCCCATCGCGACGGACCTCACCGGGACGCCGGCCAGGGTCGCGAACGCCGCGCGACCCGCCGCGATGTCGGCGTCGAAGTCGGGTCCCGCGACGGTGCCCGCGGCCCAGCCGCGGTGGACCCGTTCGAGGGCGTCGACCGTGGCCTTCGGTGGCAGCCCGTAGGCCGCCGTGTTCAGGTAGCCCTCCGGCCCGATGAACGTGGCCCCGAATGCCTCTCGCATGATTCGACGCTAGCGCGTGGGAATCGAACCGGTCTCTCCCGGGTTGAACCCGGTGTGAAGCTCTCGGTCCTGGATCTCGTCCCTGTCCGTACCGACCAGACCAGCGGTGATGCCGTCGCGGCCGCCACCGAGCTGGCGCAGACCGCCGACCGGCTCGGGTTCGAGCGGTACTGGGTCGCCGAGCACCACAACATGCCCGCCGTGGCGGCCACGTCGCCGCCGGTCCTGATCGCCCTGCTGGCGGCGGCGACCGAGCGCATCCGGCTGGGCTCGGGCGGCGTCATGCTGCCCAACCACGCGCCGCTCGCGGTGGCTGAGCAGTTCGCCCTGCTCGAGGCCGCCTTCCCGGGTCGCATCGACCTCGGCATCGGTCGCGCGCCCGGCTCGGACCCCGTCACCTCGTGGGCGCTGCGCGGCGCCGCGGGTCGTGACGACTCCGACATCGAGAACTTCCCGCGGTACCTCGACGACGTCGTCGCTCTCATGGACGGCCGCGGCGTGCGCGTGCCGATCCCGAACCAGCAGTACGTGCTGAAGGCGACCCCGGCCGCCGTCGGCGCCCCGAACCTGTGGCTGCTCGGCTCGTCGATGTACTCGGCGCACCTCGCCGCCGCGAAGGGCCTGCCGTACGTCTTCGCGCACCACTTCAGCGGGCACGGCACGGCGGAGGCGCTCGAGGTCTACCGGAGCGAGTTCCGGCCGAGCGACGTCTGCGACCGGCCCACGACGTTCCTCACCGTGAACATCGTCGTGGCCGACACCGCCGACGAGGCCGCCGCGCTCGCGCTGCCGAACCTGCAGAACATGGCACGCCTGCGCACCGGCAAGCCGCTCGCGCCGATCGACCTCGTGGAGGACGCGGAGGCGCTCGACCTCGACCCGGGCATGGACTCGCTCGTCGACTCGGGCCTGGCGCGGATGGTGGTCGGCGACCCCGACACCGCGCGCAAGGAGCTCGAGGCGCTCGCCGCCCAGTTCGACGTGGACGAGGTCATGCTGCACCCGGTGGCGTCCGCGCGCCGCGGTGCCGACCCGCGCTCCACGCCCGGCCGCGTCCGCACCCTCGAGCTCGTCGCCGGCTGACCTCGGGTCAGGCCGTGGTGACGCCCGCGGCGGACCACTCCTGCCGCACGCGGTTGAGGCTCTCCGGGGTCACGGCCGCGGTGAGGTCCTCCAGCACCCTGACGCGGAAGCCCTCGGCCGCCCCGTCGAGCGCGGTGGCGCGCACGCAGTGGTCGGTCGCGATGCCGCACACGTCGATCTCATCGACGTCGCGCTCGCGCAGGAAGTCGGCGAGGGTGCGTCCATCGGCGTCGGTGCCCTCGAAGCCCGAGTAGGCGGCCTCGTAGGCGCCCTTGTCGAAGATGGCGGCGAAGAGGTCGTTCGTGAGCGGCTCGTGCAGCTCGGCGCCGGGCGTGCCGACCACGCAGTGCGGCGGCCACGAGTCCACGTAGTCGGGCGTCTCGCTGAAGTGCGGGCCGGGGTCGACGTGCGCGTCGCGGGTGGCCACCACGAGCTCGTAGTCGCCCGCGGCGATCAGGTCGGCCACGGTCTGCGCGACGGCCGCGCCGCCGGCGACGGCCAGCGAGCCGCCCTCGCAGAAGTCGTTCTGGACGTCGACGACGACCAGGGTGCGGGGTCCGCCCATCAGTCCTCCTCGTAGATCGTCGCGATGGCGGGATCGCCCTTGGAGAGGCGTCGCGCCGACGCGGGCAGCTCGCGCAGCGACGCCTGGAGGCGGGCTCGCGAGTCCTGCAGGGTGGCCCGGTGCACCCGCTCGCCGGCCTCGACGAGCGGCACCATCAGCTCGCGGTCGTCACCGTCGTCACGGGGCTTCACGTCGATCCCGACGACCTCGGCCTCGGCCACGCCCTTGGCGCTGAGCCGGCGCAGCGCGGTCTTGCGGCCGCCGATCGACGTCTTGTCCTTGCTCTTCTTCGCGACGCCGAGCATCGCGCCGTCGGCGGTCTCGCGCGCGACCAGCTTGTAGACGAACCCGCTCGTGGGGGAGCCCGACCCGGTCACGAGCGAGGTGCCCACGCCGTAGCCGTCCACGGGCGCGGCGGCCAGGGCGGCGATCGCGTACTCGTCGAGGTCGCTCGTGACCGTGATGCGGGTGTCGGTGTTGCCGGCGGCGTCGAGCTGCGCCCGCGTGGCCCGCGCGACGTCGGCGAGGTCACCGGAGTCCAGGCGCACGCCGCCGAGGTGCGGACCGCCGACCTCGATCGCCGTGGCGACACCCTGCGGCGTGTCGTACGTGTCGACCAGCAGCGTCGTGTCGTGCCCGAGCGAGCCGATCTGCGACGTGAACGCGTCGCGCTCGGAGTCGTGCACGAGCGTGAACGCGTGCGCGGCGGTGCCGGCGGTGGGGATGCCGTAGCGGCGTCCGGCCTCGAGGTTCGACGTGGCGGCGAACCCGCAGATGTAGGCGGCCCGCGCGGACGCGACGGCGGCCTCCTCGTGCGTGCGGCGCGTGCCCATCTCGATGCACGGCCGGTCGCCCGCGGCCATCGTCATGCGCGTCGCGGCCGAGGCGATGGCCGAGTCGTGGTTGAGGATCGACAGGATCAGCGTCTCGAGGATCACGCCTTCGCCGAACGTGGCGTCGACCCGCAGGATGGGCGAGCCGGGGAACCACAGCTCGCCCTCGGGGTAGCCCCAGATGTCGCCGGTGAAGCGGTAGTCCGCGAGCCAGTCACACGTGACGTCGTCGACGACCTTCGACAGTCGCAGGAACTCGATCTCGGACTGGTCGAACCGGAAGTTCGCCAGTGCGTCGAGCACGCGCCCGGTGCCGGCGACCACGCCGAACCGTCGCCCGCCGTTGAGCCGCCGTCCGAACACCTCGAACACGCTGCGCCGTGAGGCCGTGCCGTCGGCCAGCGTGGCCTGCAGCATCGTCAGCTCGTAGTGGTCGGTCAGCAGCGCGGTCGACACCATGGGTTCAGCGTAGGACCACGCCGACCTTCGTGCGGGGGAGCGCGGGCAGGCACAATGGGGTCGTGACCACCCCCACCCCCGTCGAGACCGAGAAGCCGGACGCCGACCTCGTCGTCCAGCTGGAGGACCCGTGGGTGACCATCGTCTGGAACGACCCGGTCAACCTCATGTCGTACGTGGCGTTCGTCTTCCGGACGTACTTCGGCTACACCGAGGAGAAGGCCACCCAGCTGATGCTCGCCGTGCACGAGGAGGGCCGGGCCATCGTCTCCAGCGGCCGCCGCGAGGAGCAGGAGCGGCACGTGCAGGCCATGCACGAGTACGGACTGTGGGCCACGCTCGAGCGGAGCGACGCGTGAAGCCGTTCCGCCGCCGCCGGCGCGGCACCGTCACGGCCACGTTCGAGCTCAACGAGGCGCAGCTGCTGGTCAACCTGGCCAGCCAGGTCGTCGAGCTGCTCCAGGACCGCAACGGTCCCAGCGAGTCCGAGCCCGACCCGCTGGCGCAGCTGATCGGCATGACCGGCCCGGTGCAGCCGCCCGAGGATCCCGTGCTGGCGCGCCTGCTGCCCGACGCCTACCGCGACGACCCGGTCGAGGCCGCGGAGTTCCGCCGCTTCACCGAGCAGTCCCTCTCGTCCGTCAAGGTCGACAACGCGCGCGCGGTGATCGAGAGTCTCGAGGCGGGCGGGCTCGCCGAGAGCGCCAAGCACGTCGAGGTCGAGCTGGACGACGCGGCAGTGATGTCCTGGCTGCGCGCCCTGACCGACATCCGCATCGCGCTCGCCGTGCGCCTGGGCATCGAGACCGAGGAGGACGCCGAGCGCCTCGCCGAGTCCGACGACGAGGCCACGCTCGCGATGGGCGACGTCTTCGACTGGCTCGGCTTCGTGCAGGAGACCCTCGTCCACGTCGCCTGACCGGGTGCCGGCAGGGTCGGTGTCCGCACCACGGATGGGTGGATCGGGCGTCGGGACGCCTCGATAGACTCGGGAACCGTGTTGACCATCCTGCGCGAGCACGTGGAGGCGATCGTCGCCCACGCGCGCCGCGACCACCCCGACGAGGCGTGCGGCGTCATCGCCGGGCCCTACGGCTCCGACCGCCCCGAACGGCTTATCCCGATGCTCAACGCCGCCATGTCGCCCACGTTCTACGAGTTCGACTCCGGCGACCTGCTGCGCCTCTACCGCGAGATGGACGACCGCGACGAGGAGCCCGTCGTCATCTACCACTCGCACACCGCCACCGAGGCCTACCCGTCGCGCACCGACCTCAACCTGGCCTCCGAGCCGAACGCGCACTACGTGCTCGTGTCCACCCGCGACGGCGCCCACGAGGCCGGTGAGGTCGACTTCCGCTCCTACCGCATCGTCGACGGAACGATCACCGAGGAAGAAGTTCGCGTCGTCGACCGTTACACCGAAGACAGCACGACTGCGGGTCCCGCAGTCCCCCCAACCGAAGGTGACATCTGATGGCCGTCGAGGTCCGCATCCCCACGATCCTGCGCCCCTACACGGGTGGTGAGCGCGCCGTCGAGGCCGACGGCACCAGCCTGTCCGCCCTGATCGACGATCTCGAGGCGAACCACGAGGGCATCAAGGAGCGCCTGCTCGACGGCGCCGAGCTGCGTCGCTTCGTCAACGTCTACGTGAACGACGAGGACGTGCGCTTCACCGGCGGCCTCGCGACCGAGCTGTCCGATGGCGACACCGTCGTCATCCTGCCCGCGGTCGCGGGCGGCGCGGCCTGACGATGCGCTATGACTCGCTCGTCGACTCGGTCGGCCACACGCCCCTGGTGGGGCTGCCGAGCCTCTCGCCGAGCGACGACGTGCGGCTCTGGGCGAAGCTGGAGGACCGGAACCCCACCGGCTCGATCAAGGACCGCGCGGCACTGTCGATGATCCTGGCGGCCGAGGCCGACGGCACCCTCACGCCCGGCTGCACGATCCTCGAGCCCACCAGCGGCAACACCGGCATCTCGCTGGCGATGGTCGCGCGCCAGCGCGGCTACCGGCTGATCTGCGTCATGCCCGAGAACACCTCGGTCGAGCGGCGCCAGCTGCTCACGATGTTCGGCGCCGAGATCATCAGCTCGCCCGCGGCGGGCGGCTCGAACGAGGCCGTGCGGGTGGCCAAGGGCCTCGCGGCCGAGCACCCCGACTGGGTCATGCTCTACCAGTACGGCAACCCCGCGAATGCCGATGCGCACTACCGCGGCACCGCGCCCGAGCTGCTCGAGGACCTGCCCACGATCACGCACTTCGTGGGCGGACTGGGGACCACGGGCACCCTCATGGGGATTGGACGGTTCTTCCGCGACCACAAGCCCGACGTGCGGATCGTCGCGGCCGAGCCGCGCTACGGCGAGCTCGTCTACGGCCTGCGCAACATCGACGAGGGCTTCGTCCCCGAGCTGTACGACGCCTCGCTGATCGACTCTCGCTTCTCCGTCGGCCCGCGCGACGCCGTGCGGCGCGTGCGCGAGCTGATCGACGCCGAGGGCATCTTCGCCGGCATCTCGACGGGCGCGATCCTGCACGCGGCGCTGGGTCAGGCGACCAAGGCGGTCAAGGCGGGCGAGCGCGCCGACATCGCGTTCGTCGTGTGCGACGCGGGCTGGAAGTACCTGTCCACCGGGGCGTACGAGGGCACCATCGACGAGGCGGAGGACCGCCTCGAGGGCCAGCTCTGGGCCTGACCTGTTCAGCGCGCCCCGCGACCCGTTAGCCTTCGAGCCGTGAGCGACATCGTCGTGTTCTCGGGCAGTGCACACCGGAAGCTGGCAGAGGAGATCTGCAGCAACCTGGGCGTCGCCCTCAGCCCCTCGGACACCCAGCGGTTCAGCAACGACTGCCTCCAGGTCCAGCTCCTCGACAACTGCCGCCAGCGCGACGTCTACATCGTCCAGCCGCTCGTGCCGCCCACGCAGGACCACCTCATGGAGCTGCTGCTGATGGTCGACGCGGCGCGCGGTGCGTCCGCGGCCTCGGTCACCGTGGTGGTCCCGCACTACGCGTACGCGCGCTCGGACAAGAAGGACGCCTCGCGCATCTCGATCGGCGGCAAGCTGGTGGCCGACATGATGGCCACGGCCGGCGTCAACCGCGTCGTCACCATGACCCTCCACGCCCCGCAGGTGCACGGCTTCTTCTCGATGCCGGTCGACCACCTCACGGCTCTCGGCGAGCTCGCCGAGCACTACCGGGCGCAGGACCTCAGCAACGCGATCGTCGTCTCGCCCGACTTCGGCAACGCCAAGACGGCCTCGCAGTTCGCCCGCCTGCTGGGCCTGCCCGTGGCCGCCGGCAGCAAGCAGCGCAAGGCCGACGACAAGGTCGTCATCGACACCATCGTGGGCGACGTCGCGGGCAAGCGAGCGATCGTCCTCGACGACGAGATCGCCACGGGCGGCTCGATCATCGAGCTCATGGACAAGCTGGCCGAGTCCGGTGTCACCGAGGCCTCCGTCGCCTGCACCCACGGCCTCTTCGCGGGCAAGGCGGTCGAGCGACTGCGCTCGCACCCCGCGATCACCGAGGTCGTCACGACCGACACGGTCCCGGCGCCGGCCGACTGGCCCGAGCTCACGGTGCGCTCGGTGGCGCCGCTGTTCGCCGAGGCCATCGCGCGCATCCACGCGGGCGAGTCGGTCTCCAGCCTGTTCGACGGGGTGGATCCGGCGCACGCGCCGCCGCAGCCCAAGCTGTTCTGAGGCTCAGCCCTCCAGCTCGGCGATGAGGCGGTCGAGCAGTCCGCGCAGGGCGCGACCGTCGGCCGCCGACATCCCCATGCCCTCCACCAGGCGGGCGGGCACGTCGGCCACGCGCTCGCGCAGCGCCCAGCCCTGCTCGGTGGCGGAGACGAGCACGCGACGCTCGTCGGTCCGATCGCGGGCGCGGGTCACGAGCCCGGCGGCCTCCAGGCGCTTGAGCAGGGGAGTGAGGGTGCCCGAGTCCAGGTGCAGACGCGCGCCGAGCTCCCCGACGCCGAGCGGCGCGTCGGACTCCCACAGCGCCAGCAGGCACAGGTACTGCGGGTAGGTGAGGCCCACCTCGGCGAGGAGGTCCGTGTAGCGACGGGTCACGGCGCGGGAGGCGGCGTACAGCGGCAGGCAGAGCTGCTGGTCGAGCGCGAGCTGCGGGTAGTCGTCCACGACTCCAGACTAGACCTTGCGGCAATCAATTGCGCGCAATACAGTTGTGGACATGAAACCTCTCTACACCGCCAGCGCCGTCGCGACCGGTGACGGCCGCAACGGTCACGTCGAGTCCACCGATGGCATCCTGATTGCCGACGTCCGCGCCCCCAAGGAGCTCGGCGGAGCCGGAGGGGCCACGAACCCCGAGCAGCTCTTCGCCGCCGGCTACGCCGCGTGCTTCCACTCCGCCCTGCGCACGGTCGCCAAGCGCTCCGGCGCCGACGTCACCGACTCCGAGGTCGTCGCCGACGTCTCGATCGGCGAGAACGGCACGGGCGGCTTCGGCCTGGCCGTGGCCCTCGAGGTCACGCTGCCGAACGTCAGCCGCGAGGAGGCCGAGAAGCTCGTCGAGCAGGCCCACCAGGTCTGCCCGTACTCCAACGCCACGCGCGGCAACGTCGAGGTCGACCTCAGCGTCGCCTGACCGCCGCCGCCTTCCGCCCCCACCTCTGGAACGGGATGGACGCCTTCGCTCCGCGAAAACGTGTCAACCGTTCCAGAAGTGGGGGCGTCCGTGCGTCTCAGCGCACGCCGCGGATGCGCACGACGGCCAGAGCGCCGGCGAGTCCGACGAGGGCGGCCGTGACGTAGAGGGTCGTGTAGCCGCCCAGCGAGGTCACGATGACCGCGGCGACCACGGGCGCGAGCACCTGCGGCAGGGCATTGGCGATGTTGATGACGCCGAGGTCCTTGGCGAACCCCGCCTCGTCGGGCAGGACCTCGGTGATGATCGCCAGGTCGACGGCGATGAACGCCCCGAAGCCCACGCCCAGCACCACGGCGGCCACGAGCACGCCGGGCCACGTCTGCCAGAACGCCAGCAGCAGCGCGGCCACCGCCATCACGACGCCGGCCCACACGACGAAGACCTTGCGGCGCTCGACGCGGTCGGACCAGCGCCCGGCGACCACGGCCGAGATCGCGACCACCACTGAGTTCACCGCGATGACGACGAAGACGCCGCCGTCCGGGTCCTCCACGCCGACCGCGTCCTGCAGGAAGTAGAAGAGGTACAGCGTCGCGATCGCGTTGCCGAGGTTGACGACGAAGCGGGTCAGCCACGCCCACGCGAAGTCGGGATGCCGGCTGGGGGAGATCCAGAACGACCGCGCGAACGCGCGAGTCGACCACGGCACGCGCTCGGGGCGCGGCTCGTCGTGGCTGCGCACGAGGTACGGCAGGGCGCTCAGCAGCAGGAAGGCGGCGCACGCGAGGTAGCCCGCGCGGGTGCCGCCGAAGGCGATCGCGAGCCCCGCACCGACGAGGATGCCGAGCGTCTGGCCCAGCCCGACGAGCCCGCCGGCCCACGCGCGCTGGGCGACCGGCACCCGATCGGGCAGGGTCGCCGTGATCGAGGCCAGCGAGGCGTTGACCGAGGCCTGCACGAGGCACCACCCGACGACGACCTGCCAGAACTCGCTGGCGCCGGACAGGATCGTCAGGCCCAGCGCGCCGACCACCGAGCCGGCCGTGATCCACGGGACCCGCCGGCCGAAGCGCGACCGGGTGCGGTCGGACAGCGCGCCGAACAGCGGATTGGCCACCATCGAGATCGCCGCCCCGATGCCCGTGACGATCGCGAGCGCCGTCTCCTTGCCGTCGCCGACGATCGCCTCGGTCTGCTGGGGCAGCAGCACCGCGAGGGGGCCGAAGAACGCGACGTACGTGCCGAGGTTGACGACCGCGACCGACAGCAGCCACGGCAGGCGCACGGGCGCCCGTCGCGCGACGGGCGTGGTCATCGGTCCCGCTGCGCGTCGATCACCGACCGGTACCAGGCGAACGAGTCCTTCGGGATGCGCTGCTGCGTCTCGTAGTCGACGTACGTGAGGCCGAAGCGCTGCGAGTACCCCTCGGCCCACTCGAAGTTGTCCATGAACGACCAGTGGAAGTAGCCGCGCACGTCGACCCCGGAGTCGATCGCGTCGTGCAGGGCGCCGAGGTGCGCAGCGGTGTAGTCGATCCGGCGCTGGTCGCGGACCCGGCCGTCCTCGCCGGGCGTCTCGTTGAACGCGCCACCGTTCTCGGTGATGAGGATCGGCGGCAGCGCGTCGCCGTAGGTGTCCTTCAGTCCCGTCAACATCCGCGTGAAGCCCTCGGGGATGATCGGCCAGCCGAAGTCGTTGTACTCCAGCCCCTCGGGCGTGACCATCTCGAACGGGATCTCGGCACCGGGCTCGGCCGCGGCGACGTACTGCGGGTTGTACGAGTTGACGCCCAGGAAGTCGATCGGCTGCGAGATCAGCTCGAGGTCGCCGTCCTGCGCGACGGGGTCGACGATCCCGGCCAGCGGCCACGTGCCCCGCAGGATCGGGTCGAGGAACGCGCGGTTGTAGATCAGGTCGAACAGGCCCGCGGCGTCGCGGTGCTCCGGAGTGTCCTCGATCGGCAGCACCTCGCAGTGGTTGTTCGCCGGTCCCACCTGCTGCGCCCCGGCCGCGCGCAGCGCCTGCACCGACCGGCCGTGGGCGAGCAGCTGGTGCCAGGCCACCTGGAGCGCGCCGAATCCGAGCTCCTTGCCCGGCGCGTGGATGCCGGTGGCGTGACCGAGCAGGGTGAACACCACGGTCTCGTTGAGCGTGAACCAGCGCGTCACGCGGTCGGAGAGGCGCTCGCCGACGATCCGCGCGTACTCGGCGAACCGGTCGGCGATGTCCCGGTTCTCCCAGCCGCCGCCCGCCTCGAGCGCCAGCGGCGAGTCCCAGTGGAACAGCGTCGCGCTGGGCTCGATGCCGTGCTCCAGCAGGGTGTCGACGAGCCGGTCGTAGAAGTCGAGCCCGCGTGGCTCGACCGTCACGCCGTCGGGCTGGATCCGCGGCCAGGCGATCGAGAAGCGGTACGCGTCCACCCCGAGGTCGGCCATGAGAGCCACGTCCTCGCGGTAGCGGTGGTAGTGGTCGCAGGCCACGTCGCCCGTGTCGCCGTTCAGGATGCGGCCGGGAGTGTGGCTGAACTCGTCCCACACCGAGCGCCCGCGGCCGTCCTCGTCGACCGCCCCCTCGATCTGGTACGAGGCGGTCGAGACGCCCCAGGTGAAGTCGGGTCCGAAGTGAGGCAGATCACGCATGCGCCCATCCTGCACCGAAACCTGCACCCGCGGGGGACCCTCGGCGACACCGTCGTCTCGCCGTGATGACGGACCTCACGCCCGTTCGATTGCCCGTCGGGGCGGCGAGGTGTCTACCCTCTGACGTGTGAGCGACGCACCCATCGGCATCTTCGACTCGGGCTTCGGAGGCCTCACGGTCGCCCGGGCCGTGCTCGACCAGCTGCCGCACGAGCCGATCGTCTACCTCGGCGACACGGCCCGGCAGCCCTACGGGCCGAAGCCGATCTCCGAGGTCCGCGAGTACGCCCTCGAGTGCCTCGACCACCTCGTCGCGCTGGGCGTGAAGGCCCTCGTGATCGCGTGCAACTCCGCGAGCGCCGCCGTCCTGCGCGACGCGCGCGAGCGCTACGACGTCCCCGTGGTCGAGGTGATCCTGCCCGCCACGCGCCGCGCCGTGAACGCCACGCGCAACGGCCGGGTCGGCGTCATCTGCACCGCCGCCACCGCCACGTCGGGCGCCTACGACGACGCGTTCGCCGCCAATCCCGGCATCGACCTGCACACCAGCACGTGCCCGCGCTTCGTCGAGTTCGTCGAGGCCGGCATCACCGGCGGGCCCGAGCTGATCGCCGTCGCGCAGGAGTACCTCGCGCCCCTCCAGGAGGCCGGTGTCGACACGCTCGTGCTCGGCTGCACCCACTATCCGCTCCTGACGGGCGTCCTCGCGTACGTGATGGGCGATAGCGTGACCCTCGTGTCCAGTGCGGAGGAGACCGCGAAGGACGTGTACCGCCTGCTGGCGTCGCACGGCCTCGAGCGCGACGGCGCGCTGCCGCCGCCCGAGCACCGCTTCCTCACCACGGGGCACCCCGCCGAGTTCGCCGACCTCGGCCGTCGCTTCCTCGGTCCCGAGGTCGAGTCGGTCGACCAGTTCGCCTGGGTGGCCACGTGAGGCTCACGATCGTCGGCTGCTCCGGCTCCTTCCCCGGACCCGAGTCGGCCGCCAGCTGCTACCTCGTGGAGGCCCCGTTCGAGGGCCGCACGTTCCGGCTGCTGCTCGACCTCGGCTCCGGCGCCCTCGGGCCGCTGCAGGACGTCATCGACCTGCGTGACATCGATGCGATCAGCCTGTCGCACCTGCACGCCGACCACTGCTTCGACATGAGCGGCCTCTACGTCGTGCGCAAGTACCACCCGTCGGGCCCGCCGCCGAAGATCCCGGTCTACGCGCCGCCCGGCAGCGACTGGCAGCTGTCCAACGCCTACGGCACCACGGCCCCCAACGGGATGACCCTGCCGTTCGAGTTCCACGAGCTGGCCGACGGCCTCGAGACCACGATCGGGCCGTTCACGCTCAAGGCCCGGCGCACCCCGCACCCCGTCGAGGCCTACGCCGTCCGGATCGAGCACGAGGGCAGCGTCCTGGTGTACTCCGGCGACACCGGACCCGACGACGACCTGGCCGACTTCGCCTCCGGCGCCGACGTGTTCCTGTGCGAGGCGTCGTTCGTCGAGTCGGCCGAGAACCCGCCCGACCTGCACCTCACCGGCGCCGACGCGGGCCGCCTCGCCACCAAGGCGCAGAGCGCGCGACTGCTGCTGACGCACATCCCGCCGTGGACCGACCGCGCCGAGGTCGAGGCCGACCTGCTCACCACCTACACCGGCGACTACACGCTCGTGCGATCGGGTGACGTAGTCGAGTTGTAACTCTCCGGGGCATTGCCCTGGTGGGGCGCCAGAGGGTTAAGTGACTCTCGGTGCCCAGCCACCGTGCCATCAGGGCACGGCGTGTGCGTCCGGGGGGACGGGCACCAAGAGAGGTAGATCGTGAAGATCTCATGGAAGCCACTCGCCGTGTCCGCAGCACTCGCGGCCTCGGCACTGACGGGGCCGGCGATCGCCGGCAGCACGGCCACTGCGGCCGCGCCGACCTCCGCGAAGGCCGCCGATCCCCAGCCGTTCCACCCCGACCTCGACCTGAAGGACCTCACCTTCCAGGGCAAGAAGGTCGACACCACCACGCAGTACAAGGCCGGGAAGCGCGCCCAGAGCCGCTCGGCCGCCCCGGCGGGCGAGACCCCGCCCGTCGGCACCGTGCGCGAGTGGCTCGCGCTCGACGACGTGCAGGGCTCGATCTACTACAAGGACTACACACTGCGCGGGTCCGGCGACAACATCGAGGTGTGGGTCGCCAACGACATCACGTTCCCCGAGGGCGACTGCCGCGGTGACGACGCCACGGTCGTGACCGACGCCCAGGTCGAGAGCCTGGTCGAGGAGTTCGACTCGAACATCTACCCGAAGGAGTCCGAGGCGTTCAGCACGCCGCCGGCCCGCGACGGGTCGAACGCGCTCATCGAGGGCGACTTCAGCGGCGGCGGCGAGAAGATCGTGACGCTCGTCGACAACGTCCGCGACGACAACTACTACGACTTCCCGGCGGCTCCCACCTACATCGCGGGCTTCTTCTGGTCGATCTTCAACGAGTACATGGACCGCAACATCATGACGATCGACGCGTTCGACTGGGAGCACCGCACCGGTGCCGACCCGGCCGACGAGCCGACCGGCGACGTGTGCACCAGCCGTCCGGCGCGCCCGCACCTCTACGAGGGCACGTTCGCGCACGAGTACCAGCACTTGCTGCAGTACTACACCGATCCCGGCGAGAGCATCGCCGTCAACGAGGGCCTGTCCGACTGGGCGCAGACCCTCGTGGGCTACGTCGACGGCACGAAGACCGTCTACGACAAGGGCGGCGACGGCCACCTCTACTGCTTCCAGGGCTACGGCACCGTCCAGACCCCGTACAACACGAACCCGCGTGACTGCGGCGGCCCCGAGAACTCCTTCAACCTCTGGGACGAGGGCAACACGTCCTCGGGCGTCCTGGCGGACTACGGCCACGCGTACCAGCTGATGCTGTACCTGGGCGACAGGTTCGGCGAGGACTTCATCTCCGAGCTGCACCGCGACGGCGAGGCCCAGGGCATCGCCGCGATCGACAAGCAGCTCAAGGCGAAGGGCACCAGCTTCCGCAAGGTGTTCCACGACTTCCAGTCGATGACGCTGCTCGACCAGCTGGTCGGTGACGCCAAGAAGGCGCTCATCGTGGGCACGACGAAGTCGAAGGTCACCACGCCGAGCCTGCGCTCGTCGGTGAACCTGGACAACCCCGCCGCCTATGCGACGCCGGGTGCGGCCCCGAACGGCGCCGACTACGTCCCGCTCACGGTCAAGGGCAAGCAGATCACCGGCGCCCAGCTGCGCAGCGCGACGTTCGAGGGCGCCAAGACGCTCCCGGCCCAGCCGCTGCGCTGGACCTCGGTGACCGACGACAGCGATCGCCCCGGCGACGCGGTCCTGTTCTCGGGCAACGAGAACAGCCTCGACGTCGCGGCGGTCACCCCGGTGACGGTCCCGGCGGGCTCGCCCACGCTGACGCTCGACGCCAAGTACGGCGCCGAGGAGGGCTACGACTACGGCTACGTGCAGGTGTCCACCGACGGCGGCGCCACCTACACGTCGCTCGCCGGCGACAAGACCGTCGACGGCCCGCAGGGTCCGGCGCTCGCCGGCACCACCGACGGCTTCGAGCCGCACGCGTTCGACCTCTCGGCGTACGCGGGCCAGGAGATCCTGCTGTCCTTCCGGTACATCTCGGACGGCGGCGTGAACGAGGGCGGCCTGAAGATCGACAACGTGGTCGTCGGTGACACGACGATCAGCGACGGCTCGAACCTCGACGACTTCCAGTCGCCGACGCAGATCCGTCCGACGCCCGTCGAGAACTGGCACGTCAAGCTGGTCGGCATCCGCCCGGGCAAGGTCCCGTACGTGGCCCAGGTGGCCTCGGACGGCAAGAGCTCGGTCAAGCTCGACAAGCTCTCGCTGATCGCGCTCAAGCCGGCCAAGCAGATCGTGGCGATCGTCAGCTACGACGACTCCACCGAGATGGTCCAGCAGTACGCGCCGTACAAGCTGACCGTCAACGGCGAGCTGCAGCCCGGCGGCAGCTGAGCCGACTGACGGATTCCCCGGTTAAGTGGGGAAACTCTCACTTCGCGAGGTTTGCAAACCTCGTTCAGTGACAGGAAACCCACTTAACCGGGGAAACTGCGGGCCGCTACCGTGGCGGGGTGACCCGAGAAGACGGCAGGACCCCCGACGAGCTGCGACCGATCACGATCACCCGAGGCTGGCTCGACCACGCCGCGGGCTCGTGCCTGATCGAGTTCGGCAAGACCCGCGTGCTGTGCGCCGTGGCCGCCACCGAGGGCGTGCCGCGTTGGCGCAAGGGCTCGGGCATGGGCTGGCTCACCGCCGAGTACGCGATGCTCCCGCAGGCCACCCACGACCGCTCCGCCCGTGAGTCGGTCAAGGGCAAGGTCGGCGGCCGCACGCACGAGATCAGCCGTCTCGTCGGGCGCTCGCTGCGCGCCGCGGTCGACCTCTCGCAGCTCGGCGAGAACACCATCGCGATCGACTGCGACGTCCTCCAGGCCGACGGCGGCACCCGTACCGCCGCGATCACCGGCGCCTACGTCGCGCTGGTCGACGCGATCGCCCAGCTGAAGTCCCAGGGCGCCGTGAAGGGCGACCCGCTCGTCGACTCCATCGCCGCCGTCAGCGTCGGCATCATCGACGGCACCCCGATGCTCGACCTGCCCTACGTCGAGGACGTGCGCGCCGAGACCGACATGAACGTCGTGATGACCGGATCGGGGAAGTTCATCGAGGTCCAGGGCACCGCCGAGGGCGCGGCCTTCGACCGCTCCGAGCTCGACGCGCTGCTCGGCCTGGCCGAGAAGGGCTGCGCCGACCTGACCCGCCTGCAGCGCGAGGCGCTCGCCTCGTGACCCGCGTCGTCCTGGCCTCGGGCAACGCCAAGAAGCTCGACGAGCTGCGCCGGATCCTCGAGCCGCTCGTGCCGGGCGTCGAGGTGCTGGGCCTGGCCGACGTGGAGCCCTACGACGAGCCGGCCGAGACGGAGCCGACCTTCGAGGGCAACGCCCTCATCAAGGCGCGCACGGCCGCGCAGGTCACCGGCCTGCCCGCGCTCGCGGACGACTCGGGCATCTGCGTCGACGCGCTCAACGGCATGCCCGGCGTGCTGTCCGCGCGCTGGTCCGGCGTTCCGAAGGACCAGGGTGGCGACGCCGCGAACAACCGACTGCTGCTGGCCCAGCTGGCCGACGTCCCCGACGAGCGCCGCGGCGCCACCTTCCGGTGCGCGATGGCGTTCGTGCTGCCGGACGGCACCGAGGTCGTCGAGGTCGGCGAGATGCCCGGTCGCGTGCTGCGCGAGGAGCGCGGCGCGGGCGGCTTCGGCTACGACCCGCTGTTCGCCGCCGAGGGCCACGAGGTGTCGACCGCCGAGCTCTCGCGCGAGGACAAGGACGCGATCAGCCACCGCGGTCGCGCCCTGCGCGCGATCGCGCCCGTGGTCGCCGAGGCGCTCACGTCCTGACGCGCTCGGGGTGACGCCGTCGGTGGTCGCCCCTAGCGTGGGCTCCATGGCACTCGTGGAGTTCAAGGACCTGGTGATCGACGTCGAGGACCCGGCGGCCGCCGCCGAGCGGTGGGGGCGCTGGCTGCACCTGCGCGGCGAGACCGACGAGGTCGGCGCCGTGCTGCGTGGCGACGACCCGGGGCAGACGATCTGGATCAACTCCGCCGAGCCCAAGACGGTCAAGGACCGCGTCCACCTTGACATCGTCGCGCGCGACCTCGCGCCCTTCGAGGGTCTGGAGCGCCTCACCGAGCCCGGCCAGTTCAGCTGGACGACCTTCCTCGATCCCGAGGGCCACGAGTTCTGCGTCTTCGAGGGCGGCGAGCGTCCCGACGGCCTCAAGGACGTCGTGGTCGACGCGATCGACCATGCCGCCATCGGCGCGTGGTGGGCCGACGTCTTCGGCGCCACCTACAGCAGCGACGACGAGTACTCGTGGGTCGACGACATCCCGGGCTCGCCCACCGAGTCGTTCGACTTCGTCACGGTGCCCGAGCCCAAGACGGTCAAGAACCGCATCCACTGGGACGTCAGGCTGGTCGGCGACGCCACGGTCGACGACCTCGTGGAGCGCGGCGCCACCGTGCTGCTGCCACCCGGCGACGACCGCCGCTGGACCGTCATGGCCGATCCCGAGGGCAACGAGTTCTGCGTCTTCGACGCCTGATCCGCCGCGCGGGCGGGGGCCTAGGGTGGAGGGCGTGAGCCTGGACCTGAGCGCCGACATCGTCACCCTGACCCGCGCCGTCGTGGACGTGCCGTCCGAGAGCCTCGACGAGGCCGTCCTGGCCGACGCGGTCGAGGCCGCGCTGCGGTCGCACGACCACCTCGAGGTGGTTCGCAACGGGCACACGATCATCGCCCGGACGAACCTCGGGCGGTCCGAGCGCGTCGTCATCGCCGGTCACCTCGACACCGTGCCCGAGAACGGCAACATGCCCTCGCGGCTCGAGGGCGACATCCTGTGGGGCCTGGGCACGTGCGACATGAAGGGCGGCGTCGCGATCGCGCTGAGCCTCGCCGCGGCCCTCGCCGAACCGGTCCGCGACGTCACGTGGGTGTTCTACGAGGCCGAGGAGATTGCCGCCGTCCACAACGGCCTCGGCCGCATCGCGCGCGAGCACCCCGAGTGGCTGGCGGGCGACTTCGCGATCCTCATGGAGCCGTCCAACGCGGGCGTCGAGGCCGGCTGCCAGGGCACGATGCGCGTCGACGTGCGCACCACCGGCGAGCGCGCCCACTCGGCCCGCTCGTGGATGGGCCACAACGCGATCCACGACCTCGCGCCCGTGCTGGCCACCCTCGCGACCTACGAGCCGCGCACGGTCGACATCGCCGGACTGACCTACCGCGAGGGACTCAACGCGGTCGGCGTCCGCGGGGGAGTGAGTGGCAACGTGATCCCCGACGAGGCGGTCCTCACCGTGAACTACCGCTTCGCGCCCGACCGCGACGAGGAGGCCGCGCTGGTCCACCTGCGCGAGGTCTTCGACGGCTTCGAGCTCACGGTCACCGACTCGGCGCCCGGCGCCCTGCCCGGCCTCGAGCGACCGGCCGCAGCCGCGTTCGTCGACGCCGTCGGCGGCGAGGTGGGGCCGAAGTTCGGCTGGACCGACGTCGCGAAGTTCACCCTGCTCGGCGTCCCGGCGGTCAACTATGGTCCCGGCGACCCGATCTACGCGCACAAGGCCGACGAGCAGGTCCCGGTCGAGCACCTGCACCGCGTGCACGACCGCCTGCGTCGCTGGCTCAGCGGCGACGCGTGAGTCAGGACCGCAGCGCCCCCTCCACGAGCCGCGCGATCACGGTGTGGCCCGCGCTCGTGGGGTGGATGTCCCCGAGCGCGCAGTAGTAGGTGAGGGCACAGATGTCCTCGGCGCGCGCGGGGATCGTCCCGAAGTCGGGGGACACCACCGTCGCGTCGGGGGAGGCGTAGGCCCCGAACTCCTCGGTGACGTCGACGAAGGCGGCGTCGTGCTTGGCGTAGACCGCGCGCAGCGCCGGGTTGAGGATCGTGCGGAACATGTCCACGGTCTCGTCGGCCACGGCGCGGGCGACGTCGGAGTCGGGCCGGCGCACCGGCTCACCGGTCCAGAAGGCGGGGTAGGTCAGTCCGACGATCGGCACGTCGGCGCCCACGCGCTCGCGGATCTGCCCCAGCAGCGCATCGATGGCGGCGGTGGTCTCGGGAACGGCCGCCTGCACGCACGAGCGCAGCTCGGCGTCCAGCGAGCAGCCTCGCAGATCGTTCGCCCCGAGCACCACCGTGACGAGCCTCACGTCGTCGCCGTAGCGGTCGAGGTGACGCACCACCGCGTCCGCGGGGGACCCGCCGTCCAGCGGCGGCGCGTCGGGTCCGCGCAGCTCCTCGTCGCACGTCTCGCCCCCGACGAACGCGACCGCCGTGATCCCCGCGCAGCTGACGTTCACGAGCTCCAGGTCGCGGTCGCGCGCGACCTTCCAGGCGAACCCCGAGGTCGTGTTCTGCGCGGGCTCCCCGTCGAGAGCGGGCCGGTAGCCGGCGGCGTAGGAGTCGCCGATCGCGAGGTACTGCGGCCGTGCGTCGGAGGCCGGGGGAGCGACCCGGGTGGAGCAGGCGGTCAGGGCCGAGAGGGCGAGGGCCAGCGCGCAGGCCAGCCGCAGCGTCGTGGAAGATCGCACCCGTCCCACCGTAGTGTTCGGCGCCGCGACGTCCACTCGGAGCAAGCCTCAGGCTTCACCTGAAAGTTTGTCGGACCGCCGTCGGCGTGCCGTCACGAGTCCACCTCGCGCCCCGCCTAATCTGGGCCGCATGTCCAGCCGCACACTTCCCCGCTCGCTGCGCGTGACATCCGCCGCGATCGTGCTTGCTCTGGCCGCCGTCGTCGTCATCGCCGCTGTCGCGATGCAGACGATCCCGGCCCTCATCATGGCCTCCTGCGTGGCCCTCTCGGCCGGCATCACGTCGACCGTTCTCATGTCCGAGGAGATCCGCGAGGTTCGCCAGAAGTTCGCGAAGGACCGCGTGCGCGACGCGCGCGTCATCGCCGAGCGCGAGCGCGAGCACCTCGACGTCGACGCGTCGTTCCGTCGCGCCGTCTCCGAGCGCCTGCGAGCGAGCGAGGCCGAGATCTCCCGCCTGCGCGCCGACCTGGCCGCCGGCAGCGCCCAGATCGACGAGCTCGAGGAGCGTCTGGCCACCGAGCAGGAGCTCGTCGCGATGCTCGGTGTGCGCCCCGAGATCGACCCCCGCATCGTCACCCCGGCCGCCGAGGCCGAGGGCGCGGAGCGGGGCGACGCGTCCGGCGAGCTGCGCTCCGCCTGACGCTTTCGCCCCCTTGGCGTGATTCCGTCGTCGCGATGCGCGATAATGGATCCCGGCCCGAAAATTCGGGCGACCAACGAGAGGGGTACAGATGGCCGCCATGAAGCCTCGGACCGGCGACGGACCGATGGAGGTCACCAAGGAGGGACGCTGCATCGTCATGCGCGTCCCGCTCGAGGGCGGCGGACGTCTGGTGGTCGAGCTCAACAACGACGAGGCCGCCACGCTCGGTGACGCCCTCAAGGCCGTCTGAGCACGCTGGATGTACGGACTCTCCGTGCGTTGGCCCCTGGCCGACGCGCCTGACGGCGTGCTCGAGCAGCTGCACGAGTACGTCGAGTCCGAGTCCCACGCGAAGTTCGCGGGCCTGGCCGGCCTGCGCTTCAAGACGTGGCGAGCCCGCGAGGGCGAGTGGTTCGAGGGCACCTACGTCTTCGTCAGCGACGAGGCGCGAGCCGCCTTCCAGGCCGACTTCGAGACCCGGGCGGCCGACGCCCCGGGCACCGCGCTGATCGGCGCCCTGCCCGAGATCGAGCCGTTCGAGGTCGTCGCCGTCGTGCGCGGCCCGGCGGGCTTCCGCTCCTCCGCGCGCTTCGAGGGCTGACCGACCGCCGCGTCAGTGCGGCTTCTGCAGCACCAGCAGGCCGTCGCCGAGCGGCAGCAGCAGCGAGGACAGGTCCTCGTCGGCGCCCACGCGCTCCACGAGCTCGCGGATGGCCACGGTCTCGGGGTCGCGCTGCGAGGGGTCGGCCACGCGGTCGTGCCACAGGGCGTTGTCGAACACCACGAAGCCGCCGGCGCGGGTGAGGCGCAGCGCCTCGTCGAGGTACTCGCCGTACTCGACCTTGTCGCCGTCGCAGAACACCAGGTCGTAGCCGCCGTCGTTGAGCCGCGGCAGGACGTCGAGCGCCGACCCCGTGATGAGGCGGAAGCGCGTGGGGGAGATGCCCGCGGCGAGGAAGACCTGGCGGGCCAGGCGCTGGTTCTCGGCCTCGAGGTCCACCGAGGTCAGCACGCCGTCGGGCAGCATGCCGCGCAGCAGGGCGAGTCCGGAGACGCCGGTGCCCGTGCCGATCTCGGCGATGCTCTTGGCGCCCGCGGCGCCCGCCAGGAAGGTCAGCGCGGCGCGCGCGCCGGGCAGGACGGGGACCACGCCAACGGTCTCGGCGTGCTGGCGCGCAGTGCGCAGGTGGTCGTCCTCGGACCGGTACTGCTCGACGTAGGCCTGGCTGGCTTCGGAAGTCATCGTCCCCTCGCAATCGTTCGGCGGGTGGGTCCAGCCTATCGACGCGGGGCCCCGGGAGCGCAGGGGACGCGCGGGTCAGGGCCCACCGGACTTCGCCAACCGTCAGGGCGTTCTTCGACTGCTCTCAGGTTGAGGGTCGAGGATCGTGGCATGCCCGACGGGAAGCCCACGCTGCAGGACCAGGCCGAGATCTACGCCCAGCACGGGACCCAGGTCCGTCGCCTCGCCACGCGCCTCACCGGGAACCGTCAGGACGCCGAGGACCTCACGCAGGACGTGTTCGAGCGCGTGTTCACCTCGCTCGACCGCTACGAGGCCCGCAACCTGGCCGGCTGGCTCCACCGGATCACCACGAACCTCTTCCTCGACCGGGCCCGCCGCGCGGGTCGTCAGCCCACTGCGGCGTTGACCGACGCGCACGAGTCGCGCCTCGTCGACGACGGCGACCTGCCGCACGAACTCGTCCACGACGCCGGTTTCGACCCCGACATCGAGGCGGCGCTCGCGACGCTGCCCAGCCAGCTGCGCGTGGCCGTGGTGCTGTCCGACGTCGAGCAGCTCGAGCACACGGAGATCGCGCTGTTGCTGGGCGTCAAGCCCGGCACCGTGCGCACGCGCGTGCACCGAGGCCGCGCCGCGCTGCGTCGCGAGCTGGCCCACCGCGAGCCCCGCGCGGGCCGCACCCGCGTCCTCGGCGCCCTCGGCATCTGACCGGAATCAGGTCGCCTCGGAGTCGAAGGGCGGGATCTCGCCCGGGCGCAGGATGCGCACGCTCGGGACGGGCGGGGGAGTCGTGTCCGAGAGGATCACGTCGCGCACCGCGGCCCGCGGGTCGAGGTCACGCAGGTTGATGTCCTTGAACTCGTCGCCGAGCTCCTTGCCCAGCTCGGACTTGGCACTCTCGGCCATCTGGCGCACGGTCTTGACGAACTGCGCCGCCTGACGCGCCAGACCGGGAAGCCGGTCGGGTCCGAAGACGATGACGGCGACGACGGCGATCGCACCGATCTCCATCCAGCCCAGGCCCACGGGCGCGACCTTACAGTCGGCCGGCGGGGGCGAGGCCGAGCTGCATGCCGGCCAGGCCACGGGAACGGCCGCTGAGGCCGTCGGCGATCTGCTGGAGCACCTTGGCGCTCTCGGCGTCAGGATCCTCGATCACGATCGGGGAGCCGCTGTCGCCGCCCTCGCGCAGCTTCTCCTCCAGCGGCACCTGGCCGAGCAGGGAGATGTCGTAGCCCAGGCGCGCGGTCAGCGTGGTGGCCACCTCGGCGGCGCCGCCCGAGCCGAAGACCTCGAGCTTCTCGCCCGAGGGCAGCTGCAGCCACGACATGTTCTCGATGACGCCCACGACGCGCTGGTGCATCATCGAGGCCATCGTGCCGGCGCGCTCGGCCACCTGGGCCGCGGCCTGCTGCGGGGTCGTGACGACGACGACCTCGGCGTTGGGCAGGTGCTGCCCGAGGCTGATGGCCATGTCGCCGGTGCCCGGCGGGAGGTCGAGGAAGAGGGCGTCGAGGTCGCCCCAGTAGACGTCGGCCAGCATCTGCACGAGCGCGCGGTCGAGCATCGGGCCGCGCCAGGCGACGACCTGGTCCTTGCGGGGCTTGAGCATGCCGATGCTCATGACCTTCAGCGACACGTCGCCGACCTGGGCCGGGACGGGCATGATCATGTCCTCGACCTGGGTGGGGCGCTGGTCGCCCACGCCGAGCATGTCGGGGATCGAGTGGCCGTAGATGTCGGCGTCGACGACGCCGACCTTGAGGCCGCGCTTGGCCATCGCGACGGCGAGGTTCACGGTGACGGACGACTTGCCGACACCGCCCTTGCCCGAGGCGATCGCGTAGACCTTGGTGAGCGAGCCGGCCTGGGCGAAGGGGATCTCGCGCTCGGCGCGGCCGCCGCGGAGGTGCTCCTGCATCGCCTTGCGCTGCTCGTCGGTCATGACGCCCATGTCGACGCGGACCGTGTGGGCCGGGGCGACCTTGGCCACGGCGGCGGTGACGTCGCGCGTCAGCGTGTCCTTGAGCGGGCAGCCGGCGACGGTGAGCAGGAGGCGAACGACGATCTCGGTCTCGCCGATCGTGACGGTGTCGACCATCCCCAGCTCGGTGATCGGGCGCTTGATCTCGGGATCGTTGACGGTCGAGAGCGCCTCGGTGATCTGGTCCTGGGTGACGTCAGCCATGCCGTGAAGTCTACGGGGCCCTATCGAACGTCCGGGGGTCGCGTCAAGGTCCGGACGGTGAGGGCCGGTCGGGCCGGGTCCGGTCCTGCTCGTCGGGCTCCTCGTCCTTGTCCAGCTCGGCCAGGAAGCCGCGCAGCTCGCTGCGCAGGAAGTCGCGGGTGGCGACCTCGCCGAGGCCGATCCGCAGGCTCGCCACCTCGCGCGCCAGGAACTCCATGTCGGCGTGCGAGCGGCTGGCCGCCTCGCGGTCCTGCTCGGCGGCGATGCGGTCGCGCGCCTCCTGCCGGTTCTGCGCGAGCAGGATCAGCGGCGCGGCGTACGACGCCTGCAACGACAGGATCAGCGTGAGGAAGATGAAGGGGTACTCGTCCCAGCGCGGACGGTCGGGGCCGTACGGCACGTTCCACACGATCCACACGAAGATGAACAGCGTCATCCAGGCGATGAACGTCGCGGTGCCGAGGAAGCGCGCGGCGGACTCGGCGAAGCGGCCGAAGCGCTCGGGATCGGCGTCCTTGCGGGCGGCGAGGTTGCGGCGCAGGCCCCGGCGCAGGTCGCGCGGCTGGTCGAGGCGTTCGCGGTCAGCCATGCTCACGCCATCCCTTCGGGAGCAGGTGGTCGAGCACGTCGTCGATCGTCACGACGCCCAGCAGGTGCTGGTTCTCGTCGACGACCGGGACGGCGACGAGGTTGTACGCCGCCAGCAGGCCCGCGACCTCGGCCAGCGAGGCCTCCGGGCGCGGCCAGTCGATGTCGTTGACGATGATCTGGCTGACCAGCGTGGAGGGCGGCTCGCGCAGCAGCGCCTGGAAGTGAGCAGCGCCCAGGAAGCGGCCGGTGGGGGTCTCCAGCGGCGGCCGGCACACGTAGACCATCGAGGCCAGCGCGACGCTCAGCTCGGGCTCGCGGACCAGGGCCAGCGCGTCGGCGATCGTGGCGCTCGGGTCGAGGACGACCGGCTCGGTGGTCATCATGCCGCCGGCGGTGCGCTCCTCGTAGGAGAGAAGGCGTCGGACGTCCTCGGCATCGTCGGGCTCCATGAGGCCGAGGAGCTCCTCGGCGGTCTGCGCGGGCAGCTCGCCGAGCAGGTCGGCCGCGTCGTCGGGGTCCATCTCGCCCAGCACGTCGGCGCCGCGGCTCGGGTCGAGGATGCCGAGCACCTCGACCTGCAGGGCCTCGGGCATCTCCTCGAGGACGTCGGCGAGGCGCTCGTCGCCGAACTCGCGCACGATCTCCATGCGGCGCTTGGGCGGCAGGTCGCGCAGCGCGTTGGCGATGTCGGCCGGGCGCATCTCGTCCATCATCGCGAGCAGGTGGGTGGCGCCCTGGGCGGCGGTCTCACTGGCCAGTCCGCGGACCTCGTCCCACTCGACGACGTGGCTGGTGCCGCGGCGGCCGAAGCGCTTGTGGGGCTCGGCGACGGCGACGGTGGAGACGTACCAGTCGCGGCGCGGGTCCTGCTCGATCGCGATGTCGTAGAGGGCGGCCGGCGTGCCGTCGGCGAGCGTGACCTGGCGGTCGAACAGCTCGTGCACGGCGAGGGTCTCGGTGGAGCGCTGCTGGAAGCGACGGAGGTTCAGCACGCCCGTGGTGATGACCTGACCGGAATCCATCGAGGTGACCCGGGTGATCGGCAGGAACACGCGGCGCCGGCCGAGGACCTCGACGACGAGGCCGAGCACGCGCGGGCGCTGGGTGGCGCTGCGGACGGCGACGACGACGTCGCGCAGCTTGCCGACCTGGTCGCCCACGGGGTCGAAGACGGCCTGCCCGACGAGACGGGACACGAAGATCCGGGTCGGCTGGCTGCTCACGGGTCCGAGGCTACCGGCCGGGGGTCGCCCGCCGATGGGGGCTGGTGGGGCGGTGAGTGGTCAACCCTACGGTCGGCGGACGGCTGGTGGGCGGTGAGCCAGCAACCGGACGGAGGGCCGATGGGGTTCATGGCGCACCGCCGGAGCGAGGGAAGGGTTGAGGACTCACCGCCTCCCCAGCACGCGGGTCACGGGAAGGGCGGGGGAGACTGACGCGGTGAACTATCTGCTGGCGCTCGTCGCGGTGATCGGCGTGTCGATGTCGGGTCCGCTGATGGCGGCCACGGCGGCGCCTGCGCTCGCGATCGCCTTCTGGCGCAACGCCATGGCCACGGGCCTGCTGGCGCCGATCGCGCTGACCCGGCACCGCACCGCGATCACGGGACAGGACCGGCACGGCTGGACCCTCGCGATCGTCGCCGGTGCCGCGCTGGCCGCGCACTTCGCCTGCTGGGTCGGCTCGCTCAAGCTGACCTCGGTCGCGGCGGCCACGGCGCTGGTCTCGATGCAGGTCCTCTTCGTCATCGCGATCGACGCGCTGCGGGGCCGGCGCGCCGCGCCCGCCGTGGTCGCCGGCTCCCTCCTCGCCGTGGTCGGCGTGGCCGCGATCTCCGGCGTCGACCTCTCGCTGTCGAAGGAGGCGCTGTGGGGCGACGCGCTGGCGCTGGCCGGCGGCCTGTTCGCCGCGATCTACGTCGTGGTGGGCGCCCGCGTGCGCGAGACGCTCTCGACGACCGCCTACACCTTCACCTGCTACGGCATCTGCTCGGCGATCCTGCTCGTCGTCTGCCTCGTCGCCGGCGTCCCGCTGGGCGGCTGGTCGGCCCGGGCCTGGGTGATGATCGTGGCGGTCATGGTGTGCGCGCAGCTGCTCGGGCACTCCGTCATCAACCACCTGCTGGCCGTCATGTCGCCCGTGGTCGTGTCGCTCATGCTGCTGCTCGAGGTGCCCGGGGCGGCCCTGCTGGCCGCGGCGTTCCTGGGCGAGTCGCTGCCGTGGCTGACGTACGGCGGCATCGTGCTGATCCTCGCCGGCCTCGCCGTGGTGACCGCGTCCACGGGGCGGGCGCGCCGGGCCGAGACCCTCGTCGCCGACTGAATCCGCGCGGTCCCCGCCCGGTGCCCGACAGCGCGCCACTGTAGGCTCGCCCCGATTCCCACCGAGATTCGAGGAGCACCGTCATGGGGCGTCTTGTCAGCACCGAGGGCCTGACCGAAGAGCAGGTCGAGATCCTCAAGGTCGTTCGCCAGTTCGTCGAGAAGGAGATCATTCCGGTCGCGACGGACCTGGAGCACAAGGACGAGTACCCGACCGACATCGTCGAGGGCCTCAAGGAGCTCGGCATCTTCGGCCTGATGATCCCCGAGGAGTACGGCGGACTCGGCGAGTCGCTGCTGACCTACGCGCTCGTGGTCGAGGAGATCGCGCGCGGCTGGATGAGCGTCTCGGGCGTCATCAACACGCACTTCATCGTCGCCTACATGCTGATCCAGCACGGCACCGACGAGCAGAAGCAGAAGTACCTGCCGAAGATGGCCACCGGCGAGGTCCGCGGCGCCTTCAGCATGAGCGAGCCCTCGCTCGGCTCCGACGTCTCGGCCATCTCCACCAAGGCCACCAAGCAGGACGACGGCTCGTACGAGATCACCGGCCAGAAGATGTGGCTGACGAACGGCGGCTCGTCCACGCTCGTCGCGGTGCTGACCAAGACCGACGAGGGCTCGGACAGCGTCTACAAGAACATGACCACCTTCCTCATCGAGAAGGAGCCGGGCTTCGGCGAGACGGCCCAGGGCGTCACGGTGCCCGGCAAGATCGAGAAGATGGGCTACAAGGGCATCGACACCACCGAGATGATCCTGGAGAAGCACCAGATCTCGGCGGACCAGATCCTCGGCGGCACGCCCGGCCAGGGCTTCTACCAGATGATGGACGGCGTCGAGGTCGGCCGCGTCAACGTCGGCGCCCGCGCCGTCGGCATCGCGAACCGCGCCTTCGAGCTGGGCATCGCGTACGCGCAGCAGCGCGAGACGTTCGGCAAGCCGATCGCCCAGCACCAGGCCATCCTGTTCCGCCTGGCCGAGATGGCCACCAAGGTCGAGGCCGCCCACACGATGGTCGTGCGGGCCGCGCGCCTGAAGGATTCGGGCAAGCGCATGGACGTCGAGGCCGGCATGGCCAAGATGCTCGCGAGCGAGTACTGCAACGAGGTCGTCGAGGCGTCGTTCCGCATCCACGGCGGCTACGGCTACTCCAAGGAGTACGAGATCGAGCGGCTCTACCGCGAGTCGGCCTTCATGCTGATCGGCGAGGGCACGTCCGACATCCAGAAGATGATCATCGGGCGCAACCTGCTCAAGGACTACAAGCTCTGAGTCCCGCGACGAGAACCCCGCATCCACTCCGTGGACGCGGGGTTCTCGTGCGTTCACGGGTCTAGGCTGGCCGCATGGCCCAGATCTTCTCGTTGGAGTACCCGCAGTCCCTCGGCGTCTACGACGACTACGACGCGGCGCAGAAGGCCGTCGACCACCTCTCCGACCACGACTTCCCGGTCGAAAACGTGCTCATCGTCGGCACCGAGCTCAAGCAGCTGGAGCGCGTCACCGGGCGCCTCACGTGGGGGCGGGTGATCCTCAGCGGCGTGCTCGGCGGCGCCTGGTTCGGCCTGCTCATCGGCCTGCTGCTGGGCATCTTCGCCGCGGAGGGCGACTGGCTCGCGGCGGTCCTCGCCGGCATCCTGCTCGGCGTCGTGTGGGGCGCGATCATCGCGGCGGTGGGCTACGCCTCCACCCGCGGGCAGCGCGACTTCAGCAGCGTCAAGACGATCCTGCCGAGCAAGTACGAGCTGCTCGTCGAGCACAAGCACCTCGCGCGGGGCCAGGAGCTGCTCGCGGGCCTGCCCGGCGCGACCCCGACGTTCTGACGCGCGTCCGCTGCGGCGGATGTGACGGTTTTTTGTTGGAGTGACGCGTGGGAACGTAGGATGGGAGACCGTGCGACCGGGTGGGTCGCACGTCCTCCGGAGGTCTCCCGTGCGTTCCCCTCGTGCTGCCCTGGCGCTGGCCCTCGCCGTCGCCGCCGGCCTGCTCGTCGCCCCGCTCGCCGCCGTCGCGCCCGCATCGGCGGCCAACGCGCGCTGCGCGGCGTACCACGACGTGGTCCGCGAGACCTCGGCCGGTGGAGTGCTCGCCGGGCGTACGCCGCTGCTCGCGGCGTCTTACAACATCGCGGGCTACAACGCCTCGGCCGGCACGATGCCCGGCTGGGAGTCGCGCGCCGACCGCGTGGTCGGCATGATCATGCGCTGCTCGCCCGACGTGATCGGCCTGCAGGAGGCCTCGGAGGCCTGGATGCAGCGCCGCGCGGCCGGCTCGCGCAACCACGCGCAGTTCGAGCACGTCGTCGACCTCATGAATGCGCGCACGCCCGGCGCGCCGTACCGCGTCACCAACACGTACCGGAAGTCGTGCCCGACCACCGGCCCGAACCCCGCCGTCTGGAACGGCACGTGGCGCGGCGAGCGCGCCCCGTGGCGCACGTGCACGACCTCGGCCTCGGCCAGCTCCTCGGACAACCGCACCGTCTACGACTCGCGCGTCCTCGAGGTCGTGCGCCACGGCTCGCGCCCGCTGTCCAGCGCCACCAGCACGAAGCGCACGCTGGACTGGACGATCTTCCGCGTCCGCGCCACCGGCAAGCAGTTCCTCTTCGCCAACACGCACCTCGACGCCCGCTACCGCGGCAAGGCCATCACGACCTCGGCGTCGAACTCGTTCCGCCGCAAGCAGGCGGCCCAGGTGCTCGCGACCGTCAAGCAGCTGCGCGCGGGCAGCCTGCCGGCCGTCCTGGTGGGCGACCTGAACAGCAACGGCCGCACCCGCAGCACGACCGCCGTGGACGACTTCACGCGCGCCGGCCTGGTCGACCTGCTCGGCACCGACCGCCGCGTCTACCGCTCCAAGAGCGCGAAGTGGCGCGGCTCCTGCAAGTCCGTCGGCGTGACCTCGTCGCTGTCCGCCACCCGCTTCGCCCGCGTGCCGCTGCACGTCAAGCGACGCATCAACGTCTCGTACAACTCGTCCAACGCCGTCGCGGGCAAGGGCCCGGGCAGCGCGAAGAACACGTGCATGTACCGCGACAAGAAGCTCAAGCGTCCGCGCGGCTCGACGCCGGCGGCGTACTACAAGCACCAGGGCACGCGGATCGACTACGTGCTCGCGGCGGGCATCCGAGCGCGCGGCTGGGAGACGGTCGTGGACGCCAACCTGCGCACCGCGCGCTACCGCGCGACCCCGCCGTCGGACCACCACATGGTCGCGGCGACGCTCGCGTTCTGACGATCCGCCATGATGGTCCCGCACCATCGGCGACAGTGAGGACGACATGAGCAAGACGAACCCGGGCAACTTCTTCGAGGACTTCACGCTCGGACAGGTGATCCAGCACGCCACGCCGCGCACGATCACCGAGGGTGACCGCGCCGTCTACGGCTCGCTGTACCCCACGCGGTTCGCGGTGCCCTCGTCCGCGGCGTTCGCCGCCTCGGTGGGCCTCGACCCTCACCCGGTGGAGGACCTCATCGGGTTCCACGTCGCGTTCGGCAAGACCGTGCCCGACGTCTCGCTCAACGCGGTCGCGAACCTCGGCTACGCGGAGTGCCGCTTCCACGCGCCGATCGTCCCGGGCGACACGATCTCCACCTCGTCGGAGGTCATCGGCCTGAAGCAGAACTCCAACGGCAAGTCCGGCGTCGTCTACGTGCGCTCCACCGCCACGAACCAGCGCGACGAGGTCGTCCTGGACTGGGCGCGCTGGGTCATGGTGCACAAGCGCGACGCCGAGGCCGCCGCGCCCGAGACCGTGATCCCCGAGCTGGCGCCGTTCGTGGCCCCTGAGGACCTCGTCGTCCCGCAGGGGCTCGACTTCACCGGGTACGACTTCGTCGCCGCCGGCGAGCCGCACCGGTTCGACGACTACGAGGTCGGCGAGCGGATCGATCACGTCGACGGCGTCACCCTCACCGCCTCGGAGCACCAGCAGGCCACGCGCCTGTGGCAGAACACGGCCAAGGTGCACTTCAACGTCGAGGCGCGTCCCGACGGCAACAACCTCGTCTACGGCGGCCACGTCATCTCGCTGGCGCGCGCCCTGTCGTTCAACGGTCTCGCGAACGCCCAGCTGATTGCCGCGATCAACGCCGGCGCGCACACGTCGCCCGCGTTCGCCGGCGACACGATCTACGCGTGGAGCGAGGTGCTCGACAAGGCCGAGACCTCCGCGCCCGGAGTCGGCGCGCTGCGGCTGCGGCTCGTCGCCACCAAGGGCCGTGACGAGTCGATGACCCTCAGGGGCGAGGACGGCAAGTACGCGCCGGGCGTGCTGCTGGACCTCGACTACTGGGTCCTCGTGCCACGCTGAGTCCATGAGCGCCGAGCAGGAGCCCGAGACCGCCGAGCTGTGGCTCGTCCGTCACGGCGAGACGGAGTGGAGCCGCTCGTGGAAGCACACGTCGGTCACCGACGTCGAGCTGACCGACCTCGGGCGCGAGCAGGCCGAGGCGCTGCGCCCGCAGCTGTCGGGCGTGCGGTTCGACCGCGTCTGGAGCAGCCCGCGGCGTCGCGCGCTCGTGACGGCCGAGCTGGCCGGCTTCGAGCCCGAGGTGGTCGAGGACGTCGTCGAGTGGAACTACGGCGAGTACGAGGGCATCACGACGCAGCAGATCCGCCAGACCGTGCCGGACTGGACCGTGTGGTCGCACCCGACGCCCGGGGGAGAGACGGCCGAGCAGGTCGGCGCGCGCCTCGACCGCGTGGTGGAGCGGGCGCGGTCGCTCGGCGGGCGCACGCTGGTGTTCGCCCACGCGCACTCGCTGCGCGTCCTGGCGGCGCGCTGGCTGGGCCTCGAGGTGGCCGACGGGCGGGTGTTCGCGATCGACACGGCGACCTACTCGGTGCTCGGCGACGACCGGGGTCAGCCGGTGGTCCAGCAGTGGAACGTCCAGCAGGGCGGTCGCGCGAGCAGGGCCTAGTCTTCTGAACGTGCGCATCGACCTCCACACCCACTCGACGCGGTCCGACGGCACCGACACGCCCGGCGACCTCGTGCGCAAGGCGAAGGCCGAGGGACTCGACGCGATCGCCCTCACCGATCACGACGCGACCGAGGGCTGGGCCGAGGCGCAGGAGGCCGCCGACGAGGTGGGCCTGCGGCTCATCCGCGGCATCGAGATCTCCACGCAGTTCGAGGGGCTCAGCGTGCACCTGCTGGGCTACGAGTTCGACCCGACGTACGCGCCGCTCGTGGAGGAGCTGGAGCGCGTGCTGGGTGGCCGCAACCAGCGCCTGCCGCGGATCCTCGACAAGCTCGCAGCGCTGGGGATGCCGCTCACCGAGCAGGAGGTGCTGGCGGTGGCCGGCGACGCCGCCGCGTGGGGGCGCCCGCACGTGGCCGACGCGATGATCGCCAAGGGCTACATCCAGGACCGCGACGAGGCGTTCCGCGACTGGCTCGTTCCCGGCAAGCCCGCGTACGTCGCGCGCTACGCGGCGAGCCTCTTCGACGCCGTGCGGCTCGTGCGCGAGGCGGGCGGACGGCCCGTGATCGCCCACGCCTGGGCGCGCGACAGCCGCGGCAAGGTCACCCCCGGCCTGCTGGCCGAGCTCGCGGAGGTCGGCCTCGCCGGCATCGAGGTCGACCACCCCGACCACGACGCCCGCGCCCGCGCCGAGCTCGCGGCCATTGCCGCCGACCTCGACCTCGCCCGGACGGGCTCCAGCGACCACCACGGCACCGGCAAGGGCTCCGCGTTCCACCTTGGCGCGAACCTCACCGATCCCGAGCAGCTGGAGCGCCTCCTCGGCTGACTTTCCGTATCGGCTTGCCGCAGTGGCTTGCCACAATGGAAAGTCGGGGTCTAGACTTTCCGTGTTGGCAAGTCGAGACGGAGGCATCATGACGGAACGGGACGAGGCGCGCGAGGCGCTCGAGCAGATCGCCGCCACGCGGCGCGAGACGGCGCACCGGGCTGCGAGCCCGCGTGGCTACTACGCGGTGGCGGGCTTCGGGATGGGGCTCGTGATCCTCGGGCTGGGGCTCGACGGCTGGGTCCGCTGGCTGCTCTACGCGGTCGGCCTGGCGACGGCCTTCGGGGCGATGACCTGGTACACGAAGCACACGGGCATCGTCACGTTCGCGACGCTGCGCGAGCCGGGCGCCTGGCGTGCGTGGCTGATGGTGGCCGTCTCGCTGGTCTCGCTCGGCCTGGCGTTCCTCGGGCCCGTGGTCGCGGCCGTGGCCGCGCTGGTGACCACCGCGACGTGGGCCGTGCTCGGCCCGCGCTGGGACGCCGACTGGGTGCGCAGCATCGAGGAGCAGCCGTGAGCTCGGACGGATTCGACCCGCTGATCCACGCCCCGCACCGGCTGCAGATCTGCGCGATCCTCGACACCGTCGACAAGACGGAGTTCGCGCTGCTGCGCGAGCGGCTCGACGTGAGCGAGTCGGTGCTGAGCAAGCAGGTCAAGGCGCTCGAGGACGCCGGCTACGTCAAGGTCACCAAGGCCACCCGCGCCGGTCGGGTCCGCTCCTGGGCCGCCTTCACCAAGGCAGGCCGCGCCGCCTACCGCGGCCACGTCGAGGCCCTCCGCGCCATCGTCGGCTGACCGCCGCGGCTCCGGAAGGCGTCAGTGGGCGAGCAGGAAGCCGCGCCAGTCGTCGACGAGCTCCTCGGGGGCCTCGACGGCGGGGGAGTGGGCCGCGGAGGGCAGCACGACGATCTCGGTGCCCAGGCGCTCGGCCATCTCGGCCTGCGCGTCGTGGGGCCAGGCGTCGTCGGTCTCGCCGCGCGCGACCCACACGGGCACTCCGGTGGCGGCGACCTCGTCCACCCGGTCGGGGGCGTCCAGCAGGTGCTGCGTCATCGCCTTGAGCGAGGCCGGCGCGTTGGCCGTGAACCGCTTCGCGAGGAAGGCCGTGATCTGCGCGGGGCGCTTGATGCCCTGCTCGCGCAGCTGGTGGATGTCGAGCAGCGGCACCTTGCCGATCGCCGCGGCGATCCGCTGCAGCGGCCGGGTAGGGGAGTCGCCGAGCGCGCCCGGGCCCGTGCACAGCAGGCTGAGGCTGCGGACCCGCTGCGGGTGCGCGATCGTCAGGGTCTGCGCGACGAGCCCGCCGAACGAGTGGCCCATGAGGTGGAACCGCTCGTCCTCGAGAAGGGTGTCGGCGAGGGCGAGCGCGTCCTCGGCGAGCGCGTCGAGCGAGTAGTCGTCGAGCGGGTCACCGGGCGACTCGTACTGCCCGCGCTGGTCGAACGCGACGACGTCGTACCCGAGCGCCGCGAGCAGCGGCAGGACGGGCGTGAAGTCCTCCTTGCTGCCGGTCCAGCCGGGCACGAGCAGGATCGAGCCGAGCCGCTCGCCGGTGGCGCGGGCCAGGTGCACGGCGTGCTCGGTGCGGGACGTCTCGGCGCGGAGGACCTCGACGCCCTCGGGGATGTCGAGGGTCTTGGGAACGCTCACCGGGTCATCGACCCCGCTGCGCGATCTTCGCGACCACCGTGGCCGGAGCATGGCGGGCGATCGCGGCGAGGACCTTGTACCGCGCCGACGGCACGGAGATCGCCTTGCCGCGCTCGAGGTCGCGCAGCGAGCCCTTGACGACGGCGTCGGCCTTGAGCCACATCCACCGCGGCACGTCGCCGATCTCGGCGCCCATCCGCTGGTGGAACTCGGTGCGGGTGAAGCCCGGGCACAGCGCCTGCACGGTGATGCCCACGTCGGAGTAGTGCCAGTTGGCCCACTGGGAGAGGTTCACGAGCCATGCCTTGTGCGCGGAGTAGGCCCCCCGCGGGGTGAACGCGGCGACGCTGGCGACGTTGATGATCCCGCCCTGTCCGCGTCCGGACATCGACTTGATGGCGGCGTCCATGAGGTGCATCGGGGCTCGCACCAGCAGGTCGAGCTGGCGGTCCTCGTCGGCGATGTCGGTGGTGCCGAACCAGCCGGCGAGCGAGGCGCCGGCGTTGTTGACCAGCAGGTCGATCGGGCGGCCGGACTCGGACAGGCGGTCGGCGACGCGATCCATGCCCTGCAGGGTGGTGAGGTCGGCGGTGATGACCTCGACCTCGACCCGGTGCGCGTCGGTCAGCTCGGCCGCGACCTGCTCCAGCCGGACGGTGTCTCGGGCGACGAGGACGAGGTTCGTCCCCCGTCGCGCCAGCTGCCGGGCGAACGCGTTTCCGATGCCGGCGGTGGCGCCGGTGATCAGGGCCGTGCGGGTCATGGAGCCCAGCATGCCAGTCACGCGAGGTCCCGGCCCCGGTAGGCCCACCAGCCCACCCCGAGGAGGGCGGCCGCGACACCCGAGAGAGCCAGCGTCGACACGGGATCGGCGCCCTCGAGCGGGAGGTGGGGGACGTGCGTGAAGGGCGACAGCCGCAGGGCGGCGTCGGGCAGGCCGAGGAGCTCGCCGATCTGTCCCAGCGTGCCGAAGGCGACGAGGACGCCCCAGCCGACCACGGCCCAGCGGGCTCGGAACGCGAACAGCAGCACCCCGACGGCCACCGTGACCCAGGCGGCGGGCGCCTGTCCGAGGGCCGCCTCGACGATCCGGGCCGGGGAGTGGTCGGTGCCCTGCCGGACGCCGAGTGCCAGGGCGAGCCCCGCGACGAGCAGCAGCCACGTGACGCCGCCCAGCGCGAGCGTCACGACCGACCAGTACGCGCGGGCGCGGGTGACCCGCGTGGACAGGACCATCTCGGTGCGCCCGTCGCGCTCGTCGTCCGCGGCGTGGGTCAGGACCGTGATGCCGAAGCAGCACACGATGAGCGCCGCGATCGAGGCGATCGACGCGATCATCGTGTCGCGCAGGGCACCCGTGCCGCCGAGCTCCTCCAGCAGGCGCTCGGTCTCGTCGGACAGGATGCCGTCGAGGTTCGGCGAGATCGCGCCGAACAGCAGTCCCATCAGCGCGACCGCGGCCGTCCAGCCCCACAGCGGCGCCACGTGGGACCTCACGCCCAGGGCGAGGGGACCGGCGAGCCAGCCCGGACCTCGGGCCGGACCCGGCCGCGGCGCGAGCAGGCCCGCGCCGAGGTCGCGCCGGGCCGCGAGCACGACCGCGACGGCGGCCGCCGCGACGGCCAGCGCGACGTACAGGCCCAGCACCCACCACCGGGTGTCCCCGTAGGCCTGCAGTCGCGTGTTCCACCCGAACGGCGACAGCCAGCTCAGCCACTCCGCGCCGGAGGCGTCACCGGCGGCCCTGGCGACGAACAGGACCGCGAGGACCGCGGCGGCGAGCCCGGCGCACGTGCGGGCGCTCGCCGAGACCTGGCAGCACACGGCGGTGATCGCCGCTCCCACGAGTCCCGTCCCGGCCCATGCCGCGCCGAACGCCACCGAGCCGGTCCACGGCAGGCCCGCGAGGGCGTTCGTCACGGCGACGAGCAGCCCGAGGAGGGCGGAGACCACGGCCGCGAGGCCGAGCGCGGTGACCAGCGGCGCGAGCCGTCCGACGCCGGCGCCGCCGAGGAGCTCGGCGCGACCGGTCTCCTCCTCGCTCCGCGTGTGTCGGCGGACGAGGAACAGCGTCATCACGGCGACCAGGACCGAGTAGGTCACGGTCATCTTGGTCATCGCGAGCTCGCCGAGGCTCGTCGGGTCGAGGACGGGTCCGTAGAGGGCGACGATGCCGGCGCTCGCGTTGAGACCGGCCGCCGCGGCCACCCGGTCGGCCTCGGTCGGGTAGAGGCCCGGGGTGACCGCCGCCGACGTGCCGCACACGAGCGTCAGGACCGCGAGCCACGCGGGGATCGACCACCGGTCGCGTCGCACCGCCAGCCGCAGCAGCGTGGGCGCGCCGGCCAAGGTCTGGCTCATGGGACCTGCTCGGCCGGAGTGGACTGGTAGGCGTCGAGGAACAGCTCCTCCAGCGTCGGCGGCGTGCTGGTGAGCGACTCGACCTGGGCCCCGGCCAGGGCGCCCAGCAGCGGTGTCATCGCCTCGGCATCTACGGTGCACGACACGGTGCAGCCCTCGACGCGGACGTCGTGCACGCCGTCGAGCCGCAGCCCCGCGACCGCCTCGGGCCGGGCGACGGTCGCCGTCACGCGGCTGCGGCGCAGGTGACGCAGGTCGGCCAAGGCGCCGCTCTCCACGGTGCGGCCCTCACGGATGATCGTGACGCTGTCGGCCAGTCGCTCGACCTCGCCGAGGACGTGGCTCGACAAGAGCACGGTGGACCCGGCCGCGCGGTGCTCGGCCACGCAGCCGACGAACACCTGCTCCATCAGCGGGTCGAGCCCGGACGTCGGCTCGTCCAGGAGCAGCAGGTCGCTGGGCGCGGCCAGGGCGGCGACCAGCGCCACCTTCTGCCGGTTGCCCTTCGAGTACGCGCGGGCCCGCTTCGCGGGGTCGAGCTCGAACGCGTCGACCAGCTCGTCCCGGCGCGTGCGGCGCGGCTCGAAGCCGCGGGTCCGCAGCAGCAGGTCGACGATCTCGCCGCCGGTCAGGTTCGGCCACAGCACGACGTCGCCCGGCACGTACGCCAGTCGCCGGTGCAGGGCGACCGTGTCGCTCCACGGGTCCAGCCCGAGCACCGTCGCGGTGCCGGCGTCGTGACGCAGCAGGCCCAGCAGGCAGCGGATCGCCGTGGACTTGCCGGCCCCGTTCGGGCCGAGGAACCCGTGCACCTCGCCCGCCTTCACGGTCAGGTCGAACGCGTCCAGCGCGCGGAACGATCCGAAGGTCTTCACGAGACCGCGCACGGCCACCACGTCGTCCATGCCGCCACGCTAGGCAGCCGGCGGGTTCACGTGGCGGACGCGCGCTCGTCCGCGTCCCCGCGGTCGCCCGTCGATGGCACAATTGCCGCGTGACCACCACCGTGGCCCTCGCCAACCAGAAGGGCGGCGTCGCCAAGACCACCAGCGTCGCGTCGCTCGGGGCCGCGCTCCTCGAGGAGCGACAGCGCGTGCTCCTGGTCGACCTCGATCCGCAGGGCAGCCTCACGTTCTCCCTCGGCATCGACCCCGAGGAGCTCGACGTCACGATCGCCGAGGTGCTGCTGGGCAAGGCGCCCGCCGGCGACGCGATCGTCACCACCGAGGAGGGCCTGGACCTGCTGCCGGCGAACATCGCGCTGGCCGAGGCCGAGGAGAACCTCGTCACGCGCACCGGCCGCGAGCAGCGGCTGCGGGTCGCGCTGGCGAAGATCGCCGACGACTACGACTGGATCCTGCTGGACTGCCCGCCCGCGCTGGGCGTGCTCACGGTGGGCGCGCTGTCGGCCGCCGACGAGGTGGTCATCCCGCTGCAGGCCGAGACGCTCTCGCACCGCGGCGTCGGCCAGCTGCTCGACACCATCCACGACGTGCGCCAGTTCATCAATCCCGATCTGGTGATCCGCGGCGTGCTGGCCACGATGTACGACGGCCGCACCGCGCACGCGCGCAACGTCCTGGCGGCCATCGGTGACACCTACGACCTCGAGGTCCTCGAGCCCCCGATCCCCAAGACCATCCGCTTCGCCGAGGCGCCCGCGATCGGCCGCTCGATCCTCAGCACGGCGCGTGCCCACAAGGGGGCCGACGCCTACCGCGCCGTCGCCCGCGTCCTGGTCGGGGCCCGATGACCGGACCCGACGGGCCCGGCGAGTCCGCCACGCGCACACCGCGCGAAGTCGGCCATCGGCGCAAGGTCGCGCCTACCGTGGAGGACATGGCTTCCCCGCCCCGTGTCCGTCTCGGCCGCGTCGCCGCGCTCATCGGCGCCGTCGCGCTCACCGCCACCGTCTCCGCGGTCTCGCTCGTGCGCGAGCCCGCGACGTCCGCCACCGCCGGAACCGGCGCCGCCGTCGTCGAGACGGTGGCTCCCGTGATCACGGCCGCCGGCGAGCAGGCGCACACCACGCGCGAGCTCGCCCTCCAGACCCAGCGCACGAAGGCCCTGGCCGAGAAGAAGGCGAAGCAGCAGGCCGCGAAGGCGAAGGCCAGCCCGCCGCCCCCGGCGAGCTCCGGTGAGGGCCGCCGCATCGTGTTCGACCAGTCCGACCAGCGGGTCTGGCTGATCGAGGCCGACGGGACCGTCGACCGCACCTACCTCGTCTCGGGGAGCCGCTTCGACAACCTCCAGCCGGGCAGCTACGCCGTGCAGTCGCGCACGCGGCACGCCACGAGCTTCGACTACACCGGCACGATGGAGTACTTCGTGCAGTTCACGACCGGCCAGAACGCGCCCATCGGCTTCCACTCGATCCCGGTCTACAACAACGGCAAGCCGGAACAGACCATCGAGCAGCTGGGCCAGGCCCTGTCGGCGGGCTGCATCCGCCAGGAGAAGTCGGACGCCAAGTACCTCTGGGACTGGGCACCCGACGGCACTCCGGTCGTCGTCACGGCGTGACGGCGACGAGCCCGGCCCACTTCACGAGGTTTCCTGTCACTTCACAGGGTTCGCAAACCTCGCTCAGTGACAGTTTCCCCGGTTAACCGGGGAAACTGTCACGTCGCGTCAGGACGCGGAGGCGGGGGTGGAGCCGGAGGCCTGCTCGCCCGAGGGACGGCGGCGACGGCGGCGGCGACGCGCCTGGCCCTCGCCGGCCGGCTGGTCCTCGCCCGAGGTCGCGGAGGCCGTCTCGGCCGCGGGACGCTCGGCGCCCTCGACGGGCTGGCCGCCGCGGGTGCGCTGACGGCTGCGGCTGCGGTTGCGGCTGCCACCGTCGCGACGATCGCCGTCGCGCTTCTGGCCGTCGCGGCCGCCCTCGGAGCGGGGCTCCTTCGGCGCCGGCGGCTTCAGACGACCCTTGACGTTGCGGTCGATGCCGAGGTCGTGGAACAGGTGGTCCGACGTGGAGTACGTCTCCTGCGGCTCGTCGTAGGGCAGGTCGAGCGCCTTGTTGATGAGCTTCCAGCGCTGGATGTCGGCCCAGTCGACGAACGTGACCGCGGTGCCGGTCGCGCCGGCGCGACCGGTGCGGCCGATGCGGTGCACGTAGGTCTTGTCGTCCTCGGGGCACGTGTAGTTGATGACGTGGCTGATGTTCGCCACGTCGATGCCGCGGGCGGCGACGTCGGTGGCGACCAGGATGCTGACCTTGCCCTCGCGGAAGCCGTCGAGCGCCTTCTCGCGGGCCTTCTGGGCCATGTCGCCGTGCAGCGGCGAGGCCGGGAAGCCGCGGTCGGCCAGGTCGTCGGCCACGCGCTGCGCCTGGCGCTTGGTGCGGGTGAAGATCACGACGCGCTCGACGTCGTCGGCCTGCAGGATGCGGGCGACGACCTCGGGCTTGTCCATGTCGTGCGCCTGCCAGACGAACTGGCTCGTGGCGGGCACGGTCTGGCCGGCCTCGGCCGACTCGGCACGAATGTTCATCGGGTGGCGCATGTGCTTGCGCGCCAGGGTGACGATCGAGGACGGCATCGTCGCGCTGAACAGCATCGTCTGGCGGGTCTCGGGCGTGCGCGCGAGGATCGACTCGACGTCGGGCAGGAAGCCCAGGTCGAGCATCTCGTCGGCCTCGTCGAGGACGAGCGACTTGACGTGGCTGATGTCGAGCGCGCCGCGGTTGACGAGGTCGAGGATGCGGCCCGGGGTGCCGACGACGATGTCGACGCCGGCCTCGAGGGCCTCGAGCTGCGGCTCGTAGGGCACGCCGCCGTAGATGGTGAGGTTGCGCGTGCCGCGATTCTTCGAGGCCGTGGCGACGTCGCCGGCGACCTGGATCGCGAGCTCGCGCGTCGGCGCGACGATGAGGGCCTGGGGCTTGCCCGGCTCGACCAGCTGGTCGTAGTCGGGGTCGTGCGGCGCCACGGTGCGCTGGATGACGGGGATGGAGAAGGCCAGCGTCTTGCCGGTGCCGGTGCGGGCCTGTCCGATGAGGTCGGTGCCCACGAGGGCGACCGAGAGGGTCATCTCCTGGATGGGGAAGGCCTCGATGATGCCCTTGTCGGCGAGGGCGTCGGCGATCTCGGGCATGACGCCCAGTTCGGTGAAGGTAGTCAGGGGTCTGCTCTGGTTTCTGTGCGCGATCTACTGTCAGCGGATCTGAAATGGCTTGGATCCTGTGGCGACAGGATCGGCGAATACCCCTCCACTGTAACGTCGCGTGCCTCGGGCCGGGCGGACGCCGCGCTACAGTCCCGATCATGAGCTCCGACGCGACCCCCGGTGGACCCCTCGACGACCCCGACTACCGTGCGGGCGTGGTCGAGCTGCTGGCCCTGCTCAGCTACGGCGAGCTCAGTGCCGTGGAGCAGCTCAACCAGGACGCCCAGGAGGCGCCCGACCTGCGCACCAAGGTCGCGATCCAGACGATGGCCGCGTCGGAGTGGAGCCACTTCGTGCAACTGCGCGACCGCCTCGTCGAGCTGGGGGAGGACCCCTACGCGGTGATGGACTCGTTCCGCACCACGTTCAGCCGCTTCCACGGCAAGACCGAGCCGTCGGACTGGCTCGAGGGCCTGCTGAAGGCCTACGTGGGCGACGGGCTGGCGGCCGACTTCTACCGCGAGATCGCGGCGTTCCTCGACGCCGACACCCGCCAGCTGGTGCTGGAGACGATGAGCCAGACGGGCAACAGCGAGTTCGTCGTCGACCAGGTGCGCGAGGCGATCGCCGCGGACCCGCGGGTGGCCGGAAGGCTCGCGCTGTGGGGCAGGCGGCTGATGGGCGAGGCGCTCAGCCAGGCCCAGATGGTGGTGGCCGAGCGCGACGTGCTGACGGCCGTGGTGGTCGGTGCCGCGGATCGACCGGGCGGCTTCGACCTGGCCTCCATCGGGCGCATGTTCACGCGCATCACCGAGGCCCATGCCGAGCGCATGGCCCGCCTCGGGCTGGACGCCTGAGGCGGGCGCAGGCTCAGGAGCTCGTGAGGCCGAAGCCGACCTTGCGGCCGCTGTCGGCGTTGAAGTACAGGTAGGCGACCTTGTCGGCCGGCACGGCCACGGTGTGACCCTTGCTGTCGGTCAGGGTGAACAGCGAGTCGTCCTTGAGGGCGTCGTTCAGGGTCGCCAGCACCTTGTCGGGCTCGACGTCGGTGTCGACGGACAGCTCACGGGCGGCGTTCTGCACGCCGATCTTGACCTCCACGGTCACTCATCTCCTTGGTTGGTGGGCTTGGGGAACCCGCCGATCCCGCGCCAGGCGAGAGTCGAGGCGAGCGTGACGGCGTCGTCGCGCGACAGGCCCGACGCGCCGGAGAGCCAGGCGCGGGCGCCGACGTGGCCCATGCCGACGAGGCCGGCCGCGAGCAGCTCGGCGGCGCCCCGTGACAGGCCGGTGTCCTCCACGATCACCTCGGCGATCGCGGCGGCGGACTCGGAGGTGACCCGGTCGACCAGCTCGCGGACCTCGGGGTCGCTGGTCAGGTCGGACTCGAAGACGAGGCGGAACGCCTTCTCCTGGTCGGCGACGCTGTCGTACCACAGGCGCATGCTGGCCTGGACGCGCTCGCGGTTGTCCTGGGTGGAGGCGAGGGCCTCGCGCACGCCCTCGATCACCGTGTCGACGGCCGAGGAGACCAGCGCGGTGTAGAGGTCGAGCTTGCCGGGGAAGTGCTGGTAGAGCACGGGCTTGGAGACGCCCGCGCGCTCGGCGATCTCGTCCATCGAGGCCGCGTGGTAGCCCTGCTCGACGAACACGTCGAGGGCCACGTCGAGCAGTTGGGCCCGCCGAGCGGTGCGCGGCAGCCGTCCAGCGCGGGGCCGAGCCTCAGGGGTCTGGGTCACGCCCCAACCCTAGCGGTCGGTTACCCACCGGTCGCTTGCAGCGCGGCGTTGCGGGCCGTGTGGCGTGCTGTCCACCCAGCGGACGGGCCGCCACATGCTGGGACCGGACGGGAACAATGGTCGTCGGCGCCGGGTTGAGCCCGGTGAGCCCCGCAATCGAAGGAGAAGCCCGTGGTCGCGCCCCTGGTCGAGCCCGCCGACGAACTGACGATCGACGAAGTCCGTCGGTACAGCCGTCACCTGATCATCCCCGACGTCGGGATGACGGGACAGAAGCGCCTCAAGAACGCGAAGGTCCTCGTGATCGGCGCGGGCGGCCTCGGCAGCCCCGCGCTGCTGTACCTGGCCGCGGCCGGCGTCGGCACGCTGGGCATCATCGACGACGACGTCGTCGACGAGTCCAACCTGCAGCGCCAGATCATCCACGGCCAGTCCGACATCGACAAGCCGAAGGTGCAGAGCGCCGCGGAGGCGGTGGCGGAGGCCAACCCCTACGTCAACGTCATCACCCACCACGTGCGCCTCGACAACGACAACGTGCTGGACATCTTCAGCCAGTACGACCTGATCCTCGACGGCACCGACAACTTCGCGACGCGCTACCTCGTGAACGACGCGGCCGTCATCCTCAACAAGCCGTACGTGTGGGGCTCGATCTACCGCTTCGAGGGCCAGGTCTCGGTCTTCTGGGCGCAGGAGGGTCCGCAGTACCGCGATCTCTACCCCGAGCCGCCGCCGCCGGGCATGGTCCCGTCGTGCGCCGAGGGCGGCGTGCTGGGCGTCCTGTGCGCCTCGATCGGCTCGATCATGGTCACCGAGGCGATCAAGCTGATCACCGGCATCGGCGATCCGCTGATCGGCCGCCTCATGGTCTACGACGCGCTCGAGATGCGGTACACGACGCTCAAGGTCCGCCGCGACCCGAACGGCGTGCTGCCGACCGAGCTGCTGGGCGACTACGAGGCGTTCTGCGGCGCGATCAGCGACGAGGCCGCCGACGCCGCGGCCGACTCGACGATCTCGGTCGCCACGCTCGAGAGCTGGCTCAAGGAGCGCGGCGACGGTGGTCGGGACTTCGTCCTGGTCGACGTGCGCGAGCCGAACGAGTACGAGATCAACCGCATCCCCGGATCAGTCCTGATCCCCAAGGGCGAGGTCCTCGCGGGCCGTGCCTTCGACCAGCTGCCGCAGGACAAGCAGGTCGTCCTGCACTGCAAGTCGGGCGTCCGCTCGGCCGAGGCCCTCGCGGTGCTCAAGGGCGCCGGCTACTCCGACGCCGTGCACGTCGGCGGCGGCGTCGTGGCCTGGGTCAACCAGATCGACCCGAGCCAGCCCAACTACTGACCGCTCGTCGTGGCCCCGGTCCTGCTGACAGGATCGGGGTCATGGACGAGGAGTTCACCGAGGCCGTCCTCGAGGTCGTCGAGCAGATCCCGCCGGGTTGCGTCGCCACCTACGGCCTGATCGCCGAGCGGCTGGGGCGCGGCGGCGCGCGTCAGGTCGGACGCGTGATGTCGCTCGAGGGCGCCGGCGTCCCGTGGTGGCGCGTCGTGCGCGCCGACGGCTCCCTGCCCGCCCATCTCGTGATCGACGCCCAGCAGCACTGGCGCGACGAGGGCACTCCCGTCCGCAGCGGCCGGGTGATCGTGAAGGACGCCCTCGCGCCGGACTTCTGACCCTCCCCGGCTCCCGAGGACTGTCGGCGAGGTCTGGTTCCATGGGCGTGTGCCACCCGAGTTCGTCCTGCAGCGGCCCGAGCCCGTGCGCGCCGACGCGCCCGCGCTCGACGCGTCGCAGCGCTCCGTCGTCGACCACCGCGGCGGCCCGCTGCTGGTCCTCGCGGGGCCCGGAACGGGCAAGACCACCACGCTGGTCGAGGTCGTGGTCGACCGCATCGAGTCGGGCGAGCTCACTCCCGACCAGATCCTCGTCCTGACCTTCAGCCGCAAGGCCGCCGGCGAGCTGCGCGACCGCATCGGGCGCCGGCTGTCGGCGACGTCGGGCACGGTTCCGGCGATGACCTTCCACGCGTTCTGCTACGCCCTCGTGCGCGAGTTCAGCGACCCCGAGGCCTTCGCCGCACCGCCCGAGCTGATGACCGCGCCCACGCGCGACGCGGTGGTCGCCGACCTGCTCGGCGGGCACGACGCGTCGTCCTGGCCCGCGTCGCTGCGCGAGGCGCTCGGCACCCGCGGTCTCGCGGCCGAGCTCCAGTCGTTCATGGCCGCCGCGGTCACCCGTGGTCTCGGTCCCGACGACCTGCGTGCCCTCGCCGCCACGCGCGAGCGGCCCGAGTGGGCCCGCGTCGCCGACGCGATCGAGGAGTACCACCAGGTCATCGACTTCCAGAACCGCACGGACTACACCGACCTCGTCACGCGTGCCGCCGCCATCGCGGGCGACCTCGACCACCGCCGCGCGCTGCGCGACCGGTACCGCCTCGTGGTCGTGGACGAGTACCAGGACACCGACCCGCTCCAGGTGCGGCTGCTGCACGACCTCGCCGGCGACGGTCGCGACCTCGTGGTGGTCGGCGACCACGACCAGGCCATCTACGGCTTCCGCGGCGCCGATCCGAGTGCGATCACGCGGTTCCCCCAGCAGTTCGGCGCTGCCGACCGGCCGGCCCCCACGGTCGCCCTCACCACCACGCGTCGCTTCGGACCGCGGATCCTCGCTGCGGCCGGAGTCGCGCTGGGCAGCCCGCCGGTCCCGCCCGGGCTCGACGCACGCGCTGCCGGCCAGCACCGCAACCTGCACTCGGCCGCCCGTGAGGAGGGCCGGGTCGAGGTCGTCACCTACGCCTCCGCCACGGCCGAGGCCGAGCACATCGCCGGGGTGCTGCGCCGCGCCCACCTCGACGACGGTCTGGCGTGGTCCGACATGGCCGTCCTCGTGCGCACGGGCGCCGACCTCACGCGTCTCCAGCGCGTCCTGGGTCCGGCGGGTGTGCCGGTCGAGGTCGCGGGCGACGAGGTCCCCCTCGTCGCCCAGCCGTCCGTCCGCACCCTGCTGCTGGCGCTCGAGGCCGCCGACCGGATCGCGCGCGAGGAGCCGCTCGACCCCGAGATGGCCGAGGCCCTGCTGGCGGGTCCGCTCGCGGGGCTCGACGGACCCGCGATGCGCCGGCTCGGACGCGCGCTGCGCCGCCGCGACCCCGAGACGCCCTCGACCGACCTCGTGGCCGCCTCCCTGCACGACCCCACCGCACTGGGCGTCGACACCTCCGACCCCTCCACCGCCGACGCGGTCGGCGCCGCCCGCGACCTCGCGGCGCTGCTGGGGCGTGCCGCGGCCGTCCTGCGCCGTGGTGAGCCGCCCGAGCAGGCGCTGTGGCTGCTGTGGAACGGCACTCGCTGGCCCGCGCGCCTGCGCGAGCAGTGGGGCACCGTCGAGGGCCGCGTCCACGCCGACCGCGACCTCGACGCCGTGTGCGCGCTGTTCCGGCACGCGGCGCGCGCCGAGGAGGGCGGTCGTCGTCGCGACACCGTGAACTTCGTCGCCGAGCTGCGCGCCCAGCAGATCCCGGCCGACCAGCTCGAGACCAGCGCCGCGCGACCCGACGCGGTCCGACTGATGACCGCGCACCGCTCGAAGGGCCTCGAGTGGCCGCTCGTCGTCGTCGCCGGCGTCCAGGCCGACCGCTGGCCCGACCTGAGGTCGCGCGGCAGCCTGCTCCGCTCGGAGCACCTCGACGGGCCGGTCGGCCCCGGCGCCCGGGGCGAGCAGCTGCGCGAGGAGCGCCGGCTGTTCTACGTCGCGTGCACCCGCGCCACCAGCCGCCTCGTCGTCACCGCCGTGCAGACGCCCACCGACGACGGCGACCAGCCCTCGCGCTTCGTCACCGAGCTGATCGCCGCGGGCTTCGGGGTCGATGCCGACCTGCCGCTGGGCCGTCCCGCCCGTCCCGTCTCGCTGCGCGGCGTCGTGGCCGAGCTGCGCCGCATCGGCGAGCAGTCCGACGACGAGACCGTGCGCGACGAGGCCGCCGCGATGCTCGCCGAGATCGTGCGCGCCGACCTCGCCCTCACGCGCGCCGCCGACCCCGCCCGCTGGTGGGGTCTGGCCGAGCCCACGCAGGCCGAGTCGCCGTGGCGCCCGGCGGACCAGCCGCTCGCTCTGTCGGGCTCGGCGGTCGAGGGGATCACGGCGTGCTCGCTGCGCTGGTTCCTCGGACGCGAGGCGCACGGCGAGTCCGCGTCCACCTCGGCGCAGGGCTTCGGGTCGATCGTCCACGCCCTCGCGGCCGACGTCGTCCAGCGCGGCGTCGAGCCCGACGAGATCGCGATGGCGGCACGCCTCGACGAGATCTGGCACCGGCTCGACCACCAGGCGGCCTGGCTGGGCGAGCGCGAGCGGCAGGCCGCGCACGAGACCCTCACCCGCTTCGCGCGCTGGCACCGCGCCAACCCGCGCACGCCGCTCGCGGCCGAGCACGCCTTCACCACCACGCTCGTCGTGGGCGGCGAGGAGGTGCTGCTGCGCGGCTCGATGGACCGGGTCGAGATCGACGCCCAGGGCCACGTCCACGTCGTCGACTTCAAGACCAGCCGCAACGCCCCCGGCCCGCGCAAGATCGCCGAGCACGCACAGCTGGGGATCTACCAGGTGGCCGTCGAGCACGGCGCCGTCGCGTCGCTGGGCGTCGAGGAGGCCCGCTCCGGCGGCGCCGAGCTGGTCCAGCTGCGCACCCCCGCCGGTGCGAAGGACCCCGACTCGCCGAAGGTGCAGCCGCAGGCCCCGCCCGCGCCCGACGAGGCGTTCTTCGCCCTCGACCTGCTGGCCGAGTCCGCGCGCGCGGTCCGCGACGAGCGTCTCGTGGCCCGCCCGAACGACCATTGCGGCTTCTGCGACTTCCGCACGCTGTGTCCCGTGCTCACCGGTCCCACGATCGGAGGTGCCGAGTGACGCCGCTCGTGCGCGACACCGACCACCTGCGCGAGGTGCTCGGCATCCCCTTCAGCGAGGCGCAGCTGGCCGCGATCACCGCCGACCCGGCGCAGCCGCAGGCGATCATCGCGGGCGCCGGTGCCGGCAAGACCGCCGTGATGGCCGCACGCGTCGTGTGGCTCGTGGGCCACCTCGGCTACGCCCCCGACCGGCTGCTGGGACTGACCTTCACGTCGAAGGCCGCGGCCGAGCTGGCCGGCCGCGTGCGCGAGTCGCTCGAGCTCGTCGGCGACTTCTCCGAGTTCGGCGAGCCGACCGTCTCCACCTACCACGCGTTCGCCGGCACCCTCATCGCCGAGCACGGCCTGCGGATGGGGATCGAGCCCGACCTGCGCGTGCTCGCCGACGCCACGCGCTTCCAGATCGCCGCCCGCACCGCCCGGCGTCACGAGGGCCCGCTGCGCCACGTCTCGGCGTGGCTGCCCACCGTCATCGGCGATCTCCTCGAGCTCGACGGCCAGCTGTCGGAGCACCTCGTCACCACCGACGAGCTGCGGGAGTTCGACCGCGCCACGATCGAGCGCGCCCAGTCCGCCGAGAAGCAGCTCAAGTGGCACGAGGAGATCGTCGCGGCCTGCCTCAAGCGCGACGAGCTGGCCGACCTCGTCGACGAGTACCGCGCCGCCAAGGCCGACGCGGGGGTCATGGACTTCTCCGACCAGATGGCCTGGGGCGCCCAGCTGGCCACCCTGCCCGAGGTCCAGCAGGTCCTGCGCGAGCGCTTCGACGTCGTCCTGCTCGACGAGTACCAGGACACCTCGGTGGCCCAGCGCGACCTGCTGCAGGCCCTGTTCGCGGGCCGGCCCATCAGCGCCGTCGGCGACCCGGCCCAGGGCATCTACGGCTGGCGCGGCGCCGCCTCGGGCAACCTCACGGCGTTCCTCGACGACTTCCCGGGCGCCGGCGGCGCGAAGGGACGGCTGTTCAGCCTCGACGTCACCCGCCGGTGCGCGCCCGAGATCATCGACCTCGCCGGCCACGTCGCCCGCGACTACTACGGCTCGCCGGGCGTCGCCGAGATCGTCACGCCACTGAAGGCCGCGCCCGAGAATCCGTCGGGCGAGGTGTCGGTCGCGCTGCACCAGGGCGTCGCCGAGGAGATCGAGGCGCTCGTGGACCTCGTGGTCGACTCGGTCGAGCGCGGCACCGAGCGTCGTGAGATCGCCGTCCTGGTGCGCACCACCAACGAGAACCCCGAGATCGTGCGGGCACTGCGCTCGCGGGGCCTTCCCGTCGAGATCGTGGGCCTCACCGGCCTGCTCCAGCAGCCCGAGGTCGTCGACGTGCTGTCGGTGCTGGCCGTCCTCGACGACGTCACGGCCAACCCCGCCGTCCTTCGCCTGCTCACCGGCGTGCGCTGGCGGATCGGCGAGCGCGACCTCGCCCTGCTGGGCCGTCGCGCCGCCGAGCTCGGCCGCCAGTGGCGCGACGGGGGAGACGTCGACGCCAGCGACCCCGACGCGCTGCTGCAGGCGGCGCTCGACGAGGCCACCACCGGCGTCGACCCCACCGAGATCGTGTCGCTGGCCGAGGCGATCGAGGACCCGGGCGACGCCGCCTACTCCGACGAGGCGCGCTCGCGGTTCGCCGACCTCGCCGCGATGCTGCGACGACTGCGCCGTCACGCGCACGAGCCGCTGCTCGACCTCGCCCGCCGCGTCGTCACCGAGCTCGACCTCGACGTCGAGCTGCCGGTCGCGGGCGTGCCCACCGACAACCTCGCGCTGCTGATCGACGCGATCGGCGACTACGCCCAGCACGACCGCTACGCCTCGCTGCCGGGCCTGCTGGCGCACCTCGACGCCGAACGCGAGTACAACGAGGGCATGGAGCTCAGCGCTCCGTCCGACGCCGACTCGATCAAGCTGCTGACGATCCACCGTGCGAAGGGCTTGGAGTTCGAGGAGGTCTTCGTGCCCTTCGTCTCGGGCACCGTCTTCCCTTCCGGTCGCGGGCGCTCGCGCTGGCCCACGGTCGCCAAGGCGCTCCCGGCACCGCTGCGCGGCGACGTCGCGTTCGTCCCGCAGGTCGCCGAGTTCACCAGCCCGGCGAAGAAGGCGTTCGAGGAGGACACCCGCCGTGACGCGCTGATGGAGGAGATCCGGCTGGCCTACGTGGCGTTCACGCGCGCCAAGCGGCGCCTGCACGTCAGTGGCCACCGCTGGGGCCGCACCCAGCTGAGGCCGCGCGCCGAGTCGCAGTTCCTCGTCGACGTCCGCGACTGGCTCGCCGAGCACGGGAGCGACCCCGTGGTGTGGGCCGAGGCGCCCGTCGACGACGACCAGAACCCGCACCTGGTCGACCAGACCGTCCCGTGGCCGGTCGCGCTGACCTCGTTCGACCGCCGCCGCGAGCTCGCCGCCGCCGTCCGGCGCCATCTCGACGCGGAGGAGGCGCCTCCGGTCGAGGGCGACGAGCGCCTCGCCGAGCTGCGCACCGACCTCGACCTGCTGCTGGAGGAGGCCCGGGCCCGCGCCGAGAGAGCCATCCACCTCGAGCTCCCGGCCTCGCTGTCGGCCACGTCCGTGCTCGCGCTGGCCGAGGACGAGGAGGTGTTCGTCCGGGCGCTGGCACGGCCGATGCCGCGCCAGCCCTCGGCGGCGGCCCGCTTCGGCACGCGGTTCCACGCCTGGATCGAGGCCCGGTACGGCCAGCAGACGCTGCTCGACCCCGACGAGCTCCCGGGCCGCGGCGACGCCGAGGTGATGGACGAGTCCGACCTCGAGGCGCTCAAGGAGGCCTTCGAGTCCGGACCGTTCGCCGGACGCGAGCCCGTCGCGATCGAGGCGCCGTTCACGCTGCGCCTCGGCGGGCAGCAGGTGATCGGCCGGATCGACGCCGTCTTCGCCACCGAGCTCGCCGACGGCACGGCCGGCTTCGAAGTGGTCGACTGGAAGACCAGCCGCACGCCCGACGCCGACCCGCTCCAACTCGCGCTCTACCGCCTCGCGTGGGCCGAGATGCACGACCTCGACCCGCGTCTGGTCGTGGGCACGTTCCACTACGTCCGCCTCGGTCGGTCGCACACGTTCGACGACCTGCCCGAGCGTGCGGCGCTCGAGACGCGGCTCGGGTTACGGTGAGGCGTGGATTTCGCGTTCGAACGGGCCCGGCACGACCGAGCGGGGAACCTGCGAGGCAGCGATGAGCTGTGGCGGACCCCCGACACGCGGGTGCTGGTCCTGGGCGGCGAGCACGTGGCCACGATCGACGGGCCCGCGCTGCGCTGGGTGCCGGTCGACGAGGCGCCCGACGGCGAGTGGATCCTGCTCGGCGACCAGAACGGCACGCGTCACGCGGCCGTGGCGGTGCAGCGGGTCCCGCGCGAGCTGAACCCGGTGAGCGTCCGGGTGCTGGCGCCGCTGCTCGACCCCGACGAGCTCTCCCTGGCGATCCACGCGGTGGGGCTGGCGCGCTGGCTGCAGTCGCACACCTACTGCTCGCGCTGCGGCGAGTACCTCTACAGCGCCCAGGCGGGCCACCTGCGCGTCTGCCCGTCGTGCGGCACCGAGCACTACCCGCGCACGGATCCCGCCGTGATCATGCTGGTCACCGACGCCGACGACCGCGCCCTGCTGGCGCGGAACCCGAACTGGCCCGAGGGTCGCTTCTCCACGCTCGCGGGCTTCGTCGAGCCGGGGGAGACCCTCGAGGACGCGGTGCGCCGCGAGGTGGCCGAGGAGGTCGGGGTGCAGGTGGAGCGCGCGAGCTACCTCGGCAGTCAGCCGTGGCCGTTCCCGCAGAGCCTCATGCTCGGGTTCAACGCCGTCGCCGAGACCACCGACCTCGTGCTCGACCCCAAGGAGATCGCCGAGGCGCGCTGGTTCACCCGCGAGGAGCTGCTCGCGGCGGTCGAGTCCGAGCAGGTCGTGCTGCCGCCGCCGAAGGTCTCGATCTCGCGCTGGCTCGTCGAGCAGTGGTACGGCGGCGAGCTCCCCGGCGCCTGGTAGGCGCCGGCCGGCCTCGAGAAGTGACCAGCGGCGCGCCGAGAGCTCGTTCCCAGCACTTACCGCGGCAGGCCCGACGCGTCGTAGAGTTCCTCGCCGTCTAACCGCGGGTCGGCCGCGAGTTCCTGGATCTGTTCGATGCGCCTACGACGCGCGGTCTCGTCGTCGAGGTGTGCTTCTTCGGTCCGCGCCATGATGACGTCCTATCGTCGAACACCGACGTCGCGCCACAGGACTCAGTAGATCGGGCGTTCCGAGCGGTTCGAATCCTCGGCGAGCATCAGGATGCCTGAGACGAGGTTGCAGAACAGCAGGGTGCAGACGGCCAGGGCGGTGTGCTTCTGACGATCCCTCGCGCCGCGGTGGATGTTGATCGTCATCGGGATGAACCACGCGGCCGCGATGATGCCGAGTCCGCACGTGCCCACGACGACGAGGCCCAGGACCACCCAATTGATGATGGCCGCCGCTTGGTACATCCCGCTCGGAGCGGGCTGCGGCACGTAGCCGTAGCCGTAGGCGGGCGGGGGGAGCTGCGGAGGCTGGGTCACGGCGCGAGGCTACCGGCCGCGGGTCGCCCTCGCGGGCGCTTCTGAGAACTCAGACCCCGAGCTGGGCCTTCACCTGCGCGACCGAGGGGTTCGTGAGGGCGGTGCCGTCGGCGAAGACGAGCGTGGGGACGGTCTGGTTGCCGCCGTTGGCCTGCTCGACGATCAGGGCCGAGTCCGGATCCTGCTCGATGTCGACCTCGGTGAACTCGATGCCCTCGCGCTGCAGCTGCGACTTGAGGCGGTGGCAGTAGCCGCACCATGGCGTGGAGTACAGGACGAACGATGCGTCGGACATCGGGACCCTCTCGGTCGATCGATTGCTTCTGTCATGGTCAACGTGCCCGTCGATCGTCCCATTCCCCGGCGGCCTGTGTGCGACCGCCGATCGTGTCGCCGGGCGCGGCTACGCTGGTCGCTGCCCACCCCCGCACACGATCTGGGAGACCATGTCTGACGCCGACGACCTGCTCAACGGACTCGACCCCGAGCAGCGAGAGGTCGCGACCACGCTGAGGGGCCCGCTGTGCGTCATCGCGGGCGCCGGCACCGGCAAGACCCGGGCCATCACCCACCGCATCGCCTACGGCACCGCCACGGGCGTCTACAAGCCCACCGAGGTCCTCGCCGTCACGTTCACGGTCAAGGCGGCGGGTGAGATGCGCGAGCGGCTGCGCACGCTGGGCGCCGCGGGCGTGCAGGCGCGCACGTTCCACTCCGCCGCGCTACGCCAGGCGCGCTACTTCTGGCCGCGCGTCTACGGCACCGAGTTCCCGCAGATCCTCGAGTCCAAGTTCGCCTTCGTCGCCGAGGCCGCGCGACAGGTGGGCGTGCGCGCCGACCAGGCGCTGCTGCGCGACCTCTCGGCCGAGGTCGAGTGGGCCAAGGTGTCCAACGTCCGCCCCGACGACTACGGCGCCGAGGCGATCCGCCGCCAGCGCACGGTGGGCGACATCGACCCGGGCGAGGTCGGCGCCGTCCTGCGCGCGTACGAGCAGGTCAAGCGCGACCGGGGCCGGATCGACATGGAGGACATCCTGCTCATCACCGCCGCGATCCTCGCCGACGATCCGGCCATCGCGGCCGAGATCCGCCGGCAGTACAAGTGGTTCGTCGTCGACGAGTTCCAGGACGTCAACCCGCTCCAGTCCACGCTGCTCGACCTGTGGCTCGGCGGGCGCGACGAGGTGTGCGTGGTCGGCGACCCGCGCCAGACGATCTACACGTTCGCCGGCGCCTCGGCCACGATCCTCGGCGACTTCACCACGCGCCGGTTCCCCGACGCTCCCCGCATCGAGCTCGTGCGCAACTACCGCTCCACGCCCCAGATCGTCGCCGCCGCCAACGAGGTGTTCGCCGGGCGCGGCCCCTCGGTCACGCTCGGCGTGCGGCTGCAGTCGCAGAACTCGCCCGGCCCCGCCGTCGACTACCGCCCGTTCGCCGACGAGCCCGCCGAGGCCGACGCGATCGCCGACCGCATCGTCGCGCTGCACCGCCAGGGCGTGCCCTACCGCGAGATGGCGGTGCTCTACCGGATCAACGCCCAGTCCGAGGTCTACGAGGAGGCGCTCGGCCGCCTCCAGATCCCGTACTCGATGCGCGGCGGCACGGGCTTCTTCCAGCGGCCCGAGGTGCGTCAGGCGGTCACCCTGCTGCGCGGGTCGGCCCACGCGGGCGAGGGCTCGGGCTCGCTGGCCGACGACGTCCGGGCCGTGCTCGCGGCGATGGACTTCTCCGAGACCCCGCCGGAGGGACGCGGCGCCGTCCGCGACCGCTGGGAGTCGCTGCAGGCGATCCACACGATGGCTGCCGACCTGGCGCAGGAGCAGCCACAGGCCGACCTCGCCGCCCTCGTCGCCGACCTCGACCGCCGGGCCGACCAGGCGCACGCCCCGTCCACCGACGGCGTCACGCTGTCCACCTTCCACGCGGCCAAGGGCCTGGAGTGGGACGCCGTCTTCCTCGCCGGCGCCCAGGAGGGCACGCTGCCGTACGTCGCCACGATGGACGACCCGGCCTCGGTCGAGGAGGAGCGTCGGCTGTTCTACGTCGGCCTCACCCGCGCCCGGCGCCACCTCATGGTGTCGTGGTCGGCCGCGCGCAAGGCCGGGGGCCAGGCGCGCCGCAAGCCCAGTCGCTTCCTCGACCGCCTCCTGCCCGAGGAGGTCCAGGTCTCGCGCGCGCCCCAGCGCAAGGTCAAGCTGCCCACCCCCGATCTCGACTACGACGAGGCGCTGTTCGAGCGTCTGCGCGCGTGGCGCAAGGAGGTCTCGCAGGAGGAGAGCAAGCCGGCGTTCACCGTCTTCAACGACGCCACCCTCAAGGCCATCGCGGCGCTGCGACCCAGCAGCGGAGACCAGCTCCTGCAGGTCTCGGGCGTCGGCCAGTCCAAGCTGGAGAAGTACGGCGACGACGTGCTGGCCGTGGTGGCCGGCTCCTGAGGCTCAGGCGGCGTCGAAGCCCGGCAGCGCCTCGGCCACGATCCCGCGGAAGCGCGCGGTGGCGCCCAGCTGGCACAGCACGCCCACGCCGCCGGCCCACACGCGGTGGATCAGCAGGTAGCTCGGCGGCACGGTGAGCTTGAGCGCCGTGCCCATGCCCTCCGCGCCCGGTGACGACAGACGCTGCCCCTGGCGGCGCAGCCAGTCGCGGTCGAACGTGAACGCCTCGACCGCCACGGGCTCCACGATCGGACCGAGGTAGCGGCCCAGCACGTCGGGGTCGACGGTGCTGCCCTGGCGCACGAAGCCCTCGCGGCGCAGCCCCTCGGCCACCGTGACGTAGTCGCCGTCGGCGGCGGCCCGCAGCAGCGGGCCCATCGGCGCGGGCAGTCCGTCGGGCAGTCGTGCCACGGCACCGTAGTCCACCACGCCGAGTCGCCCGTCGGGCAGCACGCGGAAGTTGCCCGGGTGCGGATCGGCGTGCAGGAGCCCGGCGCGCGCCGGTCCCTCGAACAGGAAGCGCACGTAGGTCTCGCCCAGCCGGTCGCGCTCCTCGGGTGTGCCGTCGGTGATGACGTCGGCCAGCGAGCGGTCGCCGGGCAGCCACGTGGTCACCAGGGCGCGCTCGGTGTGCGCGAGCGGTCGGGGCACGACGATGTTCGGGTCGTTCGCGAACGCCTCGGCGAAGCGGGCCTGGGCGTCGGCCTCGAGGGAGTAGTCGAGCTCCTCGGCGACACGCTCCTGCAGCTCGCGCACCAGCGCCTTCACGTCGACGCCCGGCATCATCGTGCCGAGCAGGCGTGCCAGCCGGCCGATCTGGCGCAGGTCGGAGTTCAGCGCCTCGGCGGCCCCGGGGTACTGCAGCTTGACCGCGACCTCGACGGGCTCGGCGCCCGGCTCGGCGACGAAGCCGCTGCGGTGCACCTGGCCGATCGAGGCGGCGGCGGCCGGCGTCATCTCGAAGTCGGGGAAGCGCTCGGGCCAGTCGGCGCCGAACTCGCGCTCCATGACGCGCCTGACGGTGGGCGAGCCCATGGGCGGCGCCGCGTCCTGCAGCTTCGTCAACGCCTCGCGGTACGGGGCGATGACCTCCTCGGGGAGCGCGGCCTCGAAGATGCTCAGCGCCTGGCCGAACTTCATCGCGCCGCCCTTGAGCTGGCCGAGGACGGAGAACACCTGGTCGGCGGTGCGGCGCTGGACGTCGGTCATCACCGCGGCGGCGGGGGCGCCGACGAGTCTGCGGCCGATGCCCCAGGTCGTACGAGCCGCGAAGCCGGCGGGAAGGCTGGCCAGGCGGGCCCCGCGTCGCAGGGCACTGCCGGTCAGGGGAGTGTCGGGAGCGTCGTCCGGGTCGGTGTCGGCCACGTGGTCAGGATAGTGGCGCCCGCCGCATCCGACCGGTCACGCGGCGAGCAGCCGGCACGCGCACTCGGTCGCGAACGGCACGTCCTCGACCTCGGGGGCGTCGTGCGGAGAGGCCACCGACACGACCCGCCCGAGCGCCGGCGGACGGGTGCCGTCCCGCAGGCAGTCGACTTGGTGCAGCACCTCGGCGGTCGCGCGGAACAGCACGCCCGGCGCCAGCCCGCACGCGAGCAGGCGTCCTCGCTCGAACTGGGGGACGAGGGCCCGCCACCCCGGGTCCGCTGCGGAGCGGTGCGCGTCGTGACAGCCCAGGCAGGGCGTGACGCCGGGCACGACGAGCGGCCCGATCCGCACGCGTCGCTCGTCGAGGACGACCGGCAGGTGGGCGACCCCCGCGCCGACGAGGTGCTCCACGGTCGAGCGGCCGGGCTCGCCCGCGCTGAGGAGGATCTCGAGCTCGGGCTCGGCGGTCGCCGATCCGAGGGAGTCGATCAGCAGCGCGGCGACGTCGGGTGTGGACCGGTCGTGGCGCACGGCCACGCGCGGACGGGGAGGTGCCGGGACGGGATCGACGACGGCACCCGCGGCACGGAGTTCGCGCAGCGTGGCGTGGAGATCGTCGGCGAACTCGGGCACGTCGCGCGCCACGAGGTCGGCGAGGACGGGCAGCGGCAGCGAGCCGTCGAGGAGGCGCAGCACGCGCGCCAGGCCCGGCCGGTCGCGGACGGGGACACCGGGGCTGGTGCCGATCTGGAGCGTGCGGGCATCGCGACGCAGCAGCAGGGCGCCCGGAAGGAGTCGAGGACCGCGGATCGGGGTGGGCGCCATCGGGCCATCGTGGCCCAGGTCAGCGGACGCGCGCCCGAGCGATCCACAGGGGAGGGGAGCGGCGGTGGGGGCGGCGGTCCGCCCCCACCGCGATGCTCAGGCCTTGCCGAGGATGCGGTTGAGCTTCGTCCCGCACACGGGGCACACACCCTTGGCCATGCGGGTGCCCTTCTCGCTGACCTGGACTTCGCCACTGGTCTCGCGCTTGTCCTTGCACTTCACGCAGTAGAACTCGCCGGTCCATGTCTCCGCCATAGCGGCCTCCTTGCCGATGTGTGCCGCCCAATGTGGCACAGGTCACGATCAGCCTAGGCGCAAATCGGCGCAAAGAGGCGGCAAGCAAGGGCGAAGCCCCACCCGGCGCGCCTTCCCCTTGCGCGTCGGAGCGGGGCTTCGACTGCGCTCAAGGTAGGCCGACTCCCGGGGCTCGGTCAATGGGTATGTCGGATCTCTGTCCACCGCCTGTGGATGAACCTGTGCACATCGTGTGGGGAACGCCGACGGAGGGTGTGGGGTTCGTGTGGACAGCCGTCTACCTTGGTGTCCATGCCCCGGATCGAGGTGCGCCGCAGCGCCCGCAGGACCCGCACCGTCTCGGCGCGCCGGGAGGGCGATCTGACGATCGTGATGATCCCCGCGACCATGTCCGCCCGCGAGGAGCGACGCGCCGTCGACGAGATGGTCGCGAAGCTCGACGCGCGCGAGCGGAGCCGCCGGGCGCCGCGCTCCGACGAGGCGCTCGCCCGTCGCGCGGCCGAGCTGGCCGCCCGCTACGTGCCCGAGGCTCCCGAGCCCGCGTCGGTCCGCTGGGTCACCAACCAGAACACGCGGTGGGGCTCCTGCACGCCGCTGGACCGCACGATCCGGCTGTCGCACCGGCTCCAGGACATGCCGGACCACGTCGTCGACGCCGTGCTGGTGCACGAGCTGACCCACCTCGTCGTCTCGGGCCACGGCCCGCGGTTCGACGCGATCGTCAGGCGACACCCGCGGATGGACGAGGCGATGGGGTTCCTCGAAGGCGTGACCTGGCAGCGTCGACGAGAGCCCTGACCGAGTCGTCGGTCGGCTCGGGCAGCGCGTCGAGCGCGAACCAGCGCACGTCGTCGGACTCGTCCGAGCACTTCGGCTCGGCGCCCGCGGGCGCGACCGCCACGAACTGCACGTCGAGGTGGTGGCCGCCCTCGTGGCAGCGCACGGGGTGGCGCGACAGCAGCACCGGCTCGGGATCGATCGTGAGGCCGGCGATGCCGGTCTCCTCCTCGGCCTCGCGGCGGGCCGCATCGGCGAGCGACGGGTCGCCGGCCTCGCAGTGACCGCCCGTCTGCAGCCAGCGGCCGAACTTCGGGTGCAGCACCAGGGCCACACGGTCGTGCTCGGCCGAGACGACCAGGGCGCTCGCGGTCACGTGGTCGGGCGCGCAGGCGCGCGCTCCTGGCTCGTCATGCGCACCGGCGTACGCGGCGAAGAGGACGCGCAGGTGGTCCTGCTCGCCCGACGGCGCCGACCACTGCTCGAGGACGTCGCGGATGTCCGCGGTCAGGCTCACGCGCGGTCGTCGGGGGTGTCGTCCGCGTCGCCGGAGTCGTCGGACGACAGCAGCTCCTGCAGGGCGGCGTCGAAGTCGGCATCGCTCAGCTCGGCGGTCTGCCGCTCGCAGAAGCCCAGCGGGTCGTCGAGGTCGGCCGACGTCGGCAGCAGGTCGGGGTGGCTCCACACGGCGTCACGCGCCTCGGCGCCCCGGCGGTCACGCAGCGCCGACCACAGGTTGGCGGCGTCGCGCAGGCGGCGGGGCCGCAGCTCGAGGCCGACGAGCGAGGCGAACGTGTCCTCGGCGGGGCCGCCGGTGGCGCGACGACGACGCATCGCCTCCGACAGCGCGGGAGCGGCGGGCATGACGCCGGCGGTGGCCTGGGCGACGACCTCGTCGACCCAGCCCTCGATGAGGGCCAGCAGCAGCTCGAGGCGCTCCTTGGCGCGCTCCTGCTCGGGCGTGGGCGCGGGGTCGAACAGTCCGCCGGAGAGGGCCTCCTGCATCGCCTCGGGGTTGCCGGGATCGATCGAGCGCATCTGCTCCTCGATCGAGCCGACGTCGATGCGGATGCCGCGGGCGAAGTCCTCGATCGCGCCGAGCACGGCGCCGCGCAGCCACGTGGCGTGCGCGTAGAGACGGTGGTGGGCGGCCTCGCGCAGCATCACGTAGAGCAGCACGTCGGCCTGGCTGGCCTCGAGGTCGGTCGCGAACGCCGAGACGTTGTGCGGCAGCACGGCCGCGGTGTGCTCGGGACCGAGCGGCAGCCCGACCTCGGTGGAGGAGAGCACCTCGGTGGCGAGGGCCCCGATGGCCGAGCCGATCTGCTGGCCGAACATTGCGCCACCGGCCTGGTTGAGCATGCCCAGCAGCGGGCCGGCCATCGCCTTCGCCTCGGGCGGCATCGCGTCGGCCATGGAGGACACGACGTGCTGCGCCACCGGCTCGACCATGACCTGCCAGGTGGGCATCGTGTGCTCGACCCACTCGGCGCGGCTCCACGCCAGCGCGGAGGTGGCGGCGGCGGGCACGTCGGTGGCCTTGTCGAGCCACATCTCGGCCAGTCGGCCGGCGTCGGCGACGGCACCGGCCTGGCCGCTGTGGGGGCTCGGGTCCTCGCCCTCGGCGGCGACCGCGTGGCGGGCCACGTCGGCGGCGAGCTGGTAGTTGACGGTGCCCTCGTGCGGCTCGAACATCCGCTGCATCTGGGACATCATCTGGTTGAGGTCGAACTGACCTGCGCCCATCTGTCCGAACAGGCCCTCCAGGGGCGTGCCCTTGAAGGGGTTCTGGGGGTCCTCGCGCGGTTCCTCGGCCATGGAGCCAGCCTAGGCGCTCCGTCCTGAGGCGTGCCCCGGCGTTTCCCGCCCGGCTCTAGGGTGTCGGTGTGTCATCTCCGCTGCGCCTGAGCCGCCGCACCCTCACCCTCTCCGTGGGCCTGTCCGTCGTGACGGTGCTGACGTGCCTCGTGGCGTTCCTGCCGGTGCCCTTCGTGACGATGCGGCCCGGGCCGGTGTTCAACACGCTCGGCGAGCTGGACGGCACCCCGATGCTCACGTTCGGTGACGACGTGCGCACCTATCCCACCGACGGGCGCCTCGACTTCACGACCGTCTCGGTCACCCGCGCCGAGTCGCGGATGTCGCTGGCCGGCGCGATCGAGGGCTGGCTCGACCCCGACGTCAACGTCGTCCCGCACGACTTCGTCTACCCCGACCACCAGACGAACGAGCAGTCCACGGCCGAGGGAGCCGCGCAGCTGGCCAGCTCGCAGGACGCCTCGCGCGCCGCCGCACTGCGAGCCGCGGGGATCACGGTCCCCGAGGTGCCGAAGGTGTCGGCCGTCGTCGAGGACGGTCCCGCGCAGGGCAAGCTCGAGGTCGACGACCTCATCCTCACCGTGGACGGCGAGAAGGTCGCCACGCAGGAGTCCGTCGGCCAGGCGGTCGGCGACCGCGAGCCGGGTGACGACGTCACGATCGGCTACCGGCGCGACGGCAAGGACGGCACCGTCACGATCCGCACCACCGCGATGGACGACGACCCCGACCAGGCGCGCGTCGGCATCGCCGTGGGCTCGACGTTCGAGTTCCCGATTGACATCGAGAACCACATCGGCGACCGCGTCGGCGGCCCGAGCGCCGGCACGATGTTCGCGCTCGCGATCTACGACTCGCTCACGCCCGGCGCCCTGACCGGCGGGCAGAACGTGGCCGGAACGGGCACGATCGATCCCGAGGGCACCGTCGGCTCGATCGGCGGCGTCCGCCAGAAGATGGCCGGGGCTGCCGAGGCCGGGGCCGACATCTTCCTCGTGCCGGCGGCCAACTGCCGCGAGGCGGCCGAGGGGGACGACTTCGGCATGACGTTGGTCAAGGTGGCCACGCTGCAGGACGCGATCGATGCGCTGGGCACGCTCGCGAAGGACCCGAAGGCGAAGGTGGCGAGCTGTGAGTGATCCGAAGCTGACCGTGACCGGTGGCGGCATGGGGGAGGACTCGCCCGTCCGCCAGGCCGCGCTCGAGGTCGAGGCCCACGTGAACGACGGTGGCTGGGACCAGCCGCCGCGGCTGTTCGCCCTCGTGCTGACGGGCGACCTGCTCGCCGCGCAGCCCGAGCTGGCCGACGAGCTGGGCGCCCCCGACTCGTACACGCCGATCGAGCAGGAGCTGCCCGCCGACCGCCAGGTCGAGGACCTGCTGGCCGAGATCGGCTGGCCCGAGGAGGTCGCCGGCTGTGCCGTCGTGGTGGAGCGGCTGACGCTGCCCGCCGAGGCCGAGGACGACCTCCCGGACGACCCGGCCGCCGCCGCGGAGTTCGCCGCGCAGCACCCCGACCGCCAGGAGATGCGCATCGTCGCGGCGGTGCTGCGCGAGGGCGCGGCACACGTCGCGGTGCGCCCGCGGGCACCCGAGGACGCGCCGCTGATCGAGGGCCCGGACCTCGTCCCCGGGCTGACCGACCTGGTCGCCGGGACGCTCGCGGACGACGCGTGAGTCCGCGGTTCTTCCACACCCCGTAGGCTGGCGCCACCAGACCCACACTGCTGTGAGCCAGGAGCACCGTGAGCGACATCTTCGGATCGACACCCCCTCGACGCGAGCCTGAACCGCGTTCCGACCGCGGGCGGAGGGTGCTGATCCCGACCATCGTCACGCTGGCGGCCCTGCTGGTCCTGGGCTCGCTGTTCGTGAGCCTGTGGACCGAGCGGCTCTGGTACGGCTCGGTCGACTTCCAGGGCGTCTTCACCACCGTCCTGCTGACGCGCTCGGCGCTCTTCGTGGTGTTCGCCCTGTTCGGTGCGCTCGTCGTGGGCGCCAACGTCTGGCTCGCGCACCGCAACCGGCCGAACCCGCTGGGCCTGCGACGCGACGACCCCGCCGCCCGTTACCGCATGGCGATCACGCCGATCGCGAAGTGGGCGCTGATCGCCGTCTCCGCCTTCGTCGGCTTCTTCTCCGGCATCATCGGCAGCAGCCGCTGGGAGACCTTCCAGCTGTGGCGCAACGGCGAGCCGTTCGGCACGAAGGACCCGCACTTCGGCAAGGACGTGGGCTTCTACGTCTTCGACATGCCGTGGCTGCAGTTCATCGTCTCGTTCGTGTTCGCGCTGCTGCTGATCTCGGCCATCGCGGTGGTCTTCGTCCACTACGTCTTCGGCGGCATCCGCCTGGGCAACAAGGGCCCGAGCTTCAGCCGCGCCGCGCAGGTGCAGGTCGCGGTCCTCGTCGGCCTCGCGATGCTCGTGCGCGCCGCCAACTACTGGCTCGACCGCTACGCGCTGTCCTACGACACGTCGGGTCTGTTCGACGGCATCACCTACACCGCCGCCAACGCCGAGATCCCCGCCAAGAACATCCTCATGGTCGTGGCGATCCTGTGCGCCCTGATGTTCTTCTCCACGATCTTCCTGCGCTCGTGGACCCTGCCCGCGCTGGGCCTGGGCCTGTGGTTCCTGACGTCGCTGCTGATCGGTGCCGCCTGGCCCGCGATCATGCAGCAGTTCCAGGTCAACCCGTCCGAGCCCGACCGCGAGGGCCCGTACCTGGAGAAGAACATCGACGGCACGCGCGAGGCGTTCGGCGTCGCCGACGTCGAGACGGCCGACTACTCGGCCAAGACCGAGCTGACGCCGCAGGAGCTCAACGCGTCGGCCGAGTCGCGCGTCAGCACCCGACTGCTCGACCCCACGCTCATCTCGCCGGCGTTCCAGCAGTTGCAGCAGGTGCGCGGCTACTACACGGTGCAGAGCACGCTCGACGTCGACCGCTACGCGATCGGCGACGACCCGCAGCCGCAGGACGTCATCATCGCGGCGCGCGAGGTCGACCTCGACGGCCTGCAGTCCACGCAGCGCACGTGGTCGAACGACCACACCGTCTACACCCACGGCTACGGCGTGATCGCCGCGTACGGCAACAAGCGCGGCTCCCAGGGTGAGCCCGTGTGGGTCGCCAAGGACATCCCGCCCACCGGCGAGCTCGAGTTCGAGAAGGCCCCGCGGATCTACTTCGGCGAGAAGTCGCCGTCGTACTCGATCGTGGGCCGTCCCGACGGCGCCAACCCGATCGAGGTCGACACGCCGCGCGGCGGCGGCTCCGACGAGGGCGACGGCACCGACGGCGACTCCACCGCCAACACGTACGACGGCAAGGGCGGCGTGGAGATGGGCTCGCTGTTCCGCCAGGTGCTCTACGCGTTCAAGTTCGCCGAGCCGAAGATCGTGCTGTCCGACCGCGTCAACAGCAACTCCAAGATCATCTACGACCGTCACCCGCGCGATCGCGTCCGCAAGGTGGCCCCGTGGCTGACGCTCGACGGCGACACGTACCCCGCGGTCGTCGACGGCCGGGTCGTGTGGATCGTCGACGGCTACACGACGAGCAACTCCTACCCCTACTCGGAGTCGCGCTCGCTCAACGAGGCCACCAGCGACACGCTCACCGACGGCGCCAGCCAGATCGCGCTGCCGACTGACCAGGTCAACTACATGCGCAACTCGGTGAAGGCCGTCGTCGACGCCTACGACGGCACCGTGAAGCTCTACGAGTGGGACACCGAGGACCCGATCCTCAAGACGTGGTCCAAGGTGTTCCCCGACGTCGTCGAGCCCAAGTCCGAGATCAGCGAGTCGCTGCTGCAGCACCTGCGCTACCCCGTGGACCTGTTCAAGGTGCAGCGCGACGTGCTCAGCCGCTACCACGTGACCAACGCCCAGACGTTCTACGAGGACGGCGAGCGCTGGAAGATCCCCGAGGACCCCTCGGCCTCCGGCAACACGAAGCAGCCGCCGTACTACCTCTCGATGAGCCGTCCCGGCGAGGAGGCCTCGCGCTTCAGCCTGACCAGCGTCTACCTGCCCAACAACCGGCAGAACCTGGCGTCGTTCATGAGCGTGAACTCCGAGGCGTCCGACACCGAGAACTACGGCAAGGTGCAGATCCTCGAGCTGCCGAGCGACACGCGCGTCGGCGGCCCGAACCAGATCGCGGCCCAGTTCGAGTCCGACGCCGGCGTGCGAGCGGCGCTGCTGCAGTACGAGCAGTCGCAGAACACGCGGATCCTGCGCGGCAACCTGCTGACCCTGCCGGTCGGCGGCGCCATGCTCTACGTGCAGCCGATCTACATCCAGCGCGTGGGCGAGGGCTCGTACCCGGTGCTCCAGCTCATCACCGCCACGTTCGGCGACGGCGTGGGCGTGGGCCAGACCCTCGACGAGGCGCTGCGCTCGGCGCTGGGTCTGGAGCCGAACGCCACGCCTCCGCCGGAGGAGCCGACGCCGGACGGTGACGCCGGTGGCGATGCCGGCGGCGAGACGAAGACGGCCGAGCAGTACCTGGCCGACGCGTCGCGCTTCTACGACCAGGCGCAGGCCGCGCTCGAGGACGGCGACCTGGCCACGTACCAGGCTCGCATCGACTCGATGGCCGAGGCCCTCGAGGCCGCGCAGCGACTCCTCGGGGAGTGATCGCCGGCGCCCCCACCGCTCAGGCGGTGGGGGAGTCGGTGACGTCGGCCACCGTCGCGTCGAGCGCGGCGATCACGTCGGCGGCCTCCACGGTCACGGCGACGCCGTGCGCGCCGGCGCCGAGCGAGATCGTGCCCTGCACGGTCTCGTCCGCGATCACGGGCCAGGCGTGGCTCGCGCCGAACGGGGTGATGGTGCCGCGCTCGTAGCCGGTGGCCGCGAAGGCGTCCTCGGCCGGAGGCATCGAGAGCCGTGAGACGCCCAGCAGGCCGCGCAGCTTGGGCCAGCTGATCTGCCGGTCGCCGGGCACCAGGACGAACAGGTACTCGTCGCCGGAGCGGCGCACCACGAGCGTCTTGACGATGCGGTCGGGGTCGACCCCGCGTGCCGCGGCGGCCTCGGCGAGCGAGCCCACCTGCCCGTGTCGGGTGACGGTGTGGGCGACGCCCGCGGCGTCCAGGGCGGCGATCGCGCGTTCCTCGCTCATGTGCCGAGCCTAGGTCCGTTCAGAGCACCTGGCGGAGGTTGGCCTTCGCGAGATCGACGATCTCGTCGCCGCGGCCGGACATCACCGTGCGCAGGGCGTAGAGCGAGAAGCCCTTCAGCTGCGACGCCTTGACCGACGGCGGGATCGTGACCTCCTGGCGCTCGGTGATCACGTTGACCAGCGCGGGACCGTCGTGCGCGAAGGCCTCCTCGAGCGCGGGAGCGAGGTCCTCCGACCGCTCGACGCGGGCGCCGTGCATGCCGATGGCCCGGGCGACCTCGGCGAAGTCGGGGTTGCGCAGTCCGGTGCCCCAGTTGACGAAGCCGGCGGCCTTCATCTCCAGCTCCACGAAGTTGAGCGAGCTGTTCTCGAAGACGACGACCTTCACCGGCAGCTCCTCCTGCACGAGCGTGATGAGCTCGCCGAGCATCATCGTCAGGCCACCGTCACCGGACAGCGCGACGACCTGGCGGCCCGGGTGCGCCGCCTGCACGCCGATCGCCTGCGAGACGGCGTTGGCCATCGAGCCGTGGCTGAACGAGCCGATCAGCCGGCGCCGGCCGTTCATGTGCAGGTAGCGCGCGGCCCACATGACGGGGGAGCCCACGTCGGGCAGGAAGACGGCGTCCTCGGCGGCCGCCTCGTCGATCGCGCGGGCGACGAACTGCGGGTGCTGGGCCCGCCCCTTCTTCACCGGCGTGGCGAGGTCGTCGAGCTTCTCGCGGGTCTTGAGGTAGTGCTGGCGCGAGTCCTCGAGGTGGTCGAGCTCGGACGTGCGGTTCAGCAGGGGCAGCAGCGCCTGCACCGTGTCGCGCACCGTGCCGACCAGGCCGAGGTCCACCGGGGTCCGCCGGCCGATCTGCTCGCCGCGCACGTCGACCTGGACGATCTTCGCCTTCGGCGGGAAGAAGTCGGGGTAGGGGAAGTCGGTGCCGAGCATGAGCAGGACGTCGCACGCCTCGATCGCGCGGTAGCCCGACGCGAAGCCGAGCAGGCCGGTCATGCCGACGTCGTACGGGTTCTCCCACTCGACGTGCTCCTTGCCGCGCAGCGCGTGCACGACCGGCGCGGCCAGGTGGTCGGCGATCGTGACGAGCTCGTCGTGGGCGCCCTCGCATCCCGCCCCGGCGAGGATCGTGACCTTCCCCTGGAGCAGGTGCGCCGCGCGCTGCAGCTCGGCGTCGGACGGGATGACGCGCGACTCGGACGGACGCAGCACGGTGATCGCGTCGTCCTGCGCCTCCATCAGCGCGATGTCGCCGGGGACCACCAGCACGGCCACGCCCTGCTTCTCGATCGCCGTCTGCATGGCGATGCGCATCATCCGCGGCATCTGCGAGGGGCTCGAGACGTGCTCGACGTAGACGCTGCACTCGCGGAAGAGCTCCTGTGGGTGGGTCTCCTGGAAGTAGGTGGTGCCGATCTCGGAGGTCGGGATGTGCGCCGCGATGGCCAGCACCGGCACGCGCGAGCGGTTGGCGTCGTAGAGGCCGTTGATGAGGTGGAGGTTGCCCGGACCGCAGCTGCCGGCGCACACGGCGAGCCGTCCGGTGGTGGCCGCCTCGCCGGCCGCGGCGAACGCGGCGGCCTCCTCGTGGCGGACCTGGACCCACTCCACGCCCGACGTGCGCAGCGCGTCGGTGAAGCCGTTGAGGGAGTCGCCGGGGATGCCGTAGACGCGCTGGACGCCGTTGGCCTCGAGGGTGTCGACGATGTTCTTCGCGATGGTGGCCATGTCTCGACGCTAGGGCCGCGAGCGGGGTGCCACACCTCGAGGGGCGGCAGGTCTGGTCGATGGGAGGTAACCTGATGGGCAAGGAAGGGGAGTACTCCTCCACCGCGTGGTCGTCACTACGGCTCAGACCCGGCGCGCGGGGCCCTCGGGGGCTGGAGAAGACCTTCATCGTGCAACGACTCGATGGAGGCTCGTGATGAGTACGTCATTCCTGACATCCCCCGGTACGTCCTGGTTCGCGCTGGACGGCGACGTCGGCGCAGTGGAGGCGATCGCCATCATCGGCGCGGTCGTCTGGGGCGGCGCAGTGGTGTGGATGGCGGTGGCCGACGTTCGTCGGTACCGCAGTCACCATGGACGCCACCGCGCCCGGACGGGGTTCGACCGAGGGACGCACCGATGACCGAGATCAGCGGCGTCACCTGGGCCGTGACGATCGCGGTCATCGTCGGCTTGCTGGCCCTGGACCTCGTCCGCGGGTGGCGCAAGCCGCACCACGTCGGGTTCCGCGAGGCGGCGGCGTGGTCGGCGTTCTACGTCGCCATCGCGATCGCCTTCGGCGTGTGGTTCACCTGGGCGTACGGCACGACCCTCGGCACCGAGTACTTCGCCGGCTACGTGCTGGAGAAGAGCCTGTCGGTGGACAACCTCTTCGTGTTCGTCGTGATCATGTCCACCTTCGCGGTGCCGGACCGGCACCAGCACAAGGTGCTCACGTTCGGCATCATCCTGGCGCTCGTCATGCGAGCGCTCTTCATCCTCGCCGGGGCGGCCCTGATCTCGCTGTTCTCCTTCATGTTCCTGCTGTTCGGGGTCCTGCTGATCTACACGGCCGTGCAGATGTACCGCCACCACGGCGAGGACCCCGACATCGAGAACCAGGCCGTGGTGAGGCTCGCCCGGCGCGTCCTCCCCGTCACCGACGACTTCGTCGACGGCAGGATCGTCACGCGGGTCGACGGGCGGACCATGGTGACCCCGATGCTGATCGTGCTCCTGGCGATCGGCAGCGTCGACCTGCTGTTCGCCCTGGACTCCATCCCGGCCGTCTTCGGGGTGACCCAGGAGCCGTACATCGTCTTCGTCGCCAACGCCTTCGCGCTGCTGGGTCTGCGGGCGCTGTACTTCCTGGTCAGCGGACTGCTGGACCGGCTCGTCTACCTCTCGGCGGGGCTGTCGTTGATCCTGACCTTCATCGGCGTGAAGCTCATCCTGCACTGGGCGCACGTGGACGTGTCGGCCTCGGTCCCGGAGATCCCGACGTGGCTGAGCCTGATCGTGATCGCGGTCGTCCTGACAGTCGTGACCGTGGCCAGCCTGGTCAAGACGCGGCGCGACCAGGTGGTCACTCGATGACCGCTGGCGTCACCGGCCCTCCGCCACGGCGCGCGACAGCGCCTGGCGGGTGGCCGTGACGCCGGGGGAGTGGGCCGAGGCCCGCCTCGCCGACGTGAAGATCGTGCGGCGGGGCCGGCCCGCGAGCCGGTGCAGCGTCACCGGCGGCGTGCGGTTCAGCCACAGCAGGTCGGGCAGCAGTGCCACGGCGTGGCCCGACTCGATGAGGCTGATCTGGGCCTGGAGGTCGGCGGTCTCGTAGCGGACGTCGGGCTCGAATCCGGCGACCCGGCACGCCTGCTCGGCGAAGTGGCGCGAGGCGACCCCGGACGGCTCCATGACCCACGGCGCCCGCGCGGCCCCGGCGATCGAGGTGATGTCGCCGAAACGGCTGCCCGCGGGCGGCACGGCGAGCCGGACCTCGTCGGTGGTGAGGTCGACGGCGTCCAGCTCGGGGTGCCACGGCGTGTTGTGCCCGGGGTACTTCTCGGCGATCACGAGGTCGAACTCGCGCGCCCAGGTCTCGTACAGGGCCGACTCGGGCTCGCGCTGCGTCATCGTCACGCGCAGCCGCGGGTGCTCGGTCTCGAGGATCGACAGCGTCGCCGGCATCAGCGCGAGCGCGACGGACTGGAACACGGCCAGCCGGAACGTGCCCGTCGCCTCGTCGAGCGAGGCCGCGAGGTCGGACTCGGCCCGCTCCAGCCGCTCCAGCACGGCCGACGTGTGCTCGACCAGGATCTCGGCCTGCGGCGTGAGCTGGACGCGGCGCCCGACCTTCCTCAGCAGCTCGACGCCGACCTCCTGCTCGAGCAGCGAGAGCTGCTGCGAGACCGACGACGGGCTCTGGTGCAGGGCGGCCGCGACACTGGCCAGCGTGCCCCGGATCTGCAGCTCGCGCAGGAGGCGGAGGCGGCGTACGTCGAGCATGTTCATCCTTCACTGAATCTGACCGATATCCGTCACAAAAGATCGCTTTACCTTAACGGCTGGGCGACTCAGACTGGCGGCATGACCCCCGATCTCGCTCCCCCTCCGACCGACGCGCTGGCCGAGGAGTCGGTGGCGCTCGTGCGCCACTGGCTCGCCGAGGCGGCGAAGGTGCCCGCCGACAAGGCGGGCGCGCAGCTCGCCGGTCTGCTGAAGGACCCGAAGGGCCTGGACTTCACCGTGGGCTTCATCGACGGCGTGATCCGTCCGGAGGACCCGAGGATCGCGGCGCGGAACTTCGCCGTGCTGGCGTCGGACGTGCCGGCCTTCCTGCCGTGGCACCTGCGCAACGCCGTGCGCCTCGGCGCGTTCGCCGGCCGCTTCGTGCCGCGCCTGGTCATCCCGGTCGTGCAGCGCGCGCTGCGCTCCCTCGTGGGCCACCTCATCGTCGACGCGACCGATGGGAAGCTCGGTCGCAGCATCGCCGAGATCCGCGGCGAGGGCGTGCGCCTCAACATCAACCTGCTCGGCGAGGCCGTGCTCGGGGAGCGCGAGGCCGCCCGCCGCCTGAAGGGCACGCACGACCTGCTCGCGCGTCCCGACGTCGACTACGTGTCGATCAAGGTGTCGTCCACCGTGCCGCCGCACTCGCCGTGGGCGTTCGACGAGGCCGTCGACCACGTCGCCGAGAACCTCATGCCGCTGTACCGCCAGGCCGCGGCGGCCGCGACGCCGAAGTTCATCAACCTCGACATGGAGGAGTACCACGACCTCGACCTGACGATCGCGGTCTTCACCAAGATCCTCGACACCCCCGGCCTGGAGGACCTCGAGGCCGGCATCGTGCTGCAGGCCTACCTGCCCGACTCGATGCGCGCGATGATCCAGCTGCAGGAGTGGTCGGCGGCCCGCCGGGCCCGTGGTGGCGCGGGCATCAAGGTGCGCGTCGTGAAGGGCGCCAACCTGCCGATGGAGCGCGTCGACGCCTCGCTGCACGGCTGGCCGCTCGCGACGTGGTCGTCGAAGCAGGAGTCGGACACGAACTACAAGCGCGTCCTGGACTGGTCGATGCACCCCGAGCGCGTCCGGAACGTGCGCATCGGCGTGGCCGGCCACAACCTGTTCGACCTCGCCCACGCGTGGCTGCTCGCCGGTCAGCGCGGCGTCCGCGACGGCGTCGAGATCGAGATGCTGCTGGGCATGGCGCAGAGCCAGGCCGAGGTCGTGCGCCGTGAGGTCGGCGGACTGCTGCTGTACACGCCGGTCGTGCACCCGAAGGACTTCGACGTCGCGATCGCGTACCTGATCCGCCGCCTCGAGGAGGGCGCGAGCCACGACAACTTCATGTCGGCCGTGTTCGAGCTGAACGACAGCACCGAGCTGTTCGAGCGAGAGCAGCAGCGCTTCCTCGCCTCGCTGGCCGCCCTCGACGACTCGGTGCCCGCGCCGAACCGCCGGCAGAACCGCCTCGCCTCGGTGGAGGAGACCCCGATCGGTGCGCCGTTCGAGAACACCCCCGACACCGACCCGTCGCTGCCGGCGAACCGCTCATGGGGCCGCCAGATCCTCGCGAAGGTCGCCGACTCCGCCCTCGGGAAGGACCTCGTCGCCGAGCACACCGTGACCGACGCCGACGCCCTCGAGGCGATCGTCGCCGGCGCCGTCGTCGAGGGTCACGCGTGGGGTCGCCGTCCGGCCACCGAGCGCGCCGAGATCCTCGAGCGCGCCGCGCTTCGGCTGGAGCAGCGTCGCGCCGACCTGCTGGAGGTCATGGCCTCCGAGGCGGGCAAGACGCTCGACCAGGGCGACCCGGAGGTGTCCGAGGCGATCGACTTCGCGCGCTACTACGCGCACCTCGCGCGCCGGCTGGACTCGGTGGACGGCGCCACGTTCGTGCCGTCGCGACTGACCGTGGTGACCCCGCCGTGGAACTTCCCGGTCGCGATCCCGGCGGGCTCCACGCTCGCCGCACTGGCCGCCGGCTCCGCGGTCGTCATCAAGCCGGCGCCGCAGGCCGCGCGCTGCGGCTCGGTGATGGTCGAGGCCCTGTGGGAGGCCGGGGTGCCGCGTGAGGTCCTGCACCTCGTGCACGTGGAGGAGTCCGACCTCGGCCAGCGTCTCGTGTCCGACCCGCGCGTCGAACGCCTGATCCTGACGGGCGCCTACGAGACGGCCGAGCTGTTCCGCAGCTTCCGTCCCGACCTGCCGCTGCTGGCCGAGACGAGCGGCAAGAACGCGATCGTCGTGACGCCGTCGGCCGACTTCGACCTGGCCGCCAAGGACATCGCCGCGTCGGGCTTCGGCCACGCGGGCCAGAAGTGCTCGGCTTCCTCGTTGGTCATCCTGGTCGGCTCGGTAGCGACGTCGAAGCGCTTCCGCGAGCAGCTCGTCGACGCCGTGACGTCGCTGACGGTCGGCTGGCCGTCGGACCCGCAGACCCAGATGGGTCCGCTGATCGAGCCCGCGAGCGGCAAGCTGCTGCGCGGCCTGACTCAGCTCGACGCGGGGGAGCGGTGGCTCGTCGAGCCGAAGAAGCTGGACGAGGCCGGTCAGCTGTGGTCGCCCGGCGTCCGCGTCGGCGTGAAGCGCGGCTCGACCACGCACCTGACCGAGTACTTCGGGCCGGTGATGGGCATCATGACCGCCGAGACGCTGGAGGAGGCGCTGGAGATCCAGAACCAGGTCGACTACGGCCTGACCGCCGGCCTGCACGCCCTCGACCCGGCCGAGATCGCGGTCTGGCTGGACGGCGTCCAGGCGGGCAACCTCTACGTGAACCGCGGCACCACCGGCGCGATCGTGCGGCGTCAGCCGTTCGGCGGCTGGAAGAAGTCGGCCATCGGCGCCGGCACGAAGGCGGGCGGCCCGCACTACCTGTTCGGACTCGGCGACTGGGAGCGGTCCCGCTCGACCGTCAAGGCGAGCCTCGACGCACGCGCCGAGCGGCTGCTGCAGGCGGCCCGCGAGGCGCACCTGCCGGCGGACGACCTCGCGTTCCTGGAGCGTGGCTTCAGCAGCGACGCGGTGGCGTGGCGTGAGGAGTTCGGCGTCGCCCGCGACGTCTCGAACCTGTTCGCCGAGCGCAACATCCTGCGCTACGTGCCGACGCGGGTGCACGTCCGCCTGGCCGCCGACGCCCAGCTGGCCGACGGCCTCCGCGTGATCGGCGCCGGCCTCACCTCCGGCGCTCCGCTGCAGGTCTCGTCGGCGTTCGAGGTGCCCGACGCGGTCCACGCCGCGCTGCGCGCCTTCGGCGTCTCGGTGTTGGTCGAGGACGACGCGGCGTGGACCGCGATGGCCTCGCACCTCACCGACGGCCGGGTCCGCCTCGTCGGCGGCAGCCGCACGACGGTGGCGCAGCAGACCGGCGGCAAGCCCGACCTCGCGATCTGGGCGGCGCGCCCCACCGAAGCGGGCCACGTGGAGCTGCTCCCGTTCGTCCACGAGCAGGCCGTCAGCATCACCGCCCACCGGTTCGGCACGCCGAACCACCTGACCGACGACCTCATCTGAGGACGGCGAGGGGAGGGACCCCGATTTGGGGTCCCTCCACTCCCTCCGGTAGAGTTGTCCGAGCAACGCGGGGTGGAGCAGTTCGGTAGCTCGCTGGGCTCATAACCCAGAGGTCGCAGGTTCAAATCCTGCCCCCGCTACCACGAAGATCAGGCCCGGAATCCATTGGATTCCGGGCCTGATCGCTTGTCTGTGGGGCCATCGGGCCCGCGCTCGGTGACCATGCGCGACAATGAGCAGGTGATCGGAGCGAGTCTGGCTGCAGCCTCCATCGCTCTGGTCGCTGCGTGCCTCCTACTGCCGGTGCGGGCCTCCGCTGCCGCGCGACCGATCGCCATCCTGTGCCTGGCCGCGGCCTTCTGGTCGGTCGGTGCTGCGTGGAACTACGCGGACCCTGGCCCGAACGCCAGCGCGAACGCCTGCATCCTCGCGGCCGCCGCCTCCGCCGCCGCCGCCGCCTTCGTGGCTGCCCAGCGCCTCGTGTCGGGTCGATGGTCGATACCGACCCTCGTCACGATCGTGTTCTTCATCGAGCCGATCGTGATCGTGTTCGTCCGCCTGGTGGTGTACCCGGACCTCACCTCGGCCGAGTTCCGTCGCACCGCGCCGTTCATCGTCCACGCGGCCTACTGCTTCGCCCTGCTGCTGAGCGTGATCCTGACGTTGAACATCCGTCAACGGCACCCTCAGCGTCGCGTTCGGATCTTCGTCCTCACGTCCCAGATCCTGGTGATCGCGATCATCGCGATGGAGGTCTCAGCCAGCGAGCAGACGCACTTCGTGCTCGTCCTGGCCGCCCTCTTCGCCGTCTGGGTCGCGCGCCACCCGGACGATTGGAGCACGTCGCGAGCCCGTGCCGACAGTCTGCTCAACGCCATCGGCGTCTTCCTGTTCGTGTTCGACCACTTGGGCCGGCTCAAGGACTGGAATGGACCAGCCGATCGGCTCATCGAGCTGATCACGGGAGAGCGGTCACAACGCGAGCTCACGGCAGCGGACATTCTCGGTCGCCCGCTTCCCTTCGAGGATGGCGAGCGGATCGACCTCGACCTCGTGGGTGGGCGCATGCGCACCTCCGCCCACATCCACCGGGTCGATCCCACCTCGCGAACAGGACGGAGCGACTGGGTGGTGATGCTGCGGCCCGTGCGGTCCAGCGTGAGCACGTCGTCGTTCCCCTCGATCTCCGGAGCCCTCGCCGGTCACGACCCCGCCACGCAGACCCTCAATCAGCGCGAGACCATCGAGCTCCTGCGCGCTGCCACGACGAGCAGGCACGCAGCAGTCCGCGTGGACGTTCTCCCCGCAGACGCTCAAGCCCGTGAGGACGAGACCATGTTCGTCGTCGCCCGGCGCCTGGAGATGATGTTTCCCAGCGTGCGATGGGGACGACTGGCGGACTGGGCCTTCGTCGCCGTCTTCAGGCCCGCCCAGGCTCAGCAGGCGAAGCTGCTGATCGACGACGAGGCGCAGACTGCCCTGGGTCTCGATGCGTCCGTCGCCACCACGATCTGTGTGCCGACGCCGGGCGAGGACGCCGAACGCTTCGTCCGGCGAGTCCAGTTGCTGCACAGCCCCTATGGCTCATCAGACCGTTGATGGCAATGTCCCGACACACAGGACGGATCACCTGCTCCGTCCCCGTGAAAGGACACCTGATGAAGAACAACCCCCGTTCCCCATCCACCCACGTCCGTCCGGCCCTCGTGACCGACGTGCCCAGATTGGCCGAGATGATCCAGGCCCTCGCCGATTTCCATGGCGAAGGTGAATCCTGCCGGATGACCTGGCCCATCCTGCGCATCCAGCTCTTCGGAACCGATCCCACCCTGAAGGCTCACGTGGCCGAACGGGACGGGCGCATCACCGGGATGGTGCTCTGGTACCGCACGTACTCGACCTGGGACGCCGCGCCGGGCATCCACGTCGAGGACTTCTACGTGGACCCTGAGGCCAGGGGCCAGGGCACGGGTCTGATCCTGATGACCGAGCTCGCACGACTCGCCGTCGATCAGGGTTACACCCGTCTGGAGGGGCAGGTGATCAGCAGCAACCCCCTGCGCAGCGCCCTGGTCAGTCACGGCGGCGACCAGATGGACGTGTGGGAGACCTACCGCATCGACGGGGACGAGCTGCTGGCACTGACCGGCCGAGAGCCGGCCGCTGCCGCCATGTGAATCCGACGGTGGCCACGGTCGATCTCGGCCGTGGCCACCCGCCACGAGCTTCACGGCAGCTGTCGTTGCCACAGCTTGTCGCAGCTCTGATGGAGCGCGAGCTGCGAGTCCGATGCTGATGCACCTTCGCCGCACGGATTCGGCCCGATGCTTGGTGTGTCAGCGGAACGACCGCAGCACGGCGAGCCACGGACCCGTCATTGCAGAGGAGTTCGATCTCGGAGGTTCTGGTCGAGCACGATGACTACGACCGCCTGATCGAGAGACTTGTCGCCGAAGTCTTGCGCCAGGGGAAGGACGTCCGCCGAGGTGGTCCGGTTGCCGACCTCGGGCACGTCGGTGTGAGGGCGAGAAGAGTTCAGTCGTCGAAGGCGCCGTGGCGGCCGGCGCCTTCGGCGAACCGGGTCGCCCCGGCGACCATGCCGGCGTCGATGGACACGACGCCGTGGCGGTACTCGGCGGCCAGCGCCGCCTGCTCGTCGAGACCCTCCTGCTCGATCACCGAGAGGCGGTCCTCGCGCAGGCACGTCTGCGGGAACGCGGCGATCTCGCGCGCGAGCTGCTGAGCGGCGGCGAGGGCCTCGCCCGGCGGCACGACGCGGTTGGCCAGGCCGATGCGCAGGGCCTCGTCGGCCTCGACCGCGCGTCCGGTGAGGATCAGGTCCATCGCGACGCTCGTGCCGATGAGACGCGGCAGGCGGACCGTGCCGCCGTCGATGAGCGGCACGCCCCAGCGCCGGCAGAAGACGCCGAGCACCGCGTCCTGCGCCACGACGCGCAGGTCGGCCCAGACCGCCAGCTCGAGGCCGCCGGCGACGGCGTGACCCTCGATCGCCGCGATGACGGGCTTGCCGAGCCGCATCCGCGTGGGTCCCATGGGTCCGTCGCCGTCGGGCTCGAACCGGTTGGGGTCACCGGCGGCGAGCGCTTTCAGGTCTGCTCCGGCGCAGAACGTCCCGCCCTCGCCGTGCAGCACCGCGACGCTGGCCTCCGTGTCGGCGTCGAAGGCCGCGAACGCCTCGACGAGCGCCTCCGCGGTGGCCCGGTCCACGGCGTTGCGGGCCTCCGGCCGCGCGATCCCGATCGTCGTGACCGGGCCGTCCCGGGTGATCGTGACGGACATCGTTCAGGCCGGCATCGCGCGGTCGATGATCTCGGCGACGTCGGCGCGGGGGGGGAGCGTGCCGAAGGCGCCGCCCCAGTCGCGGTCGAGGCGCGAGCCGGTGAAGGCGTCCGCGACCGCGGCCGGCGCGTGCCGGACGAGCTGGCTGCCCTGGAACACGAGGGCCATCTGCTCGACGATGCGGCGGGCGCGGAACTCGAGGTCGTCGAACGAGGTGAACTCCTTCTTGAGCCGGTCGACCGCGGCGTCGTACCGGCGGTCCGCCCCGCTCGCCAGCTCGGCCTCGGCGAAGAACGCGTCGAGCGTGTACGGCTCCTTGGTCATGGCGCGCAGCGCGTCGAGCGCCGCGACGTTCCCCGAGCCCTCCCAGATCGAGAGCAGCGGCATCTCTCGGTAGATGCGCGCGACGTCGAAGTCCTCGATGTACCCGTTGCCGCCGAGGCACTCCAGCGCCTCGTTCACCATGGAGGGCGCGCGCTTGCAGACGTAGTACTTGGTGACGGCGAGCGCGATGCGGCGCAGGGCAGCCTCGCCCTCGTCGCCGCGCGTGGCCCGGTCGTTGGCGCCCGCGAGCCGCAGCATCGCCGTGGTCGCTGCCTCCGACTCGACCTGCAGGTCGGCCAGCACGTTGCGCATCGCGGGCTGGTCGACCAGCCGCTTCCCGAACGCCGACCGGTGCCGGGCGTGGTGGGCGGCCATCGTGAGCGCCGAGCGCATGCCCGAGGCGGAGCCGATCACGCAGTCGAGGCGCGTCATGTTGACCATCTCGACGATGGTGCGGACGCCGCGGCCCTCCTCGCCGACGAGCCACGCGACGGCGGCGTCGTACTCGATCTCCGACGAGGCGTTCGACCGGTTCCCCAGCTTGTCCTTGAGGCGCATGAACCGCATGGCGTTCCGCTCGCCGCCGGGCAGGACGCGCGGCACGAGGAAGCACGAGACTCCGGCGGGCGTCTGCGCGAGGGTGAGGAACAGGTCGCTCATCGGCGCGCTGGTGAACCACTTGTGCCCGCGCAGGACGTAGGTGCCGTCCGGCTGCCGGGTGGCCGTGGTGGTGTTCGCGCGGACGTCGGAGCCACCCTGCTTCTCGGTCATGGACATGCCCGCGATCAGGCCGCGCTTCGTCTCGGGGTCGCGCAGGCCGAAGTCGTACTCGCGGTTCGTCAGCAGCGGCTCGAACCGCGCGGCGAGCTCGGGGTTGGCGCGCAGGGCGGGAACGACGGCGTAGGACATCGAGATCGGGCAGCCGTGGCCGGCGTCGACGTTCCAGGTGAAGAACTTGGCCGCGCGGGCGACGTGCGCGCCGGGACGGTCGTCGGCCCACGGCGCTCCGTGGAGGCCGTGCTCGACCGCGGTGCGCATCAGCTGGTGGTACGCCGGGACGTACTCGACCTCGTCCACGCGGTGTCCGTAGCGGTCGTGCGTGTGGAGGCGCGGCGGCACGCGCTCGGCGAGCCGGCCCCAGTCCTGGGCCTCGGTCGTGCCGGCCAGCCGGCCCAGCTCGTCGATCTCGGGGAGCGCCCAGCCGGCGCCCTCGCGCTCGAGACCCTCGCGCAGCGCGGGATCCGCCGCCGTGTTGTGCCCCACCAGCGGGGGGACCTGGTTGAACACCTCGTGCGTGGCACTCGTCATGCCGTGATGTTACATATTCGACAACAGTCGTGTCCAGATGCGTAGCGTGCGAGGATGGGGCCGTGGCTTCCCAGCGTGTCGCTCCCGCGTCGCTCTCCGCGCGGTCGACGGTCCTGAGCCTGGTGCTCGGCGCGCACCCGGAGCCGTTCACGCCGGCCGATCTCACCCGTGCCGGCCAATACTTCGGCATCGCGCCCTCGACGGTGCGCGTCGCGGTCACCCGCGCCGTGGCCGACGGCGACCTGCGGCGCACCGACGCCGGCTACCGACTCGGCGACCGCCTGCTGCGACGCCAGCAGCACCAGGACGAGGCCGTGCGGGACGCCGAGACGGCCTGGGACGGCACGTGGGAGATGGCGATCGTGGTCGTCTCCGGCCGCTCGGGTGCGGAGCGCGCCTCCCTTCGCGACGCGCTGGCGGCCCGCCGTCTCGCGGAGCTGCGGGAGGGCGTCTGGACCCGTCCGGCGAACCTCACCCGTGCGTCCCCGGTCGACCCCGTGCTGCGGACCTTCAGGGCGACGCCGGAGCAGGATCCCGAGGAGCTGACCGCGCGCCTGTGGGACCTCGGCGGCTGGGCGCGTGAGGGTGAAGAACTGCTGGACCGGCTCGCGAGCGTCCGGGAGCCGGCATCTCGCCTCGCTGCGGCCGCGATGCTCGTGCACCACCTCAGCACCGATCCGCTGCTGCCGGCGGCCCTGCGCCCGTCGCACTGGCCCGCGGCCGACCTGCGCGACGCCTATCGCGCCTACCAGGACGAGCTCCACCGGCTCGCCCTGCTCAGGACACCTCCCGCGTCACCGGGACTGGACGGCGAAGGGCCCTGACGCCGTAGGCGGACAGCAGGATCACCACGGGCCACAGGGCGAGGCGCTCGAACAGGCCCGCGTACTCGTCCCCGGCCAGGATGAACGCCGCGGCGCCGGCGCCGGTGACCACGCCACCGCCCAGCATCACGCGCGCCAGGATCGGCTGTTCGTCGCGGATGCGGAACGCCAGCGCCACGAGCGCTGCCGGCTGGGCGACGAACAGAGGGGTCGCGGCGATCACGTGGGCGGTGGGGTGCTGATCCTGTGGCGTCAGGCCCGTCGCGACCGAGCTCAGTCCCGAGACCACCAGCAGGCCCGTCGCCCACGGGCCGAGCCGACGGCTCAGCGTCACCGCACTGCCGGCCAGCAGCAGGCCGAACGCCACGAACGATCCGTTCATCCAGGCGTGGCGGACCGAGCAGTAGTCGGGCGCGCAGCCGCTCTCGCCCAGTCTGCTCACGGTGTCGGCCAGGAGGCTGTAGTCGCCGATCACCGCGGCGGCGACGAAGATCTCCGTCGCGATGTAGAGCGGACGCGCGACGAGCGCCAGGGCGCCCCAGCGGGAAGCGGTCGGCATCCGTCAACCGTAGCCGTGAGAGGTTGAGTCATGGCCCAACGTCAGCTGCCGCGTCCGAGGGAGGTCTTCGACCTCCTCCGCTTCAAGAAGCCGGTCTGGAGCGCCAAGCAGCGACGGCTCGACGCCGCGCTGACCATCCACGACCTGCGGCGCATCGCGGCGCGTCGGACGCCGCGTGCCGCCTTCGACTACACCGACGGCGCGGCCGAGAACGAGCTGTCCCTGGCGCGGGCTCGGCAGGCGTTCGAGGACGTCGAGTTCCACCCGCGCGTGCTGCGACCCGCTGTCTCGGTGGACACCTCGACCACGATCCTCGGCGGGCCGTCGCGGCTTCCGTTCGCGATCGCGCCCACGGGCTTCACCCGCCTCATGCAGACCGAGGGGGAGATCGCCGGCGCCGGTGCGGCGGGCGCCGCGGGCATCCCGTTCACGCTCTCCACGCTGGGCACGACGTCGATCGAGGACGTGAAGGCGGCCAATCCGGACGGCCGGAACTGGTTCCAGCTGTACGTCATGCGTGACCGGGAGATCTCGTACGACCTGACGCGCCGGGCGGCCGCTGCCGGCTTCGACACCCTGCAGTTCACCGTCGACACGCCCGTCGCCGGGGCTCGTCTGCGCGACCGCCGGAACGGGTTCTCGATCCCGCCGCAGATCGCCCTGAAGACCATCCTCAACGCGGCCGTCCGACCGTGGTGGTGGTACGACTTCCTCACCACACCGAAGCTCGAGTTCGCCTCCCTCAGCTCCACCGGCGGCACCGTGGGCGAGCTGCTCGATGCCGCGATGGACCCGACGATCTCCTATGACGACCTCGACGTCATCCGTGGCCTGTGGCCGGGGAGGATCGTGGTCAAGGGAGTGCAGAACCTCGAGGATGCGCGCGCCCTGGCCGACCGCGGGGTGGACGGCATCGTGCTGTCCAACCACGGCGGCCGCCAGCTGGACCGCGCCCCGGTCCCGTTCCATCTCCTGCCCGACGTCGTGCGCGAGGTGGGCGCCGACCTGGAGATCGGCGTCGACACCGGGATCATGCACGGCGCCGACATCGTCGCGTGCATGGCGCTCGGGGCGGACTTCACCATGATCGGCCGCGCCTACCTCTACGGGTTGATGGCGGGCGGGCGCCAGGGCGTGGACCGCACGATCGAGATCCTCGAGACGGAGATCGTGCGCACGATGAAGCTGCTCGGGGCCTCCTCCATCGCGGAGCTCGAGCCCGCCCACGTCACCCAGTTGCGCCGCCTCGTCCCCTTCAGCCGGCCCTAGCCGGCCGTCTCACCAGGAGTCGCCGAACTCCGTGAACGTGAAGCTGGGGTCGGCGGCGTCCTGGACGGCCTTCGCGACGGCGTGGTGCACGCCGGGGTGGAAGACGCTCGGGATGATGTAGTTCGCGTTGAGCTCGCCGTGGGTGACGGCGTCGGCGATGGCCTCGGCCGCGGCCACGAGCGCGCCGGCGGGGATGTCGTGGCTCTGGGCGTCGAGCAGGCCGCGAAACGTGCCGGGGAACGCGAGGACGTTGTTGATCTGGTTGGGGTAGTCCGAGCGGCCGGTCGCCACGACGCGGGCGGTGCGACGGGCGACGGCCGGGTCGATCTCGGGCGTCGGGTTCGCCAGTGCGAACACGATGGCGTCCTCGCCCATGGCCGCGACGTCGTCGCCGTCGATGATGTTCGGGGCGCTGACGCCGATGAAGACCTCCGCGCCGGGCAGGACCTCCTTGAGGGTGCCCGTGACGTCGTCGGGGTTGGTGTGCTCGGCGATCCAGCGCAGCGACTCGTGGTCGTTCTCGCGGCCGCGGTGGACGACGCCGTCGACGTCGCAGACCACGACGTTGCGCGCGCCGGCGGTCAGCAGCAGCTTGAGGATCGCCGTGCCCGCGGCACCCGCGCCGGCGAGCACGATGCGCACGTGCGCGAGCTCCTTCTCCACCACGCGCAGCGCGTTCGTCAGCGCTGCGAGGACGACGATCGCCGTGCCGTGCTGGTCGTCGTGGAACACCGGGATGTCGAGTCGCTCGCGCAGCCGACGCTCGACCTCGAAGCAGCGTGGCGCCGAGATGTCCTCGAGGTTGATCCCCGCGAAGCCCGGCGCGATCGCCGAGACCGTCTCGACGATCTGGTCGACGTCCTGCGTGTCCAGCACGATCGGCCAGGCGTCGATGCCTGCGAACGACTTGAACAGCGCCGCCTTGCCCTCCATGACGGGCAGAGCCGCGTACGGGCCGATGTTGCCCAGGCCGAGGACCGCCGAGCCGTCGCTGACCACGGCGACGCTGTTGCGCTTGACCGTGAGCCGGCGCGCGTCCTCGGGGTCGGCGGCGATCGCGTTGCAGATGCGGGCGACGCCGGGCGTATAGATCATCGAGAGGTCGTCGCGGTTCCGCAGCGGGTGCTTCGAGGCGGTCTCGATGACCCCGCCCAGGTGCATGAGGAACGTCCGGTCGGAGACCTTGAGGATCTCGACGTCCTCGAGGTGGCGCAGGGCGTCGACCACGCGCTCGGCGGCCCCGTCGCCCTCGGACGCCGCGCACGTGAGGTCGATCTGCAGCACGTCGACGCCCGAGCCCGTCACGTCGAGCGCGGTGACGAGCCCACCGGCCTCCTCGACGCACGCGCTCAGCGCGCTCACGCCGGAGCCGCCGGCAGGAACGGTGAGGCGGACGGTGATCGAGTTGGACACTCCGGGAGCAGACACGACAGCGTTTCTACCCTGCAATCCCCGTTACTCGCGAGTCGGAGCGGCGTGCACGCGGGTGGTCGTTCCCGAGCGGGCGATCCGCAGAAGGGCGTCGACCGAGTCGGGCAGCCGGCGGTCGGCCAGCCAGATCGCCGTGAGCGGGCGCCACAGGTCGAGGTCGGTCTCGACCTCCACGAGCCGCCCGGTCTCGAGCTCGGCGACGACCGCGCGTCGCGAGACGACCGCCGCCCCGACTCCGGCGCGAGCGGCGCCGACGAGTGCCGTGGTCGAGTCGGCCTCCATCGCGAGCCGCGGCTCGAGGCGCAGGGCGCGCTCGAACGTGCTGCGGGTGCCGCTGCCGGGCTCGCGGAGCACCCACGCCTCGTCGCGCAGTGCGGCGTGGGGGACCGGCGTGCTGCGGCGGGCCCAGGCGTGCCGGGGCTCGACGACCACCGCGAGCTGGTCCGAGCCGACGAGCCGGTGGGCCAGGTCACGCGGCACGGCCGCGCTCTCGATGAAGCCGACGTCCACGGTGCGCGACCGGACGAGGTCGGCGACACGTTCGCTGTTGACGACGTGCAGGCGCGGCCTCACGTCGGGGGAGACGTGGCGCAGCTCGCCCAGCCAGCGCGGAAGGATGAACTCGGCGATGGTCAGGCTCGCGGCGACGTCGAGCTCGGCGTGCCGCTCCTGGCTCATGGCCGTGAGCGCGGACCGCATGAGGTCCACCTCGTGCAGCACCCCTCGGGCCCAGGTGACGATCGCCAGCCCGTCGGTGGTGAGGGTGGTTCCGCGAGGAGATCGTTCGGCCACGGTGACGCGCCAGCGCGCCTCGAACGCCCGCAGTCGCGCGCTCGCGGCCGGCTGGCTGACCTCCCGAGACTGGGCCGCGGCGCTGAGGCTGCCCAACTCGCCGAGGGCCACGAGCAGGCGCAGGGTCTCCAGGTCGAGGTCGGGAGTCATCACCTCTGTTTATACCCCGCCTGGAACTTGGGGTCTACTGGCGACGGGTCGGCTCGGCGAGGGTCGAGACATGGCCCTGATGACCGACGTCCGCACGTCCGGGTCCCGGCTCGTTCCGGTGGTCGCCGCGGCCGCGCTGGCGACCGCCGTGAACGTGGCGTTCCCCCTCGCAAGCCCGCTGCTGGTCGCCCTCGTCATCGGTGTCGTCGTCACGAACACGCGCTTGGCGGACCTGTCTCTCATGCACGGGCAGGATCGAGTGACGAAGCTGCTGCTCCGATGGGGCGTCGTCCTGCTGGGACTGAAGCTGCCGCTCGACGCGGTGATCGGCATCGGCGCCGGCGGAGTGGCCGTGGTCGTGGCGACCGTGCTCGTGACCTACTACGGGACGCTCGCCGTCGGCCGGCGGCTGGGACTGGAGGCACGCTTCGTGACACTGCTCGCCGCCGGCTTCTCGATCTGCGGCGCAGCGGCGATCGCGGCGGTGTCCGACACCGTGCGCGCACGTCAGCGCGACGTCGGCCTCGCGGTAGCCCTGGTCACGGTCTTCGGATCGCTGATGATCGCGCTCATCCCGTGGGCGGGCCACGTCCTCGGTCTCGACGACGGCCAGACGGCGGTGTGGGCGGGCGCCAGCATCCACGAGGTCGCCCAGGTGGTGGCGGCCGGGTCCGTCCTGGGCGGCGGCGCCGTGGCTCTCGCGACGACCGTGAAGCTCGGTCGGGTGGCGATGCTCGCCCCGATGTCGATCCTCGTCGCACGGCGCAGCGAGGCCGCTCGGGATGCGAGCACGCCGCTGCTCCCGTGGTTCGTCGTCGGCTTCATGATCGCGGTCGTCGTCCGCAGCGTCGGCGTGCTGCCGGACTCTGCGGTCGCCTTCTCCGGCATTGTGACCAACGTGCTCCTGGCGGCGGGCATGTTCGGGCTGGGCCTCGGGATCCGCGGTCGCGAGCTGTGGCCGGTCCCGGTGCGGGCGCTTCTCCTGGCGACGCTCTCGACCGCCGTCGCGGCCGGAACCTCGCTCGCGCTCATCCAGCTGACCGCGTGAGCCGGACGACGACGTCGTGAAGGACGGTCTCGTGTCCGCCGGGCCCGGTGACCGTCCGCTGTGACTCCTCGGCCTTCACGACCTCCCACTCGGGTGAGTCGAAGCGGGCGGTGATGTTCGCGGCGGTTGCGGAGGCCTCGTCCGGCGAGTCGTGCCCGTGGAGGTGTCCCACGATGAGCAGCGTGCCGCCGGGCGCGACCCACCGGGCGATGCGGTCGTAGAACTCCAGCTGCGGCATCGCAGGGTGGGCGTAGTGCGTCGTGACGAGGTCGTACGTCGTGCCGGGCGTCCACGTGGAGAGGTCGGCGCTCAACCACTCCACCTGCCCGGCGAGTCCGGCGGCCGCGGCACGCTCCTCCCCGAAGGCGAGCGCCGCGGGGGAGATGTCGGCAGCCGTCACGGTCCAGCCTCGGCTCGCCAGCCAGATCGCCTCGGCTCCGGCGCCGCAGCCCGCGTCGAGTGCCGTCCCGGGCTCGAGGTCGCGCGTCTCGCGCTGCAGGTGGGGGTTCGGCTCGCTCGTGCTCATCGCGACGGCGCGGTCGCCCGTCCAGATGTCGTTCCAGTAGTGGTCGTCGAAGGTGTGGTCCATGCATCGACCATGACCCGCGGGTCGTCGATTCGGCAACCTTTGTTGCCGAATGGCAAACTGGGGCCATGGAGATCGATCGCACGCTCGATGCCGTCGGGCCTCGGCTCAAGGAGCTGCGCCAGCGGCGCGACGTCACGCTGAGCGAGTTGTCCGCCGAGACCGGCATCTCGACCAGCACCCTCTCGCGTCTCGAGGCGGGACTGCGCCGTCCCACGCTCGAGCAGCTCCTCCCGCTCGCGAAGTCGCACGGCGTGACCCTCGACGAACTCGTCGACGCCCCGCCGACCGGCGATCCGCGCGTCACCCTGAAGCCTCTCGCGACGAAGGACGGGCGGACGATCGTGCCGCTGAGCCGCCGCCCGGGCGGCATCCAGGCCTACAAGTTCGTGCTGCCCGCCGGTCGCGACGACGACGAGCCCGAGCTGCGCACGCACGAGGGCTACGACTGGGCCTTCGTCCTCGACGGTCGGCTGCGGCTCGTGCTGGGCGAGCACGACATCGTCCTCAAGCCGGGCGAGGCCGTCGAGTTCGACACCCGCACCCCGCACTGGTTCGGCGCGACGAGCGCCGGGCCCGTCGAGTTCCTCAGCCTCGTCGGCAAGCAGGGGGAGCGCGCCCACCTCAGGGTGGCGCCGAACCGCAGACTGGCTACCGACTGAGGATGACGATCGCGATGACGAGGCAGGCGATCGCTGAGATGCAGCCGAGGGCGAGCGAGATCCGCGCGAGGTTCCGCATGCCGGGGGTGCGGTCGACCTCGTGCGTGGCCATCGTCCGGATCACGCCCATCGGCAGCAGCCAGCCGGTGGCGATGAGGGTCGCGGCGAGGGCGGCATAGAGGGTCGAGTCGCTCATGTGAGGGACGTACCCGCTCGCGCCCGCGCGACGCGTCAGGCGGAGGCGAGCACCGACTCAACCTCGACCGAATCGAGCCCGACGCCCGCCGCGACGCCGGCGTGGGTGACCTCGCCGGCATGCGTGTTGAGACCCTGCGCAAGGCCGGCGTCGGCGCGCATGGCGTCCACCCAGCCGTGCTCGGCGAGCGCGATCACGTAGGGGAGGGTCGCGTTCGTCAGCGCGTAGGTGGAGGTGTTCGGGACCGCGCCGGGCATGTTGGCGACGCAGTAGAACGTCGAGCCGTGCACGGTGAAGGTCGGGTCGTCGTGGGTGGTGGCGTGCGAGTCCTCGAAGCAGCCGCCCTGGTCGATCGCGATGTCCACCAGGACGGATCCGGGCTTCATCCGCGAGACCAGCTCGTTGGTCACCAGCTTCGGCGCGGCGGCGCCGGGCAGCAGCACGGCGCCGATCACGAGATCGGCCTGGAGCACCTGCTGCTCGATGGCCAGCATCGACGACGCGAGCCCGTGGACGCGGTTGTCGTACCGCCAGAAGCTCATCCGCAGCTTGTCGAGGTCGGTGTCGAGCAGCGTCACGTCGGCGCCCATGCCGAGCGCGATGTTGGCCGCGTTCTGCCCCGAGACGCCGGCTCCGATGATGACGACCTTCGCGTTCGCGACGCCGCCCACCCCGCCGAGGAGTACGCCGCGACCGCCCTGCGCCTTCATCAGTGCGTGCGCCCCGACCTGCGGAGCGAGGCAGCCCGCGACCTCGCTCATCGGGTACAGCAGCGGCAGCCCGCCGGTGGCGCCGGTGACCGTCTCGTAGGCGACACCGGTGATCTTCCGCGTGAGCAGCTCCTCGGTCAGTGGGCGGTCGGCCGCGAGGTGCAGGTACGTGAAGAGCAGCTGGCCCTCGCGCATCCGGTGGTACTCCGCCTCGACGGGCTCCTTCACCTTCAGCACGAGATCCATCCCGCCGTCGGTGCCCCACGCGGCCTCCGCGTCGCCGACGATCGTGGCGCCCGCGGCGACGTAGTCCTCGTCGCTGATCGACGAGCCGACCCCCGCGCCGGTCTGGATGTGCACCTCGTGTCCGCGACTGGTCAGCTCGCGTACGCCAAGAGGCGTGATCGCGACGCGGTACTCGTGGTTCTTGATCTCCTGCGGGACACCGATCCTCACGGCCTTTGCCTCTCCTCGTGTGACCCACCTCACGCTACCGGCGATCGCGGAGGTGGGCACGCGAGTCCTTCCTAGGCCTGCAGCGACGCGATCTTGTCGACGGCGCGGTAGCCGTCGGGCACCCCCTCGACGATGCAGGTCATCGAGTTCGAGTGCTCGGTGCGCAGCGCGAGGATCGCCCGGTAGGCGTCCGAGTCGTACCAGGCGCGGGCCGCGTCGGCGCTCGGGAACTCGATGATCACGAGGTCGCCGTCCCAGGGTCCCTCGATGCCGGTGAGCTGACCGCCGTGCACGAGGAAGCGGCCGTCGTAGGGCTCCAGCGTCGCGTCGATCCGCTCGATGTACTCGACGATCTCGGGTCCGAGGTCGACCTCGCGGAGGTAGGCGAGGGCGTAGGCCTTGGTCGTGGTGGTCATGAGGTGCTCCGTTCGTCGGGGTGGATGGCTCGATCACACCCCGAGCACGCTTGATGGTCGATGACCTCCGAGGTCATGGTCACGATGCCCTCGCGTGGCTAGGTTGACGATCGTGAGCGCAACCGCCGGCACCCTGATCCGCGAGTGGCGCCAGCGCCGCCACCTCTCCCAGCTGGACCTGGCCAACCGGGCCGACGTGTCCACGCGGCACCTCAGCTGGATCGAGACGGGACGCAGTCGTCCCACGAGCTCGATGGTGCTGCGCCTGTGCACCCAGCTGGACGTGCCGTTGCGCGAGCAGAACCAGGTGCTGCTCGCCGCCGGGCACGCGCCCGCGCACCCCGAGCACGGTCTGGCCGATCCGCCGATGGCCGAGGCGAACCGCGCGCTGGAGGCGATCCTCGCGGCCCACCACCCCTACCCGGCCCTCGTGGTGGACCGCCGCTGGGACCTCGTCGCCGCGAACGAGGCGACGTACGGACTGCTGGCGGGCGTCGGCGCCGGCCTGCTGGAGCCGCCGGTCAACGTGATCCGCCTGTCGATCCACCCGCGAGGGCTCGCGCCCCGCATCGCGAACCTCGACGAGTGGCGCGCGCACCTGGCCGAGCGGCTGCACCGCGAGCACACGAGCACCGGTGACTCGTTCCTCGCCGAGCTGCACGACGAGGTCGTGGCCGGCGGCATCGAGCCGGTCACCTCGCCCGCGCTCGTCGTGCCGTTCCAGCTGCGCACCGAGGCCGGGGTGCTCTCGTTCATCTCGACCACCACGGTCTTCGGGACGCCCCGCGAGGTGACGCTCTCCGAGCTCGCGATCGAGGCGTTCTACCCCGCCGACGAGGCCACCCGCCGCGCGCTCGGCTGACCCGGGCGTCGCCGCCCCTAGGGTGGGGCCGTGAGCGACGCCGAGAAGTCCGCCGCGGCGCGTGGCGCGCGTCGGCGCGAGCGCACGCGCACCTCGCTGCTCGACGCGGCCGAGCTGCTCGTGTCGCAGCGCGCGCCCGAGGAGATCCGGATCGAGGACGTCGCCGCGCAAGCGGGCGTCTCGCCGGCGTCGGTCTACGTGCACTTCGGCACGAAGGACGGGCTGCTGGCCGCCGTGACCGAACGGGTCGTCGCGGTCGCCACCGAGACGCTGCGTGCGGCGTACGCCGCCGAGACCTCGCCGCTCGAGCGGTTCGCCGGTGTCGGCGCCGCCTACCTGCGGCTGGTGCTCGACCACCCCGTCGTCGTGAAGTACCTGATGGTGACGGGGGAGCGCGGGCCGCGGACTCCCGTCGAGGTCCAGGTCGTCGAGCGGTTCGGCGAGCTGCGCCGCGAGTTCGAGGAGAGCATCCGCGACGCGGTGGAGTCCGGCGCGATCCGGCGGGTCGACCCCGAGCTCGCCTCCTTCTTCCTCTTCGGCGCATGGAACGGCGTCGCGGCCCTGGCCCTGCGGCGCGACGCCCTCGAGCTCTCGCCGGAGCGGGTCGAGGCGGCCGTGATCGAGTCGGGACTCGTGCTGCTCGAAGGCCTGTTGGTGGGTGCCGCGGCGCCCGAGCATGGTTGACTTGGAGTCAGACTCCAGATCACTCTTCGAAGGGCCGCCATGACGCAGACTCCGACGACCTCGCGCGACCCCGCCGTCTGGGACGTCGTCATCGTGGGCGCGGGCCCCGGCGGCCTGACGACCGGCGCGTACCTCGCCGCGAACGGCAAGCGGGTGCTGGTGCTCGAGGCCAACCAGGTCGTCGGCGGCAGCACGCAGGTCTTCCGCCGCGCGGGCAACAAGTTCGAGTTCGACGTCGGCACCCACTACGTCGGCGAGTGCGAGCCGGGTGGCCGCATGCAGACCGCGCTCGCGGGCCTCGCCCTCACCCGGCGGATCGAGTGGCTGCGTCAGAACCCCGACGGCCACTGCCGGGTCATGGTGCCCGGCACCACCTTCGAGACGCCGACCGGCTGGGACGCCTACCTCGAGCGCCTCGTCGAGACGTTCCCCGACGAGGAGGCGGGACTGCGCCGCTGCGTGCGGATCCTGCGCATCATCTCCGCGGGCGAGGAGCCGCGCCGGCGCCCGTGGGCGCTGCTGCGCTGGGGCGTCCGGCCGATCACCAAGCTGCTCGACGCCTGCGGGCTCAGCGCCGACGCCCAGGCCGTGATCCTCGCGGAGAACGGCGACTACACCTGGCCCCCGCACCGCACGCCCGCCGTCATGCACGGTGGCCTGCTGCACCACTACCTCCAGGCCGGCGCCTACTACCCCCGCGGCGGTGGCCAGGTGATCGGCGCGCACCTCACCGACGTCATCCAGACCCACGGCGGTCGGGTCCGCACCAAGGCCACGGTCGAGCGGATCCTGATCGAGGACGGACGCGCGGCCGGGGTCCGTCTCGTGGGCGGGGAGGAGATCCGCTCGGAGGTCGTCGTGTCGGCGGCCGACTTCAAGAAGACGTGGGCCGAGCTGGTGGGCGACGAGCACCTCACCCGTCGGCTGCGGCGGCGCCTGCGCGACCTCGAGATGACACTGCCGATGTTCGCGGTCTACGTCGCACTCGACGTGGACCTGCGCGAGCGCGACACCCCGCCGCTGGCCTGGGTGTGGCCGAACCACGACGTCGACGGCTACTACCGGGAGGTGGCCGCGGGCCGCTGTCCCGAGCAGATGCCGGTGGGCATCAGCTGCCCGACCGCGAAGGATCCCCACGGGACGCACTCGGCGCCGCCCGGCTACTCGACCCTCGAGCTCGTGAGCTTCGCGCCGAAGGAGCACGCGTTCTGGAACGTGGACTCGGACCCGACGCAGGGCGCGGGCTACGGCCGCGACGAGCAGTACCGCCAGCTCAAGGCCGAGCTCACGGAGCGTGTGCTCGACACTGCCTCGATGATGATCCCCGACCTGCGCGAGCGCATGGTGTTCTGCGAGGCGTCGACGCCGATCACGCAGGAGCGGTTCACCCTCGCGACCGACGGCTCCTGCTACGGCATCGCCCCGCTGATGAAGAACCTCGGCCCGTTCCGCCCGCGCGTCACCACCCACGTCCCCGGCCTGTTCCTGGCCGGCGGCAGCACGGAGTTCCTGTTCGGCATCAACGCCACCATCTGGGGCGGCATGGGCACGGCGAGCGCGATCCTGGGCCGCGACCTCGTGCAGGAGGTTCGCGACGGTGCGGTGTTCGTGGACGAGTCCCGGCTCACGGAGATCACCGAGGACTTCGACCCGCTGCTCGCGTCCAAGCCCGGCTCGGTCATCCGACGGGCCGCGCGACGACGCCCGCGGGTGGACGCCTGAGTCAGGTCCGCGGTGGCCCCGTCGGATGCTCGGTGCGGGCCACCTTCCGGTCGGTCATGACGATCCAGACGGCCAGGGCGACGCCCGCGCACACGGCGAAGAGGAACAGCAGCATCGCCAGGCCGGGGTAGCCGAGCAGGGTCCACTCCGAGGGAACGCGCATCGTCAGGGCGGCGCCGAGGATCGTGGCGGCGATGATGATGCCGAGCGTCAGCCGGTTCGCGACGCGCTGGAGCACGGTGTGCAGGCGCTCCTCGTCGACCGCGTCGACCTTGACCCGGAACTCGCCCTCGGCGAGCGCGTCCATGATGCGGTTCGCGCGCTTGGGCAGCTCGGCCGCGAAGGTCCGCGACTCGATCGCCGCCGCGACGATCCCACCCGGCGACATCGTCAGCCCGGCCGTGAAGATGTTCGAGACGTTCTCGCGGATCGCCTCGGCGGGAGCGAAGCCGGGGTCGAGGTGCGAGGTGGCGCGGTCGAGGTTGAGCAGCGCCTTGCCGACCATCGACATCTCGGCGGGCGGGCGCAGGCCGTGGCTGCCGGACAGCCGGCTGAGGTCCACCAGCACGGCACCGACCTCGACGTCGGCACCGCTGGCCACGGCCTCGGAGACGAGGTGGGCCACGTCGTCGCGGAACGCCGCGGCGTCGAACCCGTCGAGCCGGTGTCCCGCGCTCGCGAGGATCGAGGCGGCCTCCTCACCGTCGCCGTCGCTGATGGCCAGCAGCAGCTTGATGATGTCGTGCTGGACCCGCGGCGGCACCGAGGCGGTCATGCCGAGGTCGAGGAGCGCGAGCCGGCCGTCGTCGGTGAGCAGGAGGTTGCCGGGGTGCGGGTCGGCGTGCAGGATGCCGGCGTCGAGGATCATGTGCAGGTACGCGCTGAACAGCTGCTCGACGATGGGCCGCGCGTCGACGTCGACCAGGCCCAGCCGACCGATGTCGGTGACCTTGCGGCCCTCGACGTAGTCCATGACGAGGACCTTCGAGGTCGTGTACGCCGGTACGGGCTGGGGGACCAGGAGCAGGTCGTAGGCCGCCGTGAGCTCGCCGAAGGTCACCAGGTTGCGCGCCTCCCGGCGGTAGTCGAGCTCACCGGCCAGCGACCTGCGGAACTGGTCGAGCAGGCGCCCGAACCCGAAGCTGCGCCCGGCCTCGGTGCGCTTGTCGGCCACGCGGGCGAGTCGGCCGAGCACCTTCATGTCCTCGCGCACCGTCTCGCGCACGTGGGGCCGCTGGACCTTCACCACGACCTCGCGCCCGTTGCGCAGCACCGCCCGGTGCACCTGCCCGAGCGAGGCGGCGGCGAGGGGCTCGGGGTCGAAGTCGCTGAAGCGCTCCTTGATGGTGGCCCCGAGCTCGGTCTCCACGACCTCGCGCACGGTCTCGAAGTCGATCGGGTCGACCTCGTCCTGCAGGCGCTCGAGCGCCGTCGTGTACGAGGACGGCAGCAGGTCGAACCGCGTCGAGAGCAGCTGGCCGAGCTTGATGAACGTGGGGCCCATGCGCTCGAGGTCGGCGGCGAAGGCCTCCGCGCGCTCGGCGTCGCCGAGCGGGGTCTCGTCGTCGATGTCGAACTCGTCGAGGTGGGCTCCGGCGAGCAGGTCGGACCGGCCGTGGCGCCGGACCAGGCGGGCCAGCGCGACGTACCGGTTGTCGTCCAGGATCGTCATGACCGCAAGCATGCCCAAGTCGGGCGGCGGTCGCTCCCTCACGCGCCGTCGAGCAGCCGTTGGACGATCGGGCCGTAGGCCTGCTCGACCCCGTCGAGGTCGGCCAGCAGCTCGGGGCTCTCGAAGAAGCGCAGCACGGTCGCCAGACCGGTGAGCGCCGCCACGGCCAGCTCGGCGCGCAGGCGCGCGTCGGGGCCCTCGAGTCGCTCGGCCAGCGGATCGACGTAGCCGCGCAGGAACTTCGCGCGGACCGCCTCGGGATCGGGCGCGTTGACGCGCAGCATCAGCGCACGACCCAGGTGCTCGAGGTCGCCGCGCCGCTGGCGGTCGACGAGCTCCTCGACCAAGGCGGCGCCCAGGCCGCTCGCGGGGGCGTCCGGCAGCGTCGGCGCGCTGATCGTCGCCGTGCGGTGGAAGAGCTCCTCCTTGCTGCCCGCGACCTTCATGACGAGTGCGGGGGAGGTGCCTGCGCGCGCGGCGATCGCCCGGATCGTCACCTCGGGGAAGCCGTTGCGGGCGAACAGCTCGGCGGCGGCCCGCAGCACCGAGGCACGCAGGGCGGCAGGCTCGTCGCGGACGGTCATGCGAGGGGAGTCCCGAGCGTGAGGTCGGCCGTGCGGTTGGCCTCCCACACCGTGACCGGCCGCGCACCCGTCGCGCCGTTGTCGGCGATCGCGCTGAGCACGTAGCGTCCGTTCGGCGGTCGAGGCACCGCGTAGCGGCCGTCGTGGTCGGTGCGCGCGGAGTGGACCGCCTCGCCCGCGTGGTGCGTCAGGATGACGAGCGCACCGGGGATGGGCTGGCCGTCGGTGTCGGTGATCGTGCCCTCGAGCGTCAGCCGGTGGCGCAGCACGAGCGGCGGCATCCGCGTCTCGTCGCCGAGCGTGACGATGCGCGACCTCGGCTGCCAGCCGTCGGCCGACGTGACGACGAAGTAGTCGCCCGGGCCCGGCACCGCGACGGCCACCTGACCCTCGGAGTCGGCCTGGCCCCAGTCGACGGCGCTGCCGTCGGTGGTCAGCACGGTCACGACGGCGCTGCGCACCGGGCGGGCCTGCTCGTCGACGACCTGGCCACGCACGACGCGGGTCGGGCGGCTCGTGGTCGCCGTGCCGGCGCGGTCGGCGTCGGGGGAGAAGTCCTGCATCCGCAGCGTCGGGACCGTGACCGCCGCCGCCGCGAGGGACGTGGCCGCCGCGAGCCAGAACAGCAGGGTGATGGCCTGCTCGCCGGCCACCTCCTGCCCGCCGACCGTCACGACGAACGCGGACGTGACGGCCGTGACGATCGCGCTCGCGCTCGTGGTGCCGATCGAGCGCAGCAGCACGTTCAGGCCGTTCGCCGACGCCGTCTCGGTGACCGGGACGGCGCGCATGATCATCGTCGGCAGCGCGCCGTAGACCATGGCGGTGCCCATCCCGACGATCACCGAGCCGATCACGACCTGGGCGAGGTCGTCGCTGAGGAACACGCGCAGGATGTAGGCGACGCCCATGATCAGCGTCCCGGACAGGGCGGTCACCTGGGGGCCGAAGCGGCGTGTCAGCCACGCCGAGACCGGCGCCATCAGGCCGAACGCGGCCGCGTTCGGCACCATCCACCAGCCGGTCTCCAGCACGCCGAGGCCGAGCCCGAACCCGGTCTCCTCGGGGAGCTGGAGCAGCTGCGTGGTGAGCAGCATGTTCGCGAACATCGCGAACCCGACGAGGATGGACGTCGAGTTCACCAGCACGACGGCGCGGCGCGACGAGACGCGCAGGTCGACCAGCGGGCTGGGCGTCCGCAGCTCGATGGGGACCCACGCGGCCAGCAGCAGGCCGCCCACGACGACCAGGCCGAGCGTCGTCGGCGAGGTCCAGCCCCAGATCGAGCCCTTCGAGATCGCGAGCATGAGGGCGGTCAACGCGGCCGACAGCAGGACGGCGCCGCGGATGTCGAAGGTGCCGCGGGTGCGGACCGGGGACTCGGGCAGGACCGCCATGGCCGCGCCGAGCAGGACGAGACCGACGGCGCCGGTCACCCAGAAGATCGCGTGCCAGTCGAGGTGCTCGGAGATCAGGCCGGCCACCGGCAGCCCGACACCCGCGCCGATCGCGAGCGTCGCGCTCATGAGGGCCACGCCCAGCGGGATCCGCTCGCGCGGCAGCTCGTCGCGCATGATCGCGATGCCGACCGGGACCACGGCGGTGCCCACGCCCTGCAGGGCCCGGGCGACGATCAGCAGCGGCAGGTCCTGGCTGAACGCGCCGAGGAGCGAGCCGAGGACCGAGATCGTGAGGGCCAGCATCAGCATGCGGCGCTTGCCGTACATGTCGGCCAGGCGCGTCACGGTCGGCGTGGCGATCGCTCCGGCCAGCAGGGTCGCGGTGACGAGCCACGAGGCACTGTCGACCGACGTGTCGAGCAGGTCCGGCAGGACCGGGAGCAGGGGGAGCAGGAGCGTCTGCTGGAGCGAGACGACGATGCCGCACAGCGACAGCGTCGTCACGATCAGTGCCGCACTGGGAGCCGGCGCCTCGTGACGCCGTGAACGCTTGTTCACGGCGCCATTCAATCACCGTTGTCGACCCGGCGCACCAGGCGTACAGTCGAAGGACCGGTCGATGCGACCTCGAGCGAAGGAGAGCATCATGGCCACTGCTCATCTCCACCTGCCGCACCTGCACGTGCCGCACGTCGGCCAGCCGCAGGACCAGGCCCACCGCGACGGCACCAGACCCTCCCACATCGGCGGCGTCATCCTCGGCATCGGCATGCTCGTCGCCGTGGGCTGCTGGGCGGCCTCGGTCGTCGCGCTGCTCAGCCTCGGCCCCGCCCGCTCGGGTGCCGTCGACGGCGTCACTGCCGGCTGGACCGCCCTGGCCATCGCGTCGGCGATCAGCCTGTTCCTGATGGGCATCTGGAAGGCCCACAGGGCCTGACCGATTCGGACCCATCCGAATCGAAGCCGCCTACGAAGCCCCCTCGAGCGGCCGGATCCGCCGGTCGCCGAAAGGGGAATCCATCATGAGGAAGGCAATTCTCGCGCTGCTGACGGTCGTGCTCACGCTCGGCATGGCGACCGCCCTGGGGGCACCGGCGCAGGCCACGTCGGCGAAGCACAGCGGCAAGAAGGTCGGCTACACGCAGGTCGTCGTGGCACCGCCGGTCTACGACCTGATCGCGGGCGCGGGCATCACCCCCGCTCCGACCGCGGGCGCGAAGGCGTTCGCGTACAAGGGCACGCTCGCCGCCCGGTTCCCGATCACGGGCTACCGCCTCAAGGGTCTGCAGATCAAGCACAGCGGCGGCCTCAGCCTGACCGCCGGCGCGTCGACGATCACGGTCTCCGACTTCACCATCGACCTGGCGCGGGGACGCGTCAGCGGCAAGGTGACCGGCACGATCGGCGACGTCGGCCGGGTGGACCTCTTCAAGATCCGCAGCTCGGATCGTCGTGACCTCGGCGCGGTGCGGCTGACGCTCACCGACACCGCCGCGGGTGCGCTCAACGCCACCTTCGGGGTCGACGCCTTCACGGAGAACGCGACCTTCGGCTACGCGACGCCGAGGCCGTTCTCGCGGTTCTGAGGGAGCAGGAGAAGGGCGGCCCGATCCCACCTGGGGCCGCCCTTCGCCTGCACCGGGTGCTCGGTGCCCCGCCGGGCCTTGATACGTTCGAGGACGCGGCGTGAGCGTTCATCGGACGATTTCTGTCGTGTGGTGCCTGGCTTGATGTGGCGATCGCATGGTGGTCGAACCGGAGAGATCGGCTCTCGTCGTGGGAGCGACGCTCCCGACCCGACCACCGATCCGCAGGAGCGCGAGTGCCAGTCATCCAAGCCGAGAGCGTCTTCAAGGTCTTCGGCAAGCGACCCGAACGCGCGCTCGAGCCGCTGCGACAGGGAGCCTCGCGACAGGACCTGATGGAGCGCGGCCTCGTTCCGGCCGTGATCGACGCGAGCTTCGACGTCGAGGCCGGCGAGATCTTCGTCGTGATGGGCCTGTCGGGCTCGGGCAAGTCCACGCTGATCCGCATGGTCAACGGTCTGCTGACCCCCACCGCGGGCGAGCTGGCGGTCGGCGGGCAGAGCGTCAGTCGCGCGAATGCCAAGCAGCTGCGTGAGATCCGCCGCGACCAGGTGAGCATGGTGTTCCAGCACTTCGCCCTGCTGCCGCACCGCACGGTCGGCGAGAACGCCGCCTACGGCCTGAAGCTGCGGGGTCTGAACCGCAGTGATCGTGAGCGCGCGGCGAACGAGGCCCTGGCGATGGTGGGGCTGGACGGCTGGGGCGACTCCATGCCCGACGAGCTCTCCGGAGGCATGCGTCAGCGCGTCGGCCTCGCGCGGGCGCTGGCCGCCGGGACGGACGTGCTGCTGATGGACGAGGCCTTCAGTGCGCTCGATCCCCTGATCCGCCGTGAGATGCAGGACCAGCTGGTCGAGCTGCAGCACCGGCTGGGCAAGACGATCCTGTTCATCACGCACGACCTCAACGAGGCCATGCGACTGGGCGACCGCATCGCGATGATGCGGGACGGACGCGTCGTGCAGGTCGGCACGGCCGAGCAGATCCTCAACAACCCCGCGAACGACTACGTCGCCCAGTTCGTCCAGGACGTGGACTGGACCCGGGTGCTGACGGCGGCCTCGGTCATGGAGCCGCCGGTGGCCGTGCTCGGCTCGCTCCAGGGGCCGCGCGCCGCGCACCGACTCCTGCGCGAGCACCAGATCTCCACCCTGATGGTCGTCGACCGCGAGCGGCGGCTGCGAGGCGTCGTGCTCGAGGAGGACGTCGTCTCCGCGCTGGCCCGCGGCCAGGAGTCGCTCGACGGACTGGTGCGGCCCGCGGTGACGGTGCGTCCCGACGTGCCCGTCGTCGACCTCTTCGGCGCCGCGGCGGACAGCCCGGCGGCGCTCGCGGTCGTCGAGGACGACCGGCTGATCGGGGTGATCCCGCGGGTGACGCTGCTCAGCGCGCTGGGCTCCGTCGGCGGCAAGGAGACCGGCGACAACGGCATCGGCACGACGGCAGGAGCAGTGTGATGACTTCCACCCTGGCAACCATCGACACCGTGGAGTCCGGCGTCCCGCGGATCCCCGTGGGCGAGTGGATCGAGGTCGCGTTCGACTGGGTCCTCGACCATGCCGGCGGGTTCTTCGACGCGATCGCCGACGGCATCGGCGCCGTCTCGGGCGCGCTGACCGACCTGCTCCAGTGGCCGCCCGCGCTCGTCACCGTGCTCGTCATGGCCGTGATCGCCGCGCTGTCAGCCACCTGGCGACTCGGGATCGGCGCGGCGCTCATCCTCACCGCGGTCATCGCGATGGACCAGTGGGACAACGCGATGCAGACGCTCTCGGTGGTGCTCGTCGCGAGTGCGATCGCCCTCCTCATCGGCGTGCCGATCGGCGTCGCGGCCGCGCGCTGGGACGGCGTGAGTCGCCTCGTGCGGCCGGTCATGGACCTCATGCAGACGATGCCGGCCTTCGTCTGGCTCGTGCCGGTCGTCATGCTCTTCGGCATCGGCGTCGCCGCGGGTCTGGTGGCGACCGTGATCTTCGCGCTCCCACCCGCGGTGCGGCTCACCGAGCTCGGCATCCGCCAGGTGGACCGCGAGATCGTCGAGGCGGGTCACGCCTTCGGCGGCACCCCGCGGCAGATCCTCGGCGGCATCCAGCTGCCGCTGGCGATGCCGACCGTCATGGCCGGCGTCAACCAGGTGATCATGCTCGCGCTGTCCATGGCGGTGATCTCCGGACTCGTCGGCGGCGGCGGCCTGGGCGGCGCGGTGATGACCTCGATCTCGCGCCTGGACGTCGGTCTGGGCTTCGAGGCGGGCCTGTCCGTGGTCGCGCTCGCGATCTACCTCGACCGCGTCACCGCGGGCGTCGGCGCGCGCAAGCGGCGCCGGCCGTCGCGACGGCGCTCGCGAGAAGCGGAGGAGCCCGCCCTCGCCGCCTGATCACGCACCTCTCGCACTGACTGAACGCACGATTCTCGAACCTGACGAAGCAACACGAAACAAGGAGAAGAAGTTGACGACACACATCCGCCGCGTGGTGGGAATGACCGCGGCGCTCGTGGCCCTCTGCGCCGGCCTGGCCGCCTGTGGCTCCGACGACGGAGACGGTGCCGGGGGCGCTGACAAGAGCATCACCCTGGGCATCATCCCGTCGTGGACCGACGGCCTCAGCACGGCGTACCTGTGGAAGGAGATCCTCGACCGCGAGGGCTACGACGTCGAGATCAAGGACATCGCCGACGCCGCGCCGCTCTACACCGGTGTCGCCAAGGGCGACATCGACGTGTACCCCTCGGCCTGGTCCGAGGTCACGCACGAGGCGTACATGGACCAGTACGGCGACGACCTGGAGGACCTGGGCGCCTACTACGAGGGCGCTGCGCTGACCCTGGCCGTCCCAGAGTACTCGAAGATCTCCTCGATCGCGGATCTGCCCGACTACGCCAAGGAGCTCGACGGCAAGATCATCGGCATCGAGCCCGGCGCCGGCCTGACCAAGACCACCAAGGAGAGCGTCATCCCGGCGTACGGCCTGGACGACGACTTCACGCTCGTCGAGTCCTCGACGACCGCGATGCTGGCCGAGCTGCAGAAGGCCGTGAAGGACCAGCGCGAGATCGTGGTGACCCTGTGGCGTCCGTTCTGGGCCAACGCCCAGTTCAAGGTCAAGGACCTCGAGGACCCGGACGGCGCGCTCGGCAAGACCGAGGCCCTGCACGCGATCGCGACGAAGGGCTTCGGCGACGAGCACCCGGAGGTCGCGAAGATGTTCGCGAACTTCACGCTCGACGACGAGACCTACGGCTCGCTCGAGAAGTCCGTGGTCGACGCGTACGACGCGGACAAGGAGGCCGGTGTCGAGGCCGCCGTCAAGACCTGGCTCGACGAGAACCCGGACTTCGTCGACAACCTGAAGAGCTGAGCCGCTTCACCCTGCGCGGGTCACCCGCGCAGGGTGAATTCCCTTCGTGCACGAAACTCTGCACCTCTCCAGCCGCGAGGATCGTCCCGGCGCGCTCGCGCCCCGACTCCGAGGAGAGACATGAACGACGTGTGGGACTTCGTGCTGGTGATGCTCTGGGCCTTCTTCTTCGTGGCCTACCTGATCGTGCTGTTCAACGTCATCGCCGACCTGTTCCGCGATCACGAGCTGTCAGGCTGGCTCAAGGCCGTCTGGCTGCTGTTCTTGATCTTCGTGCCCGCGCTGACGGCGCTGGTCTACGTGATCTTCCGGGGCCGGGGGATGACGGAGCGCTCGATCGCGGCGGCCGAGCGCTCGCGTCGCGCGACCGAGAGCTACATCCGCGAGGTGGCCGCAACCCCGGCCGGCGCGGCCGGTCCTGCCGACCAGATCGCGATCGCCAAGGCGCTGCTCGACGAGGGCACGATCTCGGCCGAGGAGTTCGAGGTCCTGAAGGCCAAGGCGCTCGCCTGATCGACCGTCGGACGTTTGGACCGGGGCGCGCAGCGCCTGCGATAGCCTGCCCCGCATGGGGCAGGCCATCGTCGACGGGTCGGCGCCGTGGATGGCGATCCGCCCGCCCGAGCCGGCGCCCGGGATCGTCCCGCGACCTCGGCTCGTCGAGGTCCTGACCGAGGCCGTGGCCGGCACGTCGGCGGTGGAGATCGTCGCGCCGGCCGGGTTCGGCAAGAGCACGGTGTTGGCGGAGTGGGCGCGCGCGCAGTCGTGCCCCGTCGGCTGGGTCTCGCTGAGCACCCACGCCCAGAACCCCCAGCGCCTCGCGAACGTCGTCCTCGCCTCGCTGGCCGCGGCGGCAGCGACCGCGGGCGACGAGTACGCGCAGCTTGCCCGGCTCCGAGGTCGGGCGGCACCGCTGCAGGAGCTGCTCGGCGAGCTGCTGACGGCGCTTGATGCGCTTCCCGACCGGGTGGTCCTGGCGCTCGACGACGCGCACGAGGTGCCCGGCCTCACCGAACACGGCCTCGTGGCCGACCTCCTCGCGGCGGCGCCACGCCACCTCTCGATCGTCCTGGCGACACGAGCGCCCGCACCCGGACTCGTCCGCCACCGCCCGACCGGCCGTGCCGTCCAGGTCGCGGCCGACGACTTGCGGATGACACTCGACGAGGTCATCGAGGTCGGGCGGGGCGTCGACGCTCGGCTCGACGGGGACGACGCCGACCAGATCGTGCGGGCCACGGGCGGCTGGCCCGTCGCCGTGCGGCTCGACCTGCTGACGCCCGGCTCGACCCTTCCGGGCACCGAGGAGTCGGTGGGGGAGTACATCGAGCTCGAGGTCCTCGCCCGGCTGCCCGCGCCGCTGCGGGAGGTCGCCCTGCGCACCACGGTGCTCGACCAGTTCGACCACTGGACCGCGCGCGAGCTGTCGGGGCGCGACGACGTGGAGCAGCTGCTGGCCGACGCCGAGGCGCGCGGCCTCTTCCTCACCCGCATCTCTCACGACGGGCACGTGGCGTACCGCTGGCACGCCCGCTTCGCCCAGGTCTGCCGCGCGCTCCTGAGACGCAGCGATCCGGCCGAGTTCGTCCGGCTGTGCCGCACGGCCGCACGCCTCGCCGGACCCACGGACCCGCTGGCCGCGCTCGACGTGGCGCGCGTCGCCGGCGATCCGGACCTCGTCCTGGGGACGATCGCCGCGCACTGGCTGTCCCTCGTGATCGAGGGTGACCTCGACGTCCTGCGCGCGGCGGTCGACGGCCTGCCGCAGAGCCACCGCGAGGACCCCGTGATCCTCGTCGTCGAGGCCGTCTGCGCCGACCTCGGCGGGCAGCGCGCCGTGGCGACGATGCTGCTGGAGCAGGCGACGGGACGGGCCACCGAGTCCTCCGACCGCGCGCGGCTCGCCCTCGCCCGGGGGCGCCTGCTGGTGATCGACGACGGCGCCGAGCTGGCGGCGGCCTGCGACGAGCTCGACGAGCTGCTGCGCACCCACCTCGCTCCCGGCGACCCGGCGCACGCAGACACGCTGTTCCTGCTGGGCTGGGCGGAGATGCGACTGCGGCGGAAGCCACTCGTCGCACTTGAGCTGCTGCGCAGCGCGAGCCAGCTCGCCGAGCGCCGCGGGGCCACGGTCCTGGCCCACCGGGCCCACGCCAACGCCGCCTTCGCGGCCGCGTTCGCCGGTGACTTCGTGGTCGCGAGGCGTGAGCTGGAGCTGCTCGGTCCCGGAACGCGCCGCGGCACCGACCTGTGGAACGTCTACGACGGCGGCATCGAGGCCTTCGCCGAGGGGTGGATCGCCTACTGGTCGGGGGACCCGACGACCGCGGAGACCCGGTTCCTCGAGGTCCTCGAGCGGCACGAGGCCGCGGCCTACGCGCCCTTGGCGCGGATCATGTGCACGTTCGTGGCCTGCGACACCGGTGACCCGCGTCGGCTGGAGCGTGCCGAGGCGCTGCGGCGCGACGTCCCGAGCGTCGACCAGCACGGCGTGCCGTGGGGTCACTACTCCACGATGGCTGCGGCGATGATCCGCGCGGCCCAGGGGGACCTCGCGACCGCGCTCGAGCTCGCTCGGGCCGCCGTCGATCGCGGCCACGTGCCCGTGATCGGACTCCAGGCCGCCGTGCTGATGTGCCGGGCGCGTCGCTGGCCCGAGGTCGCCGCCCAGCTGCGCCGGCTGTCCCCGCTGGAGCTGCTGCCCCTCTACCTCCGGGTCGCAGCGCTGGCTCTGAACGCCCTCGTCCAGCGCCAGCGCGCGCAGCACGCCTCGGCCGCGCGGCTGCTGGAGCGCAGCCTCGACCTGGCGGTGCCGCTCGGCATCACGCAGCCGTACGACCTGTCGCTGCCCGGCATGCGCCGGATGCTGGAGGCCCACCTGGAGGGCGGCACCCACCACCCGGAGTTCGTGGCCGGCCTGCTGGCCGCGGGCGCCGTCGACGAGGAGACGTCCGGCGTGGCGGCCCTCTCACCGCGCGAGCGCGAGATCCTGGCCTACATGCGCAGCACCATGACGAACGCCGAGATCGCCGCGGCGCTGCACGTATCGCCCAACACGCTCAAGACGCACCAGCGCTCGATCTACCGCAAGCTGGGCGCCTCGACGCGGCGCGAGGCCGTGCGACTCACCCTGGGAGGGTGAATGGCGCGCGGACCGCGCGGCAACCATCGCTCGCCGACGCGTCGGAGCTCTACGCTGTGCCCATGCTCATCATCGCGATCATCGTGTTCGGAATCCTCGTAGGCGGCTTGGCGCAGATGGTCCTGGGCCGTCGCATGGAATCGGTGAACTGGACGGTGGCGATCGTCGCCGGCCTGCTCGGCTCGCTGCTCGGCGGTCTCGTGTCGAGCCTCATCGCCGGCGACGGGATCGAGCTGCGGGCCAGTGGCCTCATCGGCTCGTTCCTCGGTGCGCTCGTGGTGACCGCTGCCTGGGGCGCCCTCGCCTCGCGCAAGGCCTGATCCGTGCCCGTACACGTCAACGTCGACAACTTCGTCGACGCCGAGAACTCCCGCATGCTTCGCGACCTGCAGGCCGACGCCGGCGGCGTCAACGCGTTCTCGCACGTGCGCGAGCCCTCGCCCGTCGACCACCAGCTCGTCGTACGGCTCAATCGCGACACCCTGTACAGCTTCGCCGTCGTCGACCTCGCGCAGGACGCGATCCTGACGCTGCCCGACTGCGGCGAGCGGTACCTGTCGGCGATGGTCGTCAACGAGGGCCACTTCGTCCCGCTCGTGCTGCACGACTCCGGCACCCACCGCCTCACGCAGGCCCAGGTCGGCTCGCGGTATGCCGCCGTGGCGCTGCGGATCCTGGTGGACTCGCAGGATCCCGCCGACGTCGCCGAGGTCAACCGCCTCCAGGACCAGGTGACCCTCGAGGCCGGCTCGTCCGAGCCGTTCGCGATGGCCGACTACGACTCGTCGAGCTTCGACGCCACGCGCGACGCGCTGCTCGACCTCGCCCGCGGCCTCACCGGCTTCGACCGGATGTTCGGCCGTCCCGAGGACGTCGATCCCGTCCGCCACCTCATCGGCACGGCCGCGGGCTGGGGCGGACTGCCCAGCTCCGAGGCCGCCTACGTGGGCGTCCAGCCCGAGGGCGACGGACGCTTCGAGCTGACGATGCGCGACGTGCCCGTCGACGGCTTCTGGTCGGTCTCGGTCTACGACGCGAAGGGCTTCTTCGCGAAGAACGACCGCGACGCCTACAACCTCAACGACATCACCGCAGCCCGGAACGAGGACGGCTCGGTCACCGTGCGCTTCGGCGACTTCGGGCCCGAGGTGCCCAACGTGATCCCCACGCCCGAGGGCTGGAACTTCCTCGTCCGCCTGTACCGCCCGCGCCGCGAGATCCTCGACGGCACGTGGCAGGTCCCCGCACTCGTCCCCCTCCCATGACATCCCCGAGCAGGAGCACCATGAAGAAGACCCTCGCCACCGTCCTGACCGCCAGTGCGCTGACCCTCGGCCTGAGCGCCTGTGGCCAGTCGCAGGAGGAGAAGGAGGCCGCCGCCTGCGAGGCGATCGACGAGCTGCGCACCACGCTGGCCGACGTCGGGTCGACCCTGAACGCCCAGTCCACGGTCGACGAGTGGCGCGACGCCCGCTTCGAGGTCCGCAAGGCGATCGAGAAGGCCGAGGATCGGATCGAGGAGGCCGACGAGGCGTCCTGGGACGAGGTGGACGACGCGTGGGACCGCTTCGAGGACGCGGTCGAGAACGTGGACGGCAGCTCCACTCCCGAGGAGGCGCGCGCCTCCCTCGTCGACGACTTCGCCCAGCTGCAGGCGGCGCGCGACCGGGCCGCCTCCGGCTTCAGCTGCTGAGCGAGGTCAGTGCAGGAAGACCTTCGCGCCCAGCAGCAGGAAGCCCAGCAGGCTGGCCATGAGGGACTCGTGGAACGCGCGGCGCGTCGACAGGCGCGCCGCGCGTGACGCGATGAAGACCGTGCCGCCGAGCTGGACGATCGTCCACCCGATCGAGACGTAGACGGCCTCGCTCAGGCTCAGCCCGACTGCGACGGCGGCGAGGTAGGCCAGGATGACCGGCACGCCCCCGACGAGCACGCCGACCTGCAGGCCGGCGTTGTCGGCCAGACGCCGGTGCAGCGGAGCGGCCTGGCGGCTGAGCTGGTCGCGCAGCGCATGCAGGTACACGTGGGTGAGCCAATACACGACGATCACCACCGCCCACGCGACCGTCACACGGGCGGCCGAGCTCGCGTGCGCGCCGGCGATGGTGACGGCCGCGGCGCCGACGATCGTGCCTTCGACCGGCGCGCCGATGTCACGCAGGAGACGGTGGCCGAAGCGGCGGGTCGTCGTGGTCACGGGCTCACGCTAGTGGACGGGCGGCGCGGTCTTGTCGGGGTGCCCCGCGGCCTCCAGACTGAGGACCCATGAGCGTGCGCGTGGATCTGAACATCTCCCTCGACGGCTTCGCCACCACCACCGACGGGACGCCGGACGACCCGATCGGGCAGGACTGGATGCGCCTCGTCGCCGCCTACGCCGCGACGCGCACGTTCCGCGAGCGTGTGTTCGGCGACACCAGCGGCGAGGGCACCACCGGCGTCGACGACCGTTACGCCGCCGCCTACTTCGAGGGCATCGCGGCCGAGGTCATGGGCGCCGGCATGTTCGGCCTCCACACCTTCCCCGACGATCCGGACTGGCGCGGCTGGTGGGGTGAGGAGCCGCCGTTCCGCGTCCCGGTGTTCGTCCTGACGCACACGCCGCGCGCCGACATCGAGTTCGAGAACGGCACGGTCTTCCACTTCCTCTCCGCCACGCCGCAGGAGGCGCTCGACCGGGCGACGGAAGCGGCGAACGGGGGCGACGTGCGCATCGGCGGCGGCGCGTCGACCGTGCGCGAGTTCCTCAGGGCGGGGCTCGTCGACCGGCTCCACGTGGGCATCACGCCGATGATCCTGGGCGACGGCATCCGACTGTGGGACGACCTGCGCGGCCTCGAGCTGACCCACGACCCGCACACCGAGACCGCCGAGAGCGGTGTCGTGCACGTGACCTTCTCACGCAGGGCCACGTAAGATGTTGATGTGTCAACCTATGCGAACGGCCGGCCGCTCCGGTTCGGCGTCGAGGCCACGGCAGCGACGGCCCACCTCGTCGACGCGCTCGGCTACGACTTCGCCCTCCTGACCGACGACGACGCGCTCACTACGGCGGCCTGGGCGGCTGCGCGCACCGAGGCGCTGCACCTCGTGGCGCGCGTCGACGCGGACGAGCGGACGCCCGAGATGCTCGCCCATGCCGTGGGCACCCTCGAGCGACTCTCGGGCGGCCGCATCGAGGTCGTCAGCCCGGTCTGGCCACGTGACGACGCGAGCGCGGTCCCGATCACCACGGAGAGCATCGCCGAGCTGGCGGCGCTCGCGCTCGAGCACGACACGTTCGTCCTCCGGGCGGACGAGCCGGCGATGCGCACGTTCGCCGTGGAGATCCTGCCGAAGGTGCGCGAGGCCATCGAGGGACCGCGCCGACGCGCCCTGCGGCGCCCCGGCATCGGCTACGACCACGTCCCGGAGGAGCTTGCGCACCGGGTCGTCGAGCCCGGCGATCCGGAGTTCCCCGGGCTCCGATCGACCTATCTGCGCGGCGGCGATCCCGGCCTCGTCCTGCGTCCGACGAACGCCGACGAGGTCGCCAGCGCGATCGCCTTCGCGCGCACCCACCGCCACCTGCCGCTGGGGATCCGAAGCGGCGGACACGGCATCAGCGGCCGCTCGACGAACGACGGCGGCCTCGTCATCGACCTCGGTCGGATGAACGCGATCACGGTCCTCGACGAGGCCACCCGGCTCGTCCGCATCGAGCCCGGCGCGCGCTGGCGCGACGTCGCGACGGCGCTCCAGCCGCACGGCTGGGCCCTGAGCTCGGGCGACTACGGCGGAGTGGGCGTCGGCGGACTCGCCACGGCCGGCGGCATCGGCTTCCTCGGCCGTGCGCACGGCCTGACCATCGACCACCTGCGCGCCGTCGAGATGGTGCTCGCCGACGGCCGTCTCGTGCGCGCGACGGCGGACGAGCACGAGGAGCTGTTCTGGGCGGCCCGCGGTGCCGGGGCCAACTTCGGCATCGCCGTCGCCTTCGAGTTCGAGGTGGACGAGGTCGCCGACGTCGGCTGGGCGCAGCTGGCGTTCCGTGCCCCCGATCCCGCTGCCTACCTCGAGTCGTTCGGTCGCGTCGTGGCCGACCTGCCCCGCGAGACCACGCCGTTCCTCATCCTCGGTCAGGGCATGGCGCAGGTGATGGCGATGGTCGACTCGTCCGACCCCGACGTCATCGTGAGCCAGCTGCAGCCGTTCGCCGAGGCCGCGCCGCTCGTGCAGCAGCAGGTCGTCGTCGCGCCGTATGCGGCGGTGATGAACATGTTTCCCGAGACGCCGCACCACGGTCGCGGCGAACCCGTCTCGCGCTCGGTCCTGGCCCGCGAGATGACGCCCGGACTCGCGTCCGCCTCGGCCGACCTGATCAACAGCGGTGCCTCGCACTTCTTCCAGGTCCGCACCGTCGGCGGTGCCGTCGCCGACGTGCCGTCGGACGCCACGGCCTACGCCCACCGCGACGCGACCTACTCGATCACCGCGATGGGCTCGAACGCCCAACGGCTCGACTACTGGTTCGACTCCGTGCGCCGCCAGTCCGACGGGCTCTACCTGAGCTTCGAGAGCAGTGACGATCCGGCGCGGCTCGCCGACGCGTTCCCGCCGGCGACGCTCGCGCGACTACGGCGGCTGAAGGCCGAGCTCGACCCGGACAACCTCTTCCGCGACAACTTCAACATCGACGTCCCCGAGACCAGGAGCGCCTCATGACCGACACCACCGCCTACGGCCACGACCTGCTGTTCGGCACCTTCGTCACCCCGGCGAACCGGCCCGTCCAGCACGCCGTCGAGCAGGCGGTCGTGGCCGACCGCGCGGGTCTCGACCTCGTGACCTTCCAGGACCACCCGTACGTCGCGAAGTTCCACGACACCTCCACCCTGCTGGCCTATGTGGCGGCCAGAACCGAGCGGGTCCGGCTGGCGGCGAACGTCACGAGCCTGCCGCTGCGGCCGCCGGCCGTGCTGGCCCGCGCGGTCGCCACGCTCGACCAGCTCACCGGTGGCCGCATCGAGCTCGGGCTCGGCGCCGGCGCGTTCTGGGACGGCATCGTGGCGATGGGCGGCCCACGCCGCACCCCGGGCGAGTCGATCGAAGCGCTCGAGGAGGCCATCGAGATCATCCGGGGCATCTGGGACGCGGAGAACGGCGCCGTGCTCTCGGTGCGCGGCAAGCACTACGACGTGCACGGCGCGAAGCGCGGCCCGGCGCCGGCGCACCCGGTGGGCATCTGGGTCGGCGCGTACAAGCCGCGGATCCTGCGGATGACGGGACGGGTCGCCGACGGCTGGCTGCCCTCGCTGTCGTACCTCGAGGGTGGCGCGTCGGACCTGGCCGACATGAACCGGCGCATCGACGACGCCGCCGTCGGCGCGGGACGCGACCCGCGCGACATCCGTCGACTGCTCAACATCGGGCCTGACCTGTCGGCCGAGCAGCTGGCGGACATCGCGCTGTCCTACGGCACGAGTGGGTTCATCGTCGCGTCCGATGACACCGCCACGACCGAGCGGTTCGCGGCCGAGATCGCCCCCGCCGTGCGCGAGCTGGTCGATCGTGGCTGAGTGGCTCGACGACGAGGAGCAGCGCACGTGGCGCGCACTGCTTGCGATGCACGACGACCTGATGGCCGAGCTGGCGCAGGGCCTGAAGGCGAACGCCGACCTCTCGGCGGCCGACTACGCCGTGCTGGCGCACCTCTCCGAGGAGGCCGATGGCGTCCTGCGAGCGCGCGAGCTGCGCTGCCGCCTCCGCTGGGAGAAGAGCCGTCTCGCGCATCAGGTCCGGCGCATGGAGCAGCGCGGCCTGGTGCGCCGCGACGCGTGCGTGGAGGACGGACGCGCGCCCCTCGTGGCGCTCACCGAGGACGGCTGGGCGACCGTCCGCTCCGCCGCGCCGGCGCACGTGGCGCAGGTGCGCGACCTGTTCTTCGACGCGCTGAGTCCCTCACAGCTAGAGGCGCTGCGCGACGCGGCGGAGGCGGTGGTCGGTCGGCTCAGTGCCCGATCAGGGGCTTCTTCGGCGTCAGACCGCTGATCAGCAGGCTGAGGCCGGCGCCGACGAGCCAGATGTCCTTGGCGATCGCGGTGCCGTCCTGGCTCGGGCGGACGCTCGAGCCCTCGGCGGTCATGCCCGGCGTGCTGAGGTACATCTTGATGAGCCCGCCGCCGAACGCGGTGAGCGCGGCGCCGGCCACCGCGGACGGCACGAACGGGGCCAGCAGGGCCGCGCCGAGCGCGATCTCACCGTTGCTGAGCGCCTTGCCGAACGCCGTCGGCTCCATCTCCTTGGCCTGCGGCACGGCGTTCGCGGCCATGCCCTGGAGACCCTCGGCCGCCTCGGGCGGCAGGTTCCGCTTGCTCAGGCCGCTGTTGAGGATGAACGCTCCGGTGGCGAGGCGCAGGGGGAGTTCGGCCAGCTTCATGGGGGAGTCTCCTTCGAGGATCGGGTTCCCCTTCACGCTACGTCGATCGGGGCCTCTCCGCGCTCCAGGACCGTGACGGCGAACTCGCCGCCGGGCTCGAACGGGTCGAGGTGCCACGTGGCGAAGCGGTGCTGGACGGTGGCGATGCCGCGTTCCTCCAGCGAGGCGAGGTCGGCGTCGAGGGCCTCGAACGCGTAGTCGCCTCCGGGGCGCGAGCCGACCACCACGCGACCGCCGGGACGGGTGACCGCGCACAGCCGCTCGAGGACCAGCCGCTCGGTGCCCGGGGCGAGGAAGACCATCACGTTCCCGGCGCACATGACCAGGTCGACCGGCTCGCCGCCCACGTCCGAGAGCGCCAGCTCGCTGAGGTCGGCGACGCCATACGTCGGCCCGGGGTGGTCGGTCTCGGCGGCGGCGATCAGCTCGGGGTCGACGTCGACGCCGTAGGCCGTGTGCCCGGCCTCGTGCAGCGCCGCCGCCATCCGCCCGGTGCCGCAGCCGGCGTCGAGGATCCGCGATCCGCGTGCCGCCAGCATGTCGGCGAACCGCGCCTCGCCGAGCAGGTCGGCGCCGTCGGCCTCCAGCGCCCGGAAGCGCTCGATGAACCACTGGGAGTGGCCGGGCTTCGTGTCGGTGAACCAGCGGGGCTGCGGCGAGGAGGTCATGCCCCCATCCTGACCTTCCGCCGGTGGACCGCGGTCGCGAGGACCCATGAGGCGACCAGGAGGGCCACGCACCAGGCGGTCGCCATCAGCACGTCCGAGGCGACGGGTTGCCCGTCGAGCAGCCCGCGGAGGGCGTCCACGATCGACGTCACTGGCTGGTTCTCGGCGAAGGCGCGCACGGGCCCGGGCATCGTCTCGGTGGGCACGAACGCCGAGCTGAGGAACGGCAGGAAGATCAGCGGGTACGCGAACGCGCTCGCGCCGTCGACGGACTTCGCCGTCAGTCCCGGGATCACGGCGAGCCACGTGAGAGCCAGCGTGAACAGCACCAGCAGGCCCAGCACCGCGAGCCACTCCAGCACGCCGGCGCTCGACCGGAAGCCCATCAGCAGTGCCACACCGACCACGACGGCCAGCGAGACGAGGTTCGCGACGAGCGAGGTCAGCACGTGCGCCCACAGCACGGCGGACCGGGCGATCGGCATGGACTGGAAGCGCGCGAAGATCCCGCCCTGCAGGTCCATGAACAGCCGGAACGCCGTGTAGGCGATGCCGGACGCGACCGTGATCAGCAGGATGCCGGGCAGCAGGTAGTCGACGTAGTCGTCGGTGCCGACCTCCATCGCGCCGCCGAACACGTAGACGAACAGCAGCATGAACATGATCGGCATGACCGTGGTCGTGATGATCGTGTCGGGGCTGCGCAGCACGTGCCGCAGCGACCGGCCGGTGAGGGCCGCGGTGTCACTGAGGGGGGTCCATCGAACGGAGTGGGTGGTCATGCCGCCTCCTCGGGCGTGCCGATGATCGCGAGGAAGATCTCCTCGAGGGTGGGCTGCTTCTCGACGTACTCGACCTTCGCGGGCGGCAGCAGCCGCTTGAGCTCTTCGAGCGTGCCGTGCGCGATGATCCGGCCGCCGTGCAGGATCGCGATGTGGTCGGCGAGGTGCTCGGCCTCGTCGAGGTACTGCGTGGTGAGCAGCACGGTGGTGCCGCCGGCGGCGAGTCGCTCGATCGTGCGCCAGACCTCCAGCCGCGCCTGCGGGTCGAGCCCGGTGGTGGGCTCGTCGAGGAAGACGACCGGCGGGTCGCCGATGAGGCTCATCGCGATGTCGAGCCGCCGCTGCATGCCGCCGGAGTAGGTGCCCACGCGCCGGGCGCCGGCCTCGACGAGGTCGAACCGCGCGAGCAGCTCGTCGGCGACGGCACCGGGATCGTCGACGTGCCGGAGCCGGGCGATGAGCACGAGGTTCTCGCGGCCCGTGAGCATCCCGTCCACGGCGGCGAACTGCCCGGTGAGGCTGATCGCGCCGCGGACGTCGCCGCCCTGCGTGGCCACGTCGAAGCCCTCGACCGTGGCCTCGCCGGCGTCGGCACGCAGCAGGGTGGCCAGGATCCGCACCAGCGTGGTCTTGCCCGCGCCGTTGGAGCCGAGCAGGGCGAACACGCTGCCAGTCTCGATCTCGAGGTCGACCCCGCGCAGCACCTCCACCGTGCCGAACGACTTCCGGACGTCGCGGACGCTGATCGCGCTCATGTCCCCGCCTTCGTGATCGTCTCGATCAGCCGCTCGCGCTCCTTGGTGAGCCAGCGGCCGGACGGGTAGTTGGTGATGAAGTCCTCGACGAACGCGACGGGGTCGTCGCCGACGATGTCGCGGACGGGCGTGCCGTCGGCGGCGGACTGCTCGAAGAGCTCGGCCAGGTCGTCGAACATCTGCATCAGGCCCTGGGCGTCACTCACGAACACCGCGCCGACGCGCATCAGGTAGTGCTCGACCGCCTCGGCGGCCGCGCGGTGCGGCTGGGGGAGTGCCGCGACGCGCGCCTTGTACTGCCGCCACTGCTTCTTCTCGCCGATCATGCGGGAGATGGGGTTGGTCATGTCAGTTCTCTCCTTCGTGGAGCTGGGCGAGTCGTTCGGTCAGGAAGCTCCACGTCTCCCAGAACTCGTCGAGGTACTGCCGGCCCTCGTCGTTGAGCGAGTAGACCTTGCGCGGCGGGCCCTTCTCGGACGGCACCTTGGACACGTCGACGAGCCCTCGCTTCTCGATGCGGATGAGCAGGGCGTAGACCGTGCCCTCCGCGATCTCGGCGAACCCTCGGTCGCGCAGCCACGAGGTGATCTCGTAGCCGTACGCCGGACGGTCCGACAGGATCGCCAGGACGATCCCCTCGAGCGTGCCCTTGAGCATCTCGGTCAGCTGCTTGCCCACGTCACTCCTGCTGCTACTCAGTGTTGTTGAGTACCAGTAGATAGCATCACTGAGTAGTGGTCAAGGGGTTGCTGGCATGTCCTGCGGATCGAACCGGTGCCCGATGCCGGGCTCGGTGACGAACAGCGTGGGGCGCGAGGCATCGGTCTCGAGCTTGCGACGGATGCTCGCGAGGTGGACGCGCAGGTAGTTCGACTGGCCCTCGTAGCCCGGGCCCCAGACCTCGCGCAGCAGCTCGCCCTGGCGCACCAGCCGGCCGCGCCGGCGCACCAGCGCCGCCACGATCTTCCACTCGAGCGGCGTCAGGTGGATCTCCTCGCCGTCGCGGGTGGCGCGGGACTCCGTCACGTCGAGAGTCAGGTCGCCGGCGCGGACGACGAGGGCGGGCTCGGCCGCGGCGCGCCGCGTCATCACGCGGATGCGTGCCATCAGCTCCTCGATCGAGAACGGCTTGGTGATGAAGTCGTCCGCGCCGAGGTCGAGGGCCTCGACCTTGTCGTCCGGCTCGGTGCGCGCCGAGACCACGATGACCGGAACCTGGGTGAACTCGCGCAGGCGCCGCAGCACGGCGATGCCGTCGAGGTCGGGCAGGCCGAGGTCGAGCAGCACCACGTCGGGCATCCGCTCGTCGACGATCTGCAGCGCGGAGCGCCCGTCGCCCGCCGTCTCGACGTCGTAGTCGCGCGCCCGCAGGTTGATCCCGAGCGTGCGCAGGATCGCGGGGTCGTCGTCGACGGCCAGCACGAACGTCATGGCTGCTCCTCGGTCGCTCGGGGGAGGTCGATGGCGAACGTGAGCCCGCCGCCGGGGGTGGGCTCGGTGGCGATCGTCCCGCCCATGGCCTCGGTCAGGCCGCGGGCGACGGCCAGCCCCAGGCCCACGCCGTCCTGTCCCGGGACGTCGCCGAGCCGCTGGAACGGGGCGAAGATGCGCTCGAGGTCGCCGTCGCCGATGCCCGGACCGGTGTCGGCGACGCGCAGCGTCACGCGACCGCCGACCACCGCGGCGTCGACCCGGATGGGGGTGTCCGCGGGCGTGTACTTCACGGCGTTCTCGCCGATGTTCGCCAGCACCCGCTCCAGCAGGCCGGGGTCCGCGAGGACGTCGAGGTCGGGCGCGACGTCCACGCGGATGCGCTCACCGGACTCGAGCGGCGCGAGCGCGGAGAGGACGGCGTCCTCGAGTCCCACCACGCTCGGGTGCGCGGTCACGGCGCCGGCCTGGATGCGACTCATGTCGAGCAGGTTCGTGACGAGCGCGGTGAGCCGGTCGGTGGACTCCTCGATCGTCTCCAGCAGGGCGGCCTCGTCCTCGGGCGAGAAGGTGACCGAGGTGCCGCGCAGGCTGGCGACCGCGACCTTGATCGCGGCCAGCGGCGACCGCAGGTCGTGCGAGACCGCCGCGAGCAGCGCCGTGCGCGTCCGGTTCGCCTCTTCCAGACGGTGGCGGTCGACCTCCGCCTCCTGCGCCAGCGAGCGGTCGGCCATCACCTTCGCGTAGGCGGCGTACGCGTTGAGCAGCCCGCGCTCGTCGGCGTGCTGGGCGCCACCGCGCAGGGCGAGGACCGTCCGGTCGTCGATGGACGTGCTGGTGGTGGCGTTCTCGGGACTCGTCGGCGCGTCCCCGACGGCGGCGACGATCTCCGGGCCGTCGGTCCGGAGCACCGCCGCCCCGTCGGCACCGAAGAGCTCGACGGCCGAGGTCAGCAGCGCGCGGAGGTCGTGCCCGGAGGTCAGCAGCGTGTGCGCGAGCACCGTGAGGCTGTCCGCCTCGGCACGGGCTCGCCGGGCCTCGACGGCTCGTCGCGCGGCGATGCCGACGACGCTCGCCACCGCGATCCCCACGAGCACGAACAGCACGAGTGCTGCGGCGTTCTCGGGCTCGGCGACCGTGAGCGTGTAGCGCGGCGGCGTGAACAGCACGTTCAGCAGGACCCCGCTGAGCACGGCCGACAGCACGGCGGGCCACAGGCCGCCGATCAGCGCGGTCGCCACCACGACGGTCATGAGCAGCATCGCCTCGGACGGCAGCCCGTGCAGGGAGTCGGTCCACCACAGCAGCAGGCTGAGCAGGCTCGGTGCGAGCACGGCGAACGCGAAGCCCACAGCCCGGCGCCGGGGACTCAGGGCGGGGTCCGGGCGCTGCGACGCGGAGCCGCGACCCCGCGCGTGGTCGTGCGTGACGATGTGGACGTCGACGTCGCCCGATGCGCTGATGACGCGCTCGCCGATCCCGGGCCGCAGCAGGGTGGAGAGCCGTCCGCGCCGGCTGGCGCCGATGATCACCTGGTCGGCGTTCTCGGCCCGGGCGAACGCCAGGATGGCCTCCGCCGCATCGTCGCCGACGACGGTGTGGAACGTGCCGCCGAGCTCCTCGGTCTTCGCGCGCAGCTGGGTCAGGCGGTCGGGTGAGATCGAGCTGAGTCCGTCGTGGCGCGTGACGTAGAGCGCCAGCCACTCGCCACCCGCCCGCCGCGACGCGATCCGGGCGGCGCGGCGCATCAGGGTGGCGGACTCCGGGCCGCCCGTGACCGCGGCGACGATCCGCTCGCGGGTGGCCCACGTGCCGGTGATCCGATGTTCCTCGCGGTACCGGTCCATGCCCTCGTCGACCCGGTCGGCGAGCCACAGGAGCGCGAGCTCGCGCAGGGCCGTGAGGTTGCCCTCGCGGAAGTAGTGGTGCAGCGCGGCGTCGACCTTCTCGGCGGCATAGACGTTGCCGTGCGCGAGGCGCCGGCGCAGCGCCTGCGGGCTCATGTCGACGAGCTCGATCTGGTCGGCGCCGCGGACCACCTCGTCGGGCACGGTCTCGCGCTGGCGGACGCCGGTGATCGACTCGGTGACGTCGTTCAGGGACTCGAGGTGCTGGATGTTGACGGTGGTGATGACGTCGATGCCGGCGTCGCGCAGGGCCTCCACGTCCTGCCAGCGCTTCTCGTGACGGCTGCCCGGCACGTTCGTGTGGGCGAGCTCGTCGACCAGCACGACCGCGGGCCGGCGCTCGAGGATCGCGTCGAGGTCGAGCTCCTCCTGCACGGTGCCGCGGTACTGCCGCCGGGCCCGAGGGACGACCTCGAGCCCGGCGACGGCGTCGATCGTGTGGGCCCGGCCGTGGGTCTCGACGAAGCCGACCACGACATCGGTGCCGCGGGCGAGCCGGCGGTTGCCCTCGTCGAGCATCTTGAACGTCTTGCCCACGCCGGGTGCGGCGCCGAGGTACACGCGCAGCGTGCCTCGCTCGTTCGCCGTTCCCACGTGCTCAGTCTCCACCCGCGCCGGCGCTCCCGGCAGCCGCCTCGGCAAGAGCGACGTTGAGCTCGAGGACGTTGACGCCCGGCTCGCCGTGGATGCCGAGGAACCGACCCTGCGTGTGCGCGGCGACGAGCGTCCGCACCGCCGCCGGGGTGAGCCCGTTCGCGCGGGCGACGCGCTCCACCTGGAGCTCGGCGTAGGCGGGCGAGACGTGGGGGTCGAGGCCCGAGCCCGACGCGGTGACGGCGTCCGGCGGGACGTCGGACTCGGGGCCGGACTCCCGCTGCGCGACCTCCGCCCGACGCTCGGCGATCGTGGCGATCAGGTCCTCGTTGAGCGGGCCGAGGTTGCTGGGGGCGGAGGCCAGGGTGTCGTGGTCGTTGGCCGAGGGCCGCGAGTGGAACCACTGCGGGCCGTCGAAGGACTGGCCCAGCAGACGGGAGCCGACGACGCGGCCGTCGACCTCCACCGGCTGACCGGCGGCGCGCTCCCCGAACGCCTGGCCGACGCCCCACGTGGCCACCGGGTACGCGATTCCGAGGACGAGCGTGAGGACGACGAGCAGGCGCAGCGCCGCGAGGGACTGGCGACCGAGGTCGGAGAGGGTGGTGAGGAGCATGATGATCAGCCGATTCCGGGGAGGTTCGAGACGAGCAGGTCGATGAGCTTGATGCCGGCGAAGGGGACGAGCACGCCGCCCAGGCCGAACACGAGGACGTTGCGGCGCAGCACCGAGACGGCCGAGGCCGCGCGGAACCGCACGCCCCGCAGCGCCAGCGGGATGAGGGCGACGATCACGAGGGCGTTGAAGATCACCGCCGAGAGGATCGCCGATTCAGGCGTGGCCAGGTTCATGACGTTGAGCGCGTCGAGCGACGGGTAGGCCGCCACGAACATCGCGGGGATGATCGCGAAGTACTTGGCCACGTCGTTGGCGATCGAGAACGTGGTCAGCGCGCCCCGCGTGATGAGCAGCTGCTTGCCGATCTCGACGATGTCGATGAGCTTCGTCGGGTCCGAGTCGAGGTCGACCATGTTGCCGGCCTCCTTCGCGGCGGCGGTGCCGCTGTTCATCGCGACGCCGACATCGGCGGCGGCGAGGGCCGGAGCGTCGTTCGTCCCGTCACCGGTCATCGCGACGAGCCGACCACCCTCCTGCTCCTTGCGGATGAAGGCGAGCTTGTCCTCGGGGGTGGCCTCGGCGAGGAAGTCGTCGACGCCGGCCTCCTTCGCGATCGCTCGCGCGGTGAGCGTGTTGTCGCCGGTGACCATGACGGTGCGGATGCCCATCGCGCGCAGCTCGTCGAAGCGCTCGGTCATGCCGGGCTTGACCACGTCGGTCAGCTGGACGACGCCCAGCACCGTGCCCTTGCCGTCGGGGTCGGTCTCGGCGATCACGAGGGGCGTCCCGCCGAGGCGGGCGATCGAGTCGATCGTGTCCGTCACGATGTCGGACGGGGCAACCCCGAGCCACGCCGTCACGGCCGAGCCCGCGCCCTTCCGAATGGACCTCCCGTCCGGCAGGTCCACGCCCGACATGCGCGTCTGGGCGGTGAACTCGACGAACTCCGCACCCGCGGGTGCCTCGTCGCCGCCCTTCGTGAGCTCGACGATCGAGCGGCCCTCGGGCGTGAGGTCGGCGAGGCTCGCCAGCCGGGCGGCCTCGCGCAGGCGCTCCTCGTCGATCCCCGGGGCGGGGATGAGGAGCGTCGCCCGGCGGTTGCCCAGCGTGATCGTGCCGGTCTTGTCGAGCAGCAGGGTGCTGACGTCGCCGGCGGCCTCGACGGCGCGGCCGGACATGGCCAGGACGTTGACGCGGACGAGCCGGTCCATGCCCGCGATGCCGATCGCCGACAGCAGCGCGCCGATCGTGGTGGGGATGAGGCAGACCAGCAGGGCCACCAGCACGACGGGATCCTGCGGCGCCCCGGCGTAGTCGGCCATCGGCGCGAGCGTCGCGACCGCGATCAGGAACACGAACGTCAGGCTCGTGAGCAGGATCGACAGGGCGATCTCGTTCGGCGTCTTGCGCCGCGAGGTTCCCTCGACGAGGCCGATCATCCGGTCGAGGAAGGTCTGGCCGGCCGCCGCGGTGATGCGCACGACGATGCGGTCCGAGAGCACGCGCGTGCCGCCGGTGACGGCGCTGCGGTCGCCCCCGGCCTCGCGGATGACAGGCGCCGACTCGCCGGTGATGGCCGACTCGTCCACCGAGGCGATGCCCTCGACGACGTCGCCGTCGCCGGGGATGACCTCGCCCGCCTCGACCACGACGCGGTCGCCGACGGCGAGCTCGGTGCCGGGCACGCGCTCCTCACCGTTGGCAGTCAGGCGTCGGGCCATCGTGTCCGTGCGGGTGGCGCGCAGCGAGGCGGCCTGCGCCTTGCCGCGGCCCTCGGCGACGGCCTCGGCAAGGTTGCCGAAGATCACCGTCAGCCACAGCCACGCCGCGATCGAGATCGTGAAGGTGCCGGGGTCGGCGATCGCGGCCACGGTGGCGGCCAGCGAGCCGAGCCAGACGATGAACATGACGGGGGAGCGCCACAGGTGGCGCGGGTCGAGCTTGCGCAGCGCCGCCGGCAGCTGGTCGAGTGCTTGGCGGCCGAGCGTGCTGGTGTTGATGGTGGTGCTCATGCGAGGGCCTCCGCGATGGGTCCGAGGGCGAGGGCCGGGACGTACGTGAGCGCCGTCATGATGACGATCACGCCGACGAGCATCCCGACGAAGAGGGGGCGGTGGGTGGGCAGCGTCCCGGCGGTCACCGGGACCTTCGCCTGCTGGGCCAGCGAGCCGGCGAGCATCAGGACGAGCACGATCGGGATCAGCCGGCCGAGCAGCATCGCCAGTCCCAGGGTGATCTGGAAGAAGTCCGAGGTCACGGTGATCCCGCCGAACGCGCTGCCGTTGTTGTTCGCAGCCGACGTGTAGGCGTAGAGCACCTCACTGAAGCCGTGGCCGCCCGGGTTGCCCATGGCGTCGGCGGTGGAGTCGCGGGCGATCGCGGCGCCGGTGCCCAGCAGCACGAGGGTCGGCGTGGTGAGGGCGTAGAGGGCGACCCAGGTCATCTCGCGGGCGCGGATCTTCTTGCCGAGCAGCTCGGGCGTGCGGCCCACCATGAGCCCGCAGACGAACACGGCGAGGATGGCCATCACGAGGATGCCGTAGATCCCGGCGCCGACGCCTCCTGGCGCGACCTCGCCCAGCATCATGTTGACGAGCGTGGCGCCGCCGCCGACCGGGGTCATCGAGTCGTGCGAGGCGTTGACGGCGCCGGTCGAGGTGCCGGTGGTGGCCACCGCGAACAGCGACGAGGCCCACTCGCCGAACCGCGTCTCCTTGCCCTCCATCGCCGCGCCCGCGGCCTGCGCGGACGGGGCGTGCGCGCCGGACTCGGCCCACGTGGCGGCGGCGAGTGCGGTACCGGCGAGCACGGTCATCGCGCCGAGCACCGCGAGGCCCTGACGCCGGTTGCCGACCATCGTGCCGAGGGTGCGCGTCAGGCAGACGGGCAGGACGAGGATCAGGAAGACCTCGAGCAGGTTCGTGTACGCCGTGGGGTTCTCGAAGGGGTGGGCGGAGTTCGCGTTGAAGAAGCCGCCGCCGTTGTTGCCCAGCAGCTTGATGGCCTCCTGGCTGGCGACGGGTCCGCCGGGGATCACCTGCGAGGCGCCGGTGAGGGTGGTCGCCGTGGTGTCGCTGAACGTCTGGATGACGCCGCCGGCCATGAGGGTGACGGCTCCGACGAAGGCGAGCGGGAGCAGGATGCGCACGGTGGCGCGGGTGAGGTCGACCCAGAAGTTGCCGAGCGACCCCGACCGGGAGCGGGCGAAGCCGCGGATCAGCGCCACGGCCACCGCGATGCCGACGGCCGCCGACAGGAAGTTCTGCACGGCCAAGCCGGCCATCTGGGCGGTGAAGCCGAGGGTGGACTCGCCCGCGTAGGACTGCCAGTTCGTGTTGGTGACGAACGAGATCGCGGTGTTGAACGACATCCACCACGGCATGCCGTCGAGGTCGCGGCTGAGCGGCAGGTGCGCCTGTGCGAGCAGGATGCCCATCAGCAGAGCAACGCTGACGAGGGTGAAGCCGACGACGCTCGTGGCGTACGACCGTGGGCTCTGCTCGGCGTCTGGGCCGACGCCGGTGAGGCGGTAGATCGCGCGCTCGACGCGCAGGTGCCGGGTGCTGGTGAAGACGCGCGCCATGTGGTCGCCGACCGGCACGTAGGCGACGGCCAGCAGCGACAGCAGGAGGGCGATGGAGATGAGGCCTGCGAGGGTGTCGGTCACTGGAACCGCTCCGGCAGGACGAGGGCGACCAGCAGGTAGATCGCCAGGACGACCACCACGGCCGTCACGAGGACGCTTTCGATGCTCATGCCGCCAGCCAAGACCCGCGCAGGCCGGAACCCGCCGGTCTTGACGCGTTCTTGACGCGGCTTGACGCAGGCTTGTCGGCCCGGCCTACGGGGTCGTGCGGTACCGCTCCACGTGCTGCAGGGGCGCGTCGAGGTGGCGGTCGTGGAGGTGACCGTGGGACTTCATGTTGTGGTGCTTGCGGCAGAGGCACCGGAGATTGTTGCCGGAGGTCTGGCCGCCGGAGTCGTAGGCCTTGGCGTGGTCGAGGTCGGTCTCGTGGACGGGTGCTCGGCAGCCGGCGACGCGGCAGGTGCCGTCTCTCCAGTGCAGCGCTTGGCGGAGTGATTCGGGTGGTCGGTACTTCAAGATTTGGGTGTCGAGCACGTGCCCGATCGGGTCGAGGACCAGCCGTCGGAGCACGGCGTGCTCGCTGGCGGCGAGCTCGCGGACCCATGCGGCGCCGACGGGCTCGCCGTCGAGCGTCAGGCCGGGGCCGTTGGTGTAGCCGAGCAGGTCGGTGGCGCTGATGCTGATGGGCGATCTCGGCACGGAGGTCGCCGACGGTGCCGGTGTTGGAGGTGAGCCAGTCGGCGACGAGGTCGGCCTGCTTCTGGTCGCGGGTGCGGCGGTCACGCTCACCCGTGACGGGATCGACCGACGGAATCGCGCGGGCGGCCTTGCGCAGGCGTTCGCCGATCGCGATCGCCAGTCCGGTGGGCAGCAGCGCGTTGAACCACGAGGTGCCGTCGTCGTTGTGGGTGATCGAGACGCGACGCTGCTCGACCGCACGGTCGGCCTCGGCCTGCGTCTCCTCGGGCTCGAGCCGTGCCCGCAGCCGACGCAGCCACGACCGCAGCTCGGCCAGCGTGTGGGTGGCCGCGTACTCCGGAGCCGAGTGCTCCAGCGCCGCCCACGCCTCACGCGTCTGGAGCCGCTCGGCCGTCGAGGCGATCGCGGACGTGCGGTCGGCGTCGATGTCACCGGACCGGAACGACTCCCACACCCCCGGCGCCCGCGTCTGCAGCGTGTCGGCCTCGTGGACCATGCCCCACACCTGGTGCTCGGTGGTCCGCAGCGCTCGCGCCAGGTCGAGTGTGACCTCACGCCGGGCCAGATCCTTCGACAGCGGGATGTCATCGACGCGGTCGATCTCGGCCACCCGCATCGCATGGTGGGAGACGACGAACTCCCACTCCTCGAACTCCGCGATCGCACGCGCGCGACGCACCGCGTCACCCGTGACCACCGCTCGGCTCAACTCCATGAAGCCCAACGTAGTGAGCACCACCGACAAGACCTCGGGCCCGTTGCAGAGGTGTGGATCGGTCGACTTGACCCTGACGCGACGTCAGGGTTTGGACTGGTCCCATGCGGACATCAGTGCTCTATCTCGGCTCCTATTTCGTCTCGGTCCTGGGCAACTCGATCGCGGCGATCGCCCTGCCGTTGATCGTGCTGCAGGCCACCGGCAGCGCCATGTCGGCGGGCTGGGTGGCGGCGGCGACCGCGGTGCCGGCGGTGCTCGCCGGCCTGTTCATGGGCGTGGTGATCGACCGGATCAACCGCGTGACGTCGTCGGTCGTGACGGACCTCGTGTCGGCGGCGTCGATCGCGGCGCTGCCGATCGTGGACGGGCTGGTGGGGCTCGAGGTCGGCTGGTTCGTCCTGTTCGGGGTGATCGGGTCGCTCGGTGACGTGCCGGGGATGACGGCGCGCGAGGCGCTGCTGCCGGGGATCGCGAGGAGCTCGAGCCTCTCGACCGAACGGCTCATCGGACTGCGCGAGTCGCTCGGTGCCATCTCGCTGCTGATCGGCCCGGCGGTCGCGGGTCTGTTGATGACGCTCTTCGAGGGCTCGACGGTCCTGTGGATCACGGCGGGCACGTCGTTCCTGGCGGCGCTGCTGACGCTCGGCATCCCGCGGAGCGTCGGGCGGACCGACGACGTGCCGGCGACCGCGCCGCTCGGGGCGTGGCGGGAGTTCGTGGAGGGCTGGCGGCTCCTCACGCGGACCCGTCTGGTGGCGATGGTGACGGGGCTGTCGCTGCTGTCGGTGATGGTGCTGTCGGCGTTCCAGGCGCTGATCCTGCCGGTGCACTTCACGCTGATCGACACGCCGGGCCTGCTGGGCTTCGTGCTGACGTCGATCGCGGCGGGCCTGCTGGTGGGGAGTGGGCTGTACGTCGCCCTCGCCGATCGCCTGGCGCGGCGGACGTGGCTCGTGACGGGGCTGCTCGTGTCGTCGGTCGGGTTCGTGGTGATCGGGCTTCTGCCGCCGACGTGGCTGCTGTTCGGCGCGGGGTTCGTGCTCGGGCTCGGCAGTGGGTTGTCCGGTGCGCTGCTGGGGCTGCTGACGATCAGCGCGGTGCCGGAGCGGGCGCTCGGCCGGGTGATGGGGACGCAGAACGCGCTCGTCACCGCGGCGGCGCCGGCCGCGATCCTGCTCGCCGCGGTCACGATCGAGCACGTGAGCCTGACGGCTGCGGCGGCCGGCTTCGTGGCACTGTGGGTCGTGACGTCGGTCGTCGCGGTCGCGGGTTCCGTGCTGCGCGACCTCGAGCCGAGCGAACCGGAGTCCATCGATGCGTAGTGGGGAGCTCGCCGAGCTGGCGGGCGTCACGGTGCGGACGCTGCGGCACTACCACCAGATCGGGATCCTCGAGGAGCCGTCGCGGTCGCTCAACGGGTACCGCGAGTACGACGTCGGCCACCTCGTGCGGGTGCTGCGGATCAAGCGGCTCGCGGACCTCGGGTTCTCGCTGCAGGACCTCCCGCTCGAGGACGACGCCGACCACGACGCGCGATTGGAGTCCCTCGACGCCGAGCTGGCGGCGCAGATCGATCGCCTCACCGCGCAGCGCGCGGTGGTCGCGGCGCTGCGCGCGGGCGGTGCCGCGCCGGACCTGCCGCCCGAGCTGGCCGCCCACGCGGCCCTCGTCTCCGCGATCGGCCTGTCCCCGCGACTGGCGAGGCTCGAGCGCGAGCAGCTGCTCCTGCTCGCGCACCTCGGGGGAGAGGAGGCGTCGCGGCTCATCCAGGAGATGTACGAGCGGTTCGCCGAGCCCTCGCTGATGGAGTCGTTCGGCGCGATCTACGAGCAGTTTGACGCGCTTTCCGACTCGACGCCTGCGGCCGACGTGGAGAAGCTGGTGGCCGAGTCCGTCGAGGCGCTGGCCGACGTCGTCGCCGGCCTCGATCTCGACACGCCCCTCGACCTCGGCACCGCCGAGACCCTCGTCGACGAGCACGGCGCCACCCACCTCAACCCGACCCAGGTCCGGGCGCTCAACGAGATCGGCGAGCGCCTCGCGCAGCAGTTGATCGACTGACTCGCGGTGCGGCCTCAGGTCAACTGAGCGCACGGTCGCGGCGGCATCGGCGCTGAGTCTTCGCGGCTGCGTAGCCCCGCTGCCGACATGCGGAGTAGCTGTGGCCGGCGAGCCGAGTTCTGCTCCGCAGGCTCGCGTTCCCTGCCACACTGCCCGCATGGACCACGTCGTGCGTCTCGGCCTGCTGGTCGTTGTCCTATGGGCATTCGTGAGGCTCGTTCGGTGGCTCGACGCTCGCTACGCGGCGGCATCAGCAGCGACCCGAGAACTCCGAACGGTCGCGCTGGCGCTCGCATTTGGTCTTGTTGTTTCAGTACTACTCATCTGACGGGCCGGCGGTCCCTTCGCGGCGGATAGACGCAGCCCTCAATTGTGCGCGGTTCGCGTACTGGTCGGGCGCTTAGTGCGAGTGGGGCGGCTGCGATGCGGGAAGCGTGCTACGTAGTCGGCGGGTCGTCAGACGGATGAGATCATCAGGCACGTCGAGAGGCGGTAGGTTCTCCAGTTCAGCCTCGAACGATGGGTCGACCGACGCGACACAGGTGCAGTCCAGGTACTCCTCGGCGCCGAGGGCCTGGTTCGCAAGATCGGACTCGTAGTGCGGTCCCGCGACTTTCGCCAACATTCGTATCATCGGCCCCGTCACGGCGACGGAGCGGGCTCGCAAGTCCATCGCCAGAGCTTGCGCCGCCACGTCGACAGAGTCCTTTGGGGCGGGCGAACTGATGCCGTAGCGCTCATACAGATTTGCAACCGGCTGGTCGACTTCCCACCCTGTGACCGCTGCGTCCATGCAGGCTAGCGCGATCACATCATCGTCCTCGACACCAAGGATGAGTAGCGCAACGCAGATGTCGACCCAGTCGGACGGAAGGAGCCAGCCCAGAGACTCGAAGGCACGGGCGACAGTAAGCACCTCCCGTAGTTTCGGCTCCTCCACGTGCCAACCCTATGAGACCTCGAAGGGTCGTGACGATGCGATTCCGAACTGCACCGAAGATAGGACGGATCCGCGCTCACGGCAGATCAGTGCGGGCGACTGGCGGCGGAATGACGCCCGGAAGTGCGCGGTGATCGAACACTGATGAGACCTCACGACAGTTCGAAACACGCCTTCGCTCGGTCCCAGATGCGCTCGAACTCCTCTGGATCCAGAGGCGTCGCCCGGAACTGGGCGTCGCGGTTGATCTCTTCTAGCGTTGGAGTCGGCGCCGTTCCGAGGGACGTGTTTCCGGTCTCGATTCCATAATCGGCGAGATCGAGTCGCCCGTTGGCGTACTCGTCAACCTTTCGGATCTCATACCCGTCCGCATCGATCTCGCTGTAGAGGATGACCGGGTCCCCGCTAAATCCGTGGTTCCAATGGACTTGCAGGTATCTCATGCCGTCCATCTTGCCCTCGTGCTTCGCCACTCGACGCGGGGTTTGCGCCGGCAGGGTCAGAACGGGAGCGCTACGAGACTCGTGAGATTTGGCTCCAGGAGTGACGCCTCAGGACTTTCGCGACGGAAAGACGCGTAGACGATGTGTCAGTCAGACCCATATCTGGGCTTGGGTGCCGCAACTTCGACGCCGCGGGACGTCATCGGCTGGGCGTGTAGACGACGCGAGGACTTGCCTGAGGGGGGCGCACTGTGGGTACCTCGGAGCATGAGCGAGCATCCCCGGATCCTGCAGACGGTCATCGACGCGACGGACGTGCGGCGGACGGCCGAGTTCTATCGCGAGCTGTTCGGCCTGGAGTACCGCGCCGGCGACGAGCCGCGGGAGGGCGAGGAGGACGTCGAGTGGCTGGTGCTGCGGGGGCGCGAGGGCGGGCACGGGCTGGCGTTCCAGCATGCCGACGAGCTGAAGCGGACCACGTGGCCTGATCCCGAGGTGCCGATGCAGATCCACCTCGACACGAACGTGCCCGACGCGGAGGCGCTCGGACGGCAGCGCCAGCGAGCGGAGTCGCTCGGGGCGACGGTCATCCTCGATCGCACCGACGACCCCGAGGAGCCGCTCTACGTGTTCGCGGACCCCGAGGGGCACCCGTTCTGCATCTTCGTCGGCTGAGTGAGCGTCGAGGTCGCACTGGTCGGCGACCCGGGGTAGACCTGAGGGGAACGCAAGGAGGCCTGGCATGCATCGAACGACCGATCGAGATCCTCGTTCTTCGACACCCCTTCTCGTCCGCATCACGCAGCGACTCGAGGGCGCCCGCGTGCTGGACCCCGCCGTCCGGGCCCTGAGCCCGGTGGCCGGGGCCCTCATCGGCTCGGAGGAGCGCCGCCGGCTGCTGCAGGGCGACTGGCTGGGGCACGCGATCCACCCGCTGCTCACCGACCTGCCGCTGGGGCTCTGGACCTCGGCCAGCGTGCTCGACCTGGTCGGCGGCAAGGACTCGCGTCCGGCCGCGCGACGTCTGGTCGGCCTCGGGGTCCTGTCGGCGGCGCCGACCGCGATCACCGGCTGGGCCGAATGGGGCAGCATCCCGCGCCGTCCCGAGCGACGGGTCGGCGTGGTGCACGCCGTCGGCAACGCGGCTGCCGTCGTCGGGTACGCCGCCTCGTGGCAGGCGCGCCGTCGAGGGGAGCACGGCCGGGGACGAAACCTCGCCCTCGGCGCAGCCATCGTCGCCGCTGCGGCCGGATACCTCGGCGCCCACCTCAACGAGGTGCGTGAGGTCGCCAGCGAGCACCCCGCATTCGAGTGAGCCTGCTGACGATCGGGCACGGCACGTCCGACCGGTCCGACCTGACCCGACGCCTGCACGAGGCCGGGATCGAGGTGCTCGTGGACATCCGGCGGTTCCCCGGGAGCCGCCGCAACCCCGACGTGTCCCGCGACGCCCTCGAGGCGTGGCTCCCCGACGAGAAGGTCGAGTACGTCTGGGAGGAGCGCCTCGGCGGGCGCCGCCGGGTGCCCGAGGACGCCGGCGACACCGACGCCTGGTGGCGGGTCGAGGCGTTCCGGGCCTACGCCGCGTACACCCGCACACCGGAGTTCGCAGCAGCCCTCGGCGAGGTCGTCGATCGCGCCCAGGACGCGACCGTCGCCGTGATGTGCTCGGAGTTCGTGTGGTGGCGCTGCCACCGCCGCCTCGTCTCGGATGCCGCGGTGCTCCTGCACGGGCTGCCGGTCGAGCACGTCATGCCCGACGGTCGCCTCTCGGCGCACGAGCCGAGCGAGGGCGCTCGCGTCGTCGACGGCCAGCTCGTCTACCCGACGCCCTGATCGCTCCGCGGGCACGAAGACCCGGTGCGGTCTAGGGTGACGGGCGACCGGCCACTGGAGGTGCCCATGAGCTCTGACGACGACGCCCACATCCCCGTCCTCCGAGGTGTGGCGGGACCCGCCCAGGCGCGGCGCTCGCGCAACTGGCGCCGCCTCGGCATCGTGCTGTTCCTGGTGGTCATCGTGCTCGCGTGCCTGGGCTGGCTCGGACCCCGCGACGCCACGGCACGAGGAGCGACGCCCGACGGCTCCGACGTGACGGTCACCTACCCGTTGCTCACGCGGTCGGGCGCCGACGCCGCGCTGGAGATCTCGATCGAGGACGTCACCGGCCCGGTGACCGTCCAGCTGCCGCGCGACGTTCTCGAGACGCTCGGTCTGGAGGTCGTGACACCGCGCCCCGCCGCCGAGACCGGCGACAAGACGGCCGTGCGTCTGACGTTCGCCCGACCGCCAGCCGGCGAGCTCACGGTCTACCTGCACGGCCGCATGCCGACTCGGTCGACTCTCGGCCCCGTGAGGTACGCGGTCAAGGTCGGTACGGGGGGCGAGCCGCCCGCAGAGGTCGCCTCGGTCCGAACGGTGGTGCTGCCATGAGCATCGTCCTGAGCGCCACCGCCGTCTTCTTCCTCGTCTGGGTGGTCGTCCGGATCGTCGGCAAGCGCGAGCTGAGCGAGATGGCCCCGTTCGACCTCGTCATCCTCGTCGTGATGGGCGACCTCATCGCCGAGGCTGTGATCGCCGAGGACACCTCGGTCACCGGCGCCGTCACCGCCGTGGCCACCTTCGGCCTGCTGACCATCGCGATGTCGTGGCTGTCGTACCGGATGCCGAGCCGGCGCGCGTTCTTCGAGGGCGTTCCGACGCTGCTGGTGCGCGACGGCGAGCTGGTCACCGAGTCGATGCGCGCCGAGCGGGTGACCCACGACGATCTCATGGTCGCGGCCCGGCAGGAGGGCATCACCGATCTGGACGACATCGCCTGGGCGGTCCTGGAGCAGGACGGCTCGTTCTCGTTCTTCAGCCGCGAGTCGAAGTCCTGACGCGACTTCCCGTGTAGTCCTGCCGTCGTCGGGTACTCCCCGAGAGACCGTGACTTCGAGGACAGAGGTGGGGACATGAAGGCCGTGACCTGGCAGGGCAAGCGCGACGTGCGCGTCGAGACGATGCCCGATCCGACGATCCAGGAGGACACCGACGCGATCATCGAGGTGACGACCACGGGCCTGTGCGGCTCGGACCTGCACCTGTACGAGGTGCTCGGGCCGTTCATGACGCCCGGCGACATCCTCGGCCACGAGCCGATGGGCCGCGTCGTCGCGGTGGGCCAGGGCGTCACCAACCTCGACATCGGCGACCGCGTCGTCGTGCCGTTCCAGATCGCCTGCGGCTCATGCTGGATGTGCAGCCGCGACCTGCAGACGCAGTGCGAGGTCACCCAGAACCGCGACACCGGCATGGGCGCCTCGCTGTTCGGCTACTCGAGCCTCTACGGTGCGGTGCCCGGCGGCCAGGCCGAGCTGCTGCGCGTGCCGCACGCCGACTACGGGCCCATCAAGATCGAGTCCGACCTCGACGACGAGCACTTCGTGTACCTGTCCGACGTGCTGCCCACCGCCTTCCAGGCGCTCGAGTACTCGGCCGTCGGCGAGGGCGACACACTGCTCGTCATCGGCCTCGGGCCGATCGGCGACATGGCGGCGCGACTGGCCCTGCATCGCGGCGCCCGGGTGATCGGCGCCGACCTCGTGCCCGAGCGGCTCGCCCGCACCGCCGCGCGCGGCGCCGAGACGTACGACGTCACGAAGGTCGACGTCGCCGAGGTCGTCCGCGAGGCCACTGGTGGGCGCGGCGCGGACGGCGTGATCGACGCCGTCGGCATGGAGGCGCACGGCTCGCCCGTGGCGCACGCCGGCCAGACCGCGGTCGGCTTCCTGCCGGACTTCCTCGCCCGCAAGGCGATGACCACGGTGGCCGTGGACCGCCTGGGCGCCCTGCACCTCGCGATCGACGCGGTGCGTCGCGGCGGCATCATCTCGCTCAGCGGCGTGTACGCCGGCACGGTCGACCCGATCCCCATGCAGACCCTGTTCGACAAGCAGGTGCAGCTGCACATGGGTCAGGCGAACGTGCGCCGGTGGGTGAATCAGGTCAAGCCGCTCGCGGAGGACTCGTCCGATCCGCTGGGCCTGGCCGACTTCGCCACGCACCGGGTGCCGCTCGACGAGGCGCCCGCGGCCTACAAGAACTTCCAGGACAAGACCGACTCCACGATCAAGGTGCTGTTCAAGCCCTGATCGGTCACCGGGGTCAGTGAGGATCGCGCAGGATGCAGAACTCGTTGCCCTCCGGGTCACGCAGGACCACGAAGGGGTCGCCGGCGTGCTGGACCCAGACCGTGGGAGCGCCGGCCGGGGCGTCCTCGCGGGGGAGCAGGTGGCACGTCGGCCCGTCGCTGCCGTCGGACTCGATCCGGTAGTCGAGCGCCCCGGACCAGAAGCGGGCGAGCCGCTCAATGTCGTGCGCGTCGATCGTCCACTGGCGGAACACGCTCGTCATGACGTCTCCTTCGGGTCGGTGCGGGCGATAAGGTCGGACACCACGGCCCCCAGGTCGGGCGGGTCGCCGGCGGCCGCGCGCTGCCGGGCGGCGCCGTTGCCGCGGGTCAGGACGCGATGGATTCCGTCGGTCACGACGTCGGTCGTGCCGGCGGCGTCGAGCGCGTCGCGGGTCGACGACAGCAGCGACTCCAGCGCCTGCTCGGCCGGGACGAAGCTGCGGGTGACGGGGTCGAGCAGCGTGCCGCCGAGTCCATCGTGGCGGGCGCGCCACCGCGCCGCGCGTAGGGTCTCGAGCCGCCACTCACCCGACTCGGGCCGAGCGACGAGGGTCGTCACCAGCGCGCGGGCGACCTCGGCCACGAGGAGCGCGTCGTCGACGTCGGTGCACACGTCCGCCACCCGCACCTCGACGGTCGGGTACTTCTCGGCGATGCGCGCGTCGAGGTAGAGCATGTGCTCGTCGAGCGCAGCGCCCGACTCGATCAGCCCCTGGGCGGTCGCCTGATAGGTCTCGAGGTCGCGGAACGGCTCGACCGGACCGGCCGTGGGCCACATGTCCCACAGGTGCCCGCGCCAGCTGGCGTGGTGGGTGTCGCGGCCGTGGAAGAACGGCGCGTTCGCCGAGAGCGCGGTCAGCACCGGGGTCCAGGGACGCAGCGCGTCGATGACGCCGATCGCCTGCTCGTCCGGCACTTCGACGTGCACGTGCATGCCGCAGGTCATGCCGTTGCGGCCGATCTCGCCGTAGCGGGCGATCATGCGCTCGTAGCGCGAGTGGGGCGTCGGTCGCGGCTCGCTGCCGCCCAGCACGTCCACCGGCATCGCCACGGCGTTCAGCCCGACGGCCCGGGCGGCAGCGACCGCGCCGGACCGCTGCGTCAGCAGGTCGTCGCGCAGGTCGGCGTGGTCGGAGTGGGGCGAGGTCTGCAGCTCGATCTGCTGGAGGAAGAGCTCGTGGTCGAGCTCCTCGCCGGGGTCCATGCGGCGATGGGCCCTCAGCACGGCCTCGGACTCGGGGACGACACGTCCCCGGTCGTCGACGACGAACAGCTCCTCCTCGATGCCCACGCGATGCACGGCGGTCACGTACCCCGGGACGCGCGGGACGAAACCGTCAGGCCGGGCGCGGGTCGGTGCGGCGGACGAGGTCGGTCATGACGGCCGTGAGGTCGGGCGGGTCGCCCGCCACCGCGCGCTGGCGCACCGCGCCGGTGCCGTACGTGAGCAGCCGGTGCACGCCGGACTCGACCCGGTCGGCCGTGCCGGCGTCCTTCAGCGCGACCGCCACGGTCCTCAGCAGGGAGTCGAGCGCCTGCGCGGCCGGGACGAACATCCCGGACAGCGGGTCGAGCAGCGTGGCGTCGAGCGCGTCGCGGCGAGCGCGCCAGGCCGCGTCGCGCAGGACGTCGATCCGCCATTCGCCCGGGTCGGTCCGCTCCGTGACGATCGTGGCCACCAGGGCGCGGGCCAGCTCGGCCACGAGGAGCGCGTCGTCCACGTCGGTGCACACGTCGGCCACGCGGACCTCGACCGTGGGGTAGCGGGTCGCGATGCGCGCGTCGAGGTAGACCATGTGCTCGTCGATCGCCGCACCCGACGCGATCGCGTGCTCGACGAGCAGGCGGTAGGCCTCCCGGTCGCGGAACGGCTCGACGACCCCGGCCGACGGCCACGTGTCGCGCAGGTGGCCGCGCCAGCTGGCCACGCGCGTGTCCCGGCCGTTCGTGAAGGGCGAGTTCGAGGCGAGCGCGGCGAGCAGCGGCGTCCACGGGCGCAGCGCGTCGATCACGGGGATCGCGTCGTCCGGATCGACCTCGACGTGGACGTGCATGCCGCAGACCATCGTGGTGCGGGCCAGCTCGCCGTACCGCTCGACGATGCGGGTGTAGCGCGGGTACGGCGTCACCACCGGGTCCTCGCCACCGAGCACGTCCACGGGGACGGCCGCCAGCTCCAGGCCCAGCGAGCGGGCCGAGTCGATCGCGTCACCGCGGCGCGCCACGAGATCCTCGCGCAGGGCGTCGGGGTCGTCGTGGGCACCCGTCTTCAGCTCGACCTGCTGCAGGAACAGCTCGTGGTCGAGCGGGTGCTCGGGATCGCGCTCGAGGTGTGCCGCGAGCACCTCCTCGGCCCGCGGCACGAGCCGTCCGCGCGCGTCGACGACGAACAGCTCCTCCTCGATCCCGATGTGGCGCACGGGGACTCAGTCGGGCTGGCGGTCGTCCTCGGCCACGTCGGGCCGGGTGGGCGACTGCGGCATGTCGTGCACGTCCTCGGACGTGGTGACATCGGTGTCCGGCGGCGTCGGGTTGGCCGCCGACTCGCTGACGGTGCCCTCCTGCTCGGCTTCGTCGGGGCGCTCCTGGGGGTCCTGCGGATCTGTGGTCATCGTGCCTCCTTGTGGGTCTCCAGTACCCGTTCGCGACGAGATGACGCGCCCGCGATTGACCCCCATGCGGAGGGGTACGTCCGGAAAGGACGACCGCCGATTCCACGAGGAGACCACGATGGACCCGAGCAAGGCCGCGAAGAACATCAAGGACGCCGTCGAGAGCACGGCGGAGAAGGCGCTCGACAAGGCGGCGGAGCTCGCGAGCCCGGACATCCCGGGCCAGCCCGGACCCGAGCCGGCCCCGCTGGACGAGCCGACCACCCCGCGCGAGCCGCTGCCGCGCAAGAAGGACCAGAGCGCACCCGACACCCGGTCGGCGACCGGCGCGCCGTCCGGCGCCCCCGACGACGTGCGCACTCAGCACGGCGCGTATCTGACCACCTCGCAGGGCGCGCGCCTGCGCGACAGCGACCACTCGCTGAAGGCCGGCCCGCGCGGGCCGATCCTCATGCAGGACCACCACTTCCGCGAGAAGATCACCCACTTCGACCACGAGCGGATTCCCGAGCGCGTCGTCCACGCCCGCGGCGCCGGCGCCCACGGCGTCTTCGAGGGCTACGGCACGGCGTCGGAGGTGACGCACGCGCAGTTCCTCCAGGAGGGCGTCACGACGCCCGTGTTCACGCGCTTCTCCACGGTGCTGGGCTCGCGCGGCTCGGCCGACACGGTGCGGGACACCCGCGGCTTCGCCACGAAGTTCTACACCGAGGAGGGCACGTTCGACCTCGTCGCGAACAACATCCCGGTGTTCTTCATCCAGGACGGCATCAAGTTCCCCGACGTCATCCACGCCGGCAAGCCGCACCCGGACCGCGAGATCCCGCAGGCGCAGAGCGCGCACGACACGTTCTGGGACTTCGTCTCGCTGCACTCCGAGGCCCAGCACCACACGATCTGGAACATGTCCGACCGCGGCATCCCGCGCTCCTACCGGATGATGGAGGGCTTCGGCGTCCACACGTTCCGCCTCGTCAACGCCGAGGGCGGCACGTCACTGGTGAAGTTCCACTGGAAGCCGAAGCTCGGCGTGCACTCCCTGACGTGGGAGGAGGCGCAGTTCATCAACGGCATCGACCCGGACTTCCACCGCCGCGACCTCTACGACGCGATCGAGGCGGGCGCGTTCCCCGAGTGGGAGCTGGGCATCCAGGTCTTCGAGGACAACCCCGAGGAGGAGTTCGCCGGCATCGACCTGCTCGACCCGACGAAGATCGTCCCCGAGGAGCTCGCGCCCGTGCAGCCGATCGGCCGCCTGACGCTGAACGGCAACCCGACGAACTTCTTCGCCGAGACCGAGCAGGTGGCGTTCCACCCGGGCCACCTGCCGCCGGGCATCGACGTCACCAACGACCCGCTGCTGCAGGCGCGGCTGTTCTCGTACATCGACACGCAGATCACGCGTCTCGGTGGGCCGAACTTCTCGCAGATCCCGATCAACCGGCCGCACGCGCCCGTCAACGACATGCTCCGCGACGGCTTCCACCAGCACGCCGTGCACGCCGGGGTCGCGCCGTACAAGCCGAACTCGCTCGACGGCGGCTGCCCGTTCTTCGCCGGCGCCGACGACCGCGCCTTCGAGGACACGCCGGTGCGCGTCGCCGAGGCGACGAAGGTGCGCGCGAACCCGGCCTCGTTCGACGACCACTTCAGCCAGGTGCGGCTGTTCTGGGCCAGCATGAGCCCCGTCGAGAAGGAGCACATCATCCGCGCCTACTCGTTCGAGCTGGGCAAGTGCTACGAGGACGCGATCAAGGAGCGCCAGCTCCAGCACCTGGCGGACATCGATCCCGTGCTGTGCCAGGAGGTGGCCACGGCCCTCGGCCTGCCCGCCCCGGCGCCCACGGTCGAGCTCACGCAGGAGACGCCGAGCCCCGCGCTGTCGCAGGTCGGCGGCACGTGGCCCGCGGACGGCCGCATGATCGGCATCGTCGTCGACCCCGACGGCGACCTGGCGGGCGTCGAGGCGCTGCGTGCGGCGATCTTCTCCGCCGGCGCCGTCCCGCTCGTGGTGGGCCCGCACGGCGGCACGGTCGGTCCGCTCACGGTGCAGCGGACGTTCGCGACCGGTCGCTCGGTCGAGTTCGACGTCCTCCTGCTGGCCGGCCATCCGAAGCCCGCGCCCGACGCGCTGGCGTCGCGCGACGACAAGTCCGGTGCGCCCAGCGGCCCTGCGCTCGACCCGCGCGTGCAGCTGCTGATCGACGAGACGTGGCGCCACGCGAAGGTGATCGGTGCGTGGGGCGACGGTGTGACGGCGCTGGAGTCGGCGGGCTACTCGGGTCGGCTGACGGGCGTCGTGACGGGTGACGACGCCACCACGGTGTTCGGACAGGTCCAGGAGCTGATGGCCTCGCACCGCGTGTGGGACCGGTTCCCCGTGGCCGTGTCGTGATCGGGGACCTGGATTGACCACCCACTCCGTCCCGTCCCCCCGGACCACGGACGCCCGTCCGTGGTCCGGGGCGGAGCGCGCCGCCACCGAGCCGCTGCGCATCGCCTCCGTCCCGTCGACGCACGTCTACGTGCGGCACCTGCGTCCGCCGGACGGGCCGAGCCCGTTCGTGCACCTGCCGGACCCCGACCCCGACCACCCCTCGCGCTCAACCACCAGCACGTGGTGGCCGCCGGTCATGCTGCGTCCGGAGTGGGCGGCCACGGCCGACTTCGACGTGTTCCACGTGCAGTTCGGCTTCGACGCCTGCTCGCCGGAGGACCTCCAGCGCCTCGTCGACGTCCTCCGCGAGCGCGGCAAGCCTCTGGTGCTGACGGCGCACGACCTGCGCAACCCGCACCACCCGACCCCGCAGCTGCACGAGGAGCAGCTCGGCGTCCTCATCACCGCCGCCGACGCGGTGGTGACGCTCACCGAGGGCGCCGCCGCGCAGATCCGGCGCCGCTGGGGCCGGGAGGCGATCGTGCTGCCGCACCCGCACGTCGTCGAGCTCGACACGATGGCGCGGCTCCGCCGCGAGCGGGCCGCCCGTGACGCGGACGGGTTCCGCGTGGGCGTGCACATCAAGAGCCTGCGCGAGTCGATGGACCCGTTCCCGGTGCTGGAGGTGCTCGACGAGACGCTTGCGGTCCTGCCCGGTGCGGTCCTGCAGGTCAACGGTCACCGCGACGTCCTCGACGCCGACGGCGCCCGGCGCGACGACGAGCTCGCGCGCTGGCTCGAGCAGAAGGCCGCCGCCGGCCGGATCGACCTGCGGGTGCACGACTTCCTGCCCGACGACCAGCTGTGGGAGTACCTCGCGAGCCTCGACGTGGCCGTCCTGCCCTACCGCTTCGGCACGCACTCGGGCTGGCTGGAGGCGTGCCGCGACCTCGGCACCACCGTGGTGGCGCCGACGTGCGGCTTCTATGCGGACCAGGGGCCGGTGCTGAGCTACGGCTTCGACGAGTCGCACTTCGACGCCGAGTCCCTGCGCGACGCGGTCCGGTTCGCGCACGCCGCCCGGCCCGACCACGGGGCCGACGTGGACGAGCGTCGCGCCCAGCGGATCGCGGTGTCCCGCGCCCACGAGGAGCTCTACCGGAGGCTGCTGTCGTGAGCGGCCTGCGGATCTGCCTCATCGCCTCGAGCCGGTTCCCGATCAGCGAGCCCTTCGCCGGCGGACTCGAGGCGCACACGCACGCCCTCGCCCGCCAGCTGACCCAGCGCGGCCACGACGTCTCGCTGTTCGCTGCGCCGGGATCGGACCCGGACCTGCGCACGGCGGAGCTGCCGGTGGAGGCGCTGCGGCACGAAGAGGTGAACCGTCCGGACGTCGACGTGACGCCCGGGGCCTGGATGGACGAGCACCACGCCTACCTCGGGCTCATGCTCGACCTCGCGCGGAACGCCCGCCGGTTCGACGTCATCCACAACAACAGCCTCCACCACCTGCCCGTGGCGATGTCGGCGATGCTCGACGTGCCGATGGTGACGACGCTGCACACGCCGCCGGTGCCGTGGCTGGAGTCCGCCCTGAAGTTCGCGTCGCCCGCCAGCACGTTCGTGGCGGTCAGCCGCTTCACGGCGCAGGCGTGGGCCCACGTCACCCCGACGACGACCATCCCCAACGGGGTGGACGTCGAGCGGTGGTGGCCCGGGCCCGGCGGCCGCGCGGCGATCTGGTCGGGTCGGCTCGTGCCGGAGAAGGGTCCGCACCTGGCGATCGACGCGGCGCGGGCGGCCGGGATGCCGCTCGACCTCGCCGGGCCGTCGCTGGACGCGCACTACTTCCGCACGCAGATCGAGCCGCGGCTCGGTGGGGATGTCCGGTATCTCGGACATCTCACGCACGACTCGCTGCGGGCCGCGGTGGGCTCCGCGCGGGTGGCCGTGGTGACGCCGATGTGGGACGAGCCCTACGGACTCGTGGCCGCCGAGGCGATGGCCTGCGGCACGCCCGTCGCCGCGTTCGCCAGGGGCGCCCTGCCGGAGTTCGTCGACGGCACCGTCGGCGCGCTCGCCGCGGCGGACGATGTCGACGGTCTGGCCCGGGCCATGCACCTCGCGGCCCGGCTCGACCGGTCGCGCGTCCGGCAAGCCGCGGTCGAGCGCTGCTCGATCTCGACGATGGTGGACCGGTACGAGGACCTGTACCGGGCGGTGTCGACGCCGCTCGCCGCATGATCGGCTACTACGTCCACCACCAGGGCAGCGGCCATCTGCACCGCGCCACCGTCCTCGCGCAGTCGCTGGACGAGCCGGTGACCGGCCTGTCGTCCCTGCCGAAGCCGGAAGGCTGGGCGGGGGAGTGGGTCCGGCTCGAGCGCGACGACGCGTGGGTCGAGGAGGCCGGCGACACCGCCGACGGCCTCCTGCACTGGGCGCCGCTCGGCGAGCCGGGGCTGCGCTCGCGGATGGCCGCGATCTCGACGTGGATCGGCGAGACGGCCCCGTCCCTCGTCGTCAGCGACGTCTCGGTCGAGGTCGCGCTGCTGGCCCGCCTGCACGGGGTCCCGGTGGTCTCGGTCGTCCTGCCCGGCGACCGCGGCGACCGTGCCCACCGGCTGGGTCGGGCTGCCTCGAGCGCGCTCGTCGCGTTCTGGCCCGAGGAGGCCGAGGGCATGGTGCGTGGCGTGGACGAGCCGCTCCACTGCGTCGGCGCGGTCTCGCGATTCCCGGTGCAGGACCAGCCCGTCCGGAGGACGTCGGCGCGACGCGTCGTGGTGCTCGGCGGCAGGGGCGGCGGCGGCCTCACCGACGCGGAGCTCGAGGTCGCCCGGGCCCAGACGCCCGGCTGGCAGTGGGAGGTGCTGGGCGGTGCCGACGGACCGTGGCTCACCGATCCGTTCCCCTCGATCTGCGAGGCCGACGTCGTGGTGACGCACGCCGGCCAGAACGCGATCGCCGAGGTCGCCGCGGCACGCCGCCCGGCGATCGTCGTCCCGGCCGACCGGCCGCACGACGAGCAGCACTCCACCGCGCGCGTGCTGGCCGGGGAGTCGTGGCCGGCACTCGTCGAGTTCGGGTTCCCCGCGGCCGGGTGGGCGGAGCGGCTCGAGCGCGCCGCACGCCTCGACGGCTCAGGCTGGGAGCGCTGGTGTGACGGCCACGCACCCGAGCGGTTCGCGGCGCTCGTCGCCGGACTCGTCGCGGAGCCGGTCGCGCGATGACGTCCGTCGCGGTGATCACCGTCGCCCACGGGCGTCACGACCACCTGCGGGCGCAGCACGCGAGCCTGGCCCGCAACACCCGCCTGCCGGACCAGCGCGTGCTCGTCGCGATGGACGACCCGGAGCTGCTGGAGTGGAGCCCGGAGGCGCCACCCGCCGTGCACGCCCTCGCGATCGATCGCGACCCGCTCGGTCTGCCGCTGGCCGCCGCGCGCAACGCGGGCGCCGACGCCGCGCTCCGTGCCGGCGCCGAGGTGCTGGTGTTCCTCGACGTCGACTGCCTGGTCTCGCCGGGGCTGGTGCAGGACTACGTGGACGCCGTGACCACCGAGCCGGACCTCCTGTGGTGCGGCCCGGTCACCTACCTCCCGCCCCCGCCGCCGGAGGGCTACCCGGAGGACCTCGAGGCGTGGGACTCACCGCACGCCGCCCGGCCGGCGCCGGCCCCGGGGGAGCGGATCCGCGGAGGCGACCCCGACCTGTTCTGGTCGCTCTCCTTCGCGGTGCACCGCGAGACGTGGGACCGCATCGGCGGCTTCCACGAGGAGTACGTCGGCTACGGAGGCGAGGACACCGACTTCTCGCAGTGCGCCGCGCGCGCGGGCGTCGACCTCGGCTGGACCGGCGGCGCGAGGGCCTTCCACCAGCACCACCCGGTGCAACGGCCCCCGGTGGATCACCTCGACGACATCCTGCGCAACGGGGCGCTGTTCCACCGCCGCTGGGGCCGCTGGCCCATGACGGGCTGGCTCGAGGCGTTCGAGGAGCAGGGGCTGGTCGAGCGCCGCGGCGACGGCTGGGGTGTGAGAGCACGCGCCGCGGGTACGTGTCCTGCATGAGGATCGTCATCACCGGCGCGACCGGGAACCTGGGGTCCGCCGCCCTGCGCGAGCTGTCCACCGGCGGCGAGCACGAGCTCACCGCCGTCGCGCGCCGTCTGCCCGAGATCGCGAATGCGGGGGCCTCCTCGGTGCGCTGGCATGCCGCCGACGTCTCGCACGACGAGCTCACGACCGTCCTCACCGGCGCCGACGCCGTGGTGCACCTCGCCTGGAAGTTCCAGCCGACGCACCGCCAGGACGTCACGTGGGCCACGAACGCCGTGGGCACCCGGCGCGTGCTCGACGCGGTCCAGGCGGTCGGCGTGCCGAAGGTCGTCGTCGCGTCGTCGGTGGCCGCCTACTCGCCGGTCGAGCACGACACGCCCGTCGACGAGTCGTGGCTGACGGACGGTGCCTCGGAGGCGACCTACTGCCGCGAGAAGGCCTACGTGGAGCGCACCCTCGACGGCTTCGAGGCGTCGCACCCGGACGTCCGCGTGGTGCGACTGCGTCCCGCCTTCGTGTTCCAGCGCTCCGCCGCGAGCGAGCAGCGCCGCATCTTCGGCGGCGCCCTCGCGAGGCCCGCGCTGCTGGATCGCCGCCGCATCCCGATCCTGCCCGTGCCCGCCGGGCTCCGGTTCCAGGCGATCCACGCCGGCGACGTCGGCCGTGCGATCCGGGCCGCGGTCGAGCGCCCCGTCAGCGGCCCGTTCAACCTCGCGGGCGAGGGGGTGCTGCGCCATTCCGAGCTGGGCGAGCTCATGGGTGCGCGCACGGTCGAGGTCCCGGCGCGCGCTGTGCAGGCCGTGCTCGGCGCCGCGTGGCGCGTGCACGCCGCTCCGGTGCCCGGAAGCCTGCTGGGTGCGCTGATGCGCGTGCCCCTGATGTCCACCGAGCGCGCCCGGACGGAGCTGGACTGGACCCCGGACCACTCGGGACGCGACGCGGTCAACGCGCTGCTGTCGGGCATCCCCGAGCGCGCCGGCAGCACGATGCCCCCGCTGCACCCGTGACCCGTCAGGAGCCCCGATGACCTCACTGCCCCGCGCCGCAGAGGAGCTCGCCACCGGAGCCGGCCGCGTGGCCGCGCGGGCCGGCGGGCTGGTCCTCGAGGGCGCCACGCACGCCGTCGCGGTGGCTCGTCGGGCCCGCAAGCCGCTGCACCCGCGCGGCACGGTGTGGGAGGCCGAGCTCACCCGCACGGGTACGCTGCTGCCGACCGGGGTCCCGTGGCTCGACGAGCCCGGCACCGAGCGCGCGATCGTCCGCGTCTCCGCCGCGTTCGGGTTCCCGCACGGCTGGCCCGACATCCAGGGCCTCGCCCTGCGGCTGCCCGAGCAGGGCAATGCCGACGTGCTGCTCGCCAGCACCGGCTCGGGGCGGTTCAGTCGCTTCCTGCTGCGCCCCGTGAAGTCCTCGGGCTGGCACCTGTCGACGACGCTGCTGCCGTACCGCGGCCCCGAGGGTCCGCTGCTGCTGGCCGCCGCGCCCACGGAACCGCAGCAGTACGTGCTGCTGCGTGCCGAGGGGCAGGGCGCCTGGGTCGCCTTCGCGGTGCTGCGACTGCTGCACGAGTCCGCCGAGCAGCCCTCGTTCGACCCCGTCCGCAGGACGGTCCCGGGACTGCAGAACTACGACTGGGTCAGGCGCCTGCGCGAGCCCGCCTACGAGACGGCGCGGGAGGACCGGGGCGAGTCGCCTTCGTCCGCAGGTCGTGACAATGTGACGTAGGTCACAGTAGGGTGCTCGAACATCGAGTCTCTCGGGCTGTCCTGTTGGGAGTCAGGCATGCGTGCACCCCACCGTCCCCTCCGTCTCGTCCTCGTCGGCGCCGCCGGGCTCGCGCTCGTCGCGGGCGCCACCGTCGCCGCCGAGGCCGGCAGCCCGCGCCACGGCAACGCCCTGCGCATCGAGGTGCTGTCGAGCGCCCCGGACCAGGTCTCCGCGGGTGACGCGCTCGTCGAGGTGAGTCTGCCGAAGCAGGTGCGGCCGTCCGACGTGGTGATCCGCGCCGGCGCGGCCGACGTCACCGACGCCTTCGACCTGACCTCCGACCGCACCCTCGTCGGACTCGTCGACGACCTGCGCGTCGGGCGGACCACGCTGCGGGCCGAGGTCCGCAGGGGCGCCCGGCACGGCGCCCGCTCCGCCTCGCTGCGCGTCACGAACTTCCCCGAGTCCGGGCCGATCTTCTCCGGACCGCAGCAGCAGCCGTTCGTCTGCACCACGGCGCGCGGCCGCTTCGACGGCCGCAAGATCCTCGGCCAGCCCATCGTGGACAACCAGGACCGGCAGGGCATCGCGGTGGCGCGCGAGGACGCGAACGGCGACTACCCGCAGGACGGGCGCGGCTACCCGACCGCCGACGCCGAGACCGTCGGCTGGAGCGCGAACTGCGCCGCCGAGCGCCGCATCGGCTACGTCTACCGCTCCACCACGGACAACCGGTTCCACTGGCTCGACGACCCGGCGAACGCGCCGGCCGACACCGCGACCACGACGACGAAGGACGGTCAGCAGGTGCCGTTCGTGGTGCGGTGGGAGCGCGGCACGGTCAACCGCTTCGTCTACAGCATCGCGGCGCTCGCGCCCGTGGGCGACGCCGATCCCGAGCGTCCCGACGACGCGCTGTGGAACCGCCGCCTCGTGTTCAGCTTCCAGGGCGGCGTCGCCATCGGGCACGCGCAGGGCACCACGAGCGACAGCGCGATGCTGCCCGCCGACCTGCTCGGCCAGGGCTACGGCGTCATGTGGTCGAGCGGCACCCGCACCAGCACGCACTACAACCTGCAGCTCGGCGGCGAGACCGCGCTGATGCTCAAGGAGCGCGCGATCGAGACCTACGGCGTGCCGGACTACACGGTGGCCGTGGGCGGCTCGGGCGGCGCGATCCAGCAGTACGTCTACGCGCAGAACCACCCGGGCATCATCGACGCGGCGATCCCGCAGTACTCGTACCCCGACATGGTCACGCAGATCATCCACGTGGGCGACTGCGAGCTGCTGGAGCACTACTTCGACGCCACCGACCGGGCGAACCCGAAGTGGAAGGACCCCGAGGTCCGGCAGGCGATCATCGGCCTCAACGGCACGAAGGAGCCGAAGAACCTGTCCGCCGGCGAGATCGCGCAGTGGAACCAGCTGTACGGCGCGATGCAGGCGCTGGGCTACCAGGTGATGGACCGTGCGCCCGGCTCGGCGGCGCCCCCGCTGATGGAGTGCAAGCCCGGCTGGTTCGGGCTCACGCCGCTGGCGCTCAACCCGACGTTCACCGACGTGCAGGACCTCGACAAGCTCGCGCAGGGCACCGAGGGCGTCCAGTGGACCCACTTCGCCGACCTCGTGAACATCTACGGCACCGGTTCCGACGGGTACGCCCGCGTGCCGTGGGACAACGTGGGCGTCCAGTACGGCCTGCAGGCGCTGAAGGACGGCGTCATCACGCCGGCCGAGTTCGTCGACCTCAACGCCAAGGTGGGCAGCTGGAAGGAGGCCCGCGACATGGTGACCGAGGGGGCACCGTTCGCCGGCGCCACGACTCCGCAGAACTTCGACCCGTGGAGCTCGCGCAACATGAACCTCAGCCCCGGCGGCGACGCACCCGCGCCGCGGCGGTCGGGCGACCTGAAGGCCATCCGCGCGGCCTACACCTCGGGCATGCAGTTCCAGGGCGACATCGACATCCCGATCATCGACCTGCGGCCGTACCTCGAGGACGAGCTGGACATGCACAACACCCAGCAGTCGTTCGCGGTGCGCCAGCGCATGCTCAACGTCGACCGGGACGCCTCGAACCAGGTCATCTGGTTCGCCGACGCCCGGCCTCAGCAGGACTACGACCCGACGCTGCGCGCGTTCGAGGTCGTCGACGAGTGGATGGCGAACATCGCGCGGAACCCGAGGAAGGGCGTCTCGGGCAACAAGCCGGCGCGCGCCGTGGACACGTGCTTCACCACGAGTGGCGAGGTCATCGCCGCCGGGCCGAAGGTCTGGAACGGCGTCCTCGACACGAAGGCCGCAGGGGAGTGCACGCAGCGCTTCCCGATCTACTCCAGCTCGCGTCGCGTGGCCGGCGCCCCGTACGAGGGCGGCATCTGGAAGTGCGCGCTCCAGCCGGTCTCGAAGGCCGTGAAGTCGGGGCTCTACGGCTCGTGGCGTCCCGGCCGCGCGGAGATCGCCCGCCTCGAGCAGGTGTTCCCCGAGGGCGTCTGCGACTACCGCAAGGGCGACGTCGGCAAGCCGAAGGGGCACGGGCACTGGCGCTGACGCCCTCGCGCTGGCCTGCGCGCCGGGCTACGTTGGACACGACCTGAGGAGGCCGCAGTGACCGATTCCGACGACATGAAGGCCAAGTTCCGCGAGGCGCTCGACAAGAAGAAGCACCGTCACCACGCCACGGCCGAGGGGGCCGAGCACGACGGCAGCGAGAAGTCCCACGGCTCCAGCAAGCCGATCGAGCAGCCGGAGTTCCGCCGCAAGGCGACCTGAGCCACGGCTCCGCCGCGCGAGATGTGTAGCGGCATCCACCGTTTTCCGGCGGATCCACCCCGAAAGGGGTGGACAACGCTACATATCTCGCGTCCGGGACGGACGGCTTCCGTCGGGTCTCAGATGACGCCGAGGGCCAGCATTGCGTCCGCGACCTGCGTGAAGCCGGCGATGTTGGCGCCCGCGACGTAGTTGCCCGGCGTGCCGTACTCGTCGGCGGTCTCGAGGCAGCGGTCGTGGATGCCGCGCATCGTCTCGGCGAGGCGCTCCTCGGTGTACTCGAACGACCAGCGGTCGCGCGAGGCGTTCTGCTGCATCTCCAGCGCGCTCGTCGCGACGCCGCCGGCGTTCGCGGCCTTGCCGGGCGCGAAGGTGATGCCGGACTCGCCGAACGCCTTGATCGCCTCGGGCGTGCAGGGCATGTTCGCGCCCTCGGCCACGATCGTGCAGCCGTTCTGCGCCAGCGTCTTCGCGTCGGTCTCGTCGAGCTCGTTCTGCGTGGCGCACGGCAGGGCGATGTCGCACGGCACGTGCCAGATCGAGGAGTCGCTCACGAAGTGCGCGCCGTCGCGGCCCTCGGCGTACTCGCTGATGCGGGCGCGGCGCACCTCCTTGACGTCCTTGAGCAGCTCGAGGTCGATGCCGTTCTCGTCGACGACGTAGCCGCTGGAGTCCGAGCAGGCCACGACCGTGGCGCCGAGCTGCTGCAGCTTCTCGACCGCGTAGGTCGCCACGTTGCCCGAGCCCGACACGACGACGCGCTTGCCGTCGAACGACTCGCCGCGGGTGCGCAGGATCTCGCCGGCGAAGAACACCGTGCCGTAGCCGGTGGCCTCGGTGCGCACGAGCGAGCCGCCCCACGTGATGCCCTTGCCCGTGAGGACGCCGGACTCGTAGCGGTTGGTGATGCGCTTGTACTGGCCGAACAGGAAGCCGATCTCACGGCCACCCACGCCGATGTCGCCCGCGGGCACGTCGGTGTACTCGCCGATGTGGCGGTAGAGCTCGGTCATGAAGGCCTGGCAGAAGCGCATGATCTCGCCCTCGGAGCGGCCCTTGGGGTCGAAGTCCGAGCCGCCCTTGCCGCCGCCGATCGGCATGCCGGTGAGGGAGTTCTTGAAGATCTGCTCGAAGCCGAGGAACTTGACGATGCCCAGGTAGACGCTGGGGTGGAACCGCAGGCCGCCCTTGTACGGGCCGAGCGCGGAGTTGAACTCGACGCGGAAGCCACGGTTGATCTGCACGTTGCCCTGGTCGTCGACCCACGGGACACGGAAGATGATCTGGCGCTCGGGCTCGCAGACGCGGCGGATGACGGCGGCGTCGGTGTACTGCGGGTGCTTGCTGACCACGGGGTTGAGGCTGTCCAGCACCTCGCGCACGGCTTGGTGGAACTCGGTCTCACCGGGGTTGCGGTGCAGGACTTCGTCGTAGATCGTCCCGAGGCTCTCGTGCAAGGTCACCAGGCTTCATTCCCGTCTGCTTTGTTACGTTCAGATTTCGTGGCGTGCGGGACCAAGCCTGCCTTACGGGTTCCGCTGACGGCCCCCGGGGCCCGTCTGCGTCGGTGGTGCGCGTAGGAAAGAAGATTCCCCGGTTAGCAGGGGAATCCCTCACGATGCGGGGGAAGCTCCCCCCGCATCGTGCAGGAAAACCCGGTTAACCGGGGAATCGTGTGACGGCTGAGACTCAGGCCGGGACGGCGGCGAGGAGGTCGCGGCGGGCCTCGTCGTACTCGCGGACGAGGCGGGCGACGAGGTCGGCCGTGGGCACGGTCGCGTCGACGACGCCGAGGCCCTGACCGGCGCCCCAGATGTCCTTCCAGGCCTTCGCGTCGGTGGTGCCGCCCGAGCCGAAGTCCATCGTCGACGGATCGCCGGCGGGGAGGTTGTGCGGGTCGAGCCCGGCGGCCTCGATGCTGCCGCGGAGGTAGTTGCCGTGCACGCCGGTGAACAGGTCGGAGTAGACGATGTCGTCGGCCGAGCTCTCGACGATCATCTGCTTGTAGCCGTCGACCACGTTGGCCTCCTCGGTGGCCAGGAAGGCCGAGCCGACGTAGGCGAGATCGGCGCCGGCCGCCTGCGCGGCCAGCACCGAGCGGCCGTGCGCGATCGAGCCCGAGAGCGCGAGCGGTCCGTCGAACCACTGGCGGATCTCCTGCACGAGGGCGAAGGGGGAGAGGGTGCCGGCGTGGCCACCCGCGCCCGCGGCCACCGCGATGAGGCCGTCGGCGCCCTTCTCGATCGCCTTGTGCGCGAAGCGGTTGTTGATGATGTCGTGCAGCACGATGCCGCCGTAGGAGTGCACGGCGTCGTTGATCTCGGGGCGGGCGCCCAGCGAGGTGATGACGATCGGCACCTGGTGCTCGACGATCGTGGCCATGTCCTCCTCGAGGCGGTTGTTCGAGCGGTGCACGATCTGGTTCACCGCGAACGGGGCGGCGTCGGTGCCGGCGAGCTCGGACTCGATGCGGTCGAGCCAGTCGTTCAGCAGCGACGCCGGGCGCGCGTTGAGGGCGGGGAACGAGCCGACCACGCCGGCCTTGCACTGCTCGATGACCAGCTCGGGACCCGAGGCGATGAACATCGGGGACGCCATCACCGGGATGGACAGACGGTTCTCGAGGACGGTGGGCAGGGACATGGGGTGACCTCCGGGCCGGGACTCATGCAACTCGTTGCATACAACGATTTGCATACTAGCCGCGACCCGGAGCCACCACAACCGTCAGACCGCGGTAGGGCGCGCGGCGCGACGCTCGCGGCGCTGCTCCTTGCGCGTGCGCCAGCGCTCGACCACGAGGTAGAGCACCGGGACCAGGATCAGCGTGAGCAAGGTCGAGCTGGCCAGGCCGCCGATCACGACGATCGCGAGCGGCTGGCTGATGAACGCACTGCCGCCCGTGACGCCGAGCGCCATCGGGGTCAGGGCGCAGATCGTGGCGAGGGCCGTCATGACGATCGGGCGGACGCGGTGGCGCGAGCCCTCGCGGACCGCCTCCTCGGCCGAGGCGCCCTGGCGCCGGTACTGGTTCACCAGGTCGATCAGCACGATCGCGTTGGTGACCACGATGCCGATCAGCATGAGCATGCCGATGAGCGACGGGACGCCGAGCGGCACGCCGGTGATGACGAGCAGCAGGACAGCGCCGGTGGCGGCGAACGGGATCGACACCAGCAGCAGGAACGGCTGGATGAGGCTCTTGAACGTCGCCACCATGACGATGTAGACGATCGCGATCGCCAGCAGCAGTGCGATGCCGAGCTGGGCGAAGGCCTCGGCCTGGTCGGCGGACACGCCGCCGACGGTGGCCTCGGCGCCCTCCGGGAGGTCGACGCCGTCGATCGCCTTCGCGATGGACGAGTTCACGGTGCCCAGGTCGTCGCCCTCGGGCGTGACCGAGACCGTGATCGAGCGGTCGCCGTCCTGGCGCGTGACCGACACGGGCAGCGCGACCTGCTCGACCTCGGCGACGTCGCCCAGGGTGGCGTCGCCGAACGGCAGCCGGCGCAGCTCCTCGACCGAGGTGGGCACCTCGCCGCCCGGCAGGACGACCACGTCGGTCTGCGCGCCGGTGAGCACGACGCTGCCCAACGGCGTGGGACCGGTGAGCGACGACACGGCCTGGCTGATCTGCTGCTCGCTCACGCCGAGCGTGCGACCGACCTGGTTGAGGGTGACGGTGATCGTCGGCTGGGCGGCCTGCGCGTTGGAGGACACGTCGGACGCGCCGTCGACGTCCGTGAGCGCCTCGAGCACCTGCGCGGCGGCGTCGTCGAGCGAGGCCGGGTCGTCGGAGGTGACGACGACGTCGATCGTGGAGGAGCCGCCCATCGCGGCCGCGGCACTGATCTGCACCGTGCCGACGTCCCGCAGCTCGTCGAGCCGCGCGGAGACCTCGTCCTGGAGGGCCTCCTGGTCGGCGTCCTCGTCGGTGGTGACGGCGAAGTTGGCGTCGCCGCCCCCGCCGAAGAGCGCGGCCAGGCCGTCGCCCGAGCCGATCGTGGCCTGGACGGTGTCGACGCCGTCGACCGAGGTCAGCGCGCCCTCGACCTTCTGCGCGGCGGTGTCGATCGCGGCGAGCGAGGCGCCGGGCTCGAGCGACTGCACGACCGTGAACGTGTTCTGGCCGGAGTTGCCCAGGAAGTTCGTCTTCATGAACGGCGTGAGCGCCATCGAGCCGACGAAGAGGACGGCCGCGAGGACCAGCGTGATGACGCGGTGGCGCAGCGCCCAGTCGATGACCGGGACGTAGCCGCGCTGCAGCAGCGTGCGGCGCTCCTTCTCCTGGGCGGCGGCCTCGACGGCGACGGGGTCGACCTCGCCCTGGCGCTCGCGCAGGAACCAGTAGGCCAGCACCGGCACGATCGTGAGCGCCACGAGCAGCGAGGACAGCATCGCCAGCGCGACGGTGAACGCGAACGGGCGGAAGAGCTCGCCGACCTGCCCGCCGACCAGGCCGATGGGCAGGAAGACCGCCACCGTGGCCAGGGTCGAGGCGGTGATCGCCGAGGCGACCTCGCGGGTGCCGGTGAGCACCGCCTCGGACTTCCGCGTGCCGTAGGAGAGGTGTCGCTTGATGTTCTCGATCACCACGATCGAGTCGTCGACCACGCGGCCGATCGCGACGGTGATGGCGCCGAGGGTCAGGATGTTGAGCGAGTAGCCGAAGACCAGCAGGCCGACGAACGTGACCAGCAGGCTGAGCGGGATCGAGATCGCGGTGACGATCGTGGAGCGCAGCGACGCCAGGAACACGAGGATCACGACGACCGCGAAGACCAGGCCCAGCAGGCCCTCGGTGGTGAGGTCCTCGATCGACTTCTCGATGAAGGGCGCCTGGTCGAACACGACGTCGACCGACGTGCCCTCGCCGAGTGCCGTGCCGGCCTCGTCGACGGCCTCGGCCACCGCGTGCGAGATGTCGACGGTGTTGCCGTCGGGCGTCTTGGTGATCGCGAGACCGATGCTGGGGTTGCCGTCGGTGCGCGAGATCGAGGTGGCGGCCTTCTCGGCGAGGCGGACGCGCGCGACGTCGCCCAGCGTGGTGCCGGGGCTGCCCGCGAGGGGGAGTGCGGCGATCTCCTTCACGTCCTGCAGCTCGCTGCCGACCTGGACGCTGAGGGTGGTGGTGTCGTCGGTGACGGCGCCGGCGGGCAGCAGCGAGCCGTTCTGCTGCAGCGTGGTGGCGATGTCGCCGACGTTCGCCTTCGCGGCGGCGAGCGCGGCGGGCTGGATCGTGAGCTGCACCTGGTCGACCGGTCCACCCGAGACGGTGACGTCGCGGACGCCGGCGATGTCGTCGAGCAGCGGGACGAGCTCCTCGTCGACCTTCGACGTGAGGTCGGCCAGGTCGGCGCCCTCGCCCGAGACCGAGAGCTGCACGATCGGGATGTCGGCGATGCTGCCCGCGATCACGAGGGGCTTGACGTCGTCGGGCAGGCCCGCCAGCGCGGAGCCGAGGCTGCTCTCGAGGCGCTGGCGCGCGTAGGCGGTGTCGGTGCCGTAGTCGAGCGTGACCATGACGATCGAGCTGCCCGGGGTGGACGTCGACTGGATCGACTCCACGCCTTCCAGCGACTTCGCGGCCGAGTCGACCTTCTGGGTGACCTGCGCGTCCACGACGTCGGCGGAGGCACCGGGGTACTGCGACACCACGATGACGGCGGGGAACTCCAGAGCCGGGATCAGCTCCTGCTTCAGCTGGGTCACGGAGTAGACGCCGGCGATGGAGGCGACCACGGTGACCAGCGCGATGAGGGCGCGGTTGGCCATGCTGAAGCGAGCGAACAGATTCACGGAACTCCTCGAGACGCGTTCGCCGGGCGCGAACACTGAAGTGTTGCACCCCACTACGACAGCCGGACCAAGCGCGGGCGACGCGACGGCGACGAGTGATCGCCGGTGTTGATTGACAGTCCGGACGGACTGTGAAATCGTGACGGCGACCACACACCCCGAGAAGGAGCTGAGCGTGCCTTTCACCGGCCACACCGTGCGCTACGAGACCCGCGACCGCCGGGCCTACATCACCCTCGACCGCCCCGAGCGCCTCAACGCAATCACCGCCGAGATGGCCCGCGAGATCCACGCCGCCGTCGACGAGGCGAACGCCGATCCCGAGGTGCGCGTCATCGTCCTGCAGGGGAGCGGCCGCTCGTTCTGCTCGGGCTACGACCTGAAGGTGTACGCCGAGGGCGGCATCGACCACCAGGGGGAGGTCTGGGACCCGATCCAGGACTTCCAGATGATGAAGGCCAACACCGACCACTTCTTCTCCCTGTGGCGCTCGGCCAAGCCGACGATCGCCAAGGTGCAGGGCCACGCGGTGGCGGGCGGCAGCGACATCGCGCTCTCGTGCGACCTCGTCGTGATGGCCGAGGACGCGCAGATCGGCTACATGCCGGCGCGGATCTGGGGCTGCCCGACGACCGCGATGTGGGTGTACCGGCTCGGTGCCGAGCGGGCGAAGCGCATGCTGCTCACGGGCGACACGATCAACGGCGCGCAGGCCAAGGAGTGGGGCCTGGTGATCGACGCCGTCCCCGCCGACGAGCTCGACGCCGCGGTGGAGCGGCTGGCCGAGCGGATGGCCGGCGTCCCGATCAACCAGCTCGTCATGCAGAAGCTCATGGTCAACCAGGCGCTGGACAACATGGGCCTGCAGAGCACCCAGAACATGGCCGTCCTGTTCGACGGCATCACGCGGCACTCGCCCGAGGGCCGGTGGTTCGTGGACTTCGCGAAGGAGCACGGCTTCGGTGCCGCGGTGCAGTGGCGCGACACGGGCCGCTTCATCCCCGACGGCGGCGGAGCGATCCCCACGGCCGACGAGGTCGCGGCGATGCGGCGCGACACGGCGGGCGGCGGCCGATGAGGGCGCTGACCCGGTCGCTGTGGGAGGCCGACACCAGCGAGCCCGTCCTGCCGCTCACCGTCGGCGACCTGCTGCGTGACGGGGCGGGGCAGGCGCCCGACGCGATCGCGCTCGTCTCGGTCGCCCCCGACCGCGACGACCGCGTGTGGACCTACGCCGAGCTGCTGGCCGACGCCGAGCACGCGGCCGCCTGGCTGCTCGAGCGCTTCGAGCCCGGCGAGCACGTCGCCGTCTGGGCACCGAACGTGCCGGAGTGGATCGTGCTCCAGTACGGGGCGGCGCTGGCGGGCCTCGTGCTCGTCACGGCGAACCCCGCGCTGCGCGGCGAGGAGCTGCGCCACGTGCTGGAGGCGTCGGAGGCGGTGGGCGTCTTCCACGTCGACGACTTCCGCGGCACCGACATGGCCACGATCGTGAAGGCCGTGCTGCCGCAGGTGTCGCGGATCCGCGAGGCCGTCGCACTCGGCGGCTGGCTCGAGGACGTCCGCGCCGCCCCGCGCCGCGTGGAGCTGCCGGAGGTCTCGCCGGACTCGCCCACGCAGATCCAGTTCACGTCGGGCACCACGGGCCGCCCGAAGGCCGCGGTCCTCAAGCACGTCGCCATGGTCAACAACGCGCGCTACGTGCGCGAGCGCTGCGACCTGCCGTACGGGGCGACCTACGCCACGGCTCTGCCGCTGTTCCACACCGCCGGCTGCGGCCTGGCCGCGATGGGGACGTTCGGTCAGGGCGGCACGCTCGTGCTGGCCGAGCTCTTCGACCCGTCCCTGCTGCTGACGGCGATCCAGGACCATCGCGTCAAGGGCATCGGTGCGGTCCCGGCGATGCTGCACGCGATGCTCGCCCACCCGGGCCTCGCCGGCTTCGACCTCTCCGCGCTCGACGTCGTGATGTCGGGTGGTGACCTCGTGCCGCCCGTCCTCGTCGACCGCTGGGACGAGGTGTGCGGAGCCCGCTTCAGCGCCGTCTACGGCCAGACCGAGCTGAGCCCGATCGTGTGCCAGACCCGCCCGGACGACGCCCGCGAGGACGCCCTGCACACCGCGGGTCAGCCGCTGCCGAACGTGGACGTCGCGATCCTCGACCCGCGGTCCGGTGAGGTCGTGCCCGTCGGCACGGAGGGCGAGATCTGCGCTCGCGGCTTCCAGGCGATGATCGAGTACCTCGGCCAGCCGGAGGCCACGGCCGAGACGATCGACGCGCGGGGCTGGCTGCACACCGGTGACCTCGGCAGCATGGACGCCCGCGGCTACGTCACCGTGACCGGCCGGATCAAGGACCTCATCATCCGCGGCGGTGAGAACATCTACCCGCGCGAGATCGAGGACGTCCTCGTCACGCACCCGGCACTGGCCTCGGCCGTCGTCGTCGGGCTCGCGGACGCGGCATGGGGCGAGTCGGTCGCGGCCGTGGTGCAGCTCGCGGGCGCCGCGCGTCCCTCGGCGGGCGAGCTCCAGACGTTCCTGCGCGAGCACCTGGCACCGCACAAGACGCCGAAGTCGTGGTTCGTGGCCGATCAGCTGCCGACGAACGCCATGGGCAAGCTGCAGAAGTTCCGTCTTCGCGACCAGATCGCGGCCGGGGAGCTCGCGCAGCTGTGAACACCGCCGCGGAGATTCAGTAACGTGGCGTCGTGTCCATGACCCGCAAGGAGCAGCTCGCCCACACGCGTGAGCGCCTGCTGGACGCCACCGTGGAGTGCCTCGTCACCTACGGGTACGCGGGCACGACGACCCAGCGCATCCAGGACGCCGCGGGGCTCTCCCGTGGCGCCCTGCTGCACCATTTCGGCTCCAAGTCCGAGTTGCTGGTCGCGGCCATTCATCACGTCGCCGACCAACGGTTCGCGATGATCAGCAGCACACTCGAGGAGCTCGAGGACGGTCCGGGTTCGCTGCGGCTGCTCGTCGAGGCGATCCGCGAGGCCATGACCGGTCCGTACTTCCAGGCGGCGCTCGAGCTGTGGTCGGCCTCGCGCACCGACGAGCAGCTGCGGGCCGCTCTGCTGCCGGCCGAGCGTCGGCTCGGCTCTGCGCTGCGCGATCTCTTCCGCCGCCACGCCGGGATCGAGGACCCCGACGAGGAGGCGCTCGCCTTCGAGTCGCTCATGGCCCTCGTTCGCGGGCTGGAGGTCACGCGCAACATGCGCTCCACCTCCGACATGGCCGACCGCGTGGTGGCGGCATGGCTGGATTCGGTCGAACGGGTGCGCCGAGCCTGAGTCAGTCGGACTCGGGCGGCAGCGTGCGCTCGGACACGAGGCGCTCGGCGATGACGCGCAGCTTCGTGTTGGAGTGCTGCGAGTACCGCAGCAGCACCGCGAAGGCCTGCGCGTCGGACAGCGAGAAGCGCTCCATGAGGATGCCCTGCGCCTGGCCGATGAGCTTGCGCGAGTCGATCGCCGCGTTGAGGTTCTGCTCCCGCACGGACGTGGAGATCGCGATGGCCACGTGGCGCGCGAACGCCTCGACCACCGACCGGTCCTCGTCCGTGAACGCGTCGGGATGGGTCGAGTAGACGGTCAGGCTGCCGAAGGCTCGGTCGCGCGTGGACAGCTTCACGCTGACCAGGCTGCGCAGGCCCAGCTCGGCCATGGCCTGCGCCCAGTGCGGCCAGTGCGGCTCGGCGCGGATGTCCGAGACGAGGATGGACTGGGCCTCCTCGATGGCGGCGAGGTCGGGCCCCTCGCCGACCTCGGCCTGGACGGCGCCCGCCTTCTCGACGATGTCGTCCGATCCCGGGACGGTCTCGATCGCTCCCTTCTCGCCGAAGAGCAGGGCGCCCGCGTACTGGGCGCCCACCGCGGTCTTGATGTAGCCGAGCACGGACTCGACGGTCGCTTCGGCCGAGTGCTCCTGATGCATCGACAGGGCCACGTCCGCGAGCTGGTTGATGAGGGGAGTGGTGGTGTCGCCGGTCACGCCCGGATCCTTCCTACAGCCGGTGGAGCTCCTCCATTTTATGCCGCAGCCAGGTCGGGATGCCCGCGGAGCGAGGACAGCACCTTGGACAGCCGGCGCGACACCTGCATCTGGCTGATGCCGAGCCGGTCGGCGATCGCCTGCTGAGTCATCTCGTCGACGTAGCGCCAGTGCAGCAGCTCGCGCGACTCGCGCTCCAGCTCGCGCAGCGGGCGCGCGACCGTGAGCCACTCGTCGACGAACTCGAGGTCGTCGTCCTCGCGCACGAATTCGCGCCGTCCGTGGTTGACGTCGTCCATGGAGTCGGGGTGGAAGCAGCCCCGTGCCGCGGCCGCGTCCCGGAGGTCCTCCGGGGCGACGCCGAGGCGCGCGGCCATCTCGTGGAGGTTCGCCGTCGTCAGCTCGGGCAGCTGCTCGCCGGCGATGAGCGCCTGGATCTCCTGGACCCGGCGCGGGGGTCGCACCATCCAGGCCCGGTCGCGGAAGTGCCGCTTGATCTCGCCCTGGATCGTGGCGGTCGCGAACGGCGGGAACGGGCCCTGAGCGGGGTCGTAGCGCTTCGCCGCCTTGACCAGGGCGAGCCGGGCGACCTGCTCGAGGTCCTCGGCGTCGACGCCGCGGTTGCCGAACCGGCGGGCGAGGGCGGTGGCGAGCGACAGGTGCTCGAGGACGAGGTCCTCGCAGCTCGTCGTGTGGGGGTGGTCGTACAACGCAGTCATGGAGCCTCCGTCGGATCGGGAGAGAACCGGGTGGCTGGGGGTTCAACCGCTTTCAGCCTCACACCGCCCCCGGGGGTCGGCAACCCGAGCGGAGGTCAGCTCGGACGGAGCCGGTGGAGCAGCCCCTCGGCGTCGTGCGGCGCGTGACCCTCGGAGTCGTTGTCGAAGTACACGTGCACGTCGCGGCCCTCGGCGGACCGCCTGCGACACCACTGCGCCCACGCGTCCAGGGAGGAATCGCTGTAGCGACTGGCGTAGAGGCGGGTGTGGCCGTGGAGGCGCGCGTAGGCGATCGAGCTCGAGGGCAGGTCGAGGACGGGCCAGTCCTTGGGCGCGTCCGACCAGACGCCGGCGACGTCGAGGTCGTGCAGCAGTGACGCGAAGGCGGGATCGGCGAACGACGGGTGCCGGACCTCGAGGGCGTGCTCGGGCGGCACGCGGTCGTCGTGCTCGCCCGCCAGCACGGCGGCCTCCGCGGTCGTGCGGACGCCGACGAGTCGCAGCAGGTGCGTCACGTAGCGGCGGCCCTTCAGTGCGAACACGAAGTCCTCGGGCACCTCCGGGGCCCAGCGCTCGAAGGTGGTGCGCCGCTGCAGCGAGTAGAACGTGCCGTTGACCTCGACGGCCGTCAGGCGCGACGCGACGTGCTCGAGCTCGCGACGCCGGGCAGGCCCTTCGGGTAGAAGTCGCCGCGCCACCCGTCGTAGCTCCAGCCGCTGACGCCGATCAGGAGGCGCGACACGTCCGCCCCTGAGGCGCTCGCGACGTCAGGACTCCTCCGAGGGCTCGAGCCGCTTGAGCGGCTTCGTCGCGGGACCGTTCAGCACGTCGCCCTCGGGGGAGAAGCGCGAGCCGTGGAGGGGGCAGTCCCACGACTGCTCGTGGTCGTTCCAGCGCAGCACGCCGCCGAGGTGGGTGCAGAGCCCGGACACGCGGCAGGTGCCGGTCTCGGAGCGCGACTCGGCGACCACGTGGACGCCCTCGCGGTGCACGCGTCCCTCGCCGGTCTCCAGCGGCGCGTCCGAGCCGGACAGCGCGCGGACGGCGCCGGTGGCGACCTCCTTGGCGACCTTGGCGTTGATCGACGCGCGGCCCTTCACCGACTGCAGCGGCGAGGAGTGGTCGACGACGCTGTCCGCCCAGGGCATCGGGTCGCCGAGCACGTCGTGCGCGATCGCGAGGGCCGCGGCCGTGCCGTTCGTGAAGCCCCACTTGGCGAACCCGGTGGCGAAGCGGATCCGGTCGCCGCCGCGGGGCATCCGCCCGAAGCGGGGCAGCCCGTCGCCAGTGGTGTAGTCCTGCGCGGACCACGCGGCGACCTCGCGAGCGGCGGGGAAGTGCTCGGCGGTCCACGTGCGGATGGCCTCGACGTGCTCGCGCTCGGACTCGGTGCGCCCGACGCCGTGGCCGAAGCCGCCCACCAGCAGCGCGGGCCGCCCGTCGGCGGTGCGGGCGTCGCGCAGCGACACCGAGGGCGAGCCGGACGACAGCGCCATGATCTGCGGCGGGTCGGCCAGCTCGTAGCCGACGACGTACGACCGCTGGGGCTCGAGATCGCTGAAGGCCAGGCTGCGGTCGAGGATCGGCGAGCCGGTGGCGACGACGAGGGCTTCGGCGTGCACCGTGCGGCCGTCCTCCAGATGCGCCGTCGGCGGACCGACCCAGTCCACGCTCGCGACCCGCGCGTTCTCCACGATCACGCCCTGGTGGGCGCGCAGCTCCGTCGCCAACGCGGACAGGAGCGACCCGGGGTCGACCTGCGCCTGGTCGGCGAGGGTGACCGCGCCGTGCACGTGCACCGGCAGGTCGAGCCCGTCGGACCACTCCACCGGGAGGCCCACGGACTGCGCGGCGACGAACTCGGCGCGCGCCCGCGAGGTCTCGTTCGGGCTGGCGGCGAAGGTGGCTGCGGCGCGGCGGTCGATGCGGACGTCGTGGGCCGTGGCGAAGTCGACCAGCCAGTCGAAGCCGGCCCGGTTCATCTCGACGTAGGACTGCACGACGTCGCGCGAGTGCTGCTCCAGCAGCGTGGACAGGCGCGTGCCCTGCAGCAGCGAGACCTTGGCCGAGCTGTGCCCGGTGGAGCCGGCGCCGACGTAGCGGGCCTCGACCACGCAGACCCGCCGGCCCGCGCGGGCCAGCAGGACGGCGGTGGTGAGGCCAACCACCCCGGCGCCGACGACGAGGTCGTCGCAGGCGTCGGGGAGCGTGTCGGAGCCCGCGACCTCCGCGGGCACGAGCCAGAGGGGTCGGTTGTCGTCGGTCATCGGCGCCTCAGGCCAGCCCGTCGCGCTCGAGGAGCTGCTGCTGGACGTCCTGGTTCGGCGCGGCGTCGACCGCGTCGTGCGGCGGGTCGTCCGGCTCGGTCGGATCGGGCTGCGTCGACGGGTCGTCGGGATCGGGGCCCTCGGCGGGAGCGTCAGGGTGCGGTGTGCTCATGGATCCTCCTCGTTTCGACGGTCGAGGTTCACGTACCCGACTCGCGCGGTTCCATGCGCCGACTCGCGCGGTTCCATGCGCCGGGGCACGATGGGCGCGCGGTGCGCATGAGGCGCGCTCCGGGGGGTACCCCCTCCGTGTCCCCCCGTTGCAGATCGAAAGGACCACGGATGCCATCAGCCGTCATCACCGGAAGTGGGCCGACCACGTCGACCCTGCCGCAGCCTCGTGGCGACCTGAGTGCCGCGACCGTCGCGGCCCTCACCGGGGCGATGCCGTGGGACCGGATCCCGCGGGTCCGCCCGTCGAGCGAGGAGGACGGGCTGCTGACGGCCTGGATCGCGCACGAGCTGCACCACCGCGGCTTCGCCGACGTGCAGGACGCGGAGTGGACGCCGGAGCTCATCGCCGTGCGCAACGAGGTCGAGCGCGACCTGGAGGCGCGACTGCGTGAGCGCGCCGTGGGTCGCCTGCCCGAGTCCGCCGATCCCGACGTCCTGCTCGAGTACGTGCGCAACGACGACGGGCCGTCGCTGGCCGCGCACGTGCAGCGCTCCGCCACGGCGGAGCAGGTCCGCGAGCTGCTCTGGTATCGGTCGATCTACCACCTCAAGGAGGCCGACCCGACCGCGTGGACCGTCGCACGGCTGCCCGGTCCGGCGCGCGCCGCGCTGGCCGAGCTCCAGTACGACGAGTACGGCGGCGGTCGTCCCGAGCGGCTCCACGCGCACCTGTTCGCCGAGGGCATGCGCGCCCTCGGCCTCGACGCCCGCGAGGGCGCGGCGATCGACGACGTGCCGGTCGAGGTGCTCGAGATGAACGTGACCCTGACGATGTTCGGCCTCCAGCGCCGGCTGCGCGGGGCCTCCGTGGGCCACCTCGTGGCGTTCGAGGCCTCCAGCTCGGGACCGTCGCGCCGGATGGCGCGCGGCCTGCGGCGGCTGGGCCTGCCCGAGGAGATCGCGGCCTACTACGACGAGCACGTCGAGGCCGACGCCGTGCACGAGCAGACCGCCGCGCGGTTCATCGCCGGCGCGCTGGTCGAGGCCGAGCCGCACCTGGCCGAGGACGTCGCGTTCGGCGTCTTCACGTGCCTGGACCAGGAGAGCCGGTTCGCCACGGCGATGTTCGACAAGTGGGGGATCTGATGTCGCGCCGCGTCGATCTGAGCGTGTGCCCCAACGGACCCCTGCTCATCCGCGGGGACATCGGCGTGCGCGCCCCCGACGGCGAGATCCACCGCACCGAGAGACCCGTCAGCGCCGTGTGCCGGTGCGGCAAGTCCGCGTCGCTGCCCTGGTGCGACGCGACCCACCAGGCGATCAGGACCCGATTCGACGACGAAGGAGAGTCCCATGAGTGAGGACCAGAGCGGCTTCCCGCCGCAGCAGCAGGAGCCCCCGGGCCGCACCGACGTGATGGAGCCCGTGCCCGACCACGGCGAGGAGAGCTACGTCGGCACCGGCCGGCTGGAGGGCCGCAAGGCCCTCATCACCGGCGGCGACTCCGGCATCGGTCGTGCGGTCGCGATCGCGTACGCCCGCGAGGGCGCCGACGTCGCATTCACCTACATGCCCGAGGAGGTCGAGGACGCCCGCGAGACGTCGCGCCTCGTCGAGGAGGCCGGCCGGACCTGCCTGGCCATCGAGGCCGACTTGCGCGACAGCGCCACGTGCGACCGCGTCATCGCCCACGCCCACGACGGCCTCGGGGGCCTGGACATCCTCGTCAACAACGCCGGCTACCAGATGGCGCGCGACGAGGGCCTGGAGCAGATGGACGACGAGCGCCTCGAGCGCACCTACACGACCAACGTGCTGGCCCTGCTGTGGCTCACCCGCGCCGCGCTGGCGCACTTGGGTCGTGGCTCGTGCATCATCAACAACACGTCGATCCAGGCGTACGAGCCGTCGACGAGCCTGCTGGACTACGCCTCCACGAAGGCCGCGATCAACAACCTCACGGTGAACCTCGCGGCCGAGCTCGGCCCGCGGGGGATCCGCGTGAACGCGGTCGCGCCCGGCCCGATCTGGACGCCGCTGCAGCCCGCGACGCAGCCCGTGGAGAAGCTCGAGCAGTTCGGCTCGGACACGCCGCTGGGTCGCGCGGGCCAGCCCGCCGAGGTGGCGCCGGCGTTCGTGTTCCTGGCGTCGGAGACGGACGCGAGCTACGTCTCGGGCACCGTCCTGGGCGTCACCGGCGGAAAGCCGGTCTTCTGATGCTCCAGGCCACCGAGCCCGAGGCGCGGTCGACCACGTTCGGCGGCCGGTCGATCGGCTACGACGAGCGCGTGCTGACGCCCCGCCCTTGGACGGAGGCGCAGTCGGCCTGGGCCCGCGAGTGGCTCGACCGCGTGCCGGCCGGTCCCGTGCTCGAGGTCTGTGCGGGGGCGGGTCACATCGGCCTGCTCGCCGTGGCCGGCACCGGAAGGCACCTCGTCCAGGTCGACGCCGACCTGCACGCCTGCGTGTGGGCCTCGCGCAACGCGCGGGCGTGGGGCGTGGACTCCGACATCCGTCACGGTGGGATGTCGGAGGTGCTGCTGCCCGACGAGCGCTTCGCCCTCATCATCGCCGACCCGCCGTACCTGACCTCGGACGGCGTCGGGCAGTTCCCGGAGGACCCGCTGACCGCGATCGACGGGGGCGCCGACGGACTCGACCTCGCGCGCGAGTGCCTGACCGTGATCGCCCGGCACCTGTGCCGCGGCGGCGTCGGCCTGCTCCAGCTGCGCGACGAGGGGCAGGGACGCGATCTCGAGGCCGACGCGGCCGAGCGCGGCCTCACGATCGCCGAGAGCCGGCAGCTCGACGGCGGCGCCGTCCTGCTGCTGCACCGCACCACCGAAGGAGGACAGCATGGACAGCACGCCGAAGACCGGTGACCAGGCGGAGGGCAAGGCCGCGAAGCTGGCCGACGAGCTCACCGTGGACCCGCAGCACGCGAGCGTCTCGGAGCCGGGCGGGAACGAGCAGGAGGCCGGCACGGAGACGGTGCCCGGCGTCGAGGGCCCCGCGGGGGTTCCCGACCTGCCGACGCCCGACGACCCCGGCACCGGCGGCCCCGGCGACGAGGGCGAGGACGACGACGCCTGACCGTCCGCCCGTGCGGCTCAGCTCCGGCTGAGCCGCACGGGGCCGGTCGCCCCGAGCTTGTCGGGATTGCGCACGATGTTCATCGTGACGACGACCCCGTCCTGCACCACCGCGGTCGCGATCGCGGTGATCGCGCCGGCCTGACGGGTGACGAGGCCCAGCTCGCCGTTGATCCACGCGGCCTCGACGACGACGTCGTCGGGCATGACGCCCGCGAGGAACCGCAGCACCTTGTCGCGCCCGACGATCGGGCGCCGGGCCGCGCTGACCTTGCCGCCGCCGTCGGACACCAGCACCACGTCGGGGGAGATGACGTCCAGCAGCTGCTGGAGGTCGCCCTCGGCGATCGCGCGCTGGAACCGCGCCACCACCTCGGTGCGCTCGCGCGGTGTCACCTGCACGCGCGGCCGGCGCGCGGATACGTGCGCCCGTGCCCGCCGCGCGATCTGGCGCACCGTGGCGGGCGTGCGGTCGACCGCGGCGGCGATCTCCTCGTAGGGGACGTCGAAGACCTCGCGCAGCACGAACACCGCTCGCTCGGTCTCGCCGAGGGTCTCCAGCACGAGCAGCATCGCCGTGGAGACCGAGTCGGCCAGGGCCACGTCGTCGGCGACGTCGGGCGCGGTGACGAGCGGCTCGGGCAGCCACGGCCCGACGTACGACTCGCGCCGACGCGCCAGCGTGCGCAGGCGGTTGAGGGCCAGGCGCGTCGTGATCCGCACGAGGTAGGCGCGCGGGTCGTGGACGTCCTCGCGGTCCTCGGCGCTCCAGCGCAGCCACGTCTCCTGCACGACGTCCTCGGCGTCGGCGGCCGAGCCGAGCATCTCGTAGGCGACCGTGAACAGCAGCGCGCGGTGCGCCGTGAACTCGTCGAGGACGGACGTCACCGCACGTCCGCCAGCGGCAGCTCGCACACGTCGCTGAAGCCCTGGCTGGCCAGGCCGGCGGCCAGGTTGAAGCGCGAGCGCTGGTTCTCCACGGCCACCATCATCGTGAGCTCGACGAGCGCCTGCTCGCCCAGGGCCGCGCGCAGCCCGGCCACCTGCTCGTCGGTGACCGTCGGCGGGGTCGCGGTCATCGCCTCGGCGTAGGCCATGACGTCGCGCTCGAGCTCGGTGAAGGCGTCCGACTCGCGCCACCGCGGGACCTCGCGCACCTTCTGCTCGTCGAGGCCCTCGTCGTGGGCCAGGTAGTAGCCGAAGTCGAGGCACCAGCTGCAGCCGATGCTCGCGGCCGAGGCCATCACGGCGTACGACTTCAGGTGCGGGTCGAGAGCGTCCCACGTCGCGACGCGGCGCTCCCACGCCAGCACGGCGCGCAGCACCTTGCGGTGGTTCCACAGCACGGGCACGAGGTCGGGCACGCGGCCGTACATCCGGCGCGCTGCGGCGCTCACGACGCGCGCGGCGGGGGAGTCCATCGGGGCGGCGGGGATGCGGAACGTGCTGGGCATGGTGTCTCCTTCATCGGACCTCGGCGAGGTCGTCCGACATCAAGACACCGGTCGCGACCGATCCGTGACACCCGGCGCTCGACGGCCGCTCCCGCCGCCTGACCTGGCGCCGCGGCTTGGCTGGCAGAGCGGTGAGTCGTCAACCCCATGGCAGCCCGATTCGGTTGGTGACTCACCGCCGCTCGGCGGGAAGGGTTGACCTCTCACCGCTCCTCAGCGGTCGGCTGATTCAGTCGTCGAGGTCCTCGGGGGAGACGACGTCCTGCCGGTACTGCTCGCGCAGCCACTTCAGCGCCGCGTCGTGGGCGTCGCGATCGGCCGACGTCACGGCGCCCTCGGCGATCAGCACGCGCAGGTCGTGGGCGTAGGCGGTGGCGGCGGTCATCGCGAGGCACGCCTCGGTGACCACGCCGCCCACGATCAGCTCGTCCACGTCGAGGGCGCGCAGCCGCTCGAGCAGGTCGGTGCCGTGGAACGCGTCGTCGCGTCGCTTGACGATCTCGACGTCGGGCCGCAGGTCCAGCTCGGTGAGCGTCTCGGCGCCCTGCGTGCCCTCGAGCACCACCGGCTGGTCGTCCTCGCGCATGTTGAGCGCCCACGTCGACTTGTCCTCCGGCAGCACCGTGCGCGCCTCGATCACGGGCACGTCGTGGTCGCGGGCCCAGTCCGCCCAGCGCTGCACCGCGCGGACCAGGTCCGAGCGCTGCTCGGCCAGCGGCGGCGGGTCGAGGAAGTCCTCCTGGAGGTCGATGAGAAGGAGAGCACGCATGGGTCCATCCTGCCGGGGCCCCCGCGTGCTCGCCTCCCGGGACGACCTACTTCGGAGGCATCCGGATCGCGCCGTCGACGCGGACCGTCTCGCCGTTCATGTACGAGTTCGTGACGCACTCGACGACCATGCTCGCCAGCTCCTCGGGGTGGCCGAGGCGCTTGGGGAAGTTGACCGACTCGCCGAGCTTGGCCTTGAACTGCTCGGCCGCCTCGCCCTCGCCGTAGATGGGGGTGTCGATCAGGCCGGGGGCCACGGTGTTGACGCGCACGCCGATCGCCGCGAGGTCGCGCGCGACGGGCAGGGTCATGCCGACGACGCCGCCCTTCGACGAGGAGTACGCCGCCTGGCCGATCTGGCCGTCGAACGCCGCGACGGACGCGAGGTTGCAGATCGCGCCGCGCTCGCCGGACTCCAGCGGCTCGGTGCGACCGATCGCGGTGGCGGCGAGACGGATGGCGTCGAAGGTGCCGATCAGGTTGATGGCGATGACCTTCTTGTAGGCGTCGAGGTCGTGCGCGGACTCGAACGAGCCGTCGCGACCGACCGTGCGCTGGGCCCAGCCGATGCCGGCCGAGTTCACCAGCACGCGCAGCGGCGCGAGCTCCTCGGCGGCGGCGACCGCCGTCTCGATCTGCGAGGTGTCGGTGACGTCGACGTGGATGAACACGCCGCCGACCTCGTCGGCGAGCGCGCGGCCCGCGTCGTCGTTGAGGTCCGCGACGACCACGCGCGCGCCCTTCGCGGCGAGCTGGCGGACGACGGCGGCGCCGATTCCCGACGCGCCTCCGGTGACGATGGCTGATGCTCCAGTGATCTCCATGTCCTGATCCAACCATTCCGGCGGTGGTCCATGCTGGAGGTGCCGACACACCGAGGAGGACCCACCGTGGCCGTGGAGCGCGTGATGCCCAGCGACGAGGCGAGCGACCTGATCGACCTGACTCGCCAGATCGTCGACGACCAGCTGCGCCCGCGCGTGGACGCCGACGAGCGCTCGGCGACGTTCCCGCGCGACGTGTTCCGCACGCTCGGTCGGGCCGGGCTGCTGGGGCTGCCGTACGCGGAGGAGTTCGGCGGCGGCGGCCAGCCGTACGAGGTCTACCTGCAGGTGGTCGAGGAGATCGCCACGGCGTGGGCCAGCGTCGGCGTCGGCACGAGCGTGCACGCGCTGAGCTGCTTCGGCCTCGACCACGCGGGCACGCCCGAGCAGAAGCAGCGGTGGCTGCCCGACATGCTCGGCGGCGAGCTGCTCGGCGCGTACTGCCTGTCCGAGGCGCACGCGGGCTCCGACCCCGCCGCGATGCGCACCACCGCGAAGCGTGACGGCGACGACTACGTGATCCGTGGCGCGAAGGCGTGGACCACGCACGGCGGCCAGGCCGACTACTACAAGGTGATGGCGCGCGCCGAGGCCGGCATCACGTGCTTCCTCGTGCCCGCCGACGCCGAGGGACTCGCGGCGGACGTGCCCGAGGACAAGATGGGCCTGATGGGCTCGACGACGGCCACCATGCTGTTCGACGACGTGCGGGTGCCGGTCGAGCGCCGGCTCGGCGACGAGGGCCAGGGCCTCGCGATCGCGCTGGCCGGACTGGACTCCGGTCGGCTCGGCATCGCCGCGGTCGCCACGGGCGTCGCCCAAGGCGCCCTCGACACGGCCGTCGCGTACGCCAGGGAGCGCGAGGCGTTCGGCGTGCCGATCATCGACCACCAGGGTCTGACGTTCCTGCTGGCCGACATGGCCGCGGCCGTCGAGAGCGCCCGCGCCACGTACCTCGCCGCCGCGCGCCTGCGCGACCTCGGCCGCCCGTTCTCGCGGCAGGCCTCGATCGCCAAGCTCGTCGCGACCGACAACGCCATGAAGGTCACCACCGACGCCGTCCAGGTGCTCGGCGGCGCGGGCTACACGAAGGACTTCCCGGTCGAGCGCTACATGCGCGAGACCAAGGTCATGCAGATCTTCGAGGGCACCAACCAGATCCAGCGCCTCGTCATCGGGCGCGACCTCAAGAAGCGCGGCTGACCCCCTCTTCCACTCTTGGAACGCGTTGAACCGTTTCCGTCCGCGAAACGGTTCAACGCGTTCCGAAAGTGGGGAGGGGAGCCGCGCCAGAACGCTCGCGGCGGCTGGCTCAGGCGGCCGGGACGAGGTCGTGACGGCACAGCTCGACCACGGACTCGGCGGGGGTCGAGCGCAGCCGGGCACCGCACGAGTCGAAGACCTCGCCCATCCGGGAGGTGTAGCCGAGCAGGAAGCTGGTGCTGATGGCGTGGGCCGCGGCGGGAGCGCGCCGCGCCGGGCACAGGGTGGCCAGGCGCGTGAGGGTCGCGACGAGGCCCTCCGGGTCGGCCGGTGCGAGCCGGAAGACCCAGCGCGGCAGCACGGGCAGCGCCGTCGCGGCGGCGGACGAGGCGTGGACGAGGGTGGTGCCCAGCCCGGCCACCGCGAGGGTGGCGGCCGTGACGTTGATCGTGCCCAGGACGCGGGCGCGCACGATGGCCTCGGGTGAGTCGGCCGAGTCGGTGGTGCCGCCCGCGTGGACGACCGAGACGACGGGCCCCGCCTCGCGGGCCGCCAGCATCAGCGCCTCCACCGAGCGCAGGTCGGTGACGTCGGCCACGATCGACTCGGCCGAGACCCCGGGGGAGTCCAGACGGTCCAGGGCGCGCACCAGCCGCTCGCCGCGTGCGTCGCTGAGGACGACGTGGTGGTCGCGCGCCAGCAGGCGTGCGGCGGCCAGCCCCGTCTCGCTCGCCCCGCCCGTCACGACTGCCACCCGGTGCGTCACGTCGACCTCGTTCCCGGGACGCGCCACGCGTCCCACCCGACCCATCCTGCGCGCGGCCGGACGCCGGGGCGAGGCTTTCGGCGACATTCCCGAGGTATCTGGAAACCGCTGGGATTCGAGTGACTTTCGCCACCGGCGGGGTCACCCGGAGTTACACCGGTCACGAATCCGTCCTGCGATTCGAGGACGAACCCGCCGCATCTTGGACAAGTCCCTGACGCGATCAAGTGACCCGCTGGTAACCTTCGTCACATTACCTGCCGGTACACACAGGATGCGGAGAGAAGATGGGCGACCTCGGTTACAAGTTGAAGGTGCTGCGGCGAATCGGGCTGCTCAAGGCCCAGAACCCCGTCCGGTTGGTGAAGGCAGGCAAGAAGCTCGCCTCGTGGGGTCCCGGATTCCCGTCCGCCGTCGGCGCCGCGGCTGCCCGCAAGCCCCAGCAGGTCGCGATCATCGACGACGCCGGCCAGCTGACGTGGCGCGAGACGAGCGACGCCATCAACCGCCTGACGCAGGCGTTCAAGGACAAGGGCTTCGTCCCCGGCGACCCGATCGCGGTGCTGTGCCGCAACCACCGCCACATGGTGATCGCCATGGTCGCGATCTCACAGTTCGGCGGCCGCATGCTGCTGCTCAACACGATGGCCAGCGGCGGCCAGCTCACCGAGCTGGTCAAGCGCGAGGGCGCCAAGATGGTCATCCTCGACCAGGAGTTCCTGCCCGTCGCCGCCGACATCGACCGCGAGTCGATCGTCGTGGCGTGGGAGGACGACGAGACCCACGGCCTGCCCACGCTGGGCAGCCTGGCCAAGGGCCTGTCGCCGGCCGACCACCCGAAGCCGGCCAAGCCGGGCAGCATCGTCATCTTCACGTCGGGCACCACCGGCCTGCCCAAGGGCGCGAAGCGCAAGGAGCCCGAGAACCTCGAGCCCCTGCTCACCTACTTCGGCGCGATCCCGTACGAGGGCAACTCCACCGTGGTCGTCGCGGCGCCGCTGTTCCACTCGTGGGGCCTGCTGAACTTCGGCTTCGGCCTCTCGACCGTCCCCACCTACGTCCTGCGTCGCCGCTTCGTGCCCGAGCAGGTCATCCGGGACATCGCGAAGTACAAGGCCGAGGTCCTCGTCGTGGTGCCGCTCATGATGCAGCGCCTCGTCGACGCCGATCCCGAGGTCATCAAGAACCACGACGTCTCCAGCCTCAAGATCACCGCGTCCAGCGGCTCGGCCCTGGCCGGCGAGCTGGCCACGCACTTCATGGACACGTTCACCGACTCGGTCTACAACTTCTACGGCGCCACCGAGACCGGCTGGGTCACGATCGCCGGCCCGAAGGACCTGCGCGACGCGCCGGGCACCGCGGGCCGCGTGCCGTGGCACACCGTGGTCAAGGTGCTCGACGAGAACGGCCACGAGGTCCCGCAGGGCGAGACCGGCGTGATCCACGTCGGCAACTCGATGATGTTCGCCGGGTACACCGACGGCCGCACGAAGGACTTCCGCGACGGCCTCATGCACTCGGGCGACCTCGGCTACTTCGACGAGGCGGGCCGCCTGTTCGTCGCCGGCCGTGACGACGACATGGTCATCTCCGGCGGCGAGAACGTCTTCCCGCGCGAGCTGGAGGACGCCCTCATCGAGCACCCGAAGGTCCAGGACGTCGTCGTCACCGGCATCCCCGACCCGCAGTGGGGCCAGTGCCTGGCCGCCTACGTCGTCGTCCGCGAGGGCGAGGAGCTCTCGCAGGACGAGGTCGTCGACTACGCCAAGCAGCACGTCGCCCGGTTCGCCGTGCCGCGTGCGGTGATGTTCCTCGACGAGCTGCCGCGCAACCCCACCGGCAAGGTCATGAAGCGCAACCTGCCGGCGTTCGAGACGCTGTCCTGATCGACGCAGGTCCCCGCGACGCCCGGTCCCTCCTGGGGCCGGGCGTCGTCGCGTGCCGGGTCCCTACGCACCCGGGACCAAGGGCCCGGGAAAGTGGGTCACTTGGCCTCATCCCGGGGCGCGCGGCGCTCCGTAGCGTCAGTGATGACGACGCAACGACGCGGAGTCATCGCACAGGAGGAACAGATCATGCGCCGCTCGGCATTCGACAAGCTCATCTCGTGGACCGGACTGGCCCTGGCAGGACTGCTGGTGGTCGTGGGCGGCCTGGCCTCCTGGGCACACTTCTTCATCGACGACCAGGTGCAGTCGCAGCTGGTGGCGCAGCGGATCACGATGCCCGAGGGCGACGCGCTGACGAGCCTGTCGGACGCGGACCGCGAGGCGCTCGAGCCCTTCGCCGGCAGCCCGCTCGACACCGGTGCCGAGGCCCGCGCCTTCGCCGACCACTACATCCTCGCCCACATGAACGCCTCCAGCGGCAACCGCACGTACGAGGAGGTCAGCGGTGAGTTCATGGCCCTGTCCGACCAGGAGAAGGCCTCCGAGGCCGGCCAGCAGGTCGCTGCGCTGCGGCAGTCGCTCTTCATGGGCAACACCCTGCGCGGGATGCTCCTGAACGCCTACGCCTTCGGCACCATGGGCCTGATCGCCGGGCTGACGGCCATCGCCTCCTTCGCCGGAGCCGTGGTCCTCGCGGTCCTCGCCGCCCTGGGTCTGCGTCACTCGAAGACCCGCGACGCCGAGCTGGCCAGCATCTGACCGACCCGACACGAGCGGCCGCCCGGAGCCCCGGGCGGCCGCTCCTCGTCGCGGTGACGGTTTCCCCGGTTAACCGGGGAAACCGTCACTTCACGAGGTTTGCGAACCACGTGAAGTGACAGGAAACCTCGTTCAGTCGCAGAGGACGCTCAGAAGGGCGGCCAGGGCACGGCGGGCATGTCGCCCTCGGGCGAGGGAAAGACGCCCTCGGCCAGCAAGCGGTCGCAGCGACGGTGCAGGGCCGCCAGCTCGGGCTCGCCGAGCCACTCCGCGAGCGTGGTGCCGAGCTCGGCGTCGAGGCCGTCGCGGACTCGATGCACGCCGCCGAGCTCGTCGTCGGAGAGCGACTGTCCGAGCCAGCCCCACAGCACGGTGCGCAGCTTCGGCTCCTCGTGGAAGGTCAGGCCGTGGTCCACGCCGTGCCGGTGGCCGCCGGTCATCGCCAGCACGTGCCCGCCCTTGCGGTCGGCGTTGTTGACCATCGCGTCGAACACCGCCATGCGGCGCAGGCCGGCGGAGTCCTCGTGGACGAGCGAGACGGGCCGGTCCTCGGCGTCGAGGCCGTCGAGGACGTGGCACCAGCCGTCGGGGAGGTCGTCCGCCGGCACCAGCGTGACGGCCTCGGCCTCGAGATCGGCGTCCTGCCAGACCTGCAGCATCCCGGGCCCGTGGGGACCCTCGCCCCACCACGTGGGCGGGACGACGTCCCAGCCCGTGGCCTCCGACACCAGGCGCGACGCGACCTCGCGCTTCGCGAGGACGACGTCGGGGAAGTCCCACAGCGGCCGCTCGCCGGCGACGGGCTTGTAGACCACGCGGACGCCGTCGATCCGGCCGACGAAGGTGGCGTTGGACGCGGGCAGGATGCGACCCTCGAGCTCGAGGTCGCCCTCGAGGCTCACCAGGAGTCGTCCGTGGCGCCGCACACGTGGACGTCGCCGTCGATCGGCTCGAAGCACAGCGGGCACAAGGGGCGGCCGGCCTCGACGACCGCGCGGGTGCGCTTGCAGAACGAGCGGGCGGCGCCCACGGGGATGCGGACGTGCAGCACCTCCGACGGTCCCTCGGGCTCTGGCTCGAGCAGCGACTCGGGGGAGTCCTCGACGAGCGGGAACGCCTCGATCACGACCTGCGCCGTGGTGGGGTCGAAGCCCAGCGAGAGGATCCCGACCCGAAACTGCTCGACGACGGGGGAGTCCAGCGGACCGTCGTCGTCGAGTCCCTCGGGGGCCTCGGCCGGCACGCTGAACGGGTTGCCGTCCTGGGCCATGAGCTCGTCGAGGACCTCGTCCAGCTTCTCGGCGAGGGTGGCCGACTGCTCCTTCTCCATGAGGGCGCTGACGAGGTGCTCACCCGTGCGCGCCTGGAGGTAGAACGAGCGCTCGCCGGGACGGCCGACCGTGCCGATCACCAGACGGTCCGGCCAGTCGAACTCGTGCACCCGTTGCGCCATGGCACCCATGCTAGGAGCCCGTGCCGCACGCCGCTGGGCGCGTGGACGTGACACGGCTCATGCGATCAGGCACGAGGACCCGCGCCGCCGCCCACCGCAGCGTCGGCAGAGGGCTCGGCGGCCTTGAGCCACGACAGGTCGCCGGCCGAGGTGTTGACCGCGACGACGTCGGGCCGGCGCGACCCGTAGCGGACGATCGACACGGAGGCCGGGTCCACGTGCAGGCGCTGGAAGAGGTCGAGGTGCATGCCGAGCGCATCGGCCAGGACCGCCTTGATGACGTCGCCGTGCGAGACCGCGACCCACACGGCCTCGTCGCCGTGCTCGGCCGCGACCCGTGCGTCATGGCCGCGGACGGCCGCGACGCCGCGCGCCTGCATGGCCGCGAGCGACTCGCCGCCCGGGAAGGCCGCGGCCGCGGGGTGGAGCTGGACGGTCTTCCACAGGTCCTCGGCGGCGAGCTCCTTCAGGGCCCGGCCCTGCCAGTCGCCGTAGCCGCACTCGGTGATCGCCTCGTCGACGGTGGGCTCGATGCCGTGGCGTCCGGCGATCGCGGCGGCGGTCTCGCGGCAGCGCTCGAGGGGGCTGGTGACCACGTCGGCCACCGGGACGTCCGCGAGACGGGCGCCGGTGGTCTCGACCTGCTCGCGCCCGAGGTCGTCGAGGTGGATGTCGGGGAGCCGGCCCGCGAGGGTGCCGGACGTGTTCGCGGTGGACCGACCGTGCCGGACCAGCAGGACGATCGCCATGGCCTGAACCCTAGCGGGAGGCGGATGTGGCCGACGCCGCGGCGACCCGCCCGGTGCGGTGCACCGAATTGTCCGAGCCGCTGGCTAGCGTCGAAGACGTGAAGATCCTCCACACGTCCGACTGGCACATCGGCCGGACGTTCCACCAGCACTCGACCGCCGAGGCCCTCGCCTCGGTGCTCGACGCGCTCGTGGAGGCCGTGCGCGACCATGCGGTCGACGTCGTGGTCGTGGCGGGCGACGTCTTCGACTCGTCCACCCCGTCGGCCGCCGCGGTCGAGGAGCTCGACCGCGTGCTGATCGCCCTGCGTCGCACGGGCGCCGCGGTGGTCGTCACGTCGGGCAACCACGACTCGCCGGCGCGACTGGGCGCCAAGGCCGCCTTCGCGCGCGAGTCCGGCGTCCACGTCGTCACCCGGCCCGAGGACCACGCCACCCCCGTCACGCTCGAGGACGAGCACGGGCCCGTGCACTTCTACGGCATCGCCTACCTCGAGCCCGCGCTGATCCGCCACGTGTGGCCCGACCAGCGCCTCGCGCACCAGGCCGACGCGATCGGGTTCGCGCTCGACAACATCCGGGCCGACCTCGCCGAGCGCGGCGGGCGCTCGGTCGTGCTGGCGCACACCTTCGTCTCCGGCGCCGAGGGCGAGTCGTGCGAGTCCGAGCGCGGCATCACCGCCGGCGGCCTCGACCGCGTGCCCGTGCCCACGTTCGACGGCGTCACCTACGCGGCGCTCGGCCACATCCACGGTCGCCACACGCTCGCGCCCCACGTCCGCTACAGCGGCGCGCCGCTGCACCTGTCGTTCTCCGAGCAGGACAAGCCGCGCGGCGCGTGGCTCGTCACCCTCGACGCCGACGGCCTCGGCGCCGTGGACTGGCTCGACCTGCCGGTCCCGCGACCGCTCGCCACGCTCACCGGCACCCTCGACGAGCTGCTCACCGACGCCGCGCACGCGGCGCACGAGTCGTCGTGGGTCCGCGCCATCCTCACCGACGACGCGCGTCCCGACGACCCCATGCGCCGGCTGCAGCGTCGCTTCCCGCACTGCGCCCTGCTGGAGTTCCGCCCCAGCCGGGTCGACGACTCCGTGGCGCCCACGGATCCCCGTCGGCTCGCCACGCTCACCGACCAGCAGGTCATGGCCGAGTTCCTGTCGTTCGTGCGTGGGGGAGAGGGTCCCACCGAGGCCGAGGCCGCGATCCTCGACGACCTCGTCGGCCACGTCGCCGGCACCGAGGCGGCGCGATGAGGATCCACCAGGTCTCGATGACGGGGTTCGGCCCGTTCCGTCAGACGCAGACCGTCGACCTCGACACCTTCGCCGACCACGGCATCTTCCTCATCACCGGCCGCACGGGCGCGGGCAAGTCCAGCATTCTCGACGCGGTCGTCTACGCCCTCTACGACTCGGCCCCGCGCTACGCCACCGGCGGCGGCAAGCAGGTGCGCAGCACGCACTGCACGCCCGACGAGCCCACGCGGGTCGAGCTCGTCTTCAGTGCGGCCGGTCGCACCTACCGCGTCGTCCGCACGCCCGAGTACCCGCGGCCGAAGGTGCGCGGCACCGGCATGACCCGCGAGAAGGCCACCGCCGAGCTGTCGGTGCGTGAGGGCGATCAGTGGGTCGGGATCGCGGCCCAGCCGCGCACCGTCGGCGAGGAGCTGCACGAGATCCTGCCGCTGCGCTGCGACCAGTTCCTCCAGGTCGTCCTGCTCGCGCAGGGCGACTTCCAGCGCTTCCTCGTCGCCTCCAGCGAGGACCGCCAGAAGCTGCTGCGCACCCTGTTCCGCAGCGAGCGCTTCAGCGACTACGACGTCGAGCTGCAGCGCCGCGCCGGCGCCCTGCGACAGTCCCTGCGCGAGGCCGAGTCCGGCACCGCCGCCACGATCTCCGCCCTGGCCCAGCACGCGGGCCGGGACGTGCCCGAGGAGGTCGACGAGGCGTGGATCGCCCAGGTCCTCGAGACGCACGACGCCGACGTCGAGCTCGCCAGGGGCGACCTCGACCAGGCCACCAAGGAGGTCGAGGCCGCCGCCGAGCTGCTGCAGCAGGCCACCGAGCTGGCCGAGCGCCAGCGCCGCTTCGCCCGTGCCACCGAGGCGATGACCCTCGTGGTGCAGCAGGCGCCGGCGATCGCGGCCGACCGTGTCCGTCGCGACCTCGCCGTGGCCGCCCAGTCGGTCGAGGTGGCGCACCGGGCCCGGGTCGTCGCCGCGGCCCGTGCCGAAGAGGCCGCGGCCGGGCTCGCCGCGGCGCTGGCGGGATTCGAGGAGGTCGTCGACGGTCCGCCGCCGACCGACCTCGTCCAGCACCGCGACCGGCTCACGTCCGACCTCGCGGTGCTCACGGCCCGCCTCGCCGACGAGCAGGAGCTGGAGCGCCTGCGGGCCCTCGCGGGCACCCTGTCCGAGCAGCTCGACGACCTCGGGCGGCGGGCCGACGACCTCGCGGCCCAGGCCCTCCACCACGACGCGGTCCTCGAGCGCGAGGTCGACGTCTCGGCCGAGCAGGCGGGGTCCGCCCTCGAGCGGCTGCGCGACGCCCTCGCCCTCGCCCGCAAGCGCGCCGCCGCCGAGCGAGAGCTCGCCGCGGCGCAGGTCGAGGAGCTGCAGCGCGGCAAGGCCCGCACGGCGGCCTCCACGGTCCTGGACTCGCTCAACGAGCGTCGCCTCGCCGAGTACGCCGGCACCCTGGCCCAGGCGCTCGTCACGGGCGAGCCGTGTGCGGTCTGCGGCTCGGCCGAGCACCCGGCGCCGGCCGTCCTGGCCGACGGGCACGTCACCGAGGAGGCGCTCGACGAGGCGCGGCAGGCGTTCGACCGCGCCGACCACGCGGCCCGTCGCGCGGGCGAGCAGGCGGCGGCGCTCCGGGCCACGGTGCAGGGCTGGGCCGAGGTCCGTCCCCTCGACGAGCTCACCGCCGCGGTGCGCGAGGCCGAGGACGCGCTGGCCCGGGCCCAGCAGGCCGAGCAGGAGCGCGTCGACTCGCGAGCCGCCAAGGAGCGCATCGCCGCAGCGCTGGCCGATCTCGGGGTGCAGCGGGCGGCGGTCCAGCAGCGCGCCGCCACCACCGAGCAGCAGGCCGACGCCCTGGCCGCCACGGTCGCCCGGGTCCGTGGCGACTCCGGCTCGGTCGTGGAGCGCATCGCCGTCGTCACCGGCCACCTCGAGGCCACGAGCCGTCTCGTCGAGGCCCGCGCCGCCGACGAGGGTGCGCGCGAGCGCCTCCGGGAATGCGGCGAGACCCTCGCCGCCACGCTCGACCAGAACGGCTTCGCCGACGAGGGCGAGTTCGCCCAGGCGCGCCTCGACGCGGCCGCGATCGCCGACCTCAGCCGACGCATCGAGAAGCACGAGGCGCTGCGGGTGGCCAGCCAGACCGCCCTCGCCGCTCCCGAGCTGCAGGACCTGCCCGCCGAGCCGGTCGACATCCAGGGCCCGCAGGCGGTGCACGCGCAGGCGCGCGAGACCTGCGAGGCCGCCACGATCCGCTACGGCTCGGTCGAGACCAGCGCCGTCACGGCGCACCGGCTCGCCACCACGATCCGAAGCGCGTGGGCCACGCACGCGCAGGCCCGCGCGGAGTTCGCGGTCCTCGACCGGCTGGCCCGGTCGGTGCACGGTGAGTCGCCCAACACGCGGCGGATGCGCCTCGAGAGCTACGTCCTGGCCGCCGAGCTCGAGCAGATCGTCGTCGCGGCCAACCTGCGCCTGCACGCGATGTCCAGCGGCCGCTATGCACTCGAGCGCAGCGACGTCACCGCCACCCGTGGCTCGAACTCCGGACTCGAGGTCCGGGTCCGCGACGAGTACACGGGCGTCACCCGCAGCCCCGAGTCGCTCTCGGGCGGCGAGAAGTTCCTCGCGTCGCTGGCGCTCGCGCTGGGCCTGGCCGAGGTCGTCACCAACCGTGCCGGAGGCATCACGCTGGACACCCTGTTCATCGACGAGGGCTTCGGCTCGCTCGACGCCGAGACGCTCGAGGTCGCGATGCAGACCCTCGACGGGCTGCGTCAGAACGGCCGCACGATCGGGCTCATCAGCCACGTCGAGACGATGAAGGAGCGCCTGCCCGCGCAGCTCGCCGTCGAGCGCACCGCCGACGGGTGGAGCCGGGTCGAGGCGCGCGCCTGATCGCAGGCGTCTGCCGAAGCGCCGGACAGGCCGTCCGCGCCCACCTATCCTGCGGGAATGGAGGACGACGGTCTGCTCAGCCTGCTGCCCGATCGCCTCGACCTGCCCCGCGGCCGATCGGCCCTGTCGAAGTCCGACGTGGAGGCCTCCCGCCGGGGCCGCATCATGCAGGCCGCGCTCGACGAGGTCGCCGAGTCGGGCTACGCCGCCGCCACCGTCGCCGCGATCACGAAGCGGGCCCACGTCTCGCGCTCCTCGTTCTACGACGCCTTCGCCGACAAGGAGGAGGCCTTCGCCGCCGCGCACTGGCACGCCAGCGACCTGGCCCTCACGCGGGTGTGGGAGCCGGCGCTCACCCGGCCCGACCTCGAGTTCGACGAGCGCATCGCCACGGTGCTCGCCAGCTACCTCCACGTGCTGGAGACCGCGCGGTCGTTCACCGTCTGCTTCTTCGTCGAGATCCTCGCGGCGGGGGAGCAGCTGGCACGCCAGCGCGAGGAGATGCTCGAACGGCACGTGCAGATCCTGCACGAGCTGGCGAAGGTGTCGTCGGCCGACGACCCCACGATCCGGTTGCCCGAGCACGACGTCCTCCGCGCCCTGATCGGCGCGTTCGACGAGCTCGTCGCGCGGCGGGTGCGCAGCCAGCGACACGACGAGGACCTCGACCTCGCCGCCGTCGCCCCGCCGATCCGGGAGATCGTCACGGCCGTCATGCACCGACCGTGACGCAGGCCACGTCCCGACACGCTCGTGGTGGTGGCGGGACAGTTGTACCCGCGGTGTACTTTTGCCCATGACGGTGTGGTTCGTCTCCCCCGACCGAACCCCGTCCGACAGGTCGGTGCCCCCGCTCACCCCCCGATCGCGGGGGCACTGACCTCGTCCTCTCCTTCACCATTCACCGCATCGCGCGGCGCTGACCCATGGTCAATGCTCGGACGTCCGAGTATATTGCTAGGACATCCTAGTAATTGATGAGGTCGCCATGCACGTCCCCGCGAATCCAGTGCGTTTCGTCACCGCCTCGAGCCTGTTCGACGGGCACGACGCGAGCATCAACATCATGCGACGGATCCTGCAGTCGCAGGGCGCCGAGGTGATCCACCTCGGTCACAACCGCTCGGTCGCCGAGATCGTGGACGCCGCCGTGGAGGAGGACGTCCAGGGCGTCGCCGTGAGCTCCTACCAGGGCGGTCACGTGGAGTACTTCGAGTACCTCGTGCAGCTGCTGGCCGAGCGCGGCGCCCGCCACGTGCGGGTCTTCGGCGGGGGCGGCGGCGTCATCGTGCCGGACGAGATCGCCCGCCTGCGCAGCGCCGGCGTGACGATCTTCAGCCCGCAGGACGGCCAGCGGCTCGGCCTGGCGGCGATGATCAACACCCTCGTCGAGGCCTGCGACGTCGACCTCGTCGAGGCGGGACTGCCCGCGGCGGACGCCGTGCTGGCGGGTGACCGCGCCTCGGTCGCGCGGGCCCTGACAGCCGCCGAGTCCGGGCGCCTCGGTCCCGACCTCACCGCGGCGATCACGACCGGCGCCGGCCGCTCGACCGCGCGCGTCCTCGGCATCACCGGCACCGGCGGGTCGGGCAAGAGCTCGCTGACCGACGAGCTGGTGCGCCGGCTGCGTCTCGACCACGGCGACAAGCTGCGGGTGGCGGTCGTGGCCATCGACCCCACGCGACGCAAGGGCGGCGGCGCGCTGCTGGGCGACCGCATCCGGATGAACGCGATCGGCGGGCCGGTGTCGTTCCGGTCGCTCGCGACGCGCGGCAGCCACGAGGTGCCCGACCACCTCACCGACGTCATCGCCGTGCTGAAGGCGGCGGGCAACGACCTGGTGATCGTCGAGACGCCCGGCATCGGCCAGGGCGACGCCGGCATCCTGCCGTACGTCGACGCCTCGCTGTACGTCATGACGCCGGAGTTCGGCGCCGCCAGTCAGCTGGAGAAGATCGACATGCTCGACTTCGCCGACGTGGTGGCGATCAACAAGTTCGAGCGCCGCGGGGCGAAGGACGCGCTGCGCGACGTGGGTCGCCAGCTGGTGCGCAACCGCGAGGCGTTCGGGCAGCAGCCGTCGGACATGCCGGTGTTCGGCACGTCGGCGGCGCACTTCAACGACGACGGCGTGACGGCGCTCTACCAGGAGCTGCGGTCAGTGCTGGGCATCGAGCCGGGCGTCCTGCCGGAGGTGTCGGTGCGGCACTCCAGCGACGAGCACCACCTCGTGCCGCCCCAGCGGGTGCGGTACCTGGCGGAGATCGCCGAGACCGTGCGCGACTTCCACGACGAGACCGAGCGCTGGGCCGACGCGGCCGACCGGGCGCAGCACCTCGCCGCGGCGGCGGCCGAGCTGCCCGACGAACCGGGTCTGGCCGAGGCCGCGCGCCGCGCCCAGGACGAGCTCCCGGCCCCGGTGCGCGAGTCCCTCGACGCCTGGCCTGCCGTCGTGGAGGCGTACTCCGGCGACGAGCAGGTCGTGCGGGTCCGTGACCGTGAGCTGCGGTTCTCGCTCGCGCGCGAGACGCTCTCGGGCAACCGGCTGCGCCGGGTGAGCCTGCCGCGGTACCGCTCGCACGGCGACCTCGTCCGCTTCTGGCGGCGTGAGAACCTGCCCGGCTTCTTCCCGTTCACGGCGGGCGTGTTCACCTTCAAGCGCGACAACGAGGACCCCGCCCGCATGTTCGCCGGCGAGGGCGACCCGTTCCGCACGAACCGCCGCTTCAAGCTGCTCAGCGAGGGCCAGCCCGCCACGCGGCTGTCCACGGCCTTCGATTCGGTGACCCTCTACGGCCGCGACCCCGATCTGCGCCCCGACATCTACGGCAAGGTCGGCACGTCGGGCGTCTCCGTCGCGACCCTGGACGACATGAGGGTCCTGTACGACGGCTTCGACCTCCTCGATCCGTCGACCTCGGTGTCGATGACGATCAATGGCCCGGCGCCCACGGTGCTGGCGTTCTTCCTCAACGCCGTGATCGACCAGGCCGCCGAGAAGGGCATCGACGCCGCCGAGGCGCTGCGGCAGGTGCGCGGCACGGTGCAGGCCGACATCCTCAAGGAGGACCAGGGCCAGAACACCTGCCTGTTCTCCACCGAGTTCAGCCTGCGGATGATGGCCGACATCCAGGAGTGGTTCATCGAGCACGGCGTCCGGAACTTCTACTCCGTGTCGATCTCGGGCTATCACATCGCCGAGGCCGGGGCGAACCCCATCAGCCAGCTGGCGTTCACGCTCGCGAACGGGTTCACGTACGTGGAGTCCTACCTCGCCCGCGGCATGGCGATCGACGACTTCGCCCCCAACCTGTCGTTCTTCTTCAGCAACGGCATGGACCCCGAGTACTCGGTCCTCGGCCGGGTCGCCCGCCGGATCTGGGCGGTCGCGATGAAGGAGAAGTACGGCGCGGGGGAGCGCAGCCAGAAGCTGAAGTACCACGTGCAGACGTCGGGCCGGTCCCTGCACGCGCAGGAGATGGACTTCAACGACATCCGCACCACGCTGCAGGCGCTCATCGCGATCTACGACAACGCCAACAGCCTGCACACCAACGCCTTCGACGAGGCCGTCACGACGCCGTCGGAGGAGTCGGTGCGCCGGGCGCTCGCGATCCAGCTCATCATCAACCGCGAGTGGGGGCTGGCCGCCAACGAGAACCCGCTGCAGGGGTCCTTCGTCATCGAGGAGCTCACCGAGCTCGTCGAGGAGGCCGTGCTGCGCGAGTTCGAGGCCATCAGCGAGCGTGGCGGCGTGCTCGGCGCGATGGAGACCGGCTACCAGCGCGGGCGCATCCAGGACGAGTCGATGCTCTACGAGCACCGCAAGCACGACGGCTCGCTGCCGATCGTCGGTGTCAACACGTTCAAGAACCCGCACGGCGACGAGGTGCCGCAGAAGCTCGCGCTCGCGCGGGCGTCCGAGGGCGAGAAGGAGTCGCAGCTGCGCCGCCTGCGCGCGTTCCAGCAGGCGCACCGCGGCGAGGCCGAGGCCGCCCTCGAACGGCTCAAGGAGGCCGCCGCCAGCCACGAGAACGTCTTCGCCGTCCTGATGGACGCCGCGCGGGTCTGCTCGCTCCAGCAGGTCACCGAGGCCTTCTTCGAGGTCGGCGGCCAGTACCGCCGCAACGTCTGAGCGTCAGTCGGGGTCGAGGAGGCGAGGGCCGGCGCCGTCGGCGGCGAGGGTGTCGTCGGGGTTTCGCAGCCGGCACGTCCTGAGCGACAGGCAGCCGCAGCCGATGCAGCCGTCGAGGTCGTCGCGCAGCCGCTCGAGCCGGGCGATCCGCTCGTCCAGCGAACGGCGCCAGCGCCGCGAGAGCCGCGACCAGTCGGCCTTGGACGGGGCGTGGTCGGTCGGCAGGGACGCGAGCGCCTCGCGGATCTCGGCCAGGGAGATCCCGACGCGCTGCGACGTGCGGATGAACGCGATGCGCCGTAGCACGTCGCGTGTGTAGCGGCGCTGGTTGCCCGCCGTCCGCGTGGACGTGAGGAGCCCCTCGCGCTCGTAGAAGTGCAGGGCGGACACCGCGACGCCGGCTCGCTCGGCGACCTGGGACGGGGTCAGGAGGACAGTCATTGACCTGAACCTTAGTTGAGGTTGTTCGATCAGACCATGCTCCAGTCGAAGCCCACCCGGCGCCGCCGGGTCCGCCCGTCCCTGTCCGTTCCCGCACGCCTCGTCGAGGGCCGCATCCGCCCCGAGGGGCGTGACCGCTTCATCGCAGCCGCGGTGGTGAGCCTGCGGCTGCGATGAGGCGATGGCTCAGGCCGGGGCGAGCACCTCGCGCTCGAGCCGTGCGTAGCTGGTCTCCATGCCGTCGGTCATGCCCGTCGCCAGGATCTGGTCACGCAGCTCACGGCTCGGGTAGGTGACGTAGAGCGACATGAGCGTGCCCTCCTCGACGGGGGTGAGGGTGAGCTCGTTGATCGTGCCCTCGCCCTCCATGCCGATCATCCGCTCGGTGGTGACCGAACGGACGGGCGGGCTCACCTCGAGCAGCTCGCCGGTGAAGCCGAAGCGGTTCTCGCCGCCCTCCTGCTCCCACTCGTAGCGGTAGGTGTCGCCGACGTTCGTGGCGACCTCGCACACCGGCATCGTCCAGCCCTCGGGCCCGAGCTGCCAGCGCCGCAGCAGCTCGGGCTCGGTGTGGGCGCGCCACACCTGCTCGACCGTGCCGCGGATGATGCGGGTGATCCGCACGTGGGTGTCGTCGAGCAGCTGGCTCTCGGTGCCCACGGAGGCGGCGAACGAGCTCAGGTCGGCCACGACGGCGTCCATCTGGCTCATGGCGGAGGTCATGCCCTCCTCCATGCCCTGGGCGATGAGCTCCTCGAGGTCCTCCAGGGAGGCGAACCACGTCGTGGTCGTGACGCGGGAGCCCTCGCCGGTCTCCTCGAACGCGAAGGTCATCCGCATGGACGGCATGTCGGGGTTCGGCACGCCCGGGTCGGTGCAGAAGCCGTCCTCGACCTCGAAGCCCTTCCCCTCGTCGACCGAGCGGAACTTCCAGTAGCCGGCGCTCTGGTCGCCGTCCGGGCCGGTCATGACGTAGTGCGACTCGCCGCCCGGCGTCATGTCGTGCCGGCTGAACGTCGCGGGCCACTCGACGGGCCCCCAGAAGCGCTCGAGCTGGCGGGGGTCGGCGTAGGCGTCCCACAGCCGGCGCACCGGCACGGGGAAGTCGGCGACGACGGTCATCGTGAGGTCGTCGGTGTCCTTGGACACGGAGGTGATGGGCATGGTCGTGCCTTTCAGGAGGGATCGGGTTCGTCCTCGGCCAGGAGGGCGTCGAGGCGCTCCACGCGCGAGCGCCAGATGAGCTCGAACTCGTCGAGCAGCTGTTGGGCCCGGGCGATCGTGTGCGGATTGCCCCGGACCAGTCGTTCGCGGCCCTGTCGGTGCTTGGTCACCAGTCCGGCCCCTTCCAGCACGGCCACGTGCTTCTGCACCGCGGCGAACGACATGTCGTACGAGTCGGCCAGACGGGACACCGACGCCTCGCCCACGAGGGTGCGGCGGACGATGTCGCGTCGAGTGGAGTCGGCGAGGGCGTGGAAGATGCGGTCGACCTCGGCGTCGGTCAGCTCGTTCTGAGTATTTACAACCATTTGGTTGCACGTTATGCCGAGGAGAGTCCGGCGTCAAGAGCGACGCCGGACTTCTTCGCGATCGGTGGATCAGTGGGCGGCCGAGAGGACGTCCGCGCCGGCGACGAGGCCGAACAGGTCCTTCGGGTCGGCGGGGTCGGCGATGAGGTCGAGCCACCCCACGAGGTCGGTGCCGGCGACGGACTCGTGCGCGTACCGCAGCGCCGCGAAGTCCTCCACCGCGAAGCCCACCGAGTCGAAGACCGTGACGGCGTCGGCGTCGCGGCGACCCGTCGCCTGCCCGGTGACGACCTGCCAGAGCTCGGTGACGGGATGGTCGGCCGCGACGGCCTGGATCTCGCCCTCGATGCGGGTCTGCGGCTCGAACTCCACGAAGACGTCCGCGCGGTGCAGGATCGCCGGGTCGAGCTCGGTCTTGCCGGGGCAGTCGCCGCCGATCGCGTTGACGTGCACGCCGGGCGCCACCATGTCGTCGGTGAGGACGAGGGCGCGCTGCTTGTCGGCGGTGCAGGTCGTGATGACGTCGGCGCCGCGCACGGCGTCGGCCGCGCTGGACGCGACGTGGACCTCGAAGCCGAGCGGCTCGGCGTTGCGGACGAACTTCTCCATCGCGGCGGGGTCGACGTCCCAGACGCGCAGTGACGTGATGCCCAGCGCCGCACGCATGCCGAGCGCCTGGAACTCGGCCTGGGAGCCGGTGCCGATCATCGCCATGACGCGAGAGTCCGGACGGGCGAGGTGGCGGGCCGCCATCGCCGAGGTGGCGGCGGTGCGCAGCGCCGTCAGGACGGTCATCTCGGCCACGAACGTCGGGTAGCCGGAGGAGACCTCGGCCAGGACGCCGAACGCGGTGACGGTCTGGAGGCCGTACGAGGGGTTCGAGGGGTGCCCGTTGACGTACTTGAAGCCGTACGCGACGCCGTCGCTCGTGGGCATCAGCTCGATGACGCCCTCGGACGAGTGCGCGGCCACGCGCGGGGTCTTGTCGAACGACGGCCAGCGGCGGAAGTCGGCCTCGACGGCGTCGGTCATGCCAGCGATGACGGCCTCGGCGCCACGGGAGCGGACCCAGCGCACGGTGTTGGCCACGTCGAGGAAGGGGACGGAACTCATGAAGTCAACGCTACGCAGGGGTCAGGGTGCAAACAACGGAAATTTCTTGCGTGCTCAGCACGGAAACGTTGCGTGCGAAGCCCTGCGGAGCAACATTTCTGCGTCGTCGGCCGCGTCCAGTCGCGGGAGAAGTCCGAGACGCCCCGGGATTCCTGCGGATAATGTGTGCCGGGTGCCCGAAGACGCCCTGAGCCTGCTGCCGGAGCGGCTCGAACTTCCGCGGGGGCGCGCGGCCCTCCCCGAGTCCGAGGTCGCCGCCTCGCAGCGCGGCCGCATCCTGCAGGCCGTGTCCGACGAGGTGGCGCACGCGGGGTTCGCCGGCGCCACCGTCACGGGCATCACCCGACGGGCTCGCGTCTCGCGCACGACCTTCTACCAGTGCTTCTCCGACAAGGAGGAGGCCTTCGCCGCGGCCCACGAGACCATCAGCGAGCAGCTGGTCCAGTTCATCCGCGACCAGGGCGTGACCCTCGACGACGCGGCCTGGGAGCAGCGGATCGAGCTCGGCGTGCGGGGCCTCGCGGCCTGCCTCGAGGCGCGACCGACGTTCGCGCGCAGCTTCGTCGTGGAGATCCACGCCGCGGGGGAGCGTTTGCGCCGCCAGCGCGATGTCGTGGTGGAGCGCCACGCCCGCAGCCTCGCGCGCGTGGCCGAGCTCGCCGCGGCGTCCGGTGCCGACGTGCGCGTGCCCACCGAGCTCGAGGTCGTCGGCGCCATCGGCGCCGCGGAGGAGCTCGTCGCCCGCGAGATCCGGCGGACCCCACCGCGTCGCCGGCTGCGGCTGTCCGCGATCGTGCCGCCGGTCGTCTCGATCCAGACCAGCCTCCTCCGCCCGGTCTGAGGTGCGTTTTCCCCCGCCGTTGCAGGCTTTGTGCAGGGACTGAACAAATTGTGCGATTTTCGGGCGCGCTTGTGTACCAGTCCGGTACTTTTGGCTCGCGGCGCCTCGAGCTCACACCACTCGAGACTGCCGGGAGGGAAAGCGCTCGGTCCCCCAGCCGAGCTGTGTCTGTCGTGAGTCGGTGCCCCTGCACACCCCCCGAGGCGGGGGTACCGACTCCGCCTCCCATCGCCCGGCCCGGTCCGCCGATCTCGCATACGGTGGCCGTATGACCAAGCCCGCCGTCCGCCGTCGCGTCACCGTGGTCGAGGCCGGCCGCTCGCGCGTCCGCGAGGACCGGCTGACCGGCGAGGAGCCACTCGAGATCCGGGTGGACGGCCGCGCGCTCGCGGTCACCATGCGCACGCCGGGCCACGACGTCGAGCTGGCGCTGGGCTACCTCGTCTCCGAGGGCGTCATCACGCGGCGCGAGCAGATCCGCACCGCGCGCTACTGCGCCGGCACCACGGACGAGGGCGTCAACACGTACAACGTCCTGGACGTCCAGGTCGACGCCAGCGCCCACCTCGACCACCTCGCCCTCGAGCGCCACGGCTACACGTCCTCCTCGTGCGGCGTCTGCGGCAAGACCAGCATCGACGCCGTCACCACGAAGTCCGCCTTCGAGGTCGGGCCCGACCCGCTGACGGTCCCGGCCGAGCTGCTGACGGCCCTGCCCGACCGCATGCGCGACGTCCAGTCGGTGTTCGACCAGACCGGGGGACTGCACGCCGCGGGACTCTTCGACGGCCGCACCGGGGAGCCGCTCGTGGTCCGCGAGGACGTCGGGCGCCACAACGCCGTCGACAAGGTCGTCGGCTGGGCGCTCGAGCACGAGAAGCTGCCACTGGCCGGCTGCGTCCTGCTGGTCTCGGGGCGCGCGGGCTTCGAGCTCGTGCAGAAGGCGTCGATGGCGGGCGCCCCGCTGCTCGCGGCGATCTCGGCTCCCTCGTCCTTGGCGGTCGAGCTCGGCGAGGAGGCCGGCCTGACCGTGGTCGGCTTCCTGCGCGGGTCGTCGATGGTCGTCTACTCACGTCCCGATCGGGTGGAGGCCTGATGACACGCAAGCCGCTGGTGGAGGACCCGAACGACGACGGCATCGAGGTGACCGGCCTCAAGGACTGGGCCGCGGGCCTCCCGGGCGTGCTGCACGCGATGCGTCCCGCCTTGAGCGCGATGGGCGTGGCGCGCACGGCGCGACTGCTCACGTCGATCAACCAGAAGGACGGCTTCGACTGCATGAGCTGCGCCTGGCCCGACCCGGGCCGGCGGCACTCGGCGGAGTTCTGCGAGAACGGCGCGAAGGCCGTGACGTGGGAGGCGACCCCGCTGACGGTGTCGCGCGAGTTCTGGGCCGAGCACTCCGTGGACGACCTCGCCGGCAAGAGCGAGTACTGGCTCGGCCAGCAGGGGCGGCTCACCGAGCCGGTCTACAAGGCGCCGGGGGAGGACCACTACCGGCCCGTGTCCTGGGACGAGGCGTTCCGGCTCGCCGCGGAGACGCTGAACGGCCTCGACCACCCCGATCAGGCGTCGTTCTACACCTCCGGCCGTGCGTCGAACGAGGCCGCCTTCGTCTACCAGCTCTTCGTGCGGGCGTTCGGCACGAACAACCTGCCCGACTGCTCGAACATGTGCCACGAGTCCACCGGCTCGGCGCTCGTGGAGACGATCGGCGTGGGCAAGTCCACCGTGACCTACGAGGACATCCCGCAGGCCGACCTGATCATCATCATGGGTCAGAACCCGGGCACGAACCATCCGCGCATGCTCTCGGCCCTGGAGCGGGCGAAGCGGGCCGGCGCGTCGATCATCGCGATCAACCCGCTGCCCGAGGCCGGGCTGATCCGGTTCAAGAACCCGCAGAACGCACGCGGCGTGATCGGCAAGGGCACGAAGATGGCCGACCAGTTCTGCCAGATCCGCCTCGGCGGCGACGGCCCGCTGCTGCAGGCGGTCATCCAGCGGGTCCTGGCCGCCGAGGACGCCGCGCCCGGCACCGTGCTCGACCATGCGTTCATCGAGCAGCACACGTCGGGCCTCGACGAGCTGCGCGCGAGCGTGGCCGACCTCGACGAGCAGGCGGTGCTGCGTGCGACCGGTCTGACCTCGACCGAGATCGACGAGCTCGCCCGCCGCTACCTCGCCGCCGACAAGGTGATCGTCACGTGGGCGATGGGGCTCACCCAGCACACGCAGGCCGTCGCGACGATCAAGGAGATCGTCAACCTCCTGCTGCTGCGCGGGCACATGGGCCGGCCCGGCGCGGGCGCCTCCCCGATCCGCGGCCACAGCAACGTGCAGGGCGACCGCACGATGGGCATCTGGGAGAAGATGCCCGACAGCTTCATGGACGCGCTCGCCGCGGAGTTCGGCTTCGAGCCGCCGCGCCGTCACGGCCTGGACTCGGTCGACTCGGTGCGCGCGATGCAGCGCGGCGACGTGCGCTTCTGGATGGCCCTGGGCGGCAACTTCGTCTCGGCGATCTCCGACACCGCGTCCGCGGAGGCGGCGCTGCGCGGCACCGCGATGACCGTGCAGGTCTCCACCAAGCTCAACCGCTCGCACGGCGTCACGGGCGACGCCGCGCTGATCCTGCCCACGCTGGGCCGCACCGAGATCGACCGGCAGGCCTCGGGGGACCAGTTCATCACCGTCGAGGACACGGTGTGCGCCGTCCACGCCTCGCGGGGCAAGGTGGACCCCGTCGCCGACACCCTCCTGTCGGAGGTCGCGATCATCAGCCGGCTCGCCCGCGCCACGCTGGCCGACCGGCAGCCGATCGACTGGGCGGCGTTCGAGGCCGACTACGGCACGATCCGCCACCACATCAGCCGCGTCGTCCCCGGCTGCGAGGACTACGAGCGCAAGGTCGCGAGCGAGGAGGGGTTCGTCCTCCCGCACGGCCCCCGCGACTCCCGCACCTTCGAGACCGCCACGGGGAAGGCGCGGTTCACCGCCAACCGGTTCGAGCCGATCGAGCTCGAGCCGGGGCGTCTGCTGCTGCAGACCGTCCGGTCGCACGACCAGTTCAACACCACGATCTACAGCCGCAACGACCGCTACCGCGGTATCAAGTCGGGCCGCGACGTCGTGTTCGTGCACCCCGACGACCTCGCCGAGCGCGGCATCGCGGACGGCGACGCGATCGACGTCTACAGCGAGTGGCCCGACCAGCCCGACCGCGTCCTGCGCGGCTTCCGGGCCGTGGCCTACCCGACCGCGCGCGGGTGCGCCGCGGCGTACTTCCCCGAGGCCAACGTGCTCGTCCCGCTCGACTCCACGGCGCGCGAGTCCAACACCCCGGTGTCGAAGGCCGTGGTGGTGCGGATCGAGAGGGCCGCCTAGGCGCGACCCCGGGCCGCTTGACGTCTCGGCAGCAGCCACGCCACCACGAAGCCCGGCACGGCCCAGGCCGCCATCACGACGAGTGCCGCGGTCGGGTCGCCGATGGCCAGCTGCACGGTCAGCACCACGAGCACGGCGCCGAGGTTGCCGGCCAGCAGCAGCATGCCGGTGACCGTGCCCGCGCGGGTGGGCCCGACGTGGAGCTCGGACCAGTCCAGCACCACGGGCAGGGTGCCCATCAGCATGAAGCCGACGAGCGCGAGGCCGAGGTACGCGAGCCAGACCGGCTGCGTGGCCGCGAGTGTCACCATGACCACCGCGAGGGTGGCGGTGGCGCCGAGCGCCACGGTGCGGCGGGCGTCGCGAGCCGCCGCGAGCCCCGGCAGCACGGCCGCGCCGGCGATGCCCGCCAGCGTCATCGTCGCGATCACGGGTCCGGCCAGGCCCGGGTGGCCGAAGTCCACGAGGATCGAGTCCAGCCACGTGGCGATGCCGTTGTAGATGCCGAAGCCGAGGAACAGCAGGCCCGCCATCTTCCACACGAGCGGGTCGCGGCGCAGCTCGCCGAGCCTCGCGCGGCCCAGGACGTCGACCGCGTGGGCCGGCAGGCGCAGGCTGAGCAGCACCGCGGCCGCGGCCACCACCGCGAGAACGGCGTGCGAGACCAGCAGCAGTCGGAATCCGCCGGCGTCCACGAGCCAGGCCGAGGTCAGCACCGCGACGAGGATGCCGGCGTACTGCGCGCCCGCGGCCACCGAGATCGCCGTGGTCTGCTCGCGGTCGGGGAAGTGGCGCGCGGCCACCTTGGTCAGCGCGTTGAGGACCAGGGGTTGGCCGACCGACATGATCACCTGGCCCGTCAGGATGACCGCGTAGGAGGACGGGTCGAGCGCGCGCACGATCGCGCCGACGGCGGTGAACAGCGCACCGGCGGCCAGCGCCCGCTCGTAGGACCGGTCCATCCAGCGTCCGGTCGGGATCGCCAGCAGCACGAACATCGCCGCGTTGACGACGGCGAGGTCGCCGACGGCGCCCTCGGAGACGCCCAGGTGCGTGGCCGTCTGCGGGGTCACCGCGGCGAACGTCAGCCACAGGATCTGCGTGGTCATGACCAGCAGGGCGAAGGCAGCCAGCGCCGGCCAGCGCGCCGCGAGGACGCGGGAGGCGTGGTCGGTCGAGGAGGGGGTCCGGGCCATGCTGCGCACGCTACTGGCAGGACGGCCCCCTACGGTGGAATCCGTGAACGAGGATCTCTTCGCGGCCGCCGAGGTCGTCGGGATCGTCGCGTTCGCGGTCTCCGGCGGGTACGCGGCCGTCCGGGCCGGGATGGACTGGCTCGGCGTCGTCGTGCTGGCCGTGGTCGTCGCGGTCGGCGGCGGCACGCTGCGCGACCTCCTGCTCGGCATCGAGCCGGTCTGGTGGGTCACCGCGCCCGGCCTGCTGATCGTCGCCGCCGTCACCTCTCTCGTGGTGATCGCCGTGGCATCGCGGCACCCGCAGTCGAAGGTCGACTCGTGGCGCATCGTGCTCTACGCCGATGCCGTCGGCCTGGCCTCGTTCACCGTCACGGGCGCGTCGATCGCGCTGGCCGAGGACGTCCGGCCATGGGTCGCCGTCGTCTTCGGCGTCATCACGGGCACCGGCGGCGGCGTCATCCGCGACGTGCTGGTGCGCCGCAAGCCGCTCGTCCTGGTGGGCGAGATCTACGCCTTGGCGTCCGTCGCCGGCGCCGCCCTCTACGTCGTCCTGCGCCAGACCACGGTGCCCACCGGCGCCGCCGCGCTGTCCGCCGGGGCGGTCGTCCTGCTCATCCGCGTCGGTGCCATCCACTGGCACTGGCATCTGCCCCGGTTCTCGGCGCCCCACGCCTGAGACCCGACCCCACCGACCGAGGAGACCGCATGTCCGACCGCGCCGACCGCGCACCCCTGGAGGAGCTGTGGCGACGCTACGGCCGCTACCGCAAGCGGCTCGTGCTCGCGGTGGTGCTGTCCACGGTCAACAAGGTGGCCGACGTCGTCCCCGAGCTGCTGATCGGCGCCGCCGTCGACGTGGTGGTGCGCGGTGAGGGCTCCTTCGTCGCCGACGTGCTCGGCGTGGAGTCGCGGTTCGCCCAGCTCGGCTGGCTCGCGGCGATCAACGCGCTGGTGTGGATCGTCGAGTCGGCCTCGCAGTACTTCGCGGCGGTCACCTGGCGCGGGCTCGCGCAGTCGGTCGAGCACGACCTGCGGGTGGAGGCGTACGACCACGCGCAGCGCCTCGACGTGCACTGGCACGAGGGCCGGCCGCAGGGCACCACGCTCGCCACGGTCAACGACGACGTGAACCAGCTCGAGCGGTTCCTCGACATCGGCGCGCCGGCGCTGCTGCAGACCGCCCTCAACATCCTGCTCGTCGGCGCGGTGTTCGCGGTGGCGTCGTGGGAGCTGCTGGTGCTGGCGTTCCTGCCGATCCCGCTCATCGTGTTCGGCTCGTTGTGGTTCCAGCGACGCCTCGAGCCGCTCTACGCCGCGGTGCGCGAGCGGGTGGCCGACCTGTCGGGCCTCGTCGCGGCGAACCTCGGCGGCATCACCACGATCAAGGCGTTCACCGCGGAGGATCGCGAGCGCGACCGTGTCGAGCGGGCCTCGGCGGACTACCGCCAGGCCAACGTCGACGCAATCCGCTCGTCGGCCGCGTTCGTGCCGCTCGTGCGGATGGCGATCCTCGTCGGCTTCACGTGCACGCTGCTGTTCGGCGGCTGGGCCACGTTGAACGGCGAGCTCGAGGTGGGCCTGTACTCGGTGCTCGTGTTCATGACCCAGCGGCTGCTGTGGCCGCTCACCGAGATCGCCGAGATGCTCGACCTCTACCAGCGCGGTCGCGCCTCGACGGCGCGCATCCTGGCGCTGCTCGACGAGCCGATCGAGGTGCCCGCGGGCACGGTCGCGCTGCCGTCTCCGGTGGCCGGCCGGCTCGAGCTGTCGGGCGTCCGCGCGGGCTACGCCGACGGGCCGGACGTCCTGCACGGCATCGACCTCGTCGTCCCCGCCGGCGAGACGCACGCGATCGTCGGACCCACGGGCGCCGGCAAGTCCTCACTGCTGCGCCTCATGCTGCGCTTCGACGACCCCCGTTCGGGCGAGGTGAGCCTCGACGGCCGCGACCTGCGCGAGCTGGAGTGGGAGTCGCTGCGCGGCTCGATCGGCTACGTCTCGCAGGACGTGTTCCTGTTCGCCGGCACGATCGCGGAGAACATCGCATACGGGCGTCCCGGTGCCGATCACGAGGCGGTCGCCGAGGCCGCTCGCCAGGCCGCCGCCGACGCGTTCATCGAGGCGCTGCCCGACGGCTACGACACGTGGGTGGGGGAGCGCGGCGTCACGCTCTCGGGCGGCCAGCGCCAGCGGCTCGCGCTGGCCCGCGCGCTGCTGCGCGACCCCGCCGTGCTGATCCTCGACGAGGCGACCAGCGCTGTGGACAACGAGACCGAGGCCGCGATCCAGGTCTCGCTCCAGACCGCCACCCGCGACCGCACCGCGATCATGGTGGCGCACCGCCTCTCCACGGTCCGCCACGCGCACCGCATCTGGGTCCTCGACGCCGGCCGCATCGTCGAGGCCGGCACCCACGACGAGCTCGTCGCGAGCCACGGCGCCTACGCCGCCCTCTGGCGCGTCCAGACCGGCTCCGTCGCCTCCGGCGACCGAGATGTGTAGCGGTTTCCACCTTTTTACGGTCTGATCGGCCGAAAAAGGGTGGACAGTGCTACACATCTGGCGCGCCGGAGGCGCGGAGGTCAGCAGGTGGTCGTGGTGGGCTGGTCGGCGAAGCGGTCGGTGGTCCAGTCGAGGAGCTCCTCGACGAAGGGGGAGCCCTCGCGCAGGAGGTCGCCGTGGCCGCGGCCGGGGTAGGTGCGGTAGTCGAGCGACTGGCCGGCCGCGCACCGCTCGCGCACGTACGCGTCCTGCAGGCCGAGCGTGACCACGCGGTCGCTCTCGCCCTGCGCGATCAGCACGGGCGCCTCCATGGCGCCCGTGGCGTCGTTCTCGCTGAGCCGCCGCCCGAGCGCGCCCTCGTACAGCGAGTTCGAGACGAACCGGTCGGCCATCACCCGCGCCTGCGCGAGTGAGATCTCCGAGGTCGGCGAGCGCAGGCAGCGGTCGGCGATCCGCTCGAGCGGCAGCCGCGCGCTGGCGCGCACGTGGTCGCCGGGCTCCACGTCGGGGTACGTCCCGCTGTACGCCGCCAGCGCGTAGGCGACGAAGATCGTGCCCACCGGGCGCCGGCCGAGGTCGCGCAGGAACGTGGTCGGGTTGCTGACCGGCGACATCGCGGCGACGCCCGCGAGCGGCACGTCGGGGGCGTATCCCGGCTGCGTCATCGCGGTCCACAGGGCCGCGTGCCCACCCTGCGAGTGACCCCAGACGACCGTCTCGTTCGACAGCGACAGCTGTGGCAGCCGCCGTGCCGCGCGCACCGCGTCGAGCACCGACCGCGCCTCGCCCGACCCGACGAGGTACGGCTGCACCCCGCGGGTGCCGAGCCCCGGGTAGTCGGGCGCGACGACGGCCCAGCCCTCGGCGAGCGCCGCGTGCACGGCCTCGATCCCGCCGGCGCCGATCGTGCGGGACCGACGCAGGCTCGGCGCGCACCGACGGTCGAACCCCGTCGTCCCGTGCGCCCACGCGATCACCGGCGGCCGGTCCTGCAGGTGCTCGCGCGGGACGGCGACGAGCGCGCTCGCCACCGTGGGCTCGTCGCCCGCGCGCGTGGTGCTGTAGAGGATGCGCCAGGCGCGGGCCCCGTCGGGCACGTCGGTGACGAAGGGCTCGGCGCGCAGCAGCAGGCCGGGGGAGCGGGGCGTGTCGTCGGGCGCCACGTAGAACGCGTCGGGCCGCGGCGCGATCGCCGTGACGACGACCGTGTAGGCGGCCAGTGAGACCGCCAGCGCGAGCACGAACGTCGCGGTGACGGGCGGCGGCACCCGTGCCCCCAGCCGCGGGAACCCGAACAGGAGGAGTCGCAGGCCGAGCACGAGCCCGATGACGAAGACCGTGACGTCCGGCCAGGCCAGCGCCAGCACGCCGAGGATCGCCAGGCCGGCGCCGGTGGCCAGCTCGGAGCGGGTGCGACGCCGCCGGACCCGCGCGAGCCCCTCGCCCAGCAGGACGACCGCGAACACCACGACCAGCACGCGCACGGTCCAGTGCGGCTCGAGCGCCAGCACCACGGACGCGACGAGCACCCCCGCGCCGATCAGCCGGTCGCGCAGGCGGGAGCCCGTGAGCAGCTCGTGTGCACCCAGAACCGCCAGCAGGCCGACCACGACCACGACCAGCGCGTCGACCGCACTGAGCGGCCGTGCCACGAGCAGGAGGCCGACGACGATCGCCACGGCGACGAGCGCGGGGGCGGCGCGGCGGCGGGATCGGTCGGAACGCATGTGACTCCACGGTAGACGGGCGAGCGGCGGAGGCGGCGCAGCCGTCGCCGGTCGGGCCTCACTCGCCCGGCAGCACCACGCCCAGCTGCGACCGGACCTCATCCATCAGCGCCATGACGCGGCGGGTCTCGGACCACGGCAGGAGCGGAGACTCCGGGGTCCCGTCGGCCACGCACCGGGCGAGCTCGGCGGCCTCGTACCGCAGCCCCAGCAGCGCGTCGCGCGTCGGCGGCTCCCACACGTCGAGCGTGCGGTCGTTGGGGTCCACCAGCCGGATCGTGGACGGCTGGAAGAAGGGCCCCTGGAGATCGAGCCGGGCCTTGGTGCCCGCCACGGTGGCCACCGTGGGCGAGGTGGCCGACATCGTGGCGCTGAGCGCGGCGAGGGCGCCCGAGGCGTCGCGCAGGGTCACGTTCTCCTGTTCGTCCACCCCGAGCGGCGTCAGCGTGCCGGTGGCGGTCACCTCGACGACGTCCGGCAGCAGCATCGCGGCCAGGTGGATCGGGTAGACGCCGAGGTCCAGCAGGGCGCCGCCGGCCAGCGCCGGGTCGGCGAGCCGCTCGGGCCCGTCGGGGTAGAGCAGCTGGCCGTGGTCGGCCTGGACCAGTCGCACGTCACCGACGAGGCCGTCGAGGACGGCCTGCCGCACGACGTCGTAGCCGGGCAGGAACCGCGACCACATCGCCTCGATGCACGTGACGCCCGCGTCGTCCGCGGCCTCGAGCACGGCGTCCGCCTCGGCCGCGTTCCGGGTGAACGCCTTCTCCACCAGCACGTGCTTGCCTGCCGCGATCGCGAGCAGCGCGTGGTCGTGGTGCTCCGAGTGGGGCGAGGCGACGTAGACGGCGTCGACCTCGGGATCGGCGACGAGGTCCTCGTACGAGCCGTGGGCGCGCCCGATGCCGAAGCGCCCCGCGAACGCGCGAGCCCGGCCGAGGTCGCGCGAGCCCACCGCGACGACCTGCTGCCGGGTCCCCTCCTGCAGCGCCGTGGTCATCGTCGCCGCGATGCCGCCCGCGCCGAGGATGCCCCAGCGCAGGGCGGGGGCGTCGCGAGGATCGGGGGTGCGTGCCACGGGCAGGGTCATGCTCTGCATCGTAGGTCGATGGCAGGATCGGGGCATGGATCTGAGCCTGAACGAGGACCAACGCAGCTTCCGCGCGCTCGCGCGCGAGTTCCTGGACAAGGAGGTCGTGCCGTTCCGCGCCGAGTGGGACCGCGTCGAGTCGGTCGACACCGCGATCATCCCCAAGCTCGGACAGCTCGGATTCCTCGGCCTCACCATCCCCGAGGAGTACGGCGGCATCGGCGGCGACTACGTCACCTACGTGCTGGCGATGGAGGAGCTCGGCCGCGCCGACTCGGCGATCCGCGGCATCGTGTCGGTGTCCACGGGCCTGTTCGGCAAGTCCGTCCTGAAGTTCGGCACCGAGGAGCAGAAGCAGCGCTGGCTGCCCGGGATCGCCTCGGGCGAGCTGCTGGGCTGCTTCGGCCTCACCGAGCCCGACCACGGGTCGGACGCCGGCAACCTCACCACCCGCGCCGTGCGCGAGGGCGACGAGTGGGTCATCAACGGCTCGAAGATCTTCATCACGAACGGCACGTGGGCGGACGTCGCACTCGTCTTCGCGCGCACCGGCGGTCCCGGCGCGCGGGGTGTCTCGGCGTTCCTCGTCCCCACCGACACGCCGGGCTTCGAGGCCACCGAGGTCACGGGCAAGCTCGGCCTGCGCGGCCAGGCCACGGCGGCGCTCTCGTTCACCGACGTGCGCGTGCCCGCCGACGCCCTCCTCGGCGAGGAGGGCCGCGGCTTCCGGATCGCGATGACCACGCTCGACAAGGGCCGTGTGGGCATCGCCGCCAGCTGCGTCGGCATCGTCCAGGGCTGTCTGGACGCGACCGTCGAGTACAGCACCTCGCGCGAGCAGTTCGGCAAGCCGATCGCGAGCTACCAGCTGGTGCAGGACATGATCGCCGAGATGTCGGTCGACGCCGACGCCGCCCGGCTGCTCACGTGGCGCGCGGCCGACCTCATCGATCGCGGCGAGACGTTCAGCGTCGAGGCGTCCAAGGCCAAGCTGTTCGCGTCCGAGGCCGCGGTGAAGGCCGCCAACCTCGCGATCCAGGCGTTCGGCGGTTACGGCTACGTCGACGAGTACCCGGTCCAGAAGTACATGCGCGACGCCCGCGTCATGACCCTGTACGAGGGCACGAGCCAGATCCAGAAGCTCATCATCGGGCGGGCCGAGACCGGGATCAGCGCCTTCTCGTGAGCAGTGTCGTCCTCGACCTGCTGGTCGCGCTGGCGATCCTCGTCGGCCTCGTCGGCGCGATCGTCCAGGTCATCCCCGGCGGCCTCGTCGTCGGCATCGCGGTCTTCACGTGGGGCGCGATCACCGGCGGCACGGCCGGCTGGACCGTCGCGGTCCTCGCCGCCGCGCTGACCGTGGGCGGGGTCGTGCTGAAGTACCTCATCGCGGGGCGCTACCTCAAGCGACGCGGGGTGCCCAACCGCAGCCTGCTGTTCGGCGCGGTCCTGGGCGTGATCGGGTTCTTCGTCATCCCGTTCGTGGGCCTGTTCATCGGCTTCATCGGCGGCACCTACCTCGCCGAGCTGCAGCGCCTGGGCGACCCCGTCGCGGCGCGGAAGGCCACGGGCCACGCGATGCGCGCCACCGGCATCTCGATCCTGGTCGAGCTGACGCTGGCGCTGCTGACCGCGATGGCGTGGCTTCTCGCGCTGCTGTCCGTGCGGCTGTGAGCCTGTCCTCACCGCCCGGGGCGTGGCCTAGCCTTCGAGCATGGTCGTCGAAGAGCCGCACGCAGCGGTCACGTCGCAGAAGCTGAACTGGCTCCGGGCCGGAGTGCTCGGAGCCAACGACGGCATCGTCTCGGTCGCCTCCCTCGTCGTCGGCGTGGCCGGCGCGACGAACGACGCGAGCGCGATCGCGACCGCCGGCACCGCCGCCCTCGTCGGCGGCGCGATCTCGATGGCGCTCGGCGAGTACGTCTCGGTCAGCAGTCAGCGCGACTCCGAGCGCAACCTCATCGCGATCGAGAAGGACGAGCTGCGCGAGGACCCCGAGGGGGAGCTCGACGAGCTCGCGCAGATGCTGCAGGACCGGGGGATCAGCGCTCCCACCGCCCTCACGGCGGCGAAGGAGATGACCGAGCACGATGCGCTCGCCGCCCACCTCGAGGTGGAGCTCGGGCTCGACCAGGACGACCTGGTCAGCCCGTGGCACGCGGCGTTCTCCTCGGCGGCCGCCTTCACGGTGGGCGGACTGCTGCCGCTGCTCGCGATGCTGCTCACGACCGCCGACTGGCGCGTGGCGGTCACGTTCGTGGCGGTGCTCGTCGCCCTCGCCCTCACGGGCACGATCTCGGCCAGCATCGGCGGCGGGCGCAAGGTACGTGCCGCCGGGCGCCTCGTGATCGGCGGCGCGCTCGCTCTCGCGCTGACCTACGCGATCGGCCAGCTGCTCGGCACGACCGGCGTGGTCTAGCCGGGCTCAGTCGTCGGCGTCCTCGTCGATCGGGACGATGCGCTCGGCGTCGGGTACGAGGGTGTCGTCCTCGTTCTGCCAGACCTCGCGGCGCTGGTCGGCGGCGTCGGCGGGCTCGGCCGCGGGCTCGAGGTCGGGGTCGACCTCCGGCAGCGGGGAGTCGGGCAGGGGTTCGTCAGGGCTCGTGGTCATGGTGCCTCCTTCACTGTCCTTCGATCCTGCCCCACCGTGCGGTCACCCGCAGGGCGCGTGTCGCGTGCGGGTGCGATGCACCCGGACGTCGCAGTAGGTTCGGGGCATGGAGGACAAGGAGCTGTACTCGCCCCCCGAGCGCCGGGGCTATCGGCGCTTCGCCGTCGGCGGCATCCTGCTGCTGCTCGCGTTGGGCCTGTTCCCCTCGACGGCGGCGGTGCTCGACGAGACGAACGAGGACCTGATCCTGCCGCTCTTCGTCGTCGTGATGGTCGTGGTCGGCGCCCTGCTGTGGTCGCTGATCCCGGGTCTGTCGTCGCGTCCGCACGACAGGGGACGCCTCGCGGGCCTGGGCGCGCTGGGCGGACTGCTGGCCGCGGGAGCCGCCCTCCTGGTGTTCTTCGCCCTGCTCAACGGCTACTCCGGCGCTTGATCCCTGGGATCACCCTCGCAACACTGGAAGGCATGCGTCACGTCATCGCAGCCTTCATGACCGCTCTCGCCCTGCTCGTCGTCCCGACGGCACCGCAGGCGTCGGCGATGTCCAACACGACGTTCGACCGGAAGCTGTTCCAGCAGACGAACACGTCTCGGGCCTTCCGTGACATCAAGAAGCTGAAGCACCACTCGTGCCTCAACCGGTACGCCCACCGTCAGGCGAAGCGCATGGCCGCGGAGCGCCGGATGTTCCACCAGAACCTCGGTGTCGTGCTCAAGAAGTGCAGGATGAGCCGCGTCGGCGAGAACGTCGCCACCGGCTTCACGTCGCCGAAGGCCAACGTGCGGGCGTGGCTGAAGTCGCCGGGTCACCGGCGGAACATGCTCAGCCGCGGGTACACCCGCCTGGCCACGGGCGTGGCGAAGGCCGACGGCCGCACCTACACCGTGCAGGTCTTCGGGCGTCCCTGACCGCTCACTGCAGCGTCGCGGTGAGGCGCATCGCGTTGTCGACGAAGCGCGTGCGCGCGGGGCGCTCCAGCCACTCGTCGAGCAGCAGCTCGCGTGACTTCGCGCGGTAGTCGTCCTCGACGACGCGGATCCGCCGGACCACCCCGGGGTCGGCGACCAGCAGGCTCATCTCGTAGTTGAGCGCGAACGAGCGCATGTCCATGTTGCTCGTGCCCACGACGGCCACGTCCTCGTCGATGCTGAAGTGCTTCGCGTGCAGGACGAAGGGCTTGGGGTAGAGCCAGATGCGCACGCCGGCCTCGAGCAGCTCGCGGTAGTAGGAGGCCTGCGCGTGGCCGACCATGAACTGGTCGGCCTGCTCGCTGACGAACAGCTCGATGTCGATCCCGCGCTGGGCGGCCGTCGTGACCGCGTAGAGCAGGGTCTCGTCGGGCACGAAGTACGGGCTGGTGAGGCTGATCCGATGCCGCGCGCTGTAGATCAGCGACGTGAACAGGCGCAGGTTGTTCTCGGCCTCGAAGCCCGGGCCGCTCGGCACCAGCTGGGCGCTGACGCCCACGACGTCGCGCTCGGAGTGCGGCACCTGGTCGACCTGCTGCATCGAGACCTGGAGGACCTCCTCGGTCTCCAGCGCCCAGTCCGCCGCGAACAGCGCGTCGATCGTGGCGACCACGGGCCCCTCGAGCCGCATCCACAGCTCGACCCACTCCCGACCGACTGCGAGGTTCTTGGGCTTGTTGTACGACGGGTGCGTCAGGTTGAGCGAGCCGGTGAAGCCGACGACGTCGTCGACCACGAGGAGCTTGCGGTGGTTGCGCAGGTCGGGCCGCCGGAAGCGCCGCTTCCAGGGCAGCAGCGGCATCATGAGGTGCCACTCGATGTCGGAGGCGGCGAGCCGTGCCTTGAGGTCCTGGTAGCCGGGGATGCCGCGCGTGCCGAGGTGGTCGAACAGCAGGCGCACCGTGACGCCGCGCGCGGTGGCACGGTCGAGGGCGTCGAAGAACGGACGGGTCATGTCGTCGAGCGCCATGATGTAGAACTCCACGTGCACGTGGCGCTGCGCCGTGTCGATCGCGGCGATCATCTCGTCGATCGACTCCTGGTACTCCGGGAGCAGGGTGACGTGGTTGCCCTCGGTGAGCGGCATCAGCGCGAGCCGGTGGTTGAGCCGCACGATGCCGTCGAGGTAGTCCGGGGCGCCGGCGGGCACGTCGGAGGCGAGCACCTGCGTCTCGCGGGCGATCACCTCGTTGGCGGCGGTGAGCTGGCGGTGGCGCTGGTGGCCGATGCGCGCGCTGCCGAAGAACAGGAACGCCAGGATCCCCAGGAACGGCGCGAAGACGATGAGGATGAGCCACGCCATCGCGGTCTGGGGACGGCGGTTCTCCGGGATGATGCCCAGGGCCGCGATGTTGATCGAGACCACGGCGACCACGGCCGCCAGCGAGATGATCGTGCCCCAGTCCATGGCCGCAGGCTATCGGCCGGGGGACCGCCCGGGGTCATCACCGGCGGATGGGATCACCAGTCGCGGCGGTCGCGCTTGAGCTGGCTGCGGCGCTTCTTCGCGTCGAGCCGGCGCTCGACCGATCCCCGAGTGGGACGGGTCGCGCGGCGGCGCTTGGCGGGGCGCAGCGCCTCGGCGACCAGCTCCTCGAGCCGGCGCAGCGCGTCCTCGCGGTTGCGCAGCTGGGAGCGGTGGGTCGACGACACCACCGAGATCCGGCCGTCGACGAGGCGGTTGCGCAGGCGCGCGGTCACGCGGTCGCGCTGGTCGGGCGTCAGCACGGTGCTGTCCGCGGGGGACCAGAGGACCTCGACGCGGGTCTCGGTGGTGTTGACGTGCTGGCCGCCCGGGCCGGAGGAGCGGCTGAACCGCCAGCCCAGCTCCGACTCGGGCAGCCTCAGGCGATTGTCAGGCGTCATCGTCCGCGAGCAGGCCGTACAGCTGACGCCGGGCCTCGTTGACGATCTCGGCGGCCTTGGCCTGCTGGGCCAGGCTGCCGACGGTCATGACCTGCCGTGTGGCCGCGTTGAGCGTCTTGACCGAGGTGATCAGCGCGCCGGACTCGGCGTCGCCGCCGCGGCGCAGCTGCTCGGGGTCCCACGGCTCGCCGAGGGTCTCGCGGTGCTCCTCGACGTAGGCCTTGCCGGCGTCGGTGAGGGTGGCGGTCTTGCGACCGTCGACCCGCTCGAAGTCGATGAAGCCCTCGTCCTCGAGCTGCTGCAGGACCGGGTAGATGGACCCGGGGCTGGGCGACCACGCGCCCTCGCTGCGGGCGGCGATCTGCTGGATCAGGTGGTACCCGTGGGCGGGCGCCTCGTCGAGCAGGAGCAGGGCGGCGGCGCGGACGTCGCCCCCCTTGCGGCCTCGACGCGGACCGCGCGGTCCGGGACGGCCGCGGCCGGGACCGAGGTCCCAGTCGAAGTCAAGGGGTCCGCCGGCACGACGCGCCCGGCGGGGGTGCCGGTGCGGACCGGCGGGGTTGGGAGGAGTGCGATGCATGCTCGTCCCCTTTCGGTGTTCCACGGACACCACTGCGGCATCCGATGTACTTACGATATATCGATTGCATATCGACGCGCAAGGTGAGAGCGGTCACTGCGGGGGTGGAAGGGCCTCAGCCCTGGACGTAGTGCGTCAGCTGGTCGCGCTCGAACTCCAGCTGGTCCATGCGGAACTTCACGGCGTCGCCGATGCTGAGCAGCCCGACGACCTCCTCGTTCTCCAGCACGGGGATGTGGCGCACGCGGTGCTCGGTCATCGAGCTCATGAGGGAGCCGAACGAGTCCTCGGGGTGGCACACCTGCACGTCGGTGGTCATGATCTGCTGCACCGTCGCCGACCGGGGCTCGGGCAGGGCCCGCAGCTTGCGGACGATGTCGCGCTCGGACACGATGCCGGCCATCGAGCGGCCGTCGGCACTGACCACGAGGGCGCCGATGTTGTGCTCGGCCAGCAGGTCGAGGAGTTCCTCGACCGTGGCATCGGGGGAGATGGTGAACACGGTCGCACTGCCCTTGGCGGCGAGTACGTCACGTACGCGCATGGCTGCCTCCTCGACTGTCGTCGACACTCGACTGTGTGGGGAGTGTAGCCCGCATCACACCCGAGGCGCAGGTGTCGGTCTCACGGGTCAGTCGTCGCGGGAGAAGCGCAGCCGGGTGACGTTGTCGGCCAGCGGCTCGTCGTCGTCCTCCGGCTCGTCGGGCCACGTCGACGGCTCGTCGTCGGGGAAGTGCCCGAGGTAGGCCATCACGGCGTCGTGCAGGCGTCCGTTCGTGGCGACGGCGTTCGCGCCCCACGGGCCGGGCTCGCCGGCCAGGCTCGTGAACTGGCCGCCGGCCTCGCGGACGATGATGTCGAGGGCCGCCATGTCCCACACGTTGAGCTCGGGCTCGGCGGCGATGTCGACGGCGCCCTCGGCGACCATCATGTACGACCAGAAGTCGCCGTAGGCCCGCGTGCGCCAGCACTGGCGCAGCAGCGCGTCGAACTCGCCCTGGCGGCCGATCTGGCCCCAGCTGGGCGCCGAGGAGTAGGACATCGACGCGGCGGTCAGCTCGCGCACGCCCGACACCTGGATGGGACGCGTCTGGCGGAACGACTTGCCGGTGTGGGCGCCGTCGCCCTTCATCGCCCACCAGCGGCGGCCGATCGCGGGGGCCGACACGCAGCCGACGACGATCTCGCCGGCCTCCTCGAGGGCGATGAGGGTGGCCCACACGGGCACGCCGCGCACGAAGTTCGAGGTGCCGTCGATCGGGTCGACGATCCAGCGACGGTCGGCGTTCTCGGCGGTGCCCTCGGTCTCGCCGGCCTCCTCGCCCAGGACGATGTCGCGGCCGCGCGAGGTCTTGAGGGTGCGACGGATCGCCTCCTCGACGGCACGGTCGGACTCGGTCACGTAGGTCATGTCGGGCTTCGTGGAGACCTCGAGGTCGAGGGCGCCGAAGCGGTCCATGCTGAGGTTGTCCGCGGAGTCGGCCAGCACGTGGGCCAGGCGCAGGTCATCCAGGTACGGGTTGGCCATGGGGCCCACCCTACGGTCTGGCGGCCGCGGTCAGGTCAGTACTCGTCGGCCAGCGAGCGGCTGGCCATGATCCGGCGGAACGACGCGAGCCGGGCGGGATCGATCTCGCCGGCCGCAGCGGCGGCGTCGAGCGCGCACTCGGGCTCCTCGGCCAGGTGCGTGCAGCCGCGTGGGCAGTCGCGCGCCGCGGTGTTGAGGTCGGCGAACGCCCGCAGGATCCGGTCGATCTCCACGTGGGCGAGACCGAAGGACCGGAACCCGGGCGTGTCGACGATCCGGCCACCGAACGGCAGGGGCAGGATCATCGCCGAGGTGGAGGTGTGGCGGCCGCGTCCGGTGACCTCGTTGACGTGGCTGGTGGTGCGGCCGGCGTCGGGCACGAGGGCGTTGACCAGGGTGGACTTGCCCACGCCGCTGTGGCCGATCAGGACGCTGGTGCGGTCGCGCAGCAGGTCGCGCAGGGGCTCGAGGTCGCCCTCGATCCGCGTGGTCACGACGCGGACGCCGAGCGGCTCGAGCTGCGCCAGGATCTCGTCGGCCGGAGCGAGGTCGGCCTTCGTGAGGCACACCGCGGGGTCCATCCCGGCGTCGTACGCGGCCACGAGGCAGCGGTCGATGAGGCCGGGGCGCGGCGGCGGGTCGGCGAGGGAGGCCACGATCACCAGCTGGTCGGCGTTGGCCACCACGACGCGCTCGATCGGGTCGTCGTCGTCGGCGCTGCGGCGCAGCACCGTGCGGCGCTCGAGCACCTCGACGATGCGGGCGAGGCTGCCGGCCGAGCCCGAGACGTCGCCGACCACGCGCGCCTCGTCGCCGACGACGACGCCCTGGCGGCCCAGCGAGCGGGACTTCATCGCGGTGAGGACGGTGCCGTCGGGCAGCAGCAGCGTGTAGCGCCCGCGGTCGACCGTGGTGACGACGGCGACGAGCGCGTCGGAGTAGTCGGGCCGGTCCTTCGTGCGGGGCCGCGTGCGCCGGCGGGGGCGCTCGTACTGGTCGTGCTCGTCCCTCACGAGACCACGGCCGCCCAGTCGTCGGCGAAGCCCGGGTAGGTCTTGGCGGTGGTGCCGATGTTCTCCACGACGACCCCGGGCACGCGCAGCCCGATGACCGCGCCGGCGTGCGCCATGCGGTGGTCCTCGTAGGTGGCGAACGTGCCCCCGTGCAGCGGGGCCGGCGTGATCACGAGGCCGTCGGGCTGCTCCTCGACCTGACCGCCGAGGCGGTTGATCTCGGTCGCCAGTGCCGCGAGGCGGTCGGTCTCGTGACCGCGCAGGTGGCCGATGCCGGAGAGCCGGGACGGGCCGTCGGCGACCGCGGCCAGCGCCGCGACCACGGGGGTCAGCTCGCCGACGTCGTGCAGGTCGAGGTCGACCCCGGCGAGGCGCTCGGGACCGAGGACGACGAGGTCGGCGCCGTCGCGCTCGGTGCGCCCGCCGAAGGCCGTGACCAGGTCGCGCCAGGCGTCGCCGGCCTGGTCGGTGGTCTCGGGCCAGTCGCGCACGCGCACCCGACCGCCCGTGGCGAGGGCGGCCGCGACGAACGGTCCGGCGTTGGACAGGTCGGGCTCGATCGTCACGTCGAGCGCCTTCACGGGCCCGGGACGGACGTGCCAGCGACCCGCCGACTCCTCGACCACGACGCCGCGGCGGCGCAGCTCGGTGACGGTCATCGCGACGTGCGGCAGCGACGGCAGCGAGCCACCCTCGTGGCGCAGGTCGAGGCCCTCGGCGAACCGGGGTGCGACCAGCAGCAGGGCCGAGACGAACTGGCTGGAGGCCGAGGCGTCGACGGTGAGCGCACCGCCACGCACCGACCCGGCGCCGTGGACGGTGAAGGGCAGGCTGCCGCGGCCGTCGTCGTCGACGCGGACGCCGAGGTCGCGCAGGCTGGAGATCGTGGTGCCCATCGGACGCTCGCGGGCCCGGGGGTCGCCGTCGAACCGGGCCTCGCCCGAGCCGAGGGCGGCAACCGGCGGGACGAACCGCATGACGGTGCCGGCGAGGCCGCAGTCGACCGAGGCCGCCTCGACGGGCCGGATCGGGGTGACGGTCCACGAGCGCGTCCCGCGCTCGATCCGGGCGCCGAGCGAGACGAGCGCCTCGGCCATCAGCTCGGTGTCACGGGCGGCCAGCGGCTCGTGCACCGTGGACGGGCCGTCGGCGATCGCCGCGAGCACGAGGGCACGGTTGGTCTGCGACTTCGAGCCCGGCAGCCGGACGTCGGCGTCGACGGCGGCCGAGGGGAGCGGGGCGGGCCAGTCCATCCTCATCCCCGCAGGTCGTCGATCTGGTCGACGATCGTGTCCTTGGCGGCGACCGCGGTGTTCTTCGCGCGGGTGCCCAGCCACGGCTTGTGCGGGTCGGGGTCGAGGGTCGACAGCAGCAGGCCGCCGGTGAGCGACACGTTCTTGACGAAGTGGGTGAACTGGTTGCGGCGCGCGACGGGGTCGGTCTCGTTCCAGAACGGGTGACCCGACACGGTGGTGGCGGGCATCGTGGCGGCCAGGACGAGTGCCGAGGTGCGCGGCAGGTGGCCCGTGGCGAGCGCGGCGCCGGCGGCGACGTGCACGACACCGTTGAGCCGGATGAGGTTCGCGGCCGACAGGTCGGCCTGCGGCGCGATCCTGCGCAGGACGTCGGCCACGGGCTGGGCCTTCGCGGCCAGCGCCTGCGGCTTGCGCAGCGCCATCACCCCGCCGGAGATGAACATCGAGGCGAGCATCGGACGGGCCACCGCGCGCAGGAGAGTCATGCCCTCATCATGCCGCAGGATGCGGACGCTGCCGAGGTCGCGCTCAGCGGAACGAGCCCGAGAGCGACGTGCCGCCGCTGGTGACGGTGTAGGTGCCCGACGCGAAGGGGATGAGGGTGCGGACCGTGAGGGTCGGCAGCGTGCGGTTCGCGGTGACGGTCTGGTTGCACGTGAGGGTCGGGCTCGTGATGCCTCCGGGACGGGTGCAGGTCCAGCCCGACCAGCTGGTGATGATCTCGAGGTCCGGGAAGCCGCCGGTGAAGGTGATGCGGATCTGCGCCGCCTGCCCGGGCTGGGCGTCGCGGCCGACCGTGAAGGCGAAGCTCGTCGAGAAGAACGAGGTCGTCGCGGACGCGCGGACGGTCTGGTCGACCGGAGCCGTCGTGGGCTCGCTGGTCGGCTCGGTGGTGGGTTCCGTGGTCGGCTCGGTGGTCGGTTCCGTGGTCGGTTCCGTCGTGGGCTCGGTGGTCGGTTCCGTCGTGGGCTCGGTGGTCGGTTCCGTCGTGGGCTCGGTCGTGGGTTCCGTCGTGGGCTCGGTGGTCGGTTCCGTGGTCGGCTCGGTGGTCGGTTCCGTCGTGGGCTCGGTGGTGGGCTCGGTGGTCGGTTCCGTCGTGGGCTCGGTGGTCGGCTCCGTGGTCGGCTCGGTCGTGGGTTCCGTGGTCGGCTCGGTGGTGGGTTCCGTGGTCGGTTCCGTCGTGGGCTCGGTGGTGGGTTCCGTGGTCGGCTCGGTCGTGGGCTCGGTGGTCGGTTCCGTCGTGGGCTCGGTCGTGGGTTCCGTGGTCGGTTCCGTGGTCGGTTCCGTGGTCGGCTCCGCGGTCGGGATCGTGGTCGGCTCGGAGGGCGTGGGCTCGGTGGTCGGCTCGGTGGGCAGCGGGACGGGGTCGGTGGGGACCGGGTCCTCGGGCGCGAGGTCGTCAGGCAGCGGCGGCTCGTCGTCGTCCGTCGGCTCGTCCACGGGCTCCTCGGGGTCCTGCCACACCATCGGGTCGGGCAGCGGTCCCACGTCGGGACCCTGGGTCTGGGGGACCACCGAGCCGTTCGGCCGCAGCACCGAGCCGGGCCCGTCGGCCGAGGTGGTGGTGTCGAACCCCGGGGGACGGTCCACGGTGATGAGCGCGGCTGCCCCGGCGATCACCACGACGCTGGCGGCCGCACCGGCCGCGATGCCCGCGGGACCGATCGTGCCGAGCACGCCCATGACACCGGAGGTCGAGCCGCCCACGGCGCCCGCGCCACCGCCGGCACCCGCGCCGCCTCCGCCGCCCGCGCCACCCTGGCCGCCGCCGGCACCGGCCAGCGCGCCGGCGGCACCGGTGCCCTGCAGGTAGCCCGAGGCGGCCGTGCCCAGGATCGCCGGGGCGAGGATGCCCGCGAGGCCGTGGTTGAAGTCCTGGAGCTCGAGGTACAGCCCCATGCACGAGCGGCACTCGTCGAGGTGGCGCTGCACCTTGCCCGCGTCGCGTCGTGAGAGGCCGCCGCGCACGAACGCGCCGAGGTTGCCGATCGCGAACTGGCAGTCGGGCGTCGTCGTGGGGACGAGGTGCTTCTGCAGGTACGCCTGGCGCAGCCCCTCGCGCGCCCGGTACGCCAAGGCCGAGACGCTGTTCGCGCTCATGCCGAGCATCGGCGCGATCTCGGCGGGCTTCTGGCCCTCGACGTCGAGGTGCCACAGCACCATCTGCCAGCGCTCGGGCAGCGACGCGAACGCCTCGGCCGTGGTGGTGCGCTCGAAGCCGAGCTCGGCGGTGTCGACGAAGTCCACGCGGCCGTCCAGCTCGAACTGGTCGTCGGTGGGACGCTCGCGCGTGACGGCCCGGATCCTGTCGACGTGCAGGCGACGCACCGCGGTCAGCAGGTAGGCCCGGAACGACTCCTGGGGGCCGCCGCCGTTCTGCACCGTCACGAGGACCTTGGTGAACGCCTCGGCGACGAGGTCGTCGGCGTCGGGCCCCCGCATGAGCTGGCGCGCCAGGCGCTGGGCCGCCGCCTGGTGGCGGGAGTACAGCTCGCCGTACGCGCCGGAGTCACCACCGCGCACCGCGGTGAGCAGGTCGGCGTCGCTGCGCTCCTGTCCGAGGGCAGGCGGCGGGGCGTCGAGGGTCACTGCCAGCCCCTTTCCCGAGTGGTCGCGAAGCAGAACGCGCGTGACCTCGGTCAGCCACGCTCCTCAGTCTAGGTGGCCGATCCGCTGCTGTCCGGTGTTCACGTGGCCCTTTGTGACTACGGGGGCGGACTCGTTTTGCCCGGATTTCTCGGGACGAACTCACGGTTGCACGAAAACTCGTCGCCGAAGTCGCGTCATGGGCCCCGGTGCCGCCCGTCTCCTCGGTGAACAACACGGCGACTGCGCCCGGCACCTGTGAGAGGAGGCACGGAGATGGACCCCTTCGACGTCAGCTATGTCGACCTCGACTCGGCCGTTCGTGCCGGCCGGGTGGACGCAGTGGACGTTGCACACGAGGTGGGAGCGAGTGCAGCGTCTCTCGGAGTCCCGCTCCACGAGGTCCTGGATCGCGTGGAGAGGGCCTTCGACGGCCTCGAACCGTCGTTCGCGATGGTCCGTGGAGTCGCCGTGGCGTGGGCCGAGACGTCGAGGGCGCTGCAGCTCGAGACGTCGTGCGAGGACCCGCTGACCCAGCTGTCGACCCTGGCGCACCTGCGACACAGCCTGGACGGGCTGTACCGCGGCGCGGTCCGGGACGACGGGACGGTCACGGATCGTCACGCCCTCGTGGTGGTCGAGCTGCCTCCGGAGCCCGGTCACCCGCTGGAGCAGGCGCTGCACGCGGTCGACGTGAGCGTCGCCCTGCGCACCGCGTTCCCCGGCGACGAGGTCATCGCCCAGTTGAGCCCGCGGCGGTTCTGCGTGCTGGCCGAACGCCGGCGCCTGGACCAGCCGACGCTGAGCCTGGTCACGGTCCTGCTCCGCCGGACGTTCGAGTCGCCCCCGCCGCGGGTGTGGCTCGAGCTGCTGCCGCCGGTGGCCCAGGACGTGACCTGGGTGCTCGACGCACTCACCGGTTGAACCGGCGGGATCCGCCACCATCTCGGGTGTGGCGGAACCCGCCGGCTCGGCCCGGAGCGTCGGTGCCCGCGCCTACGATGGCCGCATGTGCGGCCGTTACGCGACCTCCCGGACCCCGGCCACCCTGGTCGACGACTTCGAGGCTGACCTCGGCGACCTGTTCGAGGACACCGGCGCCGACTACAACCTGGCGCCCACCAAGCTCGCTCCACTCGTGGTGCAGCGCACCGGCGAGGACACGGTCCGGCGCGAGCTCGTCACGGCGAAGTGGGGCCTGGTGCCCTCGTGGGCCAAGGACCCCTCGATCGGCAATCGGCTGATCAACGCTCGCAGCGAGACGGTGGCCGAGAAGCCCTCGTTCCGCAAGGCCTTCGCCAAGCGGCGCGCCATCGTGCCGGCCGACGGGTTCTACGAGTGGTACCAGCCCGAGGGCGAGCCCGGCGCGAAGCGCAAGCCGCCGAAGCAGCCGTTCTTCATGAGCGCCGAGTCGGGCCTGGGCCTCGCCGGCCTCTACGAGTTCTGGAAGGACCCCGAGGGCGCGTGGCTGCTGACCTACACGATCCTCACCACGTCCGCCGAGGGCGAGGACGGCCGCATCCACGACCGCGCGCCGCTGATCGTCGAGCCCGACGTCGCGAGCCGGTGGCTGGCGGCCGAGCCGTGGCCCGAGGCGCTCGACCACCTCGTCCCGGCCACGCCCGGCGTGCTGCGCACGTGGCCGGTCTCCACCGAGGTCAACAACGTCCGCAACAACGGTCCCGAGCTGGTCGAGCCGATCCCGATCGAGGGGGAATAGGGGCACGTGGCGAGTCGTTTGACCTGACAGGAGGTACGAATGCTCGCATGCCCCGTACGACCGGCCACAGTAGGCTGGACGACGATGACTGACGACACCGTCGTGGACCCGTCGAACGAGACCCCGGAGGAGCGCCAGGCCCGATTCGAGGCCGACGCCCTTCCCTTCCTCGACCAGCTGTACTCGGCCGCTCTGCGCATGACCCGCAACCCCCAGGACGCCGAGGACCTGGTGCAGGAGACCTATGCGAAGGCGTTCAGCGCCTTCCACCAGTTCAAGCCCGGCACCAACCTCAAGGCGTGGCTGTACCGCATCCTGACGAACACGTACATCAACCACTACCGCAAGAAGCAGCGCCAGCCCCAGCAGGTCACGGACGAGATCGAGGACTGGCAGATCGCGGCGGCGGCGGCGCACAGCTCGTCGGGACTGAAGTCGGCGGAGATGGAGGCGCTCGAGCGCCTGCCCGACTCCGACGTCAAGGACGCCCTGCAGGCGCTCCCCGAGGACTTCCGCTACGCGGTGTACCTCGCCGACGTCGAGGGCTTCCCCTACAAGGAGATCGCGGAGATCATGGACACGCCCATCGGCACGGTGATGTCGAGGCTGCACCGCGGACGTCGGCAGCTGCGCGACCTGCTCACCGACTACGCCCGCGATCGTGGGATGAAGGTTCCGGCCGGAGGTGACACCAAGTGAGCTGTGACGGACCCGACTGCGAGAAGGCGCTGGAGAACCTCTATGTCTTCCTCGACCAGGAGATCGACGGCGCCAGCTGCGACGAGATCCAGGCGCACCTGGACGACTGCTCGGACTGCCTGAACGAGTACCACCTCGAGCAGATCGTGAAGGCGCTCGTCGGTCGCTCGTGCACCGAGATCGCTCCCGAGCCCCTGCGCGAGAAGGTGCGGCTGCAGATCCGCACCGTCCAGGTCGAGATCACCGACCTGCGCTGAGTCCCGGAGACGACGAAACCCCATCCGCCGGATGGGGTTTCGTGCGTTATCGGCGCGGTTTCACGCGTTGGGGCGCTTACCGTGGTTCGCGCCCTTCTTGCGACGCGCCCGGCGCTTGCGACCGGTCTTGCCCATGGTTCCTCCTCAAAACGCTGACCATCAAGTCTCGCACACTCAGCCCACCGCGGGCACACGGGACAGGAAGCGCTCGCGATCGACCACGATCCGGCGCACCTGCCCGCTGGCCACGAGCACCTCGTTCTGGTCGCGGGCGGCGACGTCGAAGATCACCAGGCGCCCGTCGCGCTGGGTGACCGCGGCCGTCGCAGTGATGGTGGCGCCCACGGCGCTCGCGGCCAGGTGCTGCACCTCCACGCGGGTGCCCACGCTGGTCTGCGAGGGCTCGAGGTCGAGCGCGGCGCACGTGGCGGCCTCGAGCCAGGCCAGCACGACCGGCGTGCCGAGGACCTCGAGGTCGCCGCTGCCCACCGCACGGGCGGTGTGCTCGGGGCCGACGGTGTGCGTGACGGTGGCCTGTCCGGACGGGTCGGTCACGCTCAGACGCCCATCGTGTTGCGCGGGTAGAGCGCGTTCACGTCGGTGGCGACGTTGACCAGGTACGGCACGCCCGAGGCGAACGCGCGGTCGAGCGCCGGGCCGATCTCCTTCGGGTCGGTGACGAACTCGCCGCCGCCGCCCAGCGCCTGGACCACCTGGTCGTAGCGCGTGTTCGGGGCGAGGTCGGCCGCGACGTCGTAGCCGTAGAGCATCTGCATCGGGGGCTTCTCCAGACCCCAGGCGGAGTTGTTGCCCACCACCATGACGACCGGCAGGTCGTGGCGGACGAGCGTGTCGACGTCGATGATCGACATGCCGGCGGCGCCGTCGCCCATCAGCAGGACGACCTGGCTCGAGGGCCGCGCGATGCGGGCCGCCATCGCCGCGCCCAGTCCGGCTCCGAGGCAGCCGTACGGGCCCGGGTCGAGCCAGCCGCCGGGCCGCTGCGGCTCGACGAACTTGCCCGCGAACGACACGAAGTCGCCGCCGTCGCCGATCACGACCGCGTCGTCGGCCAGCCGCGGCAGCAGCTCGCCGTAGATCCGCGCGGGGTGGATCGGGTCGGCCTCGGCGGTCAGCAGCGCCGCGTCGCGCTGGACGGCCGCCGCGACGACGTCCTGCAGCTCGCTCAGCCACGGCGACCAGTCGGGCCGGCTGGTGCCGGACTGGAGTCCCTGGAGGAGCGCGTCGAAGATCGTGGTGAGGTCACCGGCCGCCGACGCGCCGAGCGACGCGTGGGTGGAGACCTGGCCGGGGGAGTCGCCGATGTGGACCGTGACGGCGGGGTCGCCGCCCTCCTTGCCACCGAACCGGCCGAAGCCGAGGCGGAAGTCGAGCGGGGTGCCGACGACCACGACGAGGTCGGCGGTGCCGAGGGCCTTCGAGCGTGCCTTCGTGACGAGGTTCGGGTGTCCGCCGGGGACGATGCCGCGGCCCATGCCGTTGGCGATCGCGGGGATGCCGGACTCCTGCACGAAGCGCAGGGCGGCCTCCTCGGCGTGGTCGGACCACACGTCGCTGCCCAGGATCACGACCGGACGCCGGGACTCGGCGAGCAGGCGCACGACCGACGCGACCGCGTCGGGGTCGGGCTCGATCCGCTCGGTCGAGGGGCCGCTCGACACGTGCGTGACCGGGCCGGAGTTGAAGAACTCGTCCATCGGGATGTCGACGAACGTGGGGCCGCGGTGCGACGAGCCGGCGAGGGTGAACGCCTCGTCGACGACCGGCGCGATGTCGGCCAGGCTCTTGGCCGTCGTGGCGGACTTCGTGATGGTCTCGAAGATCGGCGGGTGGTCGAGCTCCTGCAGCGTGCCGGTGCCCCACGTCGACTGCGCGGCGCGGCCGCCGACGACCACGAGGGGAGCGCCCGAGAAGTAGGCCTGCGCCACCGGGCTCACGCCGTTCGTCACGCCGGGGCCGGCCGTGAGCACCGCGAGACCGGGCGTGCGCGTGAGCTTGCCGATCGCCTCGGCGGCGAAGACCGCGGAGGGCTCGTGGCGCACGTCGATGATCGGCATCGGCTCGTCGGACTTCACGGCGGCGTCGTACATCGGGAAGATGTGGGCGCCCGAGAGGGTGAACATCGCCTCGGCTCCGTGGGCCCGCGCGACGTCGAGTGCGTGGTGGCCGCCGTGCGGTCCGGTGGGCTCCGGGAACGCGGCGTCCTGCTGCTGGTCTTCGGTCATGTGACGCAGGTTACCCGCGAGTCGCTTCCAGCGGAGCCCTAGTCTCGGAACGTGCCCTCCTTCGAAGACATCGCCGACGCGCAGACCGCGCTGACCACGGCACAGATCGACCGGCTGCAGCTGCTGGTCACCGACTGGCAGATCGTCGCCGACCTGTCGTTCAGCGACCTGGTCCTGTGGGTGGAGGACGCGGAGGAGAAGGGCATGTGGGCGGCGGCGCAGATCCGTCCGACCACGGGCCCGACCACCCTGCTGGAGGACGTGGTGGGCACCTTCGTCCCGCGCGACCTGACCGCGGTCGAGGACGAGCGGCTCGCCGATGGCACCTCGATCACGCAGGCCGCCGTGCCGGTGATGTGGGCCGGCCGACGCATCGGCGTGATCGTCAAGCGCCGCCCCGTCACCGACCGCCGCACCGCGAGCGCCCTCGAGTCGGCCTACCAGCGGGCCAGCGACGAGCTCTTCGAGATGATCCAGCGCGGCGAGTTCCCGCTGCCGGGCGTGCCGTCCGAGCTGGCCGACTCGCTGCGGGTGGGCGACGGCTTCGTCCGCACCGACGCGGAGGGCCGCGTGCTGTACGCGAGCCCCAACGCGCTGTCGGCGTACCGTCGGCTCGGCTACGTGGGCGACCTCCAGGGCGCCGACCTGATCGACGTCACGACGTACCTCATCGGCAACGACGCCGACCGCCCGTTCTCCACGCTGTTCGGAGCCGGCGAGACCGAGGCCGAGATCGAGGCGTCGGGTGCGTCGATGCTGCTGCGGATCATGCCGCTGCGCAGCGGGGGAGCGGCCACGGGCTCGCTCATCCTGCTGCGCGACGTGACCGAGCTACGACTGCGCGAGCGCGAGCTGGTCTCGAAGGACGCCACGATCCGCGAGATCCACCACCGGGTGAAGAACAACCTGCAGACCGTCGCGGCCCTGCTGCGGCTCCAGAGCCGGCGGATGGAGATCCCCGCGGCGCGCGAGGCGCTGCAGGAGGCCGAGCGGCGGGTGGGCTCGATCGCGCTCGTGCACGAGACGCTGAGCCAGTCCTTCGACGAGTCGGTGGAGTTCGACGCGATCGCCGACACGCTGCTGCGCACCGTGCTGGACGTCGGTGGCGGCGTCGTGAAGGCCGAGCGGGTGGGCTCGTTCGGGCTGGTGCCCGCCGAGATCGCGACCCCGCTGGCGATGACGCTGACCGAGCTGGTGCAGAATGCTGCCGAGCACGCCTTCGGACCCGAGGGTGGGCGCGTGACACTGGCCGTCAACCGGATCCGCGGACGGATCCGGCTGAGGGTGAGTGACGACGGACGGGGGCTGCCGGACGACTTCGACCCGACACTGAGCCTGGGCCTGTCGATCGTGTCCACGCTGGTGCGTGGCGAGCTGAAGGGCGACCTCGACTACGAGTCGATGCCCTCGGGCGGCACGACCGTGACGATCGCCTTCAGCCTGTGAGGGCGATCAGGCGGTCTTGATGCGGGCGCGCGCGTTGCGGCGCTTGAGAGCGCGACGCTCGTCCTCGCTGAGGCCACCCCACACACCGTGGTCCTGGCCGGACTCGAGAGCCCACTGCAGGCACTGGTCGCGAACGTCGCACCGGCGGCACACCAGCTTGGCCTCCTCCACCTGGAGGATCGCCGGGCCCGTGTTGCCGATCGGGAAGAACAGTTCGGGATCTTCGTCCAGACAGGCCGAACGATGACGCCAATCCATGCGGATGACTCCTTAGGGCAGCTTACGTGGGGGGATCGAGTACGCCGGGGCGCACGCTCAACCAGTTTTGCAAGGTTCTGCGCACTCCACAACAGATGTACCCGGACAGATCCTGAGGGAAACGTCACATATTCGTAACGTGGAAAATGCTTGCATTCGCGCCGCGTTAGCCTGAGCGCGTGCCTGTGTCCTCTCGCATCCCCCTCGGGATCGCCGCCGTCGTCGTCGCCCTCCAGGGGCTGGTCTTCATCGCGTTGGCGGTGCTCGACCTGGCCGGACTCGTCCCCGGACGCATCGCCGTGGGCGTGGGCATCGGGGTGCTTCTGCTGATCCTCGGCGCCGGCCTCGTGGCCGCGGCCGTGGGCCTGGTGCGCGGTGCCCACGTCGCCCGGGGACCCGTGGTGGTCGCCCAGCTGATCGGCCTGGGGCTGGCGTGGTCCCTGCGCAACCCCGACGCGAACACCGGCGACAACCGCGCCGTGGGGATCGCGATCGCGGTCTCGGCGCTGGTCGTGCTCGCCTGCCTGGCCACCGGCCCGGCGCGACGGGCGCTGGCCGACGACCACGGGGAATGACCGGTGTGGGAGACTGGACGGTGGGGCACACCCCGTCCTCACCCGCGGCACGACACCGCACCCGGCAGCCGGATCGGCGCCGCCCGCACCTGATCACCCCCTGCTGCGCGAGGAACCATGTCCACCCACATCGACCCGATCGACACCGACCTGCTCATGACGCTCACCGACGACGACGATCCCGTGTTCTCGCTGCACCGCGGCGGCAAGATGGAGGTCACCTCGACGGTACCCGTGGGGAACGCCGACGACCTGTCGCTGGCCTACACCCCCGGCGTCGCCAAGGTCTGCGAGGCGATCGCCGCCGACCCTGAGGTCGCGCACCAGTACACGTGGGTCGGCAACACCGTCGCGGTCATCACCGACGGCACCGCCGTGCTCGGCCTGGGCGACATCGGCCCGGCCGCCGCGATGCCCGTGATGGAGGGCAAGGCGATCCTGTTCAAGCAGTTCGGCGGCGTCGACGCCATGCCGATCGCGCTGGACACCACCGACACCGACGAGATCGTCGAGACGATCGTGCGCCTGGCGCCCACGTTCGGCGGCGTCAACCTCGAGGACATCTCGAGCCCGCGCTGCTTCGAGATCGAGCGTCGCCTCATCGAGCGCCTCGACATCCCCGTCTTCCACGACGACCAGCACGGCACGGCCGTGGTGGTGCTCGCGGGCCTCTACAACGCGCTGCGCCTCACCGACCGCGAGCCCGACGAGGTCAAGGTCGTCATCTCCGGTGCCGGAGCCGCGGGCGTGGCGATCACGAAGATCCTCCGCTCGGCCGGCGTGCGCAAGATCAGCGTCACCGACCGCGCCGGAGTCATCACGCCCGAGCGCGACGACCTCAACGAGGTCAAGCAGTGGCTGGCGCAGGAGACGTCGGGCTGGGCCCGGCCCGGGACCATCGCCGACGCCCTCGACGGCGCCGACGTCTACATCGGCGTCTCCGGCGGCACGGTTCCGGAGGAGGCCGTCGCGCGCATGGCCCCCGACGCGATCATCTTCGCGCTGGCGAACCCGAACCCCGAGGTGCACCCCGACGTCGCCCACCGGCACGCGCGGATCGTGGCGACCGGCCGCTCGGACTTCCCGAACCAGCTCAACAACGTGCTGGTCTTCCCGGGCATCTTCCGCGGCGCCCTCGACGTGCGCGCCACCGAGATCTCCGAGTCGATGAAGCTCTCGGCCGCGCGCGCGATCGCCGACCTCGTGGACGAGGACGAGCTGACCGAGACGCACATCATCCCGTCGCCGTTCGATCCTCGCGTCTCGCAGGCCGTGGCCCGCGCCGTGACGGACACCGCGCGCCGCGACGGCCTCGCTCGCCGCCCGTACTGATCGGACGCCCCTCGCGGGCGAGCACGGCCGGACCCCGTTAGGGTCGCAGCGGTAGTTGTCGCCCGACCCCAGGAGATCGCCCGTGTTCGCCGTCTACGCCGCCTCGATGGACAAGAAGAACCCCCTGGACGGCCTCGTGGTGGGGGAGCGGCCCGATCCGGTGGTCCCCGACGGCTGGACCACGGTCACGGTGAAGGCCGCGTCGATCAACCACCACGACGTGTGGAGCCTGCGCGGCGTCGGCCTGCGCGGGGAGTCGCTGCCGATGATCCTGGGCTGCGACGCGGCGGGCTTCGACGAGGACGGCAACGAGGTCATCGTCCACGCCGTCATCAGCGACCCGGACTGGATCGGCGACGAGACGCTCGACCCGCGCCGCTCGCTGCTGTCGGAGCGCCACCAGGGCACGTTCGCCGAGAAGGTCGCCGTGCCGAGGCGCAACGTGGTGCCCAAGCCCGCGGGCCTGTCGATGGCCGAGGCCGCGTGCCTGCCCACCGCGTGGCTGACGGCCTACCGGATGCTCTTCACGCAGGCCGACCTGCACCCCGGCGACTCCGTGCTCGTGCAGGGCGCGGGCGGCGGCGTGGCCACCGCCGCGATCACGCTGGCCCGGGCCGCGGGCTTTCGCGTGTTCGCGACCAGCCGCGACGAGGACAAGCGCCGGCGTGCGCTCGAGATCGGCGCCCACGAGGTCCTCGAGTCAGGTGCGCGGCTGCCAGTCAAGGTCGATGCGGTCATGGAGACCGTCGGTGCCGCCACGTGGTCGCACTCGGTCCGCGCGATGCGCCCCGGCGGCACGATCGTCATCTCGGGCGCCACGTCGGGCGACGCCCCCTCGCACGCCGAGCTGACCCGCATCTTCTTCCAGCAGATGCGCGTCCACGGCTCCACGATGGGCACCCGCGACGAGCTGCGGCGCCTGGCCGAGTTCATGGACGTCACCGGCACCAAGCCGCTCATCGACGCGGAGATCGCCATGGAGGACGCCGCACAGGGCCTCCAGCGCGTGATCGACGGCGACGTCTTCGGCAAGATCGTCCTGACCCGCTGAGCCGCGCGAGCCGCGCCCCTGCGCCCGGCCGACGCCGAGTGGCGCAAGAAGGCCCGCCACTCGTCGAGTGGCGGGCCGTTCTGCGCCACTCGCGGGTGGCGGGGCGGTGCAGGCGCTGCGGGTCGGGCTAGTCCTCGTCGTCGTCGAGGCGGGCCAGCCAGGTGGCCAGCCGCTCGACGGGCACCTCGAACTCGGGGTTCAGGTCGACGAAGATCGACAGCTGCTCGGCCAGCCAGGCGAAGGAGACCTCCTCCTCGCCGCGGCGGGCCGCCAGCTCCTCGATGCCCCGGTCGGTGAAGTACATCGACCGATCAGGCGAACGCGCGGTTCATCAGGTCCTTGAACTCGGTGACGTGCACCGAGTGCGAGCCCACCGACGGAGCCGAGGACTCCGGGCGGGTGACCTGCGTCATCGGCAGACCCAGCGCGTCGCGCAGGTAGAGCGCGACGTGCGGCCACGGGCCCTGGTTCTCGGGCTCGTCCTGGACCCAGCGGATCTCGCGGGCGTTGGGGTACTTCGCGAGCTCCTCCTTGATCTCCTCCAGCGGACGCGGGTAGAGCTGCTCGAGGCGCACGATCGCCGTGCGGGGGCTGTCGCCCTCCAGGCTCTTGCGCTCGGTCAGCAGGTCCCACGTCACCTTGCCGGAGCACAGGATGACCTTCTCCACGCGCTCGGCGTCGACCGTGTCGTCGCCGATCACCGGGCGGAACGTGCCCGAGGTGAAGTCGTCGGGCTGGCTGGCCGCGAGCTTGTTGCGCAGCATCGACTTCGGCGTGAAGACGATGAGCGGACGGTGCTGCGACTGCAGGTTCTGACGACGCAGCAGGTGGAAGTACGACGCGGGCGTCGACGGCTGGGCGATCGTCATCTCGTCGTTCGCGGCGAGCGTCAGGAAGCGCTCGATGCGGCCCGACGAGTGGTCGGGGCCCTGGCCCTCGTAGCCGTGCGGCAGGAGCAGGACGACGCCCGACTTCTGACCCCACTTGGTCTCACCGGAGCTGATGTACTCGTCGATCACGGACTGGGCGCCGTTGACGAAGTCGCCGAACTGGGCCTCCCACATCGTGAGCGCCTCGGGACGGGCCACGGAGTAGCCGTACTCGAAGCCGAGCGCCGCGTACTCCGAGAGCAGCGAGTCGTAGACGTAGAACGACGCCTGCTCGTCGGCCACGTGCTGCAGCGGCGTCCACTCGGCTCCGTCCTTGCGATCGATGATCGTGGCGAAGCGGGTGGTGAACGTGCCGCGGCGCGAGTCCTGGCCGACGAGGCGCACGGGGCGACCGTCGGCGAGCAGCGAGCCCATCGCGATGATCTCGCCCGTGCCCCAGTCGATGGGACCGGCCGTGATCGAGGCCGCGCGGCGCTGCAGCTGGGGCAGCACCTTCGGGTGGACCGTGAAGCCGTCGGGCACGTTCGTGTAGGCGTCGGAGATGGCCTTGAGCGTGTCGGCGCTGATCGCGGTGACCAGCTCCTCGTCGTACGGCTTCTCCGGGTAGTCCGGGGTGCGCGTGTAGCCGGGGTCGTGCTGCGCCTGCTTGACCTTCGCCAGGTTCTGCTCGAGCAGCTTCTGGTAGTCCTTGAGCGCCTCCTCGGCCTCCTCGAGCGTGATGTCGCCACGACCGACGAGAGCCTCGGTGTACAGCTTGCGCACCGACTTCTTCTTCTCGATCGTGTCGTACATCAGCGGCTGCGTGAAGCTCGGGTCGTCGCCCTCGTTGTGGCCACGGCGGCGGTAGCAGACGAGGTCGATGACGACGTCCTTGTGGAACGTGCGGCGGTACTCGTAGGCCAGCTGCGCGGCGCGGATGCAGGCCTCGGGATCGTCGCCGTTCACGTGGAAGATCGGCGCCTGGATCATGCGCGCGACATCGGTGCAGTAGGTCGACGAGCGCGACGAGGACGGGCTCGTGGTGAAGCCGACCTGGTTGTTCACGATCACGTGCACGGTGCCGCCGGTGCGGTAGCCCCGCAGCTGCGACAGGTTGAGCGTCTCGGCGACGACGCCCTGGCCGGCGAACGCCGCGTCGCCGTGGACGAGGACCGGCAGGACCGGGAACTCCTCGCCGCGGTTCAGCACGTCCTGCTTGGCGCGGGCGATGCCCTCGAGCACCGGGTCGACGACCTCGAGGTGCGACGGGTTGGCCGCGACCGAGACCTTGATCTTGTCGCCGCGGACCGAGGTGAACTCGCCGTCGACGCCCAGGTGGTACTTGACGTCGCCCGAGCCCTGCACGGTGCGCGGGTCGATGTTGCCCTCGAACTCGCGGAACACGTTGGCCGGGTCCTTGCCGGCGATGTTCACCAGCACGTTGAGGCGGCCGCGGTGGGCCATGCCGATGCAGACCTCCTCGAGGCCGTCGGCGGCGGCGCCCTCGCAGATCTCGTCGAGCAGCGGGACCATCGTCTCGCCACCCTCGAGGCTGAAGCGCTTCTGGCCGACGAACTTGGTCTGCAGGAAGGTCTCGAAGGCCTCGGCCTGGTTGAGCTTCTGCAGGATGCGCAGCTGCTCCTCGCGGGGCTCCTTGACGTGCGGGCGCTCGAGGCGCTCCTGGAACCAGCTGCGCTCCTCGGGCTCCTGGATGTGCATGTACTCCACGGCCATCGTGCGGACGTAGGAGTCGCGCAGGATGCCCAGGATCTCGCGCAGCTTCATGAAGCGCTTGCCCGAGGCCTTGCCGAAGGAGCCCACCGGGAACTCGCGGTCGAGGTCCCACAGGGTGAGGCCGTGCGACGCGATGTCGAGGTCGGGGTGGGTGCGCTGGCGGTACTCCAGCGGGTTCGTGTCGGCCATGAGGTGGCCGCGCACGCGGAACGAGTGGATCAGCTCGAGGACGCGCGCCTGGCGGTCGACGTCGTCGTCGTGGCGGACCGAGATGTCCTGCGCCCAGCGGATCGGCTCGTAGGGGATCCGCAGCGAGGTGAAGATCTCGTCGTAGAAGCCCTCGGCGCCCAGCAGGAGCTGGTGCACGCGACGCAGGAACTCGCCCGACTGCGCGCCCTGGATGACGCGGTGGTCGTACGTGGACGTCAGCGTCATCATCTTCGAGACGGCCATGAGCGCGAGGGTGTCCTCGGACGCGCCCTGGAACTCCGGCGGGTAGTCCATCGAGCCGACGCCGACGATGAGGCCCTGGCCGGCCATGAGGCGCGGCACCGAGTGGTTGGTGCCGATGCCGCCGGGGTTCGTCAGGCTGACGGTGGTGCCCTGGAAGTCGCTGACCTCGAGCTTGTTGTCGCGGGCCTTGCGCACGATGGTCTCGTAGCCGCGCCAGAACTGCGCGAAGTCCATCGTCTCGGCGGCCTTGATGTTTGGCACCATGAGCTGGCGCGAGCCGTCGGCCTTCTGCACGTCGATGGCCAGGCCGAAGTTCACGTGCTCGGGGTTGAGCTGGACCGGCTTGCCCTTCTCGTTGTACTCGAAGCCGGTGTTCATCTCGGGCATGGCCGCGACGGCCTTGACGACCGCGTAGCCGATGAGGTGCGTGAACGACACCTTGCCGCCGCGAGCGCGGGCGAGGTGGTTGTTGATGACGACGCGCTGGTCGAACAGCAGCTTGACCGGCACCGAGCGGACGCTGGTGGCGGTGGGGACCGCGAGGCTGGCGTCCATGTTGGTCGCGGTGCGCGCCGAGGCGCCCTTCAGCACGACCTTCTCGACCTCACCAGGACCCGTGGGGGTCTCGGCGGGCTTGTCCTGCGCGGCGGACTTGGCCGCGGCGGGCTGCGCCTTCGCGGGCTGCTCCTTGGCGGCGGGCTTCGGCGAGGTCGGGGCGGCGGCCGGGGCCGGCGGGTTCTTCTCCTCGGCGGCACGCGCCGAGGGAGCCTTCTGCGGCGTGGCCGGCTTCTCGGCCTGCTGCTGCGACGGCTCGATCGCCGGCTCGTCGGTGCGGGTCTCGGAGGACTCGGACTTCGGGGCGGGCTTCTCGGCCGTCGTCGACGACCCGGCCGTCTTCGACTCGGACGAGGCGGCGCCGTTGGCGCCGTAGCCGCCCTTGCGGAAGAAGTCGGCCCACTCGGCGTCGACCGAGGACGGGTCGGCGGTGAACTGGTCGTACATCTCTTCGACCAGCCACTCGTTGCTGCCGAAGTCGGGGTGGGGAGCGTCGGTCGCCGACGCGGTGGGGGAGGACTCGGCCACGGCCTGAATCGCCTCTTCCGGGGAAAATCGCTCGCGTGATCGCGCACGGATGGTGGACTCAAGACAGGGTAACGCGCTCGCCCACAGGGTCGCAGGCAGGTCGCAGAACCCGTCGGTAACCTCGCGCCGGGGACCGGCGCGAGGCTCTAGAGCGTCTCGAGGGTGGCGTCGAGACCCATGTCGTCGACGCCGTCGAGCGCCTTGCTCACGGGGCAGGTCTCCTTGGCCTCCTCGGCCACCTGCTGGAACTCCGCGTCGTCGATGCCTTCGGCCTCCGCGCGCACGGTGAGGTTGATGCGGGTGATGCGGAACCCGCCGTCGGGATCGGGGCCCAGCGTGACGTCGGCCGACGTCTCGACGGCGTTGACCGTGGCGCCCGCGCGGCCCAGCAGCGCGGTCAACTGCATCGTGTAGCAGGCCGAGTGCGCGGCCGCGATGAGCTCCTCGGGGTTGGTGGCGCCGCCACCGTCGTCGGACGAGCGCTTGGGGAACGACATCTCGAAGGTGCCCAGGCCGGACGACGTCAGCTCGACCTGGCCGGATCCGTCCTCGAAGCCGCCGTCCCAGGCGGTGCGTGCGGTGCGAGTGGGCATGAGGGCCTCCTGTGGCTCGGGGTGTGGTGCTCACGTGGTGGTTCCCTCTCGACGCTAACCACGTTTCGGCGGGTCCGCACGGCGCGTCCGTGGACAGCGCCTGCGCGGCCTCCTAGGTTCGAGCCGTGGAGGTCACCGAGGTTGCCGACGGGATCTGGTTCGCCCGCACCGAGTACGTCAACTGGATCGTCCTGGTGGAGGGCGACCGCGCCGCGCTGGTCGACTGCGGCTACCCGGGCCAGGCGGGCCTCCTCGAGGAGTCCGTGCGGCGCGCGGGCGTCACGATGGAGCAGGTCGAGGCGCTCGTGGTGACCCACAACCATGTCGACCACACGGGCTCGATGCCGGCCCTCTCGGCGCGCGGCGTGCGCGTGCTGGCGGGCGCCGACGAGATGCCGATGCTGCGGGGCGAGCGCGTCGAGAGCGCCACCACCACCGACGTCCTGCTGCGCGCGTGGCGTCCGCGCGTGCTGCGCTGGGCGCTCGGCATCGCGCGCCTCGGCGCGTCGGGCCACCCGCACGTCGACACGGTCGAGGCCGTCGTGCCGGGGCAGCCGCTCGACCTCCCGTGCTCGCCCGTCCCGGTGTCGCTGCCCGGGCACACCTCGGGACACATCGCCCTGCACTTCCCGGCCCAGCGCGCCGTCGCCACGGGTGACGCGCTCGTCACGGGGCACTCGCTGAGCCCGGTCGAGGGGCCCCAGGCGATCGACGCGTTCTTCCACCACGACACGGCGCGACTGCGGGCCACGCTGCCGGACCTCGCGCTGCTCGACGCCGACCTCGTCCTGCCTGGCCACGGTCCCGCGGCCCACGTCCCGATCGCGCGTGCGGTCGGCGAGGCGCTGAGCGTCTGATGGAGACCATCGACGAGTACGTCGTCCGCACCCTGCCTGGACTGCAGCCGGACCCGGAGGCCGCCCGCGACGTCGACGTGGTGGCGCTGCGCCACCTCTTCGCGGCGCAGGTGCAGAGCCGCCACCTCGACTTCGCGGCGCGCTGGCTGCAGGGACGCGGCGAGGGGCACTACACGATCGGCTCCGCCGGCCACGAGAGCAACGCGGCGCTCGGCCTGCTGTCCGAGGTGAGCGACCCGGCCCTGCTGCACTACCGATCCGGCGGGCTGTACGCCGCGCGGTCGGCGAAGTCGGGCCGCGACGACGGCGTGCGGGCGATCCTGCAGAGCCTCACCAGCGCGCGCAGCGACCCGATGTCGGGCGGGCGGCACAAGGTGTTCGGGCACCCGGCGCTGAGCATCGTCCCGCAGACCTCCACGATCAGCTCGCACCTGCCGCGGGCAGTGGGGCTCGGGCTCGGGCTGGGCTTCGCGCGCCGGCTCGGGCGTCACACGGCCTGGCCCGAGGACGCCGTCGTGCTGTGCAGCTTCGGCGACGCCTCGGTCAACCACTCCACGGCGGTCGGCGCACTCAACGCCGCGGCCTACCTGACCCACCGAGGGCTCGCCTGCCCCGTGCTGTTCGTGTGCGAGGACAACCGCATCGGCATCAGCACGGCCTCGCCCGAGGGCTGGCCCGGCGCCATGCTCGAGGGCCTGCCGGGGATTGCGTACCGCGCGGCCGACGGCGACGACCCCGTCGGGCTGCTGCGCCAGACGCAGGACGCCCTCGACGCCGTCCGGTCGAGCCGCAGCCCCGGGGTACTGCACCTCTCCACCGTGCGGTTCCTCGGCCACGCGGGGTCCGACGCCGAGGTCGCGTACCGCACGCGCAAGCGGATCGAGGCCGACTACGACCGCGACCCGATCGTCGCCACGGCGCGCGCCCTCGTCGACGCAGGAGCGATGACCGGCGCCGAGGCCCTCGACGCCTACGAGAGCACGCGGCGCGGCGTCATGGCGCAGGCCGAGGAGATCATCGGCGAGCCGCGACTCGACTCGCGCGCAGCCGTCGTCGCGCCGCTCGCGCTGCCGCGGTTCGACTCCGTGCCGGGGCGTGAGGTCGAGGGATCCAGGCGCACGCTGGCGCAGGCGATCAACGCGACGCTCGGGGAGCTGCTGGAGGACCATCCCGAGACCCTGCTGTTCGGCGAGGACGTGGCGGTCAAGGGCGGCGTCTACGGCGTCACCCGCGGACTGCGCAAGCGGTTCGGCGGTCAGCGGGTCTTCGACACCCTCCTCGACGAGCAGACGATCCTGGGCACCGGGCTGGGCACCGCGCTCGCGGGCTTCGTGCCGATCCCGGAGATCCAGTACCTGGCCTACCTGCACAACGCGGAGGACCAGCTGCGTGGCGAGGCTGCGTCGCTCGCGTTCTTCTCCGCGGGGCAGTACCGCAACGGCATGGTGGTGCGCATCGCCGGACTGGCCTACCAGCGCGGCTTCGGCGGCCACTTCCACAACGACAACTCCGTGGCCGTGCTGCGCGACATCCCCGGCCTGGTGCTGGCGGTGCCGAGCCACCCCGCCGACGCGCCCGGCCTGCTGCGCGCCTGCCACCGGCTGGCGCGCGAGGGTCGGGTCTGCGTCTACCTCGAGCCCATCGCGCGGTACCACTCGCGCGACCTTCACGAGGACGGCGACGGCCTGTGGACCGCCCCGCCGTCCGAGGACGCGGTGATCGCCCCGGGCGAGGTCGGGGTGCACGGCGACGGTCGCGACCTCGTGATCCTGACCTTCGGCAACGGCACGTTCATGAGCCGGCGAGCCGTGGAGGAACTGCGTCGGCGGGGGGTCGAGGCCACCGTCGTCGACCTGCGCTGGCTCGCGCCGCTGCCCGAGGAGCAGATCGTCGACGCCTGCCGCGGCTTCGACCGCGTGCTCGTCGTGGACGAGACGCGACACTCCGGCGGCGTGGGGGAGGGCGTCGTCAGCGCCCTCGTCGCCGCCCGCCACCCGGGCCGCATCGCCCGCGTCGCGAGCGCCGACAGCTTCATCCCCCTCGGCCCCGCCTCCGACCAGGTCCTGCTGGGCGAGGACGAGATCGTCCGCGCCGCCCTCGGCCTGATGGCCTGACGCCTCAGGTCCGGCGCTGACCGGTGCCGGGGAATCGGCGGCCCCGTGCGCGGGCGCCCGGAGGCCGACAGGATGGTCGCGTGAGCGTGTACCTGGCGTGGACGGAGCGGGAGCCCGAGGACCTCGAGGGGCCGTGGGTGGAGGCGCGGACGATCGCGCCGGGGCTGCTGCTGGTCGAGAGCTCCGAGACGCTGTCGGTCGTCTACCACGCGATCAAGTGGTCGCTGCCCGACGACGCCGCGCTCATCGTGACACCGGTCGACCGCACGCCGAAGCTGCGCGGCCTGGAGCCCGGCACCACCTCGTGGCTGCGCGAGCGCACCAGTCCCGCCGGGAGCTGAGCGTCAGACGCCGAGGTCGAGGTCCTTGAACCAGGACTCGGTGACGTAGTCCGTCTCCCAGCCCAGTGACCGGTAGAGCTCGTCGGCCTTCGTGGGGGAGTCCGCGTCGACCTCGAGGGACACGCGGTCGCGACCGTTGCGGGCGGCGTCGGCGATCACCGTGGCGAGCAGCGACTTGGCCACGCCGCGACCCCGGGCGGCGCGCGTGACGCCGATGTACTCTACGTACGTGCCCTGCGTGCCGCCCTCGGGCGCCGCGCTCGACGAGCACACGACCGTGCCCGCGGGCACGTGATGGCCATCGTCGGTGTCCACGTACGCGAGCCACCAATGGTCCCAGCTGTGCGCGGGGTCCTCGCGCATCCGCTGGACGAACTCCGAGAAGCTCTCGCGGTACGAGTTGAAGTGGTCCTGGAACGACGTCTCGAGCATCTGGTGGACGACCTGCAGGTCGGAGGCCACCGGCATCCCGTTCTCGTGCCGCTCGACCGGCCGCACCGTGACGCCGGCGCGTGGCTCGAGCGAGGCCTCGTCGGGGGTGACGGGCCGCTCCATGTGCAACCACGTGCGGCGCTTGGCGTAGCCGGCGTCGATGAGCCATCCGGCCTGGCGCGTGTCGCTGGCGAACGGGCTCTCGTCGAGCCGCGTGGCGCTGATCCCGCGGAAGCGCGCCATCGTCACGGCCGCGGACTCGGCCCAGCGGTAGAACGCCGCGGCGATCGCGTCGATCTCGGGCACGTCGCGGTCGAAGTAGCCCCAGATGAGGGCACGGCCCGCGGCGCGGTCGTGCACCGTGATCCAGGCGCGGGGGACGTCGTCCTCGCCCACGGCCACGAGCTGGCGCCGGGTCCACGAGGCCTGGCCGGCGACCTCGGACTCGATGCCCGCCGGATCGACGTGCGCCTCACCGGTGCCCTGGAGCTCGTCGAGCCGTCTGAGGGCCACGAGGGCGTCGATGTCGGAGTACCCGGGAACCCGGGCACGCCACGGGCTCGGGAGGGTCGGCAGGTCGTCGTGGGTCGCGCTCGTGGTGTCGGGCATCGGGTCCATTGTGGTGGAAGCGACTCCGGGCGTCGCCCCCACGGGGGAAGGTCACACGCGGGTGAGGGCCTTGTCGCGCCGTGCGGCGACGGCCGATCCGGACTCGCGGCGGGCCATCCGCTGCAGCAGCCGTGGCGCAAGGACGAGCCCGATCACGGTCCACACGGTCAGCACCGCGACCGCCTGCCAGACCCGCCACTCGCCGCCCGGCTCGAGCGTCGCCGCCCAGTCCGGGAGCAGGGCCGCACGCATCCCCGCGGCGAGCCAGTGCAGCGGGAACAGCTGGCCGATGACCTCCACCCAGCGGGGCAGTCCGCCGGTGCTGAAGATGCCCGAGGCGTAGACGAGCGCGCCGATGACGACCATGCCCCAGCCGCCCACCGAGCGCGGGTTCTTGAAGATCGAGCCCAGCACGAAGCCGATCGGCGCGCAGGCGAGCAGGCCGAGCACGATCAGGCCGACCACGCCCAGGAGGCCGAGGACGCCGCGGTGCCAGAGTCCGTCGATGAGCACGGTGGCGGCGACGAGGATGATCGCCGAGCCGAAGACGGTCTCGTACGTGACCCGGGCGGACTGCCCGACCACGTAGCCGCGCATGCCGTGCGGCACGCTCTTCGCGCGCAGCAGGGTGCCGTCCTCGCGCTCGGTGGTGACCGCCGTGGCCAGTCCGTAGGCGGCGCCGAAGACCACCATCATCGCGAGCGCGTTGGGCACGATGAAGTGGGCCACGCTGATGTCGGCGTCCTCGATCATGTTGTTGCGGTTGAGGTACAGCACCAGCGCGAGGATGCCGTTGAGGAACACGTAGTACGTGAGGTCCTCAGGGGCGCGCAGGCTGTTGCGGAACTCGATCCAGCCACGCCTCAGGCCCGACCGGACGGCGACGTCGGATGCGCTCATGCCGGCACCTCCTGCTGCTTGTCGGACTCCTCGTGCCGGGCGACCATGGCCAGGTAGGTGTCCTCCAGGGTCGACCGCCGCACCTCGAGGTCGGCGATGCCGTCGGGGTGGCTCGCGAGGAGCTCGCGCACGAACGCGGTGCCGTCGGCGGTGGTCTGCGCGTGCGTCGTGCCGTGCTGGGTCCAGCGCACCTCGGTGGTGCCCGAGATCTGCTCGGCGAGCGAGGCGGCGCTGCCGTCGGCCACGATACGGCCGTGATTGAGGATCAGGATCCGGTCGGCCAGCTTCTCGGCCTCGTTGAGGTCGTGGGTCGTGAGCAGGATCGTGGTGTCCTCGAGGTCGCTGAGCCGGTCGACGAGCGCGTGGAAGTCGCGCCGGGCCACCGGGTCGAAGCCCACGGTGGGCTCGTCGAGGAACAGCACCTCGGGCCGACCGACGATGCCGATCGCGACGTCGAGCCGCCGGCGCTGGCCGCCCGAGAGGGACTTGACCTTCGCGTCGGCCTGCGGCGTGAGGCCGACGCGGTCGAGCAGGTCGTCGGTGTCGTACGGCCGCTCGCGGCCGGGCGTGGCGTACGGCGCGTAGTAGGAGCCGAACTGCTCGAGCAGCTCGCGCACCTTCCACCGGCCGTGGTCGCGCCACGACTGCAGCACGACGCCGACACGCGAGCGCCAGGCCTCGTCGGCGGTCAGCGGCACCGCGTCGAGCACGCGCACGTCGCCGTCCGACGGCTTGCGGAAGCCCTCCAGGATCTCGATCGTGGTGGTCTTGCCGGCTCCGTTCGGGCCCAGCAGCGCGACGACCTCGCCGCGCCGGACCTCGAAGTCGAGCCCCTTCAGCACCTCCTTCTCGCCGTAGGACATCCGCAGGTCGGCTGCGGTGACGACGGGTGGGTTCTGCGCAGGGGCTGGGTCCACGGACTCGCTCTCGGTCGAAGGTGTTCGTCCGAACCTAGTACGCGTGCGCCACGCGCAACAAGGTCGAGGCGGGGGCTCGATCAGGGGCGCACGGCGATCCGTGAGGCCAGCTCCCGCGCGACGTCGCGCGGCTCGTCGACCCACAGGCCGACGCGGTCCGCCGTGACCTCGCCCCGCGACGAGCGCAGCACCGTGGGGCCGCCGAGGTCGAGCTCGAGGTTCGTCCGGCCGCTGACGCCGACCAGCAGCAGGCCGTCCTCGTGGTGCACGGCTCGGATGGTCCCCGGGAGCTCGTGCTCGACCGAGCGGGCGCGCGTCAGCGCGGCCAGCGGGACGTCGACCCACGTGCGGGCACCGTTGCGGACGCGCAGGTGATCCGCCTCCAGGAGGTGCGGCCGCACGCGGTAGGACGCGAGCATGCCGAGCATCCACAGCACGCCCCAGATGCCGAGCACGAGCAGCGGGAGCCGGATCGCCTCGGCCCAGCCGGCGTCGACGTGCCGCAGGACCAGCTCGACCGCGACCGTCTCGGTGGCCGAGCCGAGGATCCACAGCCACAGCATCGGTCCGACGAGCTGGGCGTAGCGGAGGGGAGTGGCGCCGTCCGGCACGTCGGGCCGACGGGCGATCCAGCGCCCGAGCGAGCGGTACAGCGCGAGCTCCATCAGCACGGCCTCCCGACCGAGGTGGAGGAGCCCTCGCCCGCTCACGTGGCCTCCTCCATCAGGCGGCGGAAGGTCGCGATGGTCTCGTCGAGCGTGGACTCGAAGGTGGTCAGGCGCGTGTCGGGGACGTCCCCGAAGAGCTGAACGGCCAGGTCGGCGTGACTCGACCTGAGGTCGTCGATCGCCCGACAGCCCCGCGCGGTCGGGGTCACGAGGATGGCGCGGCGGTCCGTGGGGTGGGGCTCGCGCGTGACGTGCCCCGATCCCACGAGCCCGTCCACGAGACCCGTGACGTTGCGCGGCGTCACGTCGAGCGCGGCGGCGAGCGCCTGCTGGGTGCTGGGCCCGGACAGTCCGAGGACCCAGAGCAGGTGCGTGCGGGCCGTGGTGAGACCCGACTCCTGCTCGAACCGGGTCAGGTCGGTCGACATCAGGCTCGACAGCAGCAGCAGCTTGTCGAGCACGGACGTGGCGCGGGACTCCATGTGATGAGTCTACTTCACGATGTAGTGACTTCAATGACTGGCGGACCCCGGAGAAAAGCAAGAGGATCCGCCCCGAGACGGGACGGATCCTGGTGCTGCGCTGCTTCTCGTGCTGCGTGGTGCCCCCGGCAGGATTCGAACCTGCGCTCCCGCCTCCGGAGGGCGGTGCTCTATCCCCTGAGCTACGGGGGCCTTTCACGGCGTGACGTCGCGAGAACCAAGGTAGCGCACCGGTAGCGTTGACCCCGTGCCCCCCACCGTGCTGGTCGTCGACGACACGGCGTCCATCCGTTTCCTCATCCGCACCAACCTCGAGCTGGCCGGCTTCGACGTGATCGAGGCCGAGGACGGCCAGGACTGCCTGGACACCCTGCGCGACCTCGAGACCCTGCCCGACGTCATCACGATGGACATGATGATGCCGCGCATGGACGGCGTCACCGCGATCATGCGCATCCGCTCGAACCAGCGCTACGCCGGCATCGGACTGGTGATGGTGTCCACCCAGAGCCAGCAGATCGACCTCAACCGGGCCGCGGCCGCGGGCGTCGACGACTACGTCACGAAGCCGTTCGACCCCGACAACCTCGTCGAGACCGTGCGCCGGGTCCTGCAATCCCGCGCGTAGACCGACGCCGATAGGCTGTGTCGGTGACCCCCGACCAGCTCTCCGACGCCATCGTCGCGGCCCTGACATCCCTCGTGGACGCCGGCCGCGTGACCCTTCCCGACCCGGTTCCCACCCAGGTCCGCGTCGAGCGACCGAAGGTCAAGGAGCACGGCGACTACGCCACGAACATCGCGATGCAACTGGGCAAGAAGGCCGGCATGAACCCGCGCGAGTTCGCCGAGCTGCTCGCCGCCGAGCTGGCCACGGACGACGGGATCGCCGGCGCCGAGGTCGCGGGTCCGGGCTTCCTCAACATCCGCGTCGCCGCCGGCGCCCAGGGTGAGATCGCCCGCGTCGTGCTCGACGCGGGGGAGGGCTACGGCCGCAACGACCTCTACGCGGGCCAGCGGATCAACCTCGAGTTCGTCAGCGCGAACCCCACCGGCCCGATCCACATCGGCGGCGTCCGCTGGGCGGCCGTCGGCGACTCGCTGGGCCGACTGCTGCAGTTCAGTGGCGGCGACGTCACCCGCGAGTACTACTTCAACGACCACGGCGCGCAGATCGACCGCTTCGCGCGGTCCCTGCTGGCGTCGGCGCGTGGCGAGGACGCCCCCGAGGACGGCTACGGCGGCCAGTACATCCACGACATCGCCGCCCGCATCGTCGAGGACCACCCGGATGCCGCCGCGCTGCCCGACGACGAGGCCGCCGAGCTGTTCCGCGCCGAGGGCGTCGAGCAGATGTTCGCCGAGATCAAGGGCAGCCTGCACGACTTCGGCGTCGACTTCGACGTCTTCTTCCACGAGAACCACCTGCACGAGACCGGCGCCGTGGATCGCGCGATCGCCCGCCTCACCGAGCTGGGCAAGATGTACGAGTCCGAGGGCGCGCAGTGGCTGCGCACGTCGGACTACGGCGACGACAAGGACCGCGTCGTCATCAAGTCCGACGGCAAGCCGGCTTACATCTCGGGCGACCTGGCCTACTACCTCGACAAGCGCGAGCGTGGCTTCGACCGGGCGATCATCATGCTCGGCGCCGACCACCACGGCTACGTCTCGCGGATGATGGCGATGTGCGCCGCGTTCGGCGACGAGCCGGGCGTCAACCTCGAGATCCTCATCGGCCAGATGGTCAACCTGCTGCGCGACGGCCAGCCGCTGCGGATGAGCAAGCGTGCGGGCACCGTCATCACGCTGGAGGACCTCGTCGACGCGATCGGCGTCGACGCGGCGCGGTACGCCCTGGCCCGGTACTCCACCGACTCCACGATCGACCTCGACCTCGACCTGTGGGCCAGCGCCAGCAACGACAATCCCGTCTACTACGTCCAGTACGCGCACGCGCGGCTGTCGTCGATCCTGCGCAACGGCGCCGACCTGGGTCTCACGGCCGACCTCGGCGCGTTCGACCCGTCGCTGCTCGTCGAGGAGCGCGCGGGCGACCTGCTGCGGGCGCTCGCGGAGTTCCCGCGCGTCGTCCAGCGCGCCGCCGAGCTGCGCGAGCCGCACCGTGTGGCCCGCTACCTCGAGGACACGGCCTCGACCTTCCACAAGTTCTACGACGTGTGCCGCGTCCTGCCTCAGGGCGACGAGGAGGCCACCGACACGCACCGCGCCCGCCTCGTGCTGGTGTCCGCCACGCGTCAGGTGTTCGCCAACGGACTCGGCCTGCTGGGCGTCTCGGCGCCGGAACGGATGTGACGATGCGATCGCACGAGGCTGGAGCCCTCCACGGCCAGGCCGGCACCCGTGGCCCCGAGTGGCTGCGCGAGCCCGACGACGCGAACGAGCTCGTCCCGCACCTGTGGTCCGCCAACGTCAGCAAGGTCGACGGCGTCCTCACGGTCGCCGGCGAGACGGCGGCCGAGCTGGCCCAGGAGTTCGGCACCCCGCTCTACGTGGTGGACGAGGACGACTTCCGCTCGCGGGCGCGTGCGTTCCGCGACGCGTTCCCCGACGCCGACGTCTACTACGCCGGGAAGGCGTTCTTGTGCGTGGCCACGGCCCGCTGGATCGCCGAGGAGGGCCTCAACCTCGACGTGTGCACCGGGGGAGAGCTGGCGGTCGCGCTGCGCGCCGGCTTCCCGCCCGCCCGCATCGGCCACCACGGCAACAACAAGTCGGTCGCCGAGCTGCGCCGGGCCCTCGAGGTCGGCGTGGGCCGCATCGTCATCGACTCGTTCGAGGAGATCGAGCGGCTCGCCGCGCTCAGCGCCGAGCTCGACGTGCGCGCGCCCGTGATGGTGCGCGTCACCGCCGGCGTCGAGGCGCACACCCACGAGTACATCTCCACGTCGCACGAGGACCAGAAGTTCGGCTTCTCGATCTCCGACGGCGCCGCGCTGGAGGCCGTGCGCCGGGTGCTCGCGGCCGACGGCCTCGACTTCCTGGGCCTGCACTCGCACATCGGCTCGCAGATCTTCGTCACCGACGGCTTCGAGGTGGCCGCGCGCCGCGTCCTGCGCCTGCACGACCAGATCGCGCGCGAGCTGGGCGTCACCGCCCCCGAGCTCGACCTCGGCGGCGGCTTCGGCATCGCCTACACGACGCAGGACGACCCCCGCGCCCCCGAGGACCTCGGCCGCGAGATCGTCAAGATCGTCACCGACGAGTGCGCGGCGCTGGGGATCGACCTCCCGCAGCTGTCGATCGAGCCCGGTCGCGCGATCGCCGGCCCGTCCACGTTCACGCTCTACGAGATCGGCACGACCAAGGCCGTCGGTCTGGACGGCGGCGGCTCGCGCATGTACGTGTCGGTCGACGGTGGCATGAGCGACAACATCCGGCCCGCGCTCTACGGCGCCGACTACTCGTGCACGCTCGCGTCGCGCGCGTCGGACGCCCGTCCGGTCCTCGCCCGCGTCGTGGGCAAGCACTGCGAGTCCGGCGACATCGTCGTGAAGTCCGAGTTCCTGCCGTCCGACATCGCCGCGGGCGACCTGCTCGCCGTGCCGGGCACGGGCGCCTACTGCCGCTCGCTGGCCAGCAACTACAACCACGTGCCCCGGGCCGCGGTCGTCGCCGTGCGCGACGGCGAGGCGCGCCTCATCCTGCGCCGCGAGACCGAGGACGACCTCCTCGCGCTCGACGTCGACTGAACCCGTACGGAGCGCCGGGTCGGCGCCGGCTTGACCTCAACCGCGGTTGAGGTTGTTGGCTGGCGTCGAACCCGTTGAAGGAGAGCGATGCGCGCCGTACGCCTGCACCACCACGGAGGACTCCACGTCCCCGTCCCGAAGGAGACCCACCGATGAGCACGGTGACGCGCGAGCGGCTGTGGACCGGCCCGCAGGGCGCGGTCGTGGCCGGCGTCTTCGCCACGGCGTTCCTCTTCGCCTTCGAGTCCTACGCGATCGCCACCGCCCTGCCGCTCGTGGCGGCGGACCTCGACGGCCTGTCGCTCGTCGGCGTCTCGTTCGCCGTCATGCTCGCGGCGTCGGTGGTCACGATGACGGTCTCGGCGCCGTGGTGCGACCGCGAGGGACCCACCGTCCCGCTGCTGACCGGCGTCGCCGGCTTCGTCGTCGGCCTCGTCGTCTCGGGCACCGCCTCGACGATGGAGGTCTTCGTCGTCGGGCGGGCCGTGCAGGGCCTCGGCTCGGGCCTGACCACCGTCGCGCTCTACGTGCTCGTCGGGCAGGCGTTCGCCGAGCACATCCGCCCGCGCGTGTTCGTCGTCCTCACCTCGGCGTGGGTGCTGCCCGCGCTCGTCGGCCCGCCGGTCGCCGGCTGGGTCGCCGAGACCTTCGGCTGGCACTGGGCCGTCCTCGGCGCCATCGTCCCGGCGCTCCTGGCGGCCGGGCTGCTGACGCCGGCGCTCGGCACCCCCGGCGCGCAGTCCGACGTCCGTCTCAGCGCCCGTCGCGTCGGGCTGGCGAGCCTGGGCGCGCTCGCCGTCCTGGCGGTGAGCGTGGCCGGCCAGCGCGGCTTCGACGGCTGGTGGGCCCTGCTGCTGCTCGGTCTCGTGACCGCGGTCCTCGTCGTCCCGCCCCTGCTCCCCGCGGGCACGTGGACCGGCCGCCGCGGCCTGCCGACGGTCATCGCGACTCGTGGCGTCGTCTCCCTGGCGTTCTTCGGCGTCGAGGCGTACCTGCCCCTGGCGCTCGTGGAGCACCGCGGCCTCACCCCGACGCAGGGCGGCATGTTCCTCACCGGTGGCGCCGTGCTGTGGTTCAGCGGCTCGTGGCTGGCCGCCAACGTGCCCGCGCTCGCCGACAAGCACCGGCGCGTCCGGATCGGGACCACCCTGGTCGCGATCGGCAGCCTGGCGGGCGTCCTGGTCCTCGTCGAGGCGCTGCCGCTGACGGCGCTCGTGCTGCTGTGGCCGCTGGCCGGCCTCGGGATGGGCATGGCGACCTCGACGCTCTCGGTGCTGCTGCTCGAGACCGCGCCGCCGGGGGAGCACGGCGCGGCGAGCGCCGCGATGCAGACGAACGACGCCGTCGTCCAGGCGATGGGACTGGCGCTGGGCAGTGCGGTCTTCGCCGCGCTGCTCACACGCTCGAGCGAGGAGGCGTTCGCGGTCGTCCTCGGCGTCGCGCCGCTCGTGGCCCTCGGCGCGGTCGTCCTCAGCGGACGCCTGCGCGAGTCGTGAGGTCGAGGGGCGGACCCGCCTGCGCGGTGGGCCCGTCCCATCCTTCGCCCTCCCGGGTCTGGCGGCGTCCGGCGGCCGATAGGCTGCTCGGGTGACCACGACCTCGCCCGAGGCTCCTGCCGGAGCCCGCCCGATCCGCATCGCGATGCTCGGTTGTGGCGTCGTCGGCACAGAGGTCGCCCGCTTCCTCGTCCGCGACGCCGAGGAGCTGGGTCGCCGCGTCGGCGCCCCCGTCGAGCTGGTGGGCATCGCCGTCCGCCGCCTCGACCGTGCACGTGACCTCGACCTCCCGTCCGACCTGTTCACCACCGACGCCAAGGCGCTGGTGACCCGCGGCGACCTCGACGTCGTCATCGAGGTCATCGGCGGCATCGAGCCCGCCCGCGAGCTGATCCTGGCGGCCCTCGAGAGCGGCGCGTCGGTCGTCACCGCCAACAAGGCGCTGCTCGCCGAGGACGGCGACACCCTCTACGAGGCGGCGGTCAAGGCCGAGCGCGACCTCTACTACGAGGCCGCCGTGGCCGGTGCCATCCCGATCGTCCGCCCGCTGCGCGAGTCCCTCGCCGGCGACAAGGTGGAGCGCGTGCTGGGCATCGTCAACGGCACCACCAACTTCATCCTGGACGCGATGACCACCACCGGCGCCGGCTTCGACGAGGCCCTCGACGAGGCGCAGCGGCTGGGCTTCGCCGAGGCCGACCCCACGGCCGACGTGGAGGGCTTCGACGCCGCCGCCAAGGCCGCGATCCTGGCCGGCCTGGCCTTCCACACGCGCGTCACGATCGGCGACGTGCACCGCGAGGGCATCACCGAGGTCACGGCGGCCGACGTGCGCTCGGCCGGCGAGATCGGCTCGGTCGTCAAGCTGCTCGCGATCTGCGAGATCGACCCCGCGGGCACCGCGGTCTCCGTCCGCGTGCACCCCGCGATGATCCCGTCGACCCACCCGCTGGCCAGCGTCCGCGGCGCCTACAACGCGGTCTTCGTCGAGAGCGAGGCCGCCGGCCAGCTCATGTTCTACGGCCCCGGGGCCGGCGGAGCGCCCACCGCGAGCGCGGTCCTGGGCGACGTCGTCACCGTCGCCCGCCACCGCGTCGACGGCGTCTTCGGCCCGGGCGAGACCGCGCACGCGCAGGTCGAGGTGCTCGACATGGGCCGGGCCCGCACGCGGTACCACGTCCAGATCGACGTCGAGGACCGTCCGGGCGTGCTGGCCGCCGTCGCGGAGGCCTTCGCCGTCCACGACGTCTCGATCAAGACGGTCCGCCAGGAGGGCCGCGGCGGCGACGCCCAGCTCGTCGTCGTCACCCACGAGGCCGACGACGCCGCCCTGGCGGCCACCGTGCGACAGGTTCGCGAGCTGGAGATGGTGTGCGGGGTCTCGTCGGTCATGCGAGTCGAAGGAGTGTCGTGATGGCCAGCCCGTGGCGCGGAGTCATCGAGGAGTACCGGGACCGCATCCCGCTCGACGCCGGAGCGACCGCCGTGTCGCTGGGGGAGGGCGGCACGCCGCTCGTCCACTCGGCGTGGCTGTCGGGTCTGGTCGGCGGCGACGTCTTCGTCAAGGTCGAGGGGAACAACCCCACCGGCTCCTTCAAGGACCGCGGCATGACCACCGCGATCAGCGCGGCCCTCGCCGAGGGCGCCAAGGCCGTCGTGTGCGCCTCCACCGGCAACACCTCCGCCTCCATGACCGCCTACGCCGCGCGGGCGGGGCTGACGCCCATCGTGCTCGTCCCGCAGGGCAAGATCGCCGCCGGCAAGATGGCCCAGGCGGTCATGCACGGCGGCGACATCATCCAGGTCCGCGGCAACTTCGACGACTGCCTGAACATGTCGCGCGGACTCGCCAAGGAGTACCCGGTCGCGCTCGTGAACTCGGTCAACCCGATGCGTCTCGAGGGCCAGAAGACGGCCTCGTTCGAGATCGTCGACGTCCTCGGGAAGGCTCCTGACATCCACGTGCTGCCCGTCGGCAACGCGGGCAACATCAGCGCGTACTGGAAGGGCTTCGTCGAGTACCACGAGGACGGCGTCGCCAGCTCGCGTCCGCAGATGTGGGGCTTCCAGGCCGCCGGCGCCGCGCCGCTCGTGAGCGGGCGGGTCGTCGCGAACCCCGAGACCATCGCCACCGCGATCCGCATCGGCAACCCCGCCTCGTGGACCCTCGCCGAGAACGCCCGCGACGAGTCGGGCGGCCGCATCGAGGCCGTCTCCGACGAGCAGATCCTGCACGCCCAGCGCGAGCTCGGCCGTCACGAGGGCATCTTCGTCGAGCCCGCTTCCGCGGCGGGCGTCGCCGGCCTGCTGGCCGCGGTCGAGGCGGGCGACGTGCCCACCGGCCTGACCATCTCGATCACCGTCACGGGCCACGGCCTCAAGGACATCGACACCCCGCTGTCGCAGATCGGCTCGGTCGTCGACACGGTGATCGACGCCGACGTGCACGCGGCCGCGGAGGCGGCCGGTCTCGCATGACGTTCGTCGACGTGCCGGTCACCGTCAGGGTCCCGGCGACGAGCGCCAACCTGGGCCCCGGCTTCGACTCCCTCGGCCTGGCGCTGAGCTGGTTCGACGAGGTCACGGCCGAGGTCACCACGTCGGGCCTGACGTTCGACATCGAGGGCGAGGGCGCCGACGAGGTGCCCCGCGACGAGACCCACCTGCTCTACCGCGCCATGGACGCCGCGTTCGACCTGCTGGCCGAGAAGCCGGCCGGCCTGCACCTGTCCTGCCGCAACACGATCCCGCACGGTCGCGGCCTCGGCTCGTCCGCGGCGGCGATCGCCGCCGGCCTGGTGCTGGCGCGCGCGCTCGTCGTCGGCGGCGAGGACCGCATGGACGACCGCACGATGTTCGGCCTGGCGAACGACCTCGAGGGCCATCCCGACAACGTCGCCCCTGCCCTGTTCGGCGGCTTCACGATCTCGTGGATCGAGGGAGCGGCCGCCGAGACGCAGCGGCTCGACGTGGAGGCGGACGTCACGGTCTTCGTGCCGCCCGAGCCCGTCGCGACGTCGGTCGCCCGGGGCCTGCTGCCCGAGAGCGTGCCGCACGCCGACGCCTCCTTCACCGCCGGTCGCGCCGCCCTGCTGGTCGCGGCACTGACCACCGCGCCCGAGCGGCTGATCTCGGCCACCGAGGACCGGCTGCACCAGACGTACCGTGCCGAGGCCATGCCCGACTCGTACAAGCTGGTCCGTCAGCTGCGGGTCGAGGGGGTGCCCGCGGTGATCTCCGGGGCCGGCCCCACGGTGCTGGCGTTCGCGCACGGACTCGAGGACTGGACCCCGTCCGGATGGGCGCGACGCGAGCTGCGCGTGTCGCCCGAAGGTGCCCACGTCGCGCCGTGAGTGCGTGTTACAGTGAACTGGTCGGAGTCGAGTTTCTCTCCCCGACACCATGCCACCTCTGAGCCCGTCGGATACGGGCGATCCTGAACGCGACGCACCGTCGGCGAACCCGACCGGCGTCGGCAGGAACGTGGCCTCCCGATAAGGACAACGTGTGACGGAATCAACCACGGTCGATCCCACTCCCGCGGAGGGTGCCGACAAGGCCCCCGCGAAGGCTCCCCGCAAGTCCGGCGGAGCGCTCGGCGGCAAGGTGATCGCCGAGCTCCAGGAGATCGCCAACGGCCTCGGCATCGAAGGTGCCGCCAAGATGCGCAAGGGCCAGCTGATCGACGCCATCAAGACCGCTCGCGGCGACGCGAAGCCGGCTGAGGCGCCGCGCGCCAGCCAGGACACGCTCATCGACGTGCCTGCCGAGACGAAGACCTCGCGCCCCGCCCGCGCCAAGAAGGCCGCCGCCGCCGAGCCGGCCGCCGACGCCGCCCCGCAGGCCGAGCCGGCGCAGGCCGAGCCGGTCGAGGCGCAGGCCGAGCAGGCCGAGAAGCCCGCGAAGGCCGACAAGCCGCAGGGCGAGAAGAGCGACAAGGGTCAGAACGACCGCGGCCAGGGCGAGAAGGCCCACGGCGACAAGGCGCAGGACAAGGGCGATCGCCGCGAGTCCGGTGACCGCGAGGGCCGGGGCCAGGGACGCAACCGGAACCAGGACCAGGGCCGCGGCCAGGGTCAGGGCGCGGGCAACCGCGACAACCAGAGCCGCGACCAGAGCCGCGAGACCCAGAACCGCGACCAGAACCGCGACAACCAGGGCCGCGACAACCGCGACAGCCGCGACAACCGCGACGACGACGGCGGACGCCGCCGCAACCGCCGTGGCCGCAACCGCGGTGGCAGCGGTGGCCGCCTCGAGGACAACCCCACCTTCACCGAGGACGACGTCCTGGTGCCGGCCGCGGGCATCCTCGACATCCACGACAACTACGCCTTCGTGCGCACCACGGGCTATCTGCCCAGCGAGAACGACGTCTACGTCTCGATGTCGCTCGTGCGCAAGCTCGGCCTGCGTCGCGGCGACGCGATCACCGGCCAGGTGCGCCAGCCCCGCGAGGGCGAGCGCAAGGAGAAGTTCAACCCGATGGTCAAGGTCGACTCGGTCAACGGGTCGGACGCCGAGGAGGCCAAGCGCCGCGTCGACTTCTCGAAGCTGACGCCGCTGTACCCGTCGGAGCGCCTGCGCCTCGAGGGCCAGGCCGGCGGCATGACGGGTCGCGTCATCGACCTCGTCTCGCCGATCGGCAAGGGCCAGCGCGGCCTCATCGTCTCGCCGCCCAAGGCCGGCAAGACGATGGTGATGCAGCAGGTCGCCAACGCGATCACCGAGAACAACCCCGAGTGCCACCTGATGATCGTCCTGGTGGACGAGCGTCCCGAGGAGGTCACCGACTTCCAGCGCACCGTCAAGGGCGAGGTCATCGCGTCGACGTTCGACCGACCGGCCTCGGACCACACCACGGTCGCCGAGCTGGCCATCGAGCGCGCCAAGCGCCTCGTCGAGCTGGGGCACGACGTCGTCGTGCTGCTCGACGGCATCACGCGCCTGGGTCGTGCCTACAACCTGGCCGCGCCCGCGTCGGGCCGCATCATGTCCGGTGGCGTCGACTCCTCGGCGCTATACCCGCCGAAGAAGTTCTTCGGCGCCGCGCGCAACATCGAGGACGGCGGCTCGCTGACCATCCTGGCCACCGCGCTCATCGAGACCGGCTCGCGCATGGACGAGGTGATCTTCGAGGAGTTCAAGGGCACCGGCAACTGGGAGCTGCGCCTGCGCCGCGAGTTCGCCGACAAGCGCATCTTCCCGGCGATCGACGTCGACGCCTCCAGCACGCGCCGCGAGGAGCTGCTGATGGCCCGCGACGAGCTGGCCATCGTGTGGAAGCTGCGTCGCCTGCTCTCGGGCCTCGAGGGCCAGCAGGGCCTCGAGCTCATCCTGGGCAAGCTGAAGAAGACGCAGAACAACGTCGAGTTCCTCATGGAGATCAACAAGACGATGCCCGGCGGGTCCAACGACGGTCAGAGCTGACCGCGGGCGGCCCTGAGCCGCCTCCGCCGATCCACGAAGGCCCGGTTCCCGTCAGGGGACCGGGCCTTCGTCGCTAGGCTCGCGGCATGACGACCGCCTGGGACTTCAGCGCCACGACCATCGACGGCATCGAGCAGCAGCTGGCCGACTACCGCGGCAAGGTCGCGCTCGTGGTCAACACCGCCTCGCAGTGCGGCTTCACGCCGCAGTACGGACCGCTGCAGGACCTCTACGACACGTACGCCGAGCGTGGCTTCGTCGTCCTGGGGTTCCCGTGCGACCAGTTCGGCGGCCAGGAGCCCGGCTCCGAGGGCGAGATCGCCACGTTCTGCGAGTCGCAGTTCGGCGTGCAGTTCCCGATGTTCTCCAAGGTGAAGGTGAACGGCTCGGACGCGCACCCGCTCTACCAGTGGCTCAAGTCCGAGAAGAAGGGCGTGCTCGGCGGGGCGATCAAGTGGAACTTCACGAAGTTCCTCGTCGACCCCGAGGGCAACGTCGTCAAGCGCTACGGCTCCACGACCAGCCCGCAGGACATCGCCCAGGACATCGAGGCGCTGCTGCCGGCCTGATCAGGCGTCGGAGACGTCCTTGCGGCGACGACGACCCACCTGCTGGTCGTCGCCCGGCAGGATCGTGCGGCGCGCCACCGGGCGCTGCTCGTTGCGCGGGGTGGTGTCCTCCTCGGACACCACCCGGCGGGCGCGGGTCGCGGTCGCGATCGACACCACGGCCAGCACCACCCACGTGAGGGCAGCGATCAGTCCGACCGCCGCGATCACCGTGATGGCGCGGGAGCGGCCGTACTCGCTCGCGATGTAGAGGCCGGCTCCGCCGATGACGACGAGCATCACCAGGGTGACGAGGATGGTCTTGAGTCTCCCGGTGCGCATGGAGGTCATAGTAGGCGGTGCGGGGTTTTTCGGAACGCCGGGAACACCCGGACCCCGATTTGGGTTATGCCAATGCCGACTGGCACAATCGATCCTTGGTTCCGGTTCACGGTCCGCGCCCCGCGTCCCGACCCGGCGACCACACGAGAGGACATCATGAAGAAGGACATCCACCCCGCGTACGTGGAGACCCAGGTCACCTGCACCTGCGGCAACTCGTTCACCACCCGCAGCACGGCGACCGAGGGCACCCTCCGCGCCGACGTCTGCTCGGCCTGCCACCCGTTCTACACGGGCAAGCAGAAGATCCTCGACACCGGCGGCCGCGTGGCCCGGTTCGAGAAGCGCTACGGCAAGAAGTAGGACTTCTCCGGCGCCGGTCGCTCTACGGAGCGATCGGCGCCGTTGTCGTGTCCGGGCACCCGAAGGCAAGGAGGTGACGACGTGTTCGAGGCCGTCGAGTCGCTGATCGACGAGCACGCCGAGGTGGAGCAGCAGCTGGCCGATCCGGCCGTGCACTCCGACGCGCGCCGTGCGCGCGACCTCGGGCGACGCTACGCCGAGCTCACCGCCATCATCCGGGTGTACCGCGAGTGGCAGGAGGCCCGCGAGGACCTCGTCGCCGCGCAGGAGCTCCACATGACCGAGGAGGCCGAGGCCCTCGAGCGTCGCGTCCCCGCGCTCGCCGAGCGCCTCGAGCGCATGCTCGTCCCGCGCGACCCGGCCGACGGCAAGGACGTCATCCTCGAGATCAAGGGCGGCGAGGGCGGCGACGAGTCGGCCCTGTTCGCGGGCGACCTGCTGCGGATGTACTCGCGCTTCGCCGAGCAGCACGGCTGGAAGGTCGAGGTGCTCGACTCCACCGAGACGGCTCTCGGCGGCTACAAGTCGGTCACGGCCGCGGTGAAGGCCAAGGGCACGCCCGAGCCGGGGGAGGCCCCCTACGCGCTGCTGAAGTTCGAGGGCGGCGTGCACCGCGTCCAGCGCGTGCCCGTCACCGAGTCGCAGGGACGCATCCACACGTCCGCCGCCGGCGTCCTGGTGCTGCCCGAGGCCGAGGACGTCGACGTCCAGATCAACGACAACGACCTGCGCATCGACGTGTTCCGCTCGTCCGGCCCCGGCGGTCAGAGCGTCAACACCACCGACTCGGCGGTGCGGATCACGCACCTGCCCACGGGCATCGTCGTGAGCTGCCAGAACGAGAAGTCGCAGCTGCAGAACAAGGAGCAGGCGATGCGGATCCTGCGCTCGCGGCTGCTCGACGCCGCGCAGGCGCAGGCCGACGCCCAGGCCGCCGACGCGCGCCGCTCGCAGGTGCGCACGGTCGACCGCTCCGAGCGCGTCCGCACCTACAACTTCCCCGAGAACCGCATCTCGGACCACCGCACCGGCTTCAAGGCCTACAACCTCGACCAGGTCATCGACGGCGCCCTGGACGACGTCATCGGCTCGCTCGTCGAGGCCGACCTGGCCGAGCGGCTCGCCGCGCTCGAGGACCGCGGATGAGCACGCGCCGCCTGCTCGAGGACGCCGCCGCGCGGCTCGAGGAGGGCGGGGTCGCGTCCCCGCGCCACGACGCGGAGGTCCTGCTGAGCCACGTCACCGGCACGCCGCGCGCGCTGCTCACGCTGACCGCGCGGGTCGACGACGCCCAGCGCCGTACCTACCTGGAGATGATCGACGCCCGCGCCCGTCGCGTGCCGCTGCAGCACATCACCGGCTCGGCCGCGTTCCGCTACGTCGACGTCGAGGTGGGGCCGGGCGTCTTCGTGCCGCGCCCCGAGACCGAGCTCCTCGCCGGCTGGGCGATCGACTCGGCGCGCGAGGTCCTCGCGCAGGGCCGTCCGCCGGTCGTGGTGGAGCTGTGCGCCGGCTCCGGCGCGATCTCGCTGTCGGTGGTCCACGAGGTGCCCGAGGCCCGGGTGCACGCCGTGGAGCTCGACGAGTCCGCCTACGGCTGGGCCCTGCGCAACCTCGACGGCACGGGAGTTGACCTGCGCCGCGGCGACATGGCCGACGCGTTCGGCGACCTCGACGGCACGGTCGACGTGGTCGTGGTGAACCCGCCGTACATCCCGCTCGACGCGTGGGAGTCGGTCGCGCCCGAGGCCCGCGACCACGACCCCCAGCTCGCGCTGTGGTCCGGCGACGACGGTCTCGACGCGATGCGCGTCGTCGAGCAGGTCGCCTGGCGACTCCTGCGCTCCGGGGGAGTGGTCGGCGCCGAGCACGCCGACGCCCAGGGCGAGTCCGCCCCCGCGGTCTTCACGGCCCGCTGGGCCGAGGTCCGCGACCACGCCGACCTCGCCGACCGCCCCCGCTACGTCACCGCCCGCCGCCCCTAGCCCGCCGGCCCCTCCCGACCCCTCCGCCCCCCCCGAACCGCGAGTGGCGCAAATCTGCCCGCCACTCGCCGAGTGGCGGGCGATTTCGCGCCACTCGCGACCCCGTTCTGCGCCACTCGCGGTACTCACGGACGGGCGCGCGGGGAACTCGTCCGGGCGAACCGCGCCATACGCTCCTGCAGGGCCGCCGTCCCTGCGCGGGTGAGGCTCGACCGGTCGATCTCGACGCGTGCGTCGACCGCCGAGAATCGCCCGGGCGTCCCCAGCGCCTCGGCCGCCATACGCACGATCTCCTCGGGCTGGCGACTGATCTCGACGAAGGTGTAGCCGGCGCGCTGGATGCCGAGCCCGTGCAGCAGCCGCTCGCGGCGGAGATCACGCCGATGGGTTCGTGGATCGCGATGGTCGGCGCCGTCGAACTCGGGCGCGTAGGACGTGCCACGGACGAGGAGGTCGAGCGCGAGAATCAGGGTTCCGTCGTGCTCACGGTGCTCGACCTGAGAGTCGACGGAGATGCCGCTGAGGGTGTGGACCAGCCGCAGCGCTGTCTCCCCGGCCGACTGGCTGCGCCCGTCGCAGTACTCGAGCGCTCGCCGCAGCACCCGCACGCCGCGTCGCCCCGGCACCAGGGCCTCGCGCAGGTGCGGCACCGTCGTGTGTCCGGCGGCGAGGGCCGAGTCGATGACCGTCACGAGGTCGAGAAGGCTCAACGTCTCCGCGAGCTCCACGATCGTCCACTCGGCCGACGCCATCGCTATCCCATCGACGACGGAGCGGTGCCTCGGGGGGATTTCGCAGCGGCGGACGTAGACCCCACGTCGGTCGAGGTGGGGTGCCTCGCAGTCGGTGCAGACGATCACCGGAGGTGCGATGCCGCGGGGGATCGCCCAGCCCCGCAATGCCGCTGCGGTCAGGTGGGTGGCCACGGCATGGTCGGGCATTACCATCAGCGCGGCGCGCGTGCGGGTGCGCAGGTCCTCGGACTCGCTGGCCGCGACCGCGACGCCGTTCACCGGGTGGGAGAACGACTGGCCACGGAGTTGCTTGAGGGTCTGACCGTGCGCGGCGGCGTTGCGATGGAGGATGGGTTCCATCGCGCCAGCGTCGGGCGTCGGCGCACGCGCGTCGAACCGCCATCCACAGGGCCGCCCGAGAGGCGCAAACCAGGGTCACGAGTGGCGCAGAATCGCCCGCCACTCGGCGAGTGGCGGGCAGATTTGCGCCACTCGCGGGTCTGGCGGCGCCGGAGCGGGCGCGGGCGCGGAGGCGGAGGTCAGGCGACGCGGGCCCGGGGGCCGGCGTCGGCGATCCGGTAGAGGCCCCACGCGATGCCGACGAGGCCGAGGGCCTGCAGGGCCAGGGTCGCGGGGGAGGTCGGCAGCGACTCGTCGAACAGCAGCGCGCCGAGCAGGATCGACAGCAGCACCGACGTCACGTTGAGCACCGGCATCGAGTGCGAGAGGCGCGAGAGCTGGTAGGCGCGCTGGTTGAGCGACATCGCGAGGAACGCGCACGCCAGCAGCACCCACGGCGACCAGGTGCCGAGGAACCCGGGGACGCCGTGGTCGCCGATCGCGCTGCCGACCACCTTCATCAGGCAGGCGGTGATGCCGAACAGCATGCCCGCGGTCATGCCGAGGAAGAACGCGGCCATGCCGCGCCGCGGGAGCTCGTTCGCGAAGCGCGTCACGACGAGCGCGGTCGCGACGCCCGTTCCGGCCACGGCCAGCATCAGACCGGTGGGCGCCATCGCGCCGCCGTGGTTCGTGTCGGCCACGGAGACCACCGCGATGAGCGAGACGATCGTGACGAGCACGCCGGCCAGCTCGTTGCGGCGCGGCCAGCGGCGGTCGAGCGCCGACCTCACGACCACCGCGAGCACGACGCCCAGCAGGATGATCGGCTGGACGAGCGACAGGGTGCCGAGGTTGAGGGCGACCGCGTGGAGCAGCCACGCGACGAGCCCGATCGAGCTGCCGGCCAGCCAGCGCGGGCTGCGCAGGAGCTGCAGCAGCACGAGCAGGGGATGCGTCACGGTGAGCTGCACGCGTCCCGCGGCCAGGTGCTGGAACGAGGTCGAGAACGCGAACCCGAGCGCCGAGCTCAGGGCCAGGACGGCGGCCAGCGTGGGGGACGGGGTCATCGCGCCACGTCGGGGGTGACCAGCCTGGAGGAACGCATCCTGACGATTCTAACGATCCCCCCGGCGGCATCCCGCGCCGTGGGTGCCGGTGTCGACCCCTAACCTTGACCCATGAGGTTCGACTGCGCGACCGAGCTCGACGAGGGTGTCGAGGCGGCGGTCTCGGCGTTGCGCGAGGGCGCGCTCGTCGTGCTGCCGACCGACACCGTCTACGGCGTGGCTGCCGACGCGTTCGACGCGATGGCGGTCGCGCGGCTGCTCGAGGCGAAGGGCCGAGGTCGTGACATGCCACCGCCCGTACTCATCGCCGATCCCGCCACGCTCGACGCGCTCGTCGCCGAGCGCCCGCCGGCGTGGCTGCAGACGATGCTCGAGGACCTGTGGCCCGGCCCGCTGACCGTCGTGTTCCGAGCCCAGCCGTCGCTCACGTGGGACCTCGGCGAGACGCACGGCACCGTGGCGGTCCGCGTCCCCGACGACGAGCGCACGCGCGCCGTCCTGCGCCGTTCGGGCCCCAGCGCGGTCAGCAGTGCCAACCTCAGTGGTCGCCCCGCGGCCGAGTCGGCCGACGAGGCCGAGGCCATGCTGGGAGAGTCCGTGAAGGTCTACCTCGACGGTGGCCCGTCCGCCGGCTCCACGCCGTCCACGATCCTCGACGTCACGGGCCCCGTGCCGCGCGTGCTGCGCCAGGGAGCGATCGAGCTCGCCACGCTGCACCGCTACAACAACACGATCGAGCCCGCCGGCGGTGGAGCCGGTGCGTGAGTACCTCGTCGTCTTCGGCGTCGCGATCGGCGTCGCGTACCTGCTGTCGTCGATCGCGCGGCAGACGGCCCAGCAGCTCGGCGCGGTCGCGCAGGTGCGCGACCGCGACGTCCACGCCATCCCCACGCCGTACTTCGGCGGGCCGGCGATGCTGGGCGGACTCGTCGCGGCGTACCTGACCGCCACCCACCTGCCGTTCCTCTCCGGCGGCGACGCGTCGCTCTACGCCGACGTCCGCGCCGTCCTCGTCGGCGCCAGCGTCATCTGCATCGTCGGCATCATCGACGACCTCTTCGAGCTCGACGCGCTCAGCAAGTTCGCCGGCCAGGTGCTGGCCGGCGTCATCACCGTGGCGATGGGCCTGCACTTCGTCTACCTGCCGCTGCCGAACACCTACCTGGGCCTCGATCAGGCGCAGGCGATGATCCTGACCGTCTTCCTCATCGTGGCCACGGCCAACGCGATGAACTTCGTCGACGGCCTCGACGGACTGGCCGCCGGCATGGCCGCGATCGGGTCGATCGCGTTCTTCATCTACGCGTTCGTCCTCGCCGTCGAGAACGGCGAGACCCGTGCGGTCGCGGCCGCGCTGCTCACGATCAGCCTCGCCGGTGCGTGCCTGGGCATCCTGCCCCACAACTTCTTCCCGGCTCGCATGTTCATCGGCGACTCCGGCTCGATGCTGCTGGGCTTCGTCCTGGCGTGCTCGTCGATCAGCCTCACCGGGCAGTTCCCGGCCACGAGCCTCTCCGAGGGCATCGGCGGCGCCGACTCCAGCCTGCTGCCCGCGGCGATACTCCCGTTGATCCTGCCGTTCGCGATCCTGACGATCCCGTTCCTCGACATGGGCCTGGCGGTGTTGCGGCGCACCCGTGCGGGCCGGTCGCCGTTCAGCCCCGACAAGATGCACATCCACCACCGGCTGCTCGAGATCGGGCACTCGCACCGTCGCGCCGTGCTGCTCATGTACGCGGCCGCGGCGCTCGTCGCGTTCGGGGTGGTCGCGGTGGGCCTGTTCAGCGGCTGGCAGCTCTTCGTGGCGATCGCGCTGATCACCGCCCTGGTGACGGCCGCGATCTTCCTGCTTCCCCGACTCGAATCGAAGGTGTGGTCGTGAAACGACGCCAGCTCGCCCCGTGGATCGCGCTCGCGGTGATCGTGGTCTGCACCGTCGTGGCCGCGGCGGTCGTCGGCGTCGAGGGGCTCCTGGGCGCGATCATCGGCGGCGTCATCGTGCTGGCGTTCTTCGCCACCACCCCGGCGGTCCTCGGACCCGTGGCGAAGGCCACGCCCGGCCTGTCGATGATGTTCGCGCTGATCTTCTTCTTCACGAAGGTCGTCGCCCTGCTGGCGCTGTTCGTGGTGCTGCAGCGCTCGTCCGGCGACTCGGGCCCGATCGACCCCGAGTCGGTCTCGGTCACGGTGATCGCCACCACCCTCGCGTGGCTGACCGCCCGACTCGTCGACGCCACCCGGGACCGCACGCCGATGTACGACCTGCCCGAGAAGACCGCTGGAGAACCGGGCGAAACCGGTCGCGACTGAGCCTCGCCCGCGTGTCCTCGACGCTGCGAAACGGGTCGCACGCGAGCAAGTGACAACTTTCACGACCTGCCTGCAGCGGCTGCAAACGGCCCTGATAGATTCGGGGTGCAATGAACGACGCACCGCCGCCGCAGGATCCGTGGGTTGCCTTCGGGCGTGTGGCCGGTGGAGTGATCTTCTACGGTGGAGTGGGCTTCCTGCTCGACCGATGGTGGGACACGTCGTTCATGGTGGCCATCGGAGTCGTGGTGGGTGCTGCACTGGGCATTCTCACGGTCGCGATGGCGCAACGCGAGAAGTGACCCGCGCGAACTGCCGACCGACGTCGGGGCCGACAGGGCTCGACGCCACAGAAGGGTGATCGATTGTCCGCCGTGACGACCGCCGTGCTGAACGCCGCCTCGGACTCTGAGGGCTATCACGCCCCCGGGCCGGCCAGCTTCGACCTCCCTCCGGTCTTCTCGATCGGTGACTTCGGGGTCACCAAGCCGATGCTCCTGCTGGTCCTCTCGGTGCCGCTGATCGTCGGCTTCTTCTGGGCCGCCTCGAAGAACAAGGCCGTCGTCCCGGGCAAGCTGCAGTTCGCCGGCGAGTACGTCTACGGCTTCGTCCGCAACGGCGTCGCCCGCGACTCGATCGGCTCGCACGACTTCATGAAGTTCGTGCCCCTGCTGTTCTCGCTCTTCACCTTCATCCTGGTGAACAACTACTTCGGCCTCATCCCGTTCCTGCAGTTCCCGTCGTTCTCGCGCTTCAGCTTCGTGCTGCCGCTGGCGGCGCTCGTGTGGCTCGTCTTCAACGGCGTCGGCGTCGCGAAGCACGGCTTCCTCGGCTACCTCAAGCACGTCACGGTCCCGGGCGGCATCTCCGGCCCGATCCTCGTGCTGATCATCCCGCTCGAGTTCCTGTCCACCGTGCTGGTCCGCCCGGTCACGCTGGCGCTTCGTCTCTTCGCCAACCTGTTCGCCGGCCACCTGCTGCTGATCCTCTTCGCGACCGGTGCGGCCTACCTGATCCTCGACTCCGGCAACCCCTGGTACATCCCGGTCGGCGCGCTGTCGTTCGTCCTGGGCATCGCCGTGAGCTTCCTCGAGCTGCTGGTCCTGTTCCTGCAGGCCTACGTCTTCACCCTGCTGACCGCCATGTACATCGGTGGGGCACTCGCCGACGAGCACTGAGCGCCGGCCACAACCGAATAGCCTCCCAGTTTTCGCAAACCGACGGCGCGCCCTGCGTCGTCAACGAAAGGAAAAATCCGTGGATCTCGAAACCCTCGGCTCCCTGAACATGATCGGCTACGGCCTGGCCGCCATCGGCCCGGGCGTCGGCATCGGTCTGATCTTCGCCGCCTACATCAACGGCGTCGCCCGTCAGCCCGAGGCCCAGAGCCGCCTCCAGACGATCGCGATCCTCGGCTTCGCTCTTGCCGAGGCCCTGGCCATCATCGGCATCGCGCTCGCCTTCGTCCTCTGACAACGTCAGGAACTGACTGATGTACTCCACGATTCTCGCCACGGCTGCCGAAGGCGAGGAACACAGCCCGCTGATGCCGATCCTCTCGGAGATCGTGCTGGCAGTGGTCGTCTTCGCGATCCTGTACTTCCTCATCCGGAAGTACGTCATTCCGAACTTCGAGCAGGCCTACGCCGAGCGCACGGCCGCCATCGAGGGCGGGATCGAGGAGGCGCAGTCGGCGCAGAAGGAAGCCCAGGCCGCGCTCGAGCAGTACACGGCGCAGCTGGCCGAGGCCCGGCACGAGGCCGCCGCCATCCGCGAGGAGGCGCGCGAGCAGGGCGCCCAGATCGTCGTCGAGATGCGCGAGCAGGCTCAGGCCGAGTCCGCGCGCATCGTCTCGGCGGCGCAGGCCCAGATCGCGGCCGAGCGCCAGCAGGCCATCGCGCAGCTGAAGTCCGAGGTCGGCGGCATGGCCACCGAGCTCGCGGGTCGCATCGTCGGTGAGTCCCTCGCCGACACCGATGCCCAGCGTCGCACGGTGCAGCGCTTCATCGACGAGCTCGAGGGGTCGGCGAACTGATGCGCGGATCGTCTGCCAAGTCGCTCGACGCGACCCTCGCCGCGGTCTCCGCGGTGCCGGGCGCGTCGGCGGCCCAGGTCGGCGCCGAGCTGTTCGGCATCGTCGAGGCCCTCGACTCCGCCGTCGCGGCGCGTCGGGTGCTGACCGATCCCTCGATCGAGGCCGACGGCAAGCGCACGCTCGCCGCCGGCATCTTCGACGGCAAGGTCAGCCAGGACGCCCTCGCGGTCCTGCAGGCCGCGGTCGGCGGTCGCTGGGCCGCGGGTCGTGACCTCACCGACGGCCTCGAGATCGCCGGAGTCGCGGCGTTCACCCGGGCCGCCGACGAGGCCGGCCGGGGCGACGATCTCGAGAACGAGCTGTTCGAGGCCGGTCGCGTCATCCACCAGTCCGACGAGCTGCGTCAGGTCGTCTCCGACAAGACCGTTCCGGTCGCGGCGAAGACCACCCTGCTGCAGGACGTCTTCGGTGGAAAGGTCTCCGAGTCGACCCTGTCCCTCCTGGGCCAGGCCGCGGTCGGACGCTCCGGCTCCTTCGAGCGGGTCCTCGAGGCGTTCAGCCGTCAGGTCGCAGCGCGTGAGGACCGGCTCGTCGCCGTCGCTCGCGTGGCCTACGACCTCGACGACGCCGAGCGCCAGCGGCTCACCGACGCCCTCTCGCGTCGCTACGGCCGCGCGATCCAGCTCAACACCGTGGTCGATCCGTCCGTGATCGGCGGGATCGCCGTCTCCGTGGGCGACGAGGTCGTCGACGCCACCATGTCCACCCGCCTCGAGGCCGCCCGCCGGCGCATCGCAGGCTGACCAGAACGCATCGTTCGCACAAGAAGGCAGGCACACAGCATGACTGAACTCTCGATTCGTCCGGAGGAGATCCGCGACGCGTTGCAGAAGTTCGTGTCGGATTACACCCCGACGCAGGGCGAGGCCGAAGAAGTCGGCGTCGTCGCGTCCGCGGCCGACGGCATCGCGCAGGTGGAGGGTCTTCCCTCGGCGATGGCCAACGAACTGCTCGAGTTCGAGGACGGCACCCTCGGTCTGGCGTTGAACCTCGACGTCCGCGAGATCGGTGTGGTCATCCTCGGTGACTTCGAGGGCATCGAAGAAGGCCAGAAGGTCAAGCGCACCGGCGAGGTCCTCTCGGTCCCCGTCGGCGAGGGCTACCTCGGCCGCGTCGTCGACCCGCTCGGCACGCCCATCGACGGCCTCGGCGAGATCGCTGACCTCGAGGGACGTCGTGCCCTCGAGCTCCAGGCGCCGAACGTCATGCAGCGCAAGAGCGTCCACGAGCCCCTGATGACCGGCCTGAAGGCGATCGACTCGCTGACCCCGGTCGGCCGTGGCCAGCGCCAGCTGATCATCGGCGACCGTCAGACCGGCAAGACCGCCATCGCGATCGACACGATCATCAACCAGAAGGAGTTCTGGGAGTCGGGCGATCCGAGCAAGCAGGTCCGCTGCATCTACGTCGGCATCGGCCAGAAGGGCTCGACCATCGCCTCCGTGCGCGGCGCGCTCGAGGCTGCCGGCGCCCTGGAGTACACCACGATCGTCGCAGCCCCCGCGTCGGACTCGGCCGGCTTCAAGTACCTCGCCCCGTACACCGGCTCGGCCATCGGCCAGCACTGGATGTACCAGGGCAAGCACGTCCTGGTGATCTTCGACGACCTGTCGAAGCAGGCCGAGGCGTACCGCGCCGTGTCGCTGCTGCTGCGCCGCCCGCCGGGCCGCGAGGCCTACCCGGGCGACGTCTTCTACCTGCACTCGCGGCTGCTCGAGCGTTGCGCCAAGCTCAGCGACGACCTGGGCGCGGGCTCGATGACCGGTCTGCCGATCATCGAGACGAAGGCCAACGACGTGTCGGCGTACATCCCGACCAACGTCATCTCGATCACCGACGGCCAGATCTTCCTGCAGTCGGACCTGTTCAACGCCAACCAGCGTCCCGCCGTGGACGTCGGCATCTCGGTCTCCCGCGTGGGCGGCTCGGCGATGACCAAGGCGATGAAGGCCGTCACCGGCTCGCTGAAGGTCGAGCTGGCCCAGTACCGCGCCATGGAGGCGTTCGCGATGTTCGCGTCCGACCTCGATGCCGCGTCGAAGGCCCAGCTCGCCCGTGGACAGCGCCTCATGGAGCTGTTCAAGCAGGCGCAGTACAACCCGTTCCCGATGGAGCAGCAGGTCGTCTCGATCTGGGCCGCCACCACGGGCAAGCTCGACGCCGTGCCCGTCAACGACGTGCACCGCTTCGAGGCCGAGTTCCTCGACTACGTCAAGCGCTCGCACTCCGGTGTCCTCGACGCGATCCGCGAGAGCGGCAAGTTCGAGGATTCGAGCGCCCAGACGCTCGACGGCGCGTACGACTCCTTCCTCGACCAGTTCGAGACCAGCGACGGTGGATCGATCAAGGCCGGCCACGAGGAGTTCGACGCACTCGCCGACGAGGACGTCGAGCAGGAGCAGATCGTCCGACAGAAGCGAGGCTGACGATGGCTGTCTCACTCCGCGAGTACCGCGCGAAGATCAGGTCGACGCAGTCGACCAAGAAGATCACGCGTGCGATGGAGTTGATCGCCGCGTCGCGGATCATCAAGGCCCAGCAGCACGCGGCCGCGGCCGCACCGTACGCGCGAGAGCTCACGCGTGCGGTGTCGGCCCTGGCCACGTACTCCAACGTCGACCACGTGCTGACGACGGAGAACCCGGACGCGAAGCGGGCCGCCATCCTCGTGGTCGCCAGCGACCGCGGTCTGGCGGGCGCCTACGCGTCCAGCGTGCTGAAGGAGACCGAGCAGCTCGCCGAGCGCCTGCGCGCGGAGGGCAAGGAGGTCACGTACTTCCTGGCCGGCCGCAAGGCGGAGTCGTACTTCAACTTCCGCCAGCGTGAGTTCGAGAAGTCGTGGACCGGCTTCTCGGACAAGCCCACGTACGACGACGCGCGCGCGATCGGCGACGAGCTGATCGCTCGCGGCGCGGAGCACGAGACGGCCGAGGAGGCCATCGACCCGGCCCAGGCCGTCGACGAGCTCTTCGTGGTCTACACGCGCTTCAAGTCGATGCTGGTGCAGGAGCCGACGGCGATCCGTCTGTTCCCGCTCGAGATCGTCGAGGGGGAGGAGGCCCCGGAGGACTCCGAGGTCCTGCCCCTCTACGAGTTCGAGCCGAGCGCCGCCGAGGTGCTCGAGGCCGTGCTGCCGAAGTACCTCTACAGCCGCATCTACTCCTGCCTGCTGCAGGCGGCGGCCTCCGAGCTCGCCGCGCGCCAGAAGGCCATGAAGTCCGCGACCGACAACGCGCAGGACCTGATCGAGAAGTACACCCGACTGGCGAACCAGGCTCGCCAGGCCGGCATCACCCAAGAAATCAGCGAGATCGTGGGTGGCGCGAACGCGCTCGCCGAGGCCTCCCAGTCCGATTGAGGAAGACACCATGACTGCAACCGTCGAAGAGACCACCACCGACTCGGCCGCCGTGACCGGCCGCGTCGCCCGGGTCATCGGCCCGGTGCTCGACATCGAGTTCCCGGCCGACCAGATGCCGGAGATCTACAACGCCCTGCTGGTCGACACCGAGGTCGCCGGCACCAAGGAGACGCTGACCCTCGAGGTCGCGCAGCACATCGGCGACGGCATGGTCCGCGCGATCAGCCTGCGTCCCACCGACGGCGTCGTCCGCGGCACCCCCGTCACCGACACCCGCGAGCCGATCTCGGTTCCCGTCGGCGACCAGACCCTCGGCAAGGTCTTCAACACCACCGGACAGGTCATGAACCTGGCCGAGGGTGAGACCTGGGAGGTCAACGAGCGCTGGGGCATCCACCGCAAGGCTCCGGCCTTCGACCAGCTCGAGTCCAAGACCGAGATGTTCCAGACCGGCATCAAGGTCATCGACCTGCTGACGCCGTACGTGCTGGGCGGCAAGATCGGCCTGTTCGGTGGTGCCGGCGTCGGCAAGACCGTGCTGATCCAGGAGATGATCGCCCGCGTCGCCAAGGACCACGACGGCGTGTCGGTGTTCGCCGGCGTCGGCGAGCGCACCCGTGAGGGCAACGACCTCATCGTCGAGATGGAGGAGTCGGGCGTCCTCGACAAGGTGGCGCTGGTCTTCGGCCAGATGGACGAGCCGCCGGGAGCGCGTCTGCGCGTCGCCCTGTCGGCCCTGACGATGGCCGAGTACTTCCGCGACGTCCAGAACCAGGACGTGCTGCTGTTCATCGACAACATCTTCCGGTTCACCCAGGCCGGCTCCGAGGTCTCGACCCTGCTGGGTCGCGTCCCCTCGGCCGTGGGCTACCAGCCCACGCTGGCCGACGAGATGGGCGTGCTGCAGGAGCGGATCACCTCGACGCGTGGTCACTCGATCACCTCGATGCAGGCGATCTACGTGCCGGCCGACGACTACACCGACCCGGCCCCGGCCACGACGTTCGCCCACCTGGACGCCACGACCGAGCTGAGCCGTGAGATCGCGTCGCTGGGCATCTACCCGGCCGTGGACCCGCTGACCTCGACCTCGCGCATCCTGGACCCCCGCTACATCGCGGCGGACCACTACGCGACGGCCAACCGGGTCAAGGGCATCCTGCAGCGCAACCAGGAGCTCCAGGACATCATCGCGATCCTCGGTGTCGACGAGCTCAGCGAGGAGGACAAGACGATCGTCTCGCGCGCTCGTCGCATCCAGCGCTTCCTCTCGCAGAACACCTACGTGGCCAAGCAGTTCACCGGCATCGAGGGCTCGACCGTCCCGCTCGACGAGACGATCGACGCCTTCACCAAGATCTGTGACGGCGAGTACGACCACGTGGCCGAGCAGGCGTTCTTCATGTGCGGCGGTCTGGACGACGTCGACAAGAAGTGGGCCGAGATCCAGAAGAACCTCTGAGGTCCGCTGACATGACACTGCAGATCGAGCTCGTCGCCGCCGACCGCGTCGTGTGGTCGGGCGAGGCCCGTGAGGTCATCGCCCGTACCGCCGAGGGCGACATCGGCGTGCTCACCGGCCACGCGCCGCTGCTGTCCCTGCTGGTGCCCGGCGTCGTCGAGATCCACCCCGTGGAGGGCGGCGAGGTCCTGCGCGCCGCCGTCAGCGAGGGGTTCATCTCCGTGGCGGCCGACCGCGTGTCGATCCTGTCCGAGGACACGTTCCTCGCCGACGAGGTCGACGAGGCGGCCACCACCGCTGACCTGGAGAAGGCTCGCTCGTCCGACGACGAGCTGGCCGTCCGCCGCGCCGAGGCGAAGCTCCGCCTCATCGGCAAGGCGTCCTGATGGTGATCGCGAGGGGTTGATCGATGCCGCTGTGGTTGTGGCTGGTCGACTCCCTCGCGATCATCGTCGTGCTGGGCCTGCTCTTCCTCGTCGGGCTCATCGCACGTCGTCGGTGGATCGCCCGCCAGGGCGTGACCTTCGAGCTGAGCGTGAATCGTGGCGCCGAGCACTCCGCCTCCGGCTGGGTGCTCGGCGTCGCGGTCTATCGTGACGACGCCATCGACTGGTATCGCACCTTCTCCTTCTCCCCGCGCCCGCGCCACCGGTTCGAGCGCGGCGGCGTCCTCATCGAGGGGCGCCGCGACCCCGAGGGCGCCGAGGCGTACGCCCTGCACGACGGCCACATCGTCGTGCGCACCGAGAACGCTGCCGGCATCGAGCAGTTCGCGCTGAGCCCGAACTCGCTGACCGGGTTGCTGTCGTGGCTGGAGTCATCGCCGCCCGGACGTGGCGTGAACAACGTCCTGTGATCTTCGATACGAGGCAACTCCGCCATTTCGGTTGCTCGTGACCTCGCCACCCTTCACACTTGTGATCATGAAGAAGATCATCGCTGCAGCGCTCCTCGCCCTCGCCGTCGCCGCGGGCACCGTCGCCTCGCCCGCCCAGGCGGACGACTCCTCGGCGCCCATCAAGATCAACCGCATCGACTGGATGTGATGCGAGGTCCTCTGACCTCAACCTCTAGGGTGAACGCATGGTTCACCTGACGAGGATCTACACCAGGACCGGAGACGACGGGACCACCAATCTCGTCGACTTCTCGCGCACGTCGAAGAACGACGTGCGCTTGGTCGTCTATGCCGACGTCGACGAGGCGAACAGCCAGATCGGCGTGGCACTGGCCACCGGCGAGCTGGACGCCGACGTCACCGCCGTGCTGACGCACATCCAGAACGACCTGTTCGACCTCGGGTCCGACGTCGGAAACCCGATCGTCGATGAGCCCGAGTACCCGCCGCTGCGCGTGGAGCCCGACTACGTGGAGCGCCTCGAGCAGTGGTGCGACCGCTTCAACGAGGCGACGCCGAAGCTCGACTCGTTCATCCTCCCCGGCGGCACGATGGCCGCCGCGCAGCTGCACGTGGCCCGCACCGTCACCCGCCGTGCCGAGCGCGCGGCCTGGCGCGCCATCGAGGAGCACGGCGACACGGTCAACCCGCTCGTCGCGAAGTACCTCAACCGCCTCAGCGACCTGCTGTTCATCCTCGGTCGCTACGCGAACCGTGAGCGCGGCGACGTGCTCTGGGTTCCCGGCGGCGACCGCACCGGCGCCTGATCGCAACCGAGCGTGACGGCGGGGTGGACCCGCCGTCGCGCGCCGCAGGGCAGCGGTACCCTTGCCGCATGTCAGTGCAGCCTGATCGCCCGTGGGTGATGCGAACCTACGCCGGCCACAGCTCCGCAGCCGAGTCCAACGCCCTCTACCGGCGCAACCTGGCGAAGGGTCAGACCGGCCTCTCGGTCGCCTTCGACCTGCCGACGCAGACGGGCTACGACCCCGACCACGTGCTGTCGCGTGGTGAGGTCGGCAAGGTCGGCGTACCGATCCCGCACCTGGGCGCCATGCGCCGCCTCTTCGAGGACATCCCGCTGTCGGAGATGAACACCTCGATGACCATCAACGCCACGGCCATGTGGCTGCTGGCGATGTACCAGGTGGCCGCCGAGGAGCAGGGCGTCGATCCCTCGGCCCTCGCCGGCACGACCCAGAACGACATCATCAAGGAGTACCTCTCCCGGGGCACCTACGTGTTCCCGCCCGAGGCCTCGCTGCGGCTGACCACCGACATGATCGCGTACACCGTCGCGAACATCCCGAAGTGGAACCCGCTCAACATCTGCAGCTACCACCTGCAGGAGGCGGGCGCGACGCCCGTGCAGGAGCTCGCCTTCGCGATGAGCACGGCCATCGCCGTCCTCGACGCGGTCAAGGACTCCGGCCAGGTGCCCGACGACCAGTTCGAGCAGGTCGTGGGCCGCATCTCCTTCTTCGTGAACGCCGGCGTGCGCTTCGTCGAGGAGATGTGCAAGATGCGCGCCTTCGGCCGGCTGTGGGAGGAGATCACCCGCGACCGCTACGGCGTCAAGGACCCGAAGATGCGTCGCTTCCGCTACGGCGTGCAGGTCAACTCGCTCGGCCTCACCGAGGCGCAGCCCGAGAACAACGTCCAGCGCATCGTGCTGGAGATGCTGGGCGTCACGCTCAGCAAGAACGCCCGCGCCCGCGCGGTGCAGCTGCCCGCCTGGAACGAGGCGCTCGGCCTGCCGCGTCCGTGGGACCAGCAGTGGTCGCTGCGGCTCCAGCAGGTGCTGGCCTACGAGTCCGACCTGCTCGAGTACGGCGACATCTTCGACGGCTCGCACGTCATCGAGGCGAAGGTCGACGAGCTCGTCGAGGGCGCGAAGGCCGAGATGGACCGTGTCCAGGCGATGGGCGGCGCCGTTGCCGCGGTCGTCTCGGGCTACATGAAGCAGGAGCTGGTCACGTCGCACGCCGAGCGTCGCGCGCGCATCGAGTCCGGCGAGATGAAGGTCGTGGGACTCAACAGCTTCGTCGAGACCGAGCCGTCGCCGCTGACCGCCGACCTCGACACCGCGATCATGGTCGCCGACCCGCAGGCCGAGGCCAACGCGATCGCCGACGTGCAGCAGTGGCGCAGCCAGCGCGACCAGGCCGCCGTCGACGCGGCCCTCGAGGTCGTCCAGCAGCAGGCCAAGACCGATCAGAACCTCATGGCCGCCACCCTCGACGCCGTGCGCGCGGGCGCCACGGTGGGCGAGTGGTCCGCGGCGCTGCGCGAGGTCTTCGGCGAGTACCGGGCGCCCACGGGCGTGGCAGGGGTGAGTGGCGTGGCCGAGGCAGGATCCGAGCTGACCGCCGTGCGCGAGAAGGTCCGCCAGACCGGTGAGGAGCTGGGCGGCCGCCTGCGCTTCCTCGTCGGCAAGCCGGGACTCGACGGGCACTCCAACGGCGCCGAGCAGGTCGCCGTGCGCGCCCGTGACGCCGGCTTCGAGGTCATCTACCAGGGCATCCGTCTGACGCCCGAGCAGATCGTGGCGGCCGCGGTGGCCGAGGACGTCCACGTGGTGGGCCTGTCGATCCTGTCCGGCTCGCACATGGAGCTGGTGCCCGACGTGCAGAAGGGCCTGGCGGACGCCGGCCTGACGAACGTCCCGATCATCGTCGGCGGCATCATCCCCGACTCCGACGGCCGCAAGCTCGAGGCCGCCGGCATCGCCGCCGTCTTCACGCCGAAGGACTTCGGCATGACCGACATCATGGGCCGCGTCGTCGACGAGATCCGCAAGGCCAACGACCTCCCCGTCTGATTCCGGGAATGGTCCGCTCGAGGGACAGGTGGGCGAAGGCTCGCCTCTCCTTCGTGGCGTCGGCGCGCGCCGACCAATAGGCTCGCCGTGATCGAAGCGGTCGAAGTGATCAGGCGGCCAGCGGCTTGGCCTTGGTCTTGGAGGACTTCGAGGACTTCTTGTCCTTCTTCTTGTCCTTCTTGACCTTGACCAGCTTGCGCTTCTTGACGGTGTAGCCGTCGGGGAGCGTGCCGTCGGCCATCATGCGGATCGGGCAGCGCTTGCAGCGCGGCTTGCTCACGCAGCACTTCTTCTTCGGCGGCTTCGGCACGACATCCACGGTACATCGCGAGGTGAGGCTGTCCTCGCCGAAGGAGGAGCACATGGCGTCCCAGCAGTTCGTGAAGGCCCTGCAGGAGCAGATCGGACACGAGTTCAGCGCACACCAGCAGTACGTGGGGATCGCGACGTACTACGACGCGCTCACGATGCCGCAGATGGCCGCCCTGTTCTACGCCCAGGCGCTCGAGGAGCGCGACCACGCCATGATGATGGTGCAGTACCTGCTCGACCAGGACCAGCAGGTCGTCATCCCGGGCCTGCCCGCCCCGCGCATGGACTTCGCCGACGTGGTCGAGCCCGTCCAGGTCGCGCTCGACCAGGAGAAGCGCGTCACCGCGCAGATCAACGAGCTCACGCGACTCGCCCGCGAGGACAACGACTTCGCCTCCGACCAGTTCATGCAGTGGTTCATCAAGGAGCAGGTCGAGGAGGTCGCCAAGATGAGCGACCTGCTCGCGGTGGTCACGCGCTCGAAGGACGACTACGAGCGCATCGAGGACTGGATCGCGCGCGAGGAGACCGGCGAGGACTCCGACCCCACCGCTCCGCCGATCGCGGGCGCCTGACGCCGTGAGGGTCGTCCGGGCGCTGTTGACGCTCGTCGCCGTGGTGCTGCTGGCACTGGCGGCGACGCCGTGGCTGGACCGTGTGGAGCCGTCGTGGCTGCCCGCGGTCCAGGCGCTCGGGCGGCTCTGGATCGTGCTGGCCGTCGCGGGCATCGTCCTGAGCGTGCTCGCGCGGGCCTGGCTCGCGTGCGGCGCCAACGCCGTCGTGATCGCGGTGGCGCTCGTGACGATCCTCAACGTCAGCAACCGTCCGGACTGCGACGCGGGCCAGGCGCGGCTGTCGGTGATGACACTCAACGCGTACTACGCCGAGGCCGACGTCGACGAGATCGTGGCGGCCGTGAAGAGCCACGACGTCGACGTGCTGATCCTCAACGAGGTCACCGAGCCGATGATCGCGGCGATCTCCGCCACCGAGGACGGCAAGCGCTTCACGCACCGCAGCGGCCAGACGCCCGAGGCGCGCGACACCGACGGCTCGGTGATCCTCTCGCGGTACCCGGCCACGCGCGTCGACGTGCCGGCCGGCGAGGCCGCCACCTTCCAGCAGCCGGCGATGTCCGTCGACGTCGACGGCACGGCCGTGCTGGTGCGCGCCGTGCACCCGATGCCGCCGGTGAGCCAGTGGCTCGAGGACTGGCGTGGCGGCCTGCTGGAGCTGGGGCAGTGGCAGCGCGCCAACCGCGGCCGCCCGCTCGTGATGGCGGGCGACTTCAACGCGTCCTCGGCGCACGCCGCCTTCCGCGACGCGAAGCGCGGCATGTATGACACCGCGGGGCTGTGGCCCACCGCCACGTGGCCGATGGACCGCCTCTACCCGCCGTTCGCCGACATCGACCACGTGCTCGTGCGCGGCCTCAGCGTGCAGGACTCGGGCACCGAGGACATCTCCGGCGCCGACCACCGCGCCGTCTGGGCCGACCTGCGCGTCTGCTCCCGCTGACCCGCGGCTCCGCCGCGCGAGATGTGTAGCGGCAGCCACCGTTTTCCGGCCAGGTCGGCCGGGAATGGGTGGATACCGCTACAGATCTGGCTGACCGGAGGTCAGAAGAGGCGCAGGCTCGGGTCGTCGAGGCCGCGGAGGTCGTCGTAGTCGACGACGACACAGTCGATGCCGCGGTCCTTGGCGAGGGTGCGCGCCTGGGGCTTGATCTCCTGGGCGGCGAAGATGCCGCGCACGGGACGCAGCTTCGGGTCGCGGTTCATCAGCTCGAGGTAGCGTGTGAGCTGCTCGACGCCGTCGATCTCGCCCCGGCGCTTGATCTCCACGGCGACCGAGCCGCCGGCCGCGTCGCGGCACAGCAGGTCGACCGGGCCGATGGCGGTCATGTACTCGCGCCGCACGAGGGACATGCCGTCCTCGAGGGCCGAGGTGTGCTCCGCGAGCAGCTCCTGTAGGTGCTTCTCCACGCCGTCCTTCTGCAGGCCGGGGTCGACCCCCAGCTCGTGCTCGGAGTCGTGGATGACCTCCTCGAGCCGGATGCGGAGCGTGTCGTCGGTCTTCTTGGCCGTGACGGTCCACTCGACGACGCCGTCCTCGGCGACGCCCTCGCGCAGCGTGCACGGAGGGCTCATCCAGTTGAGGGGCTTGTAGGACCCGCCGTCGGCGTGCACGAGCACGGAGCCGTCGGACTTCACCATGATGACCCGCAGCGCGAGCGGCAGGTGCGCGGTCAGCCGGCCGGCGTAGTCGACCTGGCAGCGGGCGACGACGATCCTCACAGGCGCTCGAGCATCCCGAGCTTGAAGTTGATGGTCTCGCCGGAGAGCTCGCCCTCGGTGGTCTCGCCGTCGTCCCCGTCGAGGTAGACGATGCCGTCCTCGACGCGGTACGCACCGCGGCGGAAGTCCACGTTGCCCTCGAAGTCCTCGGTGAACGAGCCGTCGGCCGCGAAGTGCACGGTCCAGTCCGCCTCGTCGGCGCGCCACGAGCCCACGAGCGCGGCGCGGGGATCGTCCGTGGCGACGGTGGCGCTGGGCGTCTGCGAGGTCGGGTCGGACGGCGTCGCGGGCTCGTCCTTCGCGCACCCGGCGAAACCGGCCAGCAGGACGGTCGCGAGGGCGGTGGCGGCGAGACGTGAGGACATGGGACTCCCATCGAGACAGAGGTGCTGTCACGCTACCCTTTCACGAACGCTCGGCGGGAAGCAGTACCGGCGGGCCAAGCCTCGAAGGAGATTCTGATGGCAGAGATCGTCGATCGCATCACCGCCGACGACGAGGGCGGACGCATCGCGCGCACGCTGCTCTACCCGTACCTCAACCACGCGGCCACGATGTACGGCGACGGTTACGCGACCGCGGCCGACATCGATGCGGGCATGCGCTTCGGCTGCGGCTACCCGATCGGCCCGCTGGCGCTGATCGACGCGCTCGGCGCGAAGACGGTCGTCGACGGCCTGGCCGAGCAGTTCGCCCAGACCGGCGACCCGCTGCACCGCCCGGCCCCCGCGCTGGTCGAGATCGCCGACTCCGGCTCCTCCTTCTCCGGCGAGGGCGCCGACGGCACCCCCGTCCCCGAGGTCAAGCGCCCCGTCGCCACGGTCGGCGTCGTCGGCACCGGCACCATGGCGTCGGGCATCGCCCAGGTCTTCGCCCAGGCCGGCTACGACGTCGTCTACGTCGGTCGCTCGCAGGAGAAGCTGGACGGCGTCGTCGCGTACGTCACCAAGAACCTCGACCGCGCCGTCGCGCGCGGCAAGCTCGACGAGGCCGGCAAGGACGCCGTGCTCGCCCGCCTCACCGGCGCCACCGAGCGCGAGGCCCTGGCCGACGTCGACCTCGTCGTCGAGGCCATCGCCGAGGACCTCGACATCAAGCTCGAGCTGTTCCGCGACCTCGACCGCATCTGCAAGCCCGGTGCGATCCTGGCGACCACCACGTCGTCGCTGTCGATCCGCGCCTGCGCCGACGCCACGAGCCGTCCGGCCGACGTCATCGGCATGCACTTCTTCAACCCCGCCCCGGTCATGAAGCTGGTCGAGGTCGTCACCACCGAGGTCACCGACCCCGACGTCGACGAGACCGTGCGCGCCCTGTGCCTGGCCACCGCCAAGCACCCGGTCTCGTGCGGTGACCGCGCCGGCTTCATCGTCAACGCGCTGCTGTTCCCCTACCTCAACGACGCGATCCGTCTGCAGGAGTCCGGCGCCGCCTCGATGGAGCAGATCGACGCCGCGATGAAGGAGACCAAGCTGCCGATGGGCCCGTTCGAGCTGCTCGACGTGGTCGGCAACGACGTCTCGCTGGCGATCCAGCAGACCCTCGTCGAGACGTTCGGCCACGAGGGCTGGCAGCCGGCCCCGTCGCTGGAGAAGGTCGTCGCCGAGGGCCGCCTGGGCCGCAAGACCAAGGCCGGCTTCCACACCTACTGAGCCGCACCGCACGCCTCTCGCACATGGCCCCGATCGGTACGATCGGGGCCATGTCGCGTCGCAAGGCAGCCGCCGCCCGTGCCGCCCGGCGCGAGCCTCCCGCGCGGCCCGAGGAGCTGGTCCGTCGGCGCTCCGGCGACTTCTGGCAGCGGTTCATCACCGGCACCACCTCGTCGTACCCCTACCGGTGCCCCGGCTGCGACCAGCTGATCCCGCCGGCGACCCCGCACTTCGTCGTGTGGCCCGACGTCCCGAGCCTGCTGGAGACCGACGGCATCAACGAGCGCCGGCATTGGCACCAGCACTGCTGGCAGCGCCAGTCCTGATCGCGCCCGGCGCGAGGCGTCGTGCCTCCTCGGGCAGGATGGACGTGTGAAGATCACGGGATCGTCGGTGCTGCCCGCCCGGCGCGAGGACATCGAGCTCACGACCGCCGACGGACTGACCCTGGTGGGCGAGCTGGCGCTGCCGCAGGACCGCGACCCGGTCGCGACGATGATCTGCCTGCACCCGCTGCCCACGCACGGCGGCATGATGGACAGCCACGTCTTCCGCAAGGCCTCCTACCGCCTGCCCGCGCTCGCCGACATCGCCGTCCTGCGGTTCAACACCCGCGGCACCGAGAGCGTGCGCGGCCGCAGCGAAGGCGAGTTCGACCGGGCGCAGGGGGAGCGGTTCGACGTGGCCGCCGCGATCGAGTACGCCGAGTTCTCCGAGCTGCCGAACGTGTGGATCGTGGGCTGGTCCTTCGGCACCGACCTGACCCTCATGTACGGGCTGGAGCCCGACGTCGCCGGGGCGATCCTGCTGTCGCCGCCGTTGCGCTTCAGCGCGCCCGAGCACCTGGAGGCCTGGGCCGCCGACGGCCGGCCGCTGATCGCGCTCGTGCCCGAGTTCGACGACTACCTCCAGCCCGCCGAGGCGCGGGAGCGCTTCGCCGCGGTGCCGCAGGCCGAGGTGATCGCGGTCGACGGCGCCAAGCACCTGTGGGTGGGGGACACCGAGCGCGTGCTGGACGAGATCGTCGCTCGCCTCAACCCACAGGCCGACCTGCCCCTGCCGGGGGAGTGGGACGGCCCGATGGAGCGCGCCGACTCGTCGGCCTACGCCGACCGCACCACCGCGGTGTTCAAGGACCAGCCGCGCTGACGCCGTGCCGCGGCCCGAGGGTGGCCTGCACGATCCGGTGCAGCGCCCACTCGAGCGGACCGCGGGAGAACCGCAGGAACCACAGGCTCGCCAGCACGAGCGCGACGACCAGCGTCCACCCCGCCAGGGCGCCCGATCCTGCCTCGAGCACCGGATCGGTCTCGATCGCGATCCAGTAGGCCACGATGTGCCCGACGTAGAGCGTCAGCGCCATCCTGCCGGCGGACTCCAGCGGGTACAGCAGCCCATGCAGCTGGGGCGTGAGCGCGATGAGCAGGGCCAGGACGGCCACGCTGATCGCCAGCACCGAGGCGGCCTCGATCGGGTTCTGCGAGCGGTGGTCGGACCTCAGCAGGTTCAGCACCAGGCCGTCGCGCGCACCCGGCTCGCTCATCAGGCGCTGGAGGACGTCGAGCATGAGCTGGTGCAGGATGATCCCCACGCCGAGCCCGACGGCGGCGATCGCATACAGCGTGGTGTCGGAGGGCTGCAGGCGCCCCAGCGCGAGGCCCACGAGCAGGAAACCGGTCCACTGGATCGCGGGGTAGGGCATCGCGACGAAGAGGTCGCCCACGGGACTCTCCGCCAGCTCGGGCACCCGTTCGACGAGCCACGCGATGATGACCGGCCCGCCCACGACGAGCACGGTGCCGGCGCCCAGCAGCACGGGGACCGGCGCCCGCAGGAAGGGCAGCGCCACGACGAAGTACACGGCGTACGAGGCCAGGATGACCGCCACGGGCGTGCCGAGGGCGGTCAGGGCGGCGCCGAGCGCGGCCAGCACGGCCGCGCGCACGAAGATCGCCAGCCGGTCGTCGGCCATCCGCTCGCCCTCGTGGGGACGCGTGCCGCCGGTGGTCAGCGCGAGCGCGAACCCGGCCACCACGACGAACAGCACGGCAGCGCGCCCGTCGCCCACATGGCGCCAGGACGCAGCGACACCCGGATCGAAGTCGATCCGGGTGTCGAGGTGGGCGACCACCATGCCGACGAGCGCGAGTCCGCGGGCGGCATCCAGCCCACGGACTCGCGACCTCATCGGGATCAGATGCCGCGGAAGCGGTTGATCTCGTCGATGTACTTGGCGCGCTTGGCCTCGTCCGTCACGCCCAGGCCCTCCTCGGGCGCCAGCGTCAGGACGCCGACCTTGCCCTGGTGCTTGTTGTGATGGACGTCGAGCGCCGCCTGGCCGGTGTCCTCGAGCTTGTAGACCTTGGACACGGTCGGGTGGATGAGGCCCTTGTCGATGAGGCGGTTGGCCTCGAAGGCCTCGCGGTAGTTCGCGAAGTGCGAGCTCTTGATGTTCTTGAGGTTCATCCACAGGTAGCGGTTGTCGTACTGGTGCATGTAGCCCGAGGTCGACGCGCAGGTGATGATCGTTCCGCCCTTGCGGGTGACGTAGACGCTGGCGCCGAAGGTCTCGCGACCCGGGTGCTCGAACACGATGTCCGGGTCCTCTCCGCCGGTGAGCTCGCGGATCTTCTTGCCGAAGCGCTGCCACTCCTTCGGGTCCTGGTTGTGCTCGTCCTTCCAGAACTTGTAGCCCTCGGCCGAGCGGTCGATGATGTGCTCGGCGCCGAGGGAGCGCACGATCTCGGCCTTGTCGGGGCTGGACACGACGCACACGGGGATGGCGCCGCCGTTGAGGGCCATCTGCGTGGCGTAGGAGCCCAGGCCACCCGAGGCGCCCCAGATCAGGACGACGTCGCCCTGCTTCATGTTGGCGCCGTTCTTGCTGACCAGCTGGCGGTAGGCGGTGGAGTTCACCAGGCCCGGCGAGGCGGCCTCCTCCCACGACAGGTGGGCGGGCTTGGGCATCAGCTGGTTGGACTTGACGATCGCCAGCTCGGCGAGGCCGCCGAAGTTGGTCTCGAAGCCCCAGATCCGCTGCTGCGGGTCCATCATCGTGTCGTCGTGGCCGTCGGGGCTCTCGAGCTCGACCGACAGGCAGTGCGCGACGACCTCCTGGCCGGGCTTCCAGGCGTTGACGCCCGGGCCCGTGCGCAGCACGACGCCGGCGAGGTCGGAGCCGACCACGTGGTACGGCAGGTCGTGGCGCTTCGTGTACTCCGAGAGGCGGCCGTAGCGCTCGAGGAAGCCGAACGTCGAGACGGGCTCGAAGATCGAGGTCCACACCGTGTTGTAGTTGATCGCGCTGGCCATCACGGCGACGAGGGCCTCGCCCGGAGCCAGCTCGGGCAGGGGGACGTCGTCGAGGTGCAGGCTCTTGCGGGGATCCTTGTCCCGGGTGGCCACGCCCTCGAACATGTTCTGCTCGTCCTTGTGGACGGTGATGCCCCGGTAGGTCTCGGGGAGCTCGAGGTTCTGGTACGTCTCTGCGGTGCGGTCGCCGGACATGATGGCGTCGAGGATGTGCTGCACTGAGGGTCCTTCGCGTCGGTGGTGCAGGGGGTCTGCGGTGATGTTACTGGCGGGGAACTTGGGCCGCGAGCCGGAATCAGTGCGCGGCCGCAGGCTCGACAAGCTCGACGAGCACGCCCCCGGCGTCCTTCGGGTGCACGAAGTTGACGCGACTGTCGGACGTGCCCCGCTTGGGGGTGTCGTACAGGAGGCGCACGCCGCGGTCGCGCAGGGTGTTGGAGACCGCGTCGATGTCGGTCACACGGTACGCCAACTGCTGCACGCCCGGTCCGTTGCGGTCCAGGTACTTGGCGATCGTGGACTCCTCGCTCAGGGGGGCGAGCAGCTGGATGCACGAGCCGGAGTCGCCGACGGCGAGCATCGCCTCGCGCACGCCCTGCTCCTCGTTGACCTCCTCGTGGATCGACTCGAGGCCGAACACGCGCGAGTAGAACTCGATGGCGTCGTCGAGGTCGGGGACGGCGATGCCGACGTGGTCGATGGCGGTGAGCAGGTGGCCCGGAACGAGCGATTCACTGATCATGGCGGGCAGCCTAGTACGGGAGCGGCGGGTCCTCCCCGTGGACCGCTTCCGGGGTGACAATGAGACATGGACACCTCTGCGATCACCGAGATGACCGGGAACGAGCCGTGGGACTTCGTCGCCGACCACACCTTCGGGCGGCTGGCGCTGACGGTCCTGGGCCAGCCGGAGATCTTCCCCGTCAACTACGCACTCGTCGGCCGCCGGATCGCCTTCCGCACGGCCGAGGGCACCAAGCTCATGGGCGTCCTGCTGGACAGCCACGTCGCCTTCGAGGTCGACGAGGTCTCGGCCGACGGCGCCACGAGCGTCGTGCTGAAGGGCACGGCGCGCCGGATCGAGACGCAGGAGGAGGCCGAGGAGCTCGACCTGGCCGACCTGCACTCGTGGGTGCCCACGCTCAAGTACCACCTCGTCGTCATCGACGTCGGCGAGATCAGCGGACGCCGGTTCCGCTTCGGGCCGGAGCCCGACCTCACGCCCGTCATGTGAGGTGGCCCACGCCCGGTCGGGCCGTCCGGTCCCATGGGTACAGTGACCCCAACGCACGCACCGAAGGAGCACGTTTCATGACCACTTCCGTCATCGTCGCCGGGGCCCGTACCCCGATCGGTCGACTGCAGGGCGGCCTCAAGTCGCTGTCCGGTTCCGATCTCGGCGGCATCGCGATCAAGGGCGCCCTGGACAAGGCCGGCATCACCGGCGACCAGGTCGACTACGTGATCATGGGCCAGGTCCTCGGAGCCGGAGCCGGCCAGGTGCCCGCGCGCCAGGCCGCGTTCAAGGGCGGCATCCCGCTCGACGTCCCCGCGATCACCGTCAACAAGGTGTGCCTGTCGGGCATCAACGCGATCGCGCTGGCCGACCAGCTCATCCGTGCGGGCGAGTACGACGTCGTCGTCGCCGGCGGCCAGGAGTCGATGACCCAGGCCCCGCACCTGCTCACGGGCTCGCGCGACGGCCACAAGTACGGCAAGGTCACGATGCTCGACCACATGGAGTACGACGGCCTGTGGGACGCGCTCACCGACCAGGCCATGGGCTCGCTCACCGAGCAGCGCAACGCCGCCACCGACACCCTCACCCGTGAGGAGCAGGACGCGTTCGGCGCCCGCTCGCACCAGCTCGCCGCCGAGGGCCAGAAGAACGGTGTCTTCGACGACGAGATCGTCCCCGTCGAGATCCCGCAGCGCAAGGGCGACCCGGTCGTCGTCAGCGCCGACGAGGGCGTGCGTGGCGACACCACCGGCGAGTCCCTCGGCCGCCTGCGTCCCGCGTTCTCCAAGGAGGGCACGATCACGGCCGGCACCGCCAGCCAGATCTCCGACGGCGCCTGTGCCGTGATCGTCATGAGCAAGGCCAAGGCCGAGGAGCTCGGCCTCACCTGGCTCGCCGAGATCGGCGCCCACGGCAACGTGTCGGGCCCCGACTCCACGCTGCAGGAGCAGCCGGCCAACGCGATCGAGAAGGCCGCCCAGAAGGAGGGCATCGCCGTCTCCGACATCGACCTGTTCGAGCTCAACGAGGCGTTCGCCGCCGTGGGCATCGTCTCGGCCAACAAGCTGGGCGTCAGCCAGGACAAGGTCAACGTCAACGGCGGCGCGATCGCGCTCGGCCACCCGATCGGCATGAGCGGTGCGCGCATCGTCCTGCACCTCGCCCTCGAGCTGCAGCGTCGTGGCGGCGGCACCGGCGCGGCCGCGCTGTGTGGCGGCGGTGGCCAGGGCGACGCTCTGATCATCCGGGTCCCGCAGGCCTGATCGGCCCTCACCCGAATCTGCGGAGTTGAGTCCCAGGAACGTCGACGTCACCGACCTGGTCACGCGGGCGCAAGCCGGCGAGGCCAGGTCGGTGGCGCGTCTGATCACCCTCGTCGAGACCGAGTCCGACCACCTGCGTGAGGTCAGCGCCGCGCTGGCCCCGCTCGTGGGGGGCGCGCACGTCGTCGGCCTCACCGGATCGCCGGGCGTGGGCAAGTCGACGACCACGTCGGCCCTCGTCACCGAGCTGCGCGCCCGGGGCCTGCGCGTCGGCGTGCTCGCGGTCGACCCCACCTCGCCCTTCAGCGGGGGAGCGCTGCTCGGCGACCGCATCCGCATGACCGACCACGCCACCGACCCCGAGGTCTTCATCCGCTCGATGGCCAGCCGCGGCCACCTCGGCGGCCTGTCGTGGGCCACGCCCCACGCGATCCGCGTCCTCGACGCCGCCGGCTGCGACGTGGTCCTGCTCGAGACGGTCGGCGTCGGGCAGTCCGAGGTCGAGGTCGCGGGTCTGGCCGACACCACGGTCGTGCTGCTGGCGCCCGGCATGGGCGACGGCATCCAGGCCGCGAAGGCGGGCATCCTCGAGATCGGTGACGTCTTCTGCGTCAACAAGGCCGACCGCGACGGCGCCGCCACCACGCGGCGCGAGCTGCGCACGATGCTCTCGATGAGCGACCGCCAGGACGGCTGGAAGCGTCCGATCGACCTCACCGTGGCCACCGAGGGCACGGGCGTGCCCGAGCTCGTCGACCATCTGCAGGAGCACGCGGCCCATCTGCGCACCTCCGGCCAGCTGGCCCGGCGACGCACTGATCGGCTCCGCCGCGAGATCCAGGCGATCGCGCTCGACCAGGTCCGGCGACGGTTCGTCCTCGACGGCGGCGAGGATCTCGACGCGCTCGCCGCGCGGGCGTTCGCGGGCGATGTCGACCCGTTCTCGGCCGCCGACACGCTCCTGGCCGATCTCGACGCGTAGCGCACACGCCTGCGCGGCGTCCCGCATTTCGGGTTGCAGGTCCGGTAGAACTGTGCGCGTGGTGAAGAAGGCAGTGATCCTGTTCGTGGTGGGCTTCGGGCTCTACTACCTGTTCAGCACGCCTGAGGACGCCGCGTCGGCCGTTCGCGGGGCCTTCGACGCTGCCATCAGCGCATTCGGGCAGGTCGGAGTGTTCGTCGCCGAGCTCTTCTAGGCCGGCGCCATGACCGAGCGTCCGGCGATCGAGACCGCGCCCCCTCCGGTGACGGCGCGGTTCTGGGGACGCCTGCGCGAGCCGTTCCCCGACCCCGAGCACCACGTCGCGCTCAACAAGCGCCTCAATCCCCGCAGCGGCGAGCGCGTCCTGCAGATCGTGCCCAAGCACGTGGCCGTGTACTGGCCGCTGCCCGCCTCGGTGCTGGCGTCCGCGGGCTGCCTGCTCGTCCTGCTCTTCCACTGGAACTCCGGCCCGGCGCAGGTGCTGTGGCTGCTGTCCCTCGTCGTCGTCGGCGCGGCCGCCGTGCGCGCGTACGTCGAGTGGCGCGACGTCTTCGTCGTCACGAACTGGCGGGTCGTCCGGCTCAGCGGTGTCCTGACCGCGCGCGTGGCCACGATGCCCATCAACCGCATCCTCGACATGACCATGACGCGCCCGCTGCTCGGCCGGGTGTTCGGATACGGGCACTTCGTGTTCGAGTCGGCGGCGCAGGAGCAGGGCCTGCGCGAGATCAAGTTCGTGCCGGACATCCTTGCGGTCGACCGCGAGATCAACAACGCCGTGAACAAGGAGAACCGACGGCGCGAGCGGCTGATGTCGGCCTCGCGCGACCGGCGGCTCGACGGCGGACCCGACGGGGACGAGCGCACCGAGCCGATCCGCGGCCTGTGAGCCGTCTTCCTAGACTGTCCCCATGAGCTTCTCGCAGCCCGGCGCGTTCGACCTGTCCTCCCTGGCCCAGCCCCGCCCCGCCGCCGGCGGTGGCGCGCCCGCGCCCGAGGGCGCCGTCTACGTCATCGACGTCACCGAGGCCGACTTCCAGCAGGTGGTCGACTCCTCGATGCAGCACCTCGTCGTGCTGTCGGTGTGGTCCCCGCGCTCGCCGCAGAGCGTGGAGTTCAACGAGGTCCTCGCGCAGGCCACCGCCGCCTACGGGGGCGCGCTGCAGCTGGCCAAGGTCGACGCGGACACCAACCCGGGCATCGCCCAGGCGCTGCAGGTGCAGGCCGTGCCGTTCGTGGTCGGCCTCGTCCAGGGCCGTCCCGTCCCGCTGTTCCAGGGCACGGTCGACGCCAACGAGGTCAAGCGGTTCTTCGACGAGCTCGTGCGCCTCGCCCAGCAGAACGGCCTCAACGGTCGGGCCCAGCCGTCGGGCGGCGCCGAGGTCGAGGCCCCGGAGGAGCCGGAGGACGACCCGCGCTTCGCCGCCGCCGACGAGGCCTACGCCCGCGGTGACTTCGCCGCCGCCGTGGCCGAGTACGAGGCCCTGCTCGCGCAGTCCCCGGCCGATGCCGAGGTGGCCGAGCGCCTCGCCGCGACCAAGCTGTACGCGCGGGTGGACGGCGCCGACCTCCAGGAGGCCCGTCGCGCCGCGGCCGACGCGCCCGACGACATCGACGCGCAGCTGCTCGTGGCCGACCTCGACGTCACCGGTGGCCACGTGGAGGATGCGTTCCTGCGCCTCATCGACCTGGTGAAGCGGACCTCGGAGGACGACCGGGAGCGCGTGCGCCAGCACCTGCTCGACCTGTTCACCGTGGTGGGCCTGGCCGACCCGCGCGTCGCGCAGGCCCGCCGCTCGCTCGCCGCCGCCCTCTTCTGAGGCGCCGGGTCGCAGGTCAGCGGGCCTGGTCGCGGACCGGGTCGGGCTGGCGCGGGGCCTCGCGGTAGGCCGGGAGCGGGGAGTCGGCCAGCGACTCGAGCAGCTCGGTCGTGGCCAGCGTGGCGCGCTCGCGCACGAGGTCGAGGTCGCACCAGTGCACGGCGGCGATCTCGGTGCGCTGCAAAACCATCTGCTCGACCAGCTCGGCGTCGACGACCCCGAGGTCGAACACGAACAGGCACGCGTCGTCCCAGCGGCTCCACGGCGGCAGCCAGTTCATCGTCACGAGCCCGTTGACCTCGACGGTGATGCCGAGCTCCTCCTCGAGCTCGCGGACCAGGCCGGTGGCCGGGCTCTCGCCCACCTCGACCACGCCGCCGGGCAGGTCCCACTCGCGCTTGTAGGTCAGCTCGCACAGCAGCACCCGGCCGTCGCGGTCGCGCAGGACGCCCTGCCCGATGACGCGCTTGCGGGGCAGCCCAGCGTTGAGGATGGCGACGAAGCCCTCGCGGCTGAAGGCCGGCGGGTCGTCGACGATGCGGCCCAGCAGGACGAGGTCCTCGGCGTCGCCGGGGGAGCGGGCGATGCCCTCGCGGCGCAGACCGGCGATCGACGCGGCGCGCAGGCCGAGCGGGTCGTCCGCCGGCACCCGCGCCTCGATCCGGGTCCAGCCCAGCTGGTCGAACGCGTACTCCACCGCGATGCGCAGTGCGCGGCTGGCGACCATGGCACCGGGCCCCGAGGAGAAGTTCCACCGCATCGACCCGAGCCGTCGGCCGGCCTTGCCGTGCGCGTGCTGCAGCGCCACGGTGCCGATGCGATCGCCGCCGTAGACCACCGCGAAGCCGTGGAGGTCGTCCGCGCCCGAGGTGGGCTCGAGGACGAGGTCGTCGTCGCGCAGGGAGGCGGTGGGCTCGGCGGGCTCGGTCACGTGGCCGAGGCTACCGGCCGCCGTGATGGAATCGAGCCCATGACCGATCCGCGGATCCGCCCCGCCACCGCCGCCGACGTGCCCGCCATGGTGCGTCTCGTCCACGACCTCGCCGCGTACGAGCGGGCGCCGGAGCAGTGCGTCCTGACCGACGAGATGCTGCACGAGTGCCTGTTCGGCACGCAGCCCGCGCTCTACGCGCACGTCGCCGAGGCCGACGGCGCGGTCGTCGGCACCGCGATCTGGTTCCTCAACTTCTCCACGTGGGACGGGGTCCACGGCATCCACCTCGAGGACCTCTACGTCGACCCGGCGCAGCGGGGGAGCGGCCTGGGCAAGGCCCTGCTGACCGAGCTCGCCCGGGTGTGCGTGGAGCGGGGCTACAGCCGGCTGCAGTGGCAGGTGCTGGACTGGAACACCCCGTCGATCGAGTTCTACCGATCCCTGGGCGCGGTCGACCTCGAGGACTGGCGCACCTACCGGCTGTCGGGGGAGGCGCTGCAGGCCGTCGGGTCGGTGTCCTGACGCTGTCCTATGCTCGGGCGCAACCCACACAGGAGGCACTGACATGGCCGCATTCGTCCGACTCGAGGTGACCGACGGCGTCGGCACGATCCGCCTCGACCGGCCCAAGATGAACGCACTCGACGCACAGGTCCAGACCGAGCTGCTGGAGGCGGCGCGCGAGGCCGACCGCCGCGACGACGTCGCCGCGGTCGTGGTGTGGGGCGGCGAGCGCGTCTTCGCCGCGGGCGCGGACGTCAAGGAGATGGCCGACATGGGCTACCAGGAGATGTTCCGTCACGGACACCTCCTGCAGGACTTCACCCGGGCGATCGCCGCGATCGGCAAGCCCACGGTCTCGGCCATCACGGGCTTCGCGCTCGGCGGCGGCCTCGAGCTCGCGCTCTCCACCGACCTGCGCTTCTGCGCCGACGACGCGAAGCTCGGCCAGCCCGAGATCCTGCTGGGCATCATCCCCGGCGCCGGCGGCACCCAGCGCCTCGCGCGCCTGATCGGCCCGTCGAAGGCCAAGGACCTCATCTACACGGGCCGGTTCGTCGGTGCCGACGAGGCGCTCGCGCTGGGGCTGGTCGACGAGGTCCTGCCCGCGGCGCAGGTGTACGAGCGCGCCGTCGCGTGGGCGTCGCAGTTCGTCGGGGGGCCGGCGATCGCGCTGCGCACCGCGAAGGACGTGGTCGACCGGGGTCTGGAGGTCGACCTGCAGACCGGCCTGGAGATCGAGCGGGCCGGCTTCAGCGGCCTGTTCGCCACCGAGGACCAGACGAACGGCATGCGGTCGTTCGTCGAGAACGGTCCCGGCAAGGCGACGTTCACCGGCACGTGACCCACGCCACTCCCGCTGGGATGGGCGCGCTGGTTACCTTTCGGTAACATCGTCCACAGGAAGGGTCGCCTCACTCGCGAATGGCTTCGCGTGGCAAGGTGGACCCGATAACTCGCGAGTGATCAAACCGTCGCTCGCGCCCCGAATTCACAGGAGGGTCCTCGTGACCAAGATCGTTGTCGCTGTGAAGTACGTGCCGGACGCCACGGCGGACCGCACGTTCGAAGCGGATAACACTGTCGATCGTGAGAACGTCGACGGACTTCTGTCCGAGCTCGACGAGTACGCGGTCGAGCAGGCGCTGCAGGTCGTCGAGGCCGGCGACGGCGAGGTGACCGTGCTGACGGTCGGTCCCGCCGACGCCTCCGACGCGGTCCGCAAGGCCCTGCAGATGGGCGCCGACGCCGGCGTGCACGTCGAGGACGACGCCATCGCGGGCTCCGACGCCTTCGCGACGTCGCTCGTGCTGGCCAAGGCCATCGAGAAGCTCGACTACGACCTGGTGTTCTTCGGCATGGGCTCCACCGACGCCGGCATGGGCGTCGTGCCCACGCTGGTCGCCGAGCGCCTGGGCCTGCCGGCCATCACGTTCGCCTCGGAGATCTCGGTCGACGGCGAGACGGTCAAGATCCGTCGCGACGGCGATGCTGCCACGCAGGAGATCGAGGCCACCGGCAAGCTCGTCGTCTCGGTCACCGACCAGACGGGCGAGGCCCGCTACCCGTCCTTCAAGGGCATCATGGCCGCGAAGAAGAAGCCGGTCGAGGAGTGGACGCTCGCCGACCTGGGTGTCGACGCGGCCGAGGTCGGCCTCGACAACGCCTGGACCAAGGTCGAGTCCACGACCCCCCGCCCGCCGCGCACCGCCGGCGAGATCGTCACCGACGAGGGAGACGGCGGCACCAAGCTCGTCGAGTTCCTCGCGTCCAAGAAGTTCGTGTGAGTAGGAGCCTGAATCAATGAGTGAAGTTCTCGTTCTGATCGACGCCCCGCAGGGCAAGGTCACGAAGCCCTCGCTGGAGCTCCTGACGATCGCCCGCCGCATCGGCGAGGCCTCGGCCGTCGTCTTCGCCGACGCTGATGGGCAGAGTGCGGACACCTCGGTCCTGGCCGAGTACGGCGCGGAGAAGATCTACACGTACGCCGACAGCGCCTTCGCCGAGTACCTCGTGGCCCCCAAGGCCGAGGCGCTCGCCGCCCTGGTCGCCGAGAAGTCGCCCGCGGCCGTCCTGGTCCCGTCGACCTCGGAGGGCAAGGAGATCGCGGCTCGCGTCGCGCTCAAGTCCGAGGCCGGCCTGATCACCGACGCCATCGACGTCGCCGTCGACGGCGGCTCGATCACCACCACCCAGGCGGCCTTCGCCGGCAACTTCACCGTTGCCGCGCAGGTCACCAAGGGCGCCCCGGTCATCGCCGTCAAGCCGAACTCGGCTGCTCCGGAGGCCGCTGCCGGCGCCGGGACCGTCGAGGCCGTGTCCTTCGACGTCCCCGAGTCGGCCAAGCAGGTCAAGATCGTGTCCTCCGAGGCGCGTGTCTCCACCGGTCGTCCCGAGCTGACCGAGGCCGCCATCGTGGTCTCCGGTGGCCGTGGCACCGGTGGCGACTTCTCCGAGGTCGAGGCCCTGGCCGACGCCCTCGGTGCCGCCGTCGGCGCCTCGCGCGCCGCCGTGGACTCGGGCTGGAAGCCGCACACGTTCCAGGTCGGCCAGACCGGCAAGACCGTGTCGCCGCAGCTGTACGTCGCCAACGGCATCTCCGGTGCGATCCAGCACCGCGCCGGCATGCAGACGTCCAAGACGATCGTCGCGGTCAACAAGGACGAGGAGGCGCCGATCTTCGAGCTCGTCGACTTCGGCGTCGTGGGCGACCTCAAGTCGGTCCTGCCGCAGGCGACCGAGGAGATCACCAAGCGCAAGGGCTGATCGGCCCTCGCCCGACGGCCCCGCTCCCTTTCGGGAGCGGGGCCGTCGTCGTGCTCGGGCATGGCCCGATCGTGCCAATGGGAGTGGTTCTTTCGTTTGGTTGCAGTTCGATGAAGTACGCCGTCGGGAGTGGGCTGGGGCACCCCCAAGGTGATACCTATGAAGCACGCGTACACATGCACGTTCACCGACGTACGCCTTCACAGGAGGAAATACATGCGAACTCGGCGTTCAGCCCTCGCAGGTGTCGCCCTCGCCGCAGTCGCCAGCCTGACCCTGGCGGCCTGCTCGAGCGGCGGCGATGACGACAACGGCGGTTCGGAGTCGACCGATGCGGTCATCACCGCCTACGGCACCGAGCCCCAGAACCCGCTGATCACGACCAACACGAACGAGGTCGGCGGCGGCAACATCATCGACCTGATCTACGCGGGTCTCGTCTCGTACAAGGCTGACGGCTCGCAGGAGCTCGAGATCGCCGAGTCGATCGAGTCCGACGACAACAAGGTCTGGACGATCAAGCTCAAGGACTGGAGCTTCACCGACGGCACCCCGGTCACCGCCGAGTCCTTCGTGAAGGCGTGGAACTTCGGCGCTGCCGCCGAGAACGCCCAGCTGCAGAGCTACTTCTACTACCCGATCGAGGGCACCGACGACGAGGGCGTCATCCTCGACAAGGGCACCGAGATGAGCGGCCTGAAGGTCGTCGACGAGAAGACCTTCGAGGTCACGCTCAAGAACCCCGAGGCGCTCTTCCCGCTGCGTCTGGGCTACTCGGCGTACTACCCGCTGCCCGAGGCCGCGTTCGAGGACATGGACGCCTTCGGCAAGGCCCCCATCGGCAACGGCCCCTACAAGCTCGACAAGTGGGAGAACAACGTCGAGGCCGTCATGACGCCGAACGAGGAGTACAAGGGCAACCGCGAGGCCAAGAACGGCGGCGTGACCTTCAAGTTCTACACGAACCCGGACTCGGCCTACTCCGACGTCCAGGCGGGCAACCTCGACGTCCTCGACCAGGCTCCGCCGAGCGCCCTGACGACCTTCAAGACCGACGACTCGGTCCAGGCGTTCGAGGCGGCCGGCTCGGTCAACGGCACGGTCACGATCCCCGAGTCGCTCGATCACTTCTCCGGTGAGGAGGGCAACCTGCGTCGCCAGGCCATCAGCCGCGCGATCGACCGCAAGGAGATCACCGACAAGATCTTCGACGGCACCCGTTCGCCCTCGAAGGACTTCAGCTCCGAGCTGATGCCCGAGTTCACCGCCGACATCCCCGGCTCCGAGGTCCTGGAGTTCGACGCCGACGAGGCCAAGAAGCTCTGGGCCGAGGCCGACGCCATCGCCCCGTTCGAGGGCAAGTTCGTCGTCGCGTACAACGGTGACGGCCCGGGCAACAAGGAGTGGGTCGAGGCCCTCACCAACCAGCTCAAGAACAACCTGGAGATCGACGCGGAGCCCAAGGCCTACGCGACGTTCGCCGAGCTGCGCACCAAGGTCACCGATCGCACGATCGGCACCGCCTTCCGTACCGGCTGGCAGCCCGACTACCCGTCGGTCTACAACTACCTCGGCCCGGTCTTCGGCACGGGCGCCGGCTCGAACGACGGCGACTACTCCAACAAGGAGTTCGACAAGCTCCTGTCCGACGCGCTGAGCGCCGAGGGCGACGAGATGGCCAAGCTGCTGGCGCAGGCCCAGGAGATCCTTTTCAAGGATCTGCCGGCCATCCCGCTCTGGAACACCAACGTCGCGGCTGTCGCGGCCAAGGGTGTCGAGAACGTGGAGTTCAACTGGCAGAACAAGCCGGAATACCAGAACATCACCAAGTGATGCTCGCGTGAGGTGGGGGGGGAACCACCCCGTGTCCCCCCCCCACC